>NZ_JASCAI010000029.1:0-339567 GCF_029967875.1 Acinetobacter sp. V89_4
CGACCTTCACTCAAGATGGCAGTGCAACAGCACCGAGCATCAGTGTGGCGGATAACACTTATACTGACCTTGCAGGTAACCTAGGTACTGGCGCTAACCTTACTGGCTTGACTTCAGATGTGGTAGCACCGACGCTTGCGATCAGTGCAACAGACCTGAATCTTGCTCTTGGTGAAAGCACCACAGTAACCTTCACATTCAGTGAAGCAGTAACTGGCTTTGATGCAACAGATGTGACCTTGGCAGGTGGTACGCTTACTGGCTTGACCACAGCAGATGGTGGTGTGACCTGGACAGCGACCTTCACTCAAGATGGCAGTGCAACAGCACCGAGCATCAGTGTGGCGGATAACACTTATACTGACCTTGCTGGCAACTTGGGTACTGGCGCTAACCTTACTGGCTTGACTTCAGATGTGGTAGCACCGACGCTTGCGATCAGTGCAACAGACCTGAATCTTGCTCTTGGTGAAAGCACCACAGTAACCTTCACATTCAGTGAAGCAGTAACTGGCTTTGATGCAACAGATGTAACCTTGGCAGGTGGTACGCTTACTGGCTTGACCACAGCAGATGGTGGTGTGACCTGGACAGCGACCTTCACTCAAGATGGCAGTGCAACAGCACCGAGCATCAGTGTTGCAAATAACACCTATACTGACCTTGCAGGTAACCTAGGTACTGGTGCGGCATTGGCTGGTTTAGTGGCAGATATTGTTGCACCGACGCTTGCGATCAGTGCAACTGACCTTAACCTGTCTGTAGGTGAAAGCACCACAGTAACCTTCACATTCAGTGAAGCAGTAACTGGCTTTGATGCAACAGATGTGACCTTGGCAGGTGGTACGCTTACTGGCTTGACCACAGCAGATGGTGGTGTGACCTGGACAGCGACCTTCACTCAAGATGGCAGTGCAACAGCACCGAGCATCAGTGTTGCAAATAACACCTATACTGACCTTGCAGGTAACCTGGGTACTGGCGCTAACCTTGCTGGTCTTGTTCTTGTGCCAACAATTACTGCACATGACAATGTAGATAGTGTGGCAATTGATATTGTTCCATTAACTACAACGGGTATTAATGCTGGTTCTGCAACCTATCTAGCATTGATAGGCGTAACTGAGGGTCTCAACGTATCGCTTCTAGGTACCCCGAGTGTGAGCTTCAGTATTGCTGCTGGACATACTTCAGACGCAACGATTAGCTATGGCGCTTTACTAAGTTTGTCTTTGCTTAACGACTATAAAATAGTGTTACAAAAACAAGCACCAGATGGTTCGTGGCAGAATGTTGCAGGTGATGCTAGTACGGGATTAATTAACGTCGGAATACTCGGTGGTAATGGATTCGGTGCGACTATCACAGACTTGGCAAGTGGTTCTTATAGAGCGTTTATGGTCTATACCGGTGTTGGTGTAGGATTGTTAGGCACAATGAGTGTGGTTCGCGATGACTATAATCACACAGTAGTACCTACATATAGTGCAGCAACAGTGAGCGGTAATGTGCTTACTGATGATGATTCAACTATATATGGTCCTTCATATGTGCCAGATACAATTACAGGAACAACAGTTGTGTCTACTGTTGTGGGTGAGCAAGTAGGTGCAATACCAACATCTATTGGTTCTTCAACCCCAGTAATAGGAGCTTATGGAACACTTACTATCTCTGCAAATGGTTCATATAGCTATACACCAACTGCTAATGCTGCAAACATTGGTAAAGTAGATAGCTTCACTTACACGATTACTGATCCTGTATCAGGTGGTACTAGTACAGCGGTATTGCACATACAAATTGGATCACCTGATGTCAGCATTACTTGGAATACTGCTAGTCCTGGAACGGATGGTACGACTCAAATCGTTGCCAATGCAGACCAAGCTGTTGCAACGGTTGATTTTAGTAACTCAACTGATACACCTGTAGATGTTCCAAGTCCGAACATAACAATCAACTTGATTGGTTCGACTTCTGTAATTTCTAATACTTTCACCGTTGGGGCTGGAGAATTAGTAGATGTACAGGTAGCAGCAACTTATGCTAACCAACCATTGTTGAGTGCATTACCAACAGTGAGCTATGTTGTTCAGCAATTTGTTGGTGGAGTATGGGTTGATACTACTTATACTGGTTCGGCGACAGCACTTGCGAGCGTGGGTGGTATTAGTCTCGGGACTGTAGCTTTCCAAGATTCCGTTCTACACTTGGAAGCAGGTACATACCGTGTTCAATATACGTTGACAGCGATTACACTTGGTGTAACCACATTGGATACTCAAGTAACGACCACTACAACTCACTTGAACAATTATTCATCTGACTGGATTCATGGAAACATTGTCCATGGTGACACAATAGGTGGAGTTGCAGACAGTGGTATCTTTACTGCTGATGGTGTCAAACTCTATGTTGAAACAAGTCCTGGTGTATATGTTGAGGCTACTGGACAATCTATCACTACTGCGAATGGTACATTTGTGATCAATTCAAATGGTGACTATGATTACCGTGCCAATACTTCATCATTAACATTAACGAATCCAACCGATACCATTAACTATAAGTTGGTGGCAGCGAATGGCGCCGAGTCTTTATCGTCATTGACAGTTAATCTGACTACTTCTGATTACAATACTCATGTAATTAGCACATCAGGAAATGATACGTTCAATACAGATACTGGCACGATTGGGGCTGGTTCAGATACTCTCATTTATCATGTATTAAATAACGTTGCTATAGGTAATGGTGGTAATACAGGTGGTAATGGTGTAGATACTTGGACTAACTTCCATGTGGGTAATGTTGCTACAGATCAGCAAGCTGATTTGATTGATATCAGAGGATTACTCGATGGAGCTCAAACAGATGCTACTATTGGACAATATCTCAATGTCGTTGTAAGTGGTGGTAATACAACAATTCAGATTGACCGTGATGGATTAACTGGGGTGATTCTACCTACAAATAACTTTACGAATCTGTTGGTTTTACAAGGTGTTACGACTAGTGAGGCAGAGTTGCTTGCTAATGGTCAAATTATCTATTAATAGATAATTAACCAAATAAAAAAAGAGCCTTCGGGCTCTTTTTTTATGTTTAAACAATACGTTAATCTAGCTTTTAGTTTGTCCGTGCTATGATGTATTGAAAATTTTATAGAACAAAAATTAACGAATAGGGACTAAATTCGAGTGACGGCATTTTTAAAATTCCAAAGACAAATGAACCTTTGGTTAGAACAAGTTATTCAGCACGTTCCGAGTCTTAAACAGGATATTATTTTATTTTTATCTTATGGCTCTAAAGACCAAAGATGTAGTGTCTGGCAAAGTGAGAAAACAAATTTAGAGCAGGCTAAAAAACAATTATTAGATTTTATTAATAACCAGTTTGCACATGAACCACTTGCTGATTATATAAAAATTGATGTGGCATATAACTTAACAAGACAAGCTTGGAAGGAAGTAGCACAGCAGGTTCACCATCAATTTCACAACAACCACTACCGTAAAGGGATTGGTTTTGATGAACACTGTTCAGTGGCTTTTCTTGAGCAAGAGATTTATGGAAAAGCAATCATTCGAGGCTTGAGCTACGACAAACCAAACTTTTTTGATGAAACAAACCTAAATTATGCAATTAAGCAAAAATATAACGCTCCAAAACCACAGATTAAATTACAAGAGTTGCAAGACATTTGGACTTTTGATACCTACGCAGCATTTTATGAAAATGAGGAATTTATTAACTTAGCGAGTGGTTATGATGTAAATGGAATTAGAGGAATTTCAAGCAATAAAAAACAGCATTTTCAGCATATAATTGAGCAAAATTCGGCGTTTCTTCATGACCAGATTCAAGAAAATGGCAAATTTATTTATGGTTATTTTTCTGCCTATGATCGGGATATTCGTAACTACAATACGGTACGTCACTGTACCTCGGTATATGCCTTACTAGAAACTTTTGAAGTGCAGAACAAGCTAGAATATTGGCCCAAAATACATGCTGCCATTCACTATGCACTGACCAACTTTTATAAAGAAAAAGACTCAGAAACAGCCTTTATGATTGATGGTAAAGAAGGGGAGTTCGAAATCAAATTAGGCGCCAATGCGGCCGCTATTTTAATGTTAACTAAATATCAAGAAATTACTCAAAAAGCGGATTATCAAAAATATGCAGAAAAACTAGCAAATGGTATTTTAAAATTAGTCGATTCAAATGGCTCAACAACTCATGTATTAAATTATCCAGATTATGATTTAAAAGAGAAATTTAGAATTATTTATTATGATGGTGAAGCTGCTTTAGCATTATTACGTTTATATCAAACTAACGAAGATTCTAGATTATTAGAAACCGTTAAATTAATGTTTGAGTGTTTTATTGAAAAGAGATATGAAAAATACCATGATCATTGGTTAAGTTATTGTACAAATGAGCTCACTAAAATATGCCCTGAAGATAAATATTTTATTTTTGGTTTAAATAATTATTTAAAACATTTTATCTTTATTAAAAATCGAAAAACAACATATGCAACTTTATTAGAAATGCTAATGGCTGCTTATAAAATGGTGAACCGTTTAAAAGAGCAGGGGCGGACAGCACTTTTTGAGCAGGCTTATATGTCTGAGCTTCAAAAGCTAATTGAGTTTAGAGCTGATTTCCAAACTACAGGATTTTTTTATGCGGAAATGGCGATGTATATGGCTCGGCCAGATAAAATTTTACATGCGTTTTATATTCGCCATGATCGTTTTCGAGTACGGATTGATGATCAAGAACACAACTTATCGGGTTACATTGCTTACGTTAAAGATTACAAAGGTGATGAGCCATGAAATATCAGCCTGTTGAAATCAAGTTATTAGCGCATATCGATACGACAAGTTTCGATGAAGCTTTATGGCAATTCGAATTTGACGATGATATTTCAACGCTACTGCTAATCGACTACGCATTAGAGCAATTTCAGCAAAAAAGTGTACAAGCTCAAGATGACTATGTTGTCCCTGAACATCTATCTGAGCAATTAGGTCAGCAAAATCTAGGCTTAAAACCCTCGGAACATTACAACTTCATTGAACTATTGCAGTTGCTAATTTTCACCCAAGCATCAGATGTGAAAGATGCTTTAAGCAATATGCTCTGCGGTACACATGAGCAAGCCTACTTAATTTTGTCAAAAAGAGCTGCTACCTATAATTTAAATTTGAAAAAAGGAAGTACACAAAACCAGTTAAAACATTTGTTTTTATTAGTTAAAAATATTTATAGCCATCCAGCTGAAATCAGAAAACTATTCTTTATAAAAGAGCTGAATTTTAAAGGAAAGTCTTATCTACCACAGACTCTATTAATGGCACAGAATGTAGTAGAGGTTTTATCTCTTACAAATTCATTTAGAAAAATTTATCTGACATTCTTTGAGGAAAACCAGACTATCGGTTTCTTTTCTTTTTTAGATGATATTCATCGTGCTGAGCACTTAATTCCTTATTATCACTGTTTTCAAGCACTGACTGTAAGACCTAAAAGTTGCTCCACCCCAAGCGGCATTATTAACATTTTGGGGGATACTTATTTCGGGGAAATCTACACTGAAAAGCGTAAGGCGAGAGGACAAATGGATGCTCTGCAGCAATATGGGTATGACTATCCATTTGATAAAATAAAAGCCTTTTTAGGGGAACATGACCTAAATATTGCTAACTTTGAAGCTGTCTTTGCTTTAGAAACCAAATCTCCTTTAGTACATAAAAAACCATTTATTCTTAAAGCTGATGCCGAACAAACATTAGCAGCGTTCAAAAATATTCACCTTAACCATGTGGTATTGGCAAATAACCATTTAAAAGACTATGGTGATCCTGGGTTAGCTTATACATTACAACAATTTGATCAGGCCAATATTTCTTATATCGGTGCAGGCACAAATCAAAAAGAAGCCCATAACTACTTTGAAATCACTTTTAATAACAAGCATTACACTATTTTTAACGGCTATTGGCACAGAGACACTGCCTATCTAGATTATGATTTTTATGCCTTAGGTCCTAAGAGTGGAGTTGCATGTCTAAATGGGGTTTTGCTTGAACAAATAGGTCGTTATAAGCAGACTAACCCTGAGCATAAAGTTATTGTTATTTCTCATTGGGGTATCGATTTTAAGCCAATTACAAAAGAGCAGAGCAAGCTTGCTGATATTCTGACTCAAGCTGGTGCGGACCTCGTTATCGGTCATGGAGCTCATACCATCCAACCAATTAAAGTGATTAATCAAAAGCCTGTGGTATTTGGTATTGGCAATGCGGTTTTTAATAGCAATGGTGAATATACAGAGCAAAATGCTTTGCCGTATGGATGTATTGCCCGGCTAGATTTGTCAAAAGATCGACTGCGTTTATATCCAATCTATACCAATAATTTGAAAACATTTTGGCAGCCGTATCCAGTCAATGAGGACGACTATTCAGAGGCCAGCAGTTATATGACTTCATTACTGCCCCCTGAAAATTATTATGCGGCACAAGATGATTTAGGTTTTTTCATCGAAATGAGTTTTTAAAATTTTTATGGATAACGTTGGTAATTTTCTAAAATTGTTTGAAGTTGGACCGATGTAAAACCTAAATTTCTAAGTCCACCGCTACCACGTTTACATTCAGCACTCGCCATGATGTTGGTTGGTGTGCGTTTTGTGGCATTAGGCGCACAGACATGTTTTAGACCAAACACATGCCCCATTTCGTGTACGCTGCCAGCCTGAATATTATAATTGAGTCGGTTCCAATCTAATAAAACAAAAGGTTTACCATTATTACGAAATGCTCTACTTGTTACATCTTCAAATTTCCATTTAGTCGAATAGGCATCATAAATAAAAACGATGACTTCCTTGCTGGCAGTTCTTTTAGGAAAACAGGTATTTACACTGGCAGGAATAGTTTCAGTAGAGATCGGGTAGGGTTGATTGATCTGCTGTTTTAAATCGCAATGTAATTTTGAAAACTCTTCGTAAGGGATATAACGGTGTAATTTGAATTTAAAAATCTTATTATTTTTATCATCTACATAATATTTATTTAATATTTTGATTTCTTTACGCATCTGTTGGTAATTATCAAACTTTGTAGCTTCTGGAGAATTAGTGGTAAAAACGAATGTGACAGGAACGATAGGGCGGCCATCTATTGATACTTTAGGTACTTCTCCTGAAGGAATAGGAGGGCGAGTAGTACAAGAAGCGCAAAGTAAAGTCCCAGTAACCACCAATAATATTTTTTTCATGCAGATTTCCCTCAAGCCCACCTTGGATTGCATTTAGTTTTAGTCAAAAATTTTTATATGATATGAATTATGTCAATTTTTATGGAGTCCATTTTGACAACTCAGTATGAACTACATCGGCATATTTTAGAAGTCATTGCTTTGATTCCTTACGGAAAAGTCGCAACTTATGGGCAAGTGGCTCGTATGGCAGGGTTACCTAAACATGCGAGATTAGTTGGCTATGTTTTGAAACATCTTGAAGCAGATCATCAAGTCCCTTGGTATCGGGTTATTAATTCTCAAGGCAAAATTAGCCTAAGCAAATTTAATGACAAAGGTGAAAATGTTCAGCAGTTAAAGCTAGAAGCTGAAGGAGTCTATTTGTTAAATGGTAAAGTAAACTTAAAGCAATTTGCTTGGCAGCCTTAACGACCCTAGAAATGCTATTTTTAAAATCATTGCCTAAATTATTAAAATTAACAAAATAGGCAATATTGAAATTATCGAACAATTAAAACAGGAATATGACTTTCACCTAAGACCTTTTGTGCAACACTACCAAGTACAAGTTTTCGGACCCCTGTACGGCCATGAGAACCCATAACAATCAGATCTGCATTTAAGTCTTGAGCAGCCTGAATAATCTCTTCATGTACAACAAAACCTTCAAGTAGTTTGGTTTCGACAGTAATGCCTTCATCGGCAAATTCTTGTTTTGCGTGTTCTAAAATATCGAGTAAATAGGTTCTTGTCCGTTCAATTAAATCATTCGTTTGACCAGTTTTTACATAGGCGTCAGCAATAAACGGATCAAGAGCCATAACTTGCACAACCGTAATTTTGCTATTTAACGCTTTTCCCAGTTTGATTGCCTCTTTCATGGCAATTAAAGAAGTTTCAGAACCGTCAATTGGTACAAGAATATGTTGATATAACATGAGTGTTTTCCTTATTGTAATGATGCTTATATATTCAATACTTTATACTTATTTTTTGACGATTTAAATTCAAGCACGTAATCATTTGTGAGTTTATACCAACAAATTTTTGTAGATATATTTTTATAGATTCCGCAAATTTTCTATATGTCTAGATAAAGCATCTATATCTTCAGTTTGTAAATATTCGCGTATTTTCAAAATTTGCTTCTCATCCAAATCATAGAGTTTTAAAGCAAGCAGTTTATCGATTTGTTCTTGTGGAAAACGATATTTAATAATTTTCGCAGGCACGCCACCTACAATTGCATAGGGTGGAACATCTTTAGTAACCACAGCTCCGGTTGCAACCACTGCACCTTCACCAAGTTTGACCCCTTGCATAATCATTGCACGACTACCAATCCAGCATCCATCTGCAATTACAGTATCACCAGCTGCTAAAAAACTACGGGTATCAAAAGGGAAAGTTGAAATCCAGTCTGGTCTATGAAGTTGGTTGCCACCCATCATAATGACGCATTCAGCGCCAAAGCAAACAAAATTGCCAATATGAAGTTGATCAATTGGTTTATCAGGTGTCGAGGCTTTATCATGTAAGTAACGCACGACACAACGTTCAAAACCTTGATCCCAATAGGCTGAATAATATGAGTAATTACCTTTAATATGGATATTCGGGTTTTTAACAGTTTTATGGATAAATTCAAACTCACACCAATGACGAACTGGTGTGTTAATTAAAGAGTTATCCATGTGTGATTTCCCAAAAATATATCAATGATATTGAATAAAAACCCCTCATAAAGAGGGGCTAGTTGTGCATTATCTTAGAGATATTCTACACTTACGATTTCATATTCGACTTCGCCTTGAGGAGTCACGATTTTTACTTCATCGCCTTCACTCTTACTCAAAAGACCACGTGCGATTGGTGAGTTCACCGAGATTTTATTAATTTTAAAATCTGCTTCGTCATCGCCAACAATTTTATAAGTTTTACGTTCTTCAGTATCAAGATTTTCAATTGTTACTGTTACACCAAAAACAACACGGCCATTTTGCTCAAGTGTTTTAACATCAATTTCTTGAGCAGCGCCTAATTTACCTTCGATATCCTGAATACGGCCTTCACAGAAACCTTGCTGTTCACGTGCAGCATGATATTCAGCATTTTCCTTTAAGTCGCCATGTTCACGTGCTTCTGCAATAGCTTGAATAATACGTGGACGTTCAACAGATTTTAAATGTTGTAATTCTTTCTCTAAGGCAATTTTACCTTCAGGGGTCATTGGATAGCGTTGCATTTTGGTCCCTCTTAATTTGAGAAAACACAGTTAAAAAAAATGAAAAAATCCCGCCACCGATAAGGTGACGGGACTTATCGGTAACAAATTAACCTACAGTTAAATCTTGCAAGCGGTATACATCCATTGGCAATTTCACATCAAAAGCTTGGCAAACAGCTTCTGCACCATTGATAGTCGTTGTGTAATACACTTTGCCTTGTAGGGCAGCACGACGAATCATTGCAGAGTCATATTGAGCTTGTTTACCTTCAGTGGTATTGACAATAAGGTGTATTTCACCATTTTTCAAGCGGTCAACAATATGTGGACGACCTTCAGTCACTTTATTCACAGATTCACATTCTAAACCTGCTTCTTTAAGCACTTGGTATGTACCACCTGTTGCAATAAGCTTGAAGCCATATGCAGCTAATTTCTTAGCGATATCTGCAATATATTTCTTGTCAGATTCACGTACAGATAAGAAAGCATGTTTGACTTCGCCTTCAGTTGGTAAACCTGGTAAGCGATCATTTGAGCCTAAAACAGCTTTATAGAATGCTTCACCAAATGTTTTACCAACGCCCATTACTTCACCTGTAGACTTCATCTCAGGTCCAAGCATTGGGTCTACGCCTTGGAATTTAGCGAATGGGAAAACAGCTTCTTTCACAGCAAAGTGTGTTGGAATGATTTCTTTAGTAAACCCTTGAGATTCAAGAGATTGACCAGCCATACAACGTGCAGCTACTTTTGCTAAAGAATCACCAATACATTTCGATACGAATGGAACTGTACGTGAAGCACGTGGGTTAACTTCAAGAACGTAAACATCATCGCCTTTAACTGCGAACTGAACGTTCATTAAACCAACCACACCAAGTTCTTTTGCCATCGCAACAGTTTGACGACGCATTTCATCCTGAATTTCTTTAGATAAAGAATAAGGAGGAATTGAACATGCTGAGTCACCTGAGTGAATACCTGCTTGTTCGATGTGCTGCATGATACCGCCGATCACAACATCTTTACCGTCAGATACACAGTCAACATCAACTTCAGTTGCATCATCTAGGAAACGGTCAAGAAGAACAGGGGCTTCGTTAGATGCCTGAACTGCTTCACGAAGGTAACGTTTAAGTTCTTCTTCGTTGTATACGATTTCCATCGCACGACCACCTAATACATAAGATGGACGAACAACTAACGGATAACCTACTTTCGCAGCTTCAGAGATACCTTCTTCAGCAGATTTTACAATGCTGTTGTTTGGTTGACGAAGCTGTAAACGTTGGATCATTTGCTGGAAACGTTCACGGTCTTCTGCACGGTCAATTGCATCTGGTGATGTACCAATAATTGGTGTACCAGCTTCTTCTAAAGCACGTGCCAATTTAAGAGGTGTTTGACCACCGTACTGTACGATCACGCCTTTTGGCTTCTCTGTACGTACGATTTCAAGTACATCTTCAAGTGTTACAGGTTCGAAGTACAAACGATCTGATGTGTCGTAGTCAGTAGAAACAGTTTCAGGGTTACAGTTAACCATGATTGTTTCATAACCATCTTCACGCATAGCTAATGCAGCGTGTACACAGCAGTAGTCAAATTCGATACCTTGACCAATACGGTTTGGACCACCACCAATGACCATGATCTTGTCACGATTTGATGGATTTGCTTCACATTCTTCATCGTAAGTTGAATACATGTATGCAGTACCAGATTCAAACTCGGCAGCACATGTATCAACACGTTTGTAAACTGGATAAACACCCAAGTTCCAACGTTGTTTACGGAATTGCTTTTGTGAAATACCCATGAGGTGCGCAATACGAAGGTCAGACAAACCTTTGCGTTTGAAAGCACGGATATTGTCAGCGTTTAAGTCACCAAAACCTAAAGCTTTTACTTCAGCTTCAGTTTTAACGATGTCTTGAATTTGAATGAGGAACCAACGGTCAATTTTGGTTGCTTCAAACACTTCATCTAAAGAGAAACCATGACGGAAAGCATCTGCTACATACCAGATACGCTCAGGGCCTGGAACTTTAAGCTCTTTTAAAATGGTTTCTTTTGCATTTGTTGCGCCAGCTTCGATTTTTTCATCAAAACCGCTTACACCAACTTCAAGACCACGTAATGCTTTTTGTACAGATTCTTGGAAGTTACGGCCAATTGCCATGACTTCACCAACAGATTTCATCTGAGTGGTAAGAACTGGTTCTGCTTGTGGGAATTTCTCGAAGTTAAAACGAGGAATCTTCGTTACAACATAGTCAATCGATGGTTCGAAGCTTGCAGGAGTCACGCCACCAGTGATGTCATTTTTCAATTCATCAAGGGTATAACCAACAGCAAGTTTTGCTGCGATTTTTGCGATTGGGAAACCTGTTGCTTTAGAAGCAAGAGCAGATGAACGTGATACACGTGGGTTCATCTCAATAACAACCATACGTCCATCTTTCGGGTTAATACCGAACTGAACGTTAGAACCACCTGTTTCAACACCAATTTCACGAAGAACTGCAACCGAAGCATTACGCATCAATTGATATTCTTTGTCTGTTAATGTCTGAGCAGGAGCAACGGTAATTGAGTCACCCGTGTGAACGCCCATTGGGTCAAAGTTTTCGATCGCACATACGATAATACAGTTGTCGTTTTTGTCACGAACAACTTCCATTTCGTATTCTTTCCAGCCAATTAAAGATTCATCAATCAATAACTGGTGAGTAGGAGAGAGGTCAAAACCACGTTCACAAATTTCAAGGAATTCTTCGCGGTTATATGCAATACCACCGCCCGAACCACCCATTGTAAATGATGGACGGATAATTACTGGGAAACCAAAGCGTGACTGGATTGCTAAAGCTTCTTCCATTGTTTCAGCAATGGCAGCTTTTGGACATTCCAATCCAATTTTACGCATAGCGATATCGAAGAGTTTACGATCTTCGGCTTTCTCAATCGCTTCTTTGCTTGCGCCAATTAATTCAACATTATATTTTTCAAGAACGCCATGCTCATCAAGCGCAAGAGCACAGTTCAATGCAGTTTGACCACCCATCGTTGGTAATACTGCATCTGGACGTTCTTTTTCAATAATCTGTGCAACTGTTTGCCAAGTAATCGGCTCAATATAAGTTGCATCAGCCATTGAAGGATCTGTCATGATGGTCGCTGGGTTAGAGTTAACCAAAATAACACGATAGCCTTCTTCACGAAGAGCTTTACATGCTTGAGCACCTGAGTAGTCAAACTCACATGCCTGTCCAATCACAATCGGGCCAGCACCAATAATTAAGATGCTTTTAATATCCGTACGTTTAGGCATTATTCGCTCCGTAATTACTGTTTAGATGCTTCGATAAGTTCGATGAAATGATCGAACAAAGGTGCACAATCATGTGGACCAGGACTTGCTTCAGGGTGACCTTGGAAGCTGAAAGCTGGTTTGTCTGTGCGGTGGATACCTTGTAAGGTGCCATCGAACAATGATTTATGCGTTGCTTTTAAGTTAGCCGGTAAAGTTTCTGCATCTACAGCGAAACCATGGTTCTGTGAAGTAATCATCACTGTACCATCTTCAAGATTTTGTACAGGATGGTTAGCACCGTGGTGACCATGGTTCATTTTTACAGTTTTTGCACCAGAAGCGAGTGCCAAGATTTGGTGGCCTAAGCAAATACCAAATACAGGTAATGTTGTGGTTTCAACAATAGTTTTTACAGCTTCGATTGCGTAATCACAAGCAGCTGGATCGCCAGGACCATTTGAAAGGAATACGCCATCCGGATTAAGTGCCAATACTTTTTCAGCCGGAGTTTCTGCAGGTACAACGGTTAATTTGCAACCGCGGTCTGCAAGCATACGTAAGATGTTGGTTTTGACACCGTAATCGTATGCAACTACATGATATTTTAATTCAGGTTGAGAGAAGCCTTGACCTAGAGTCCATGAACCTTCAGACCATTCAAAACCAGTTGGATCACAACATTCTTTTGCAAGGTCTAAGCCATTTAAGCCACCAAAAGCACGAGCTTTTGCAATTGCTTCTTCTTCAGTAATATTTTCACCAGCAAGGATGCATCCGTTTTGTGCACCAGTCTGACGTAAAATACGTGTTAATTTACGCGTATCAATATCTGCGATTGCAACAACATTGTGTTCTTGCAGATATTCGCTCAGCGACTGCTCAGCACGGAAGTTACTGTGTAGTAGAGGAAGGTCACGAATAATTAAACCATTCGCCCATACTTTATGGATACGACCAGATTCAACGTCTTCCGCGTTACAACCAGTGTTACCAATATGAGGGTAAGTTAATGTCACAATTTGTTGTGCATAACTTGGGTCAGTCAAAATTTCTTGATAGCCAGTCATGGCTGTGTTAAAAACGACTTCTCCAGTCGTACTTCCCGTTGCGCCGATTGACGTTCCTTTAAAGATCGTTCCATCTGCGAGGGCTAAAATGGCGGGGATGCTCAAACCAAAGCTCCTGAATTTCGGCTGTAAAAAAGCGAGTAGACCCAAAAAAGATCGGCGATGTTTGGATAAAACATGCCCTCCCTATCGGTCTGCCCGCTTGTAACTTAACAGCGCATTATACGCATGGAACCCCTAAAAGTCTATTTATTTTCTGCTAAAAAATATAATTCATTGCTTGCTTTTTATAAAAAAATTATCCACTCATCTGAATCAGATACTTTTGATAAATTGTCTAACAATTTGCAAGGAGAATTCTTTGAACTGGATTTATTGTATTGCTAGTTAAAAAATAAACAATATGAGGAAATAGTATGAGCAATAATGAAGTTTCAAAAGAAGTGAGTGAAAAAACTCAAGCAGTAGTTGAATCAGTCAAAGCTGAGGTCAATGAAGTGAAAGAAACCATAGCTGCAACTACAACTAAGGCTAAAAAAACAGTAACCGCTAAAACTGCACAGGTAAAAGAAACTGTTGCTGAAAAAACTGAGCAAGTTAAAGAAGTTGCTACTGAAGCAAAAGCTCAGGTAAAAGAGGCGATTGCTGAAACTCAAGAACAAGTCCAAGAAGTTTTAAGTGAGGCTCAAGAGAAAATTGAAGCTGAAACTCACGAGTTAAATAAAAATATTCAAAATCAATTTGTCCAAATTAAACAAGATATTTTACAACGTCTTGATGTGATTAAGGCTCAGTTTAGTACTTCGCAAGAAGGGTTATCTGATCTTAAAAATGCTTTGAAAGCAGAAATTAATGCGCTTATTGAAGATTTAACAAAAGTGAGCAAAGAGCTTAAAGGTGATATTAGCCAGATTTCTTTGAAACACAAAGATTCTCTAAGTGAAAGTATTAAACGTACTAAAAATAATGCAGTTGAAGCTTGGAATAAAGCACGAGACAATTAATGATCACTGCTTTGGTCTAGCTATAAAAAAGCGAGAATTAATTTCTCGCTTTTTTATTTTTAGAACTGATGTAACCAGTCACGTTTATTATGGAAATCTGCACTTTTTCCACTATGCTGCATTGCATAGTACTGCATACCTTCTTTGGTTTTTAAAACTGTAGTTAAACCTAAATAAAGGTTTGCCCATTTCAAGCGATGCTGTTGCATAAATTGCCCTAAATCGAGACTAACATTTAAGCCATAGTGAGTACGCTTGAGATGATTCAGTTCAATATCGTAAGCAGCAAGGGGAGGTATACTTTCTGGATAGCGGTATTCTTCAAACTGATATGACTGCCATGCTTGAGAAGGGGAAAGATTAATCTCCCGATAATAATCTTCATCATGCACGCCAACAAAAATTTCGAAACAAGTTTCTTCCCACAAAAAATCTTGACGAGGATGAGCCGCGACTTCTTGAGGCCATATAATAAGTTGATTTGGATCACGAATCCAAAAACCGATATTTAAAGTATAGGGTGCTTGCTGTTCAATTGCGCCAACAACGGAAACAGCATGAAAACGATCAAAAGCTGAAAGTTCGTAACTTGCCATAGTTTGTCAAATTAAATTAGTTTGCTAAGTGAGCGTGACGAACAAGATTAGACAAATGCTGGTTTTGTTTAGCTGCTTTTTTGTAAAGCAAAACAATTTTACCAATTTTTTGCACAGCTTCTGCACCAGTTGCTTCTACAATTGCTTCAATTGTTGCAGTACGCGCTTCACGGTCTTCACCAGCAATCTTAACTTTAATAAGCTCATGGTCGTTTAAAGCACGAAGCGTTTCTTCGATTACTGCGTCTGTTAAGCCTTGTCCACCAATCATGACAACTGGATTAAGCACATGACCAATTTGACGTAAACGTTTACGTTCATGGATAGATAAAGCGGCCATTAAAAATACCTGATTTTAAAAACGGCTTAGTATAGCAAAAAACTTAAATCCAGATGTACGAAAAACTGTATAAATAATCGATCAACATTATTGGAAAAAAACTGTAAAACTTAGTGAGATTACGCTACATCCGTACTGTAATGAGAGTAATTTTCACGTACAATGAACGATCAGAAGTTTTTTTGATATTTAGTGAGTTATGGCAACACGCATTACAAACCAGAAATTGTCGAAAAGTAGTCGTGCGTGGATGAGAGAACATCTAGACGATCCTTTTGTTAAAAAAGCTCAAAAGGAAGGGTATCGTGCTCGAGCGGCCTATAAACTTCTTGAAATTCAAGAAAAATATAAGCTGATCAAGCCAGGCATGACGGTAGTAGATTTGGGTGCGGCTCCTGGTAGTTGGTCTCAAATCGCAGGGAAACTTGTTGGTAGCAAAGGTTTAGTGATTGCTTCCGATATTTTGCCTATGGATGCTTTGCCTGATGTCACTTTCTTACAAGGCGACTTTAGAGAAGAAGATGTATTTGAAAAATTGTTAAATATTTTAAATGGGCGACAAGTAGACATTGTAATTTCTGATATGGCCCCCAATACATCTGGTAATAGGGCTGTTGATCAACCTAGACAGATTTACTTATGTGAACTGGCTTTAGATTTTGCTCAAAAGGTTCTTGGTCCTAATGGACAACTTGTGGTTAAAGTGTTCCAAGGTGCAGGATTTGATGAGTTTCGTAAACAAGTAGTTGATAGTTTTGATGTGTTAAAAACAGTAAAACCAGCAGCTTCTCGTGCACGATCTAAAGAAGTTTTTTTGGTTGGACAAGGGCGTAAGAAAGCATTGCAATAAAGTTTACTTGCCAAGCTCCTAAAAATTGTGCATTTTGTACTTTTAGGTTATCCGCAAGCAATACAGTTGCTGCTTTTATGACGATCGGCCAAGATTGGGCATGATCAAATTAGATCGATATGGGAATAAAGCTTTGAGCGATTACTTCAAGAATGCCGTATTGTGGCTAATAATACTTGGTGTTCTGATTTTAATTTTCAGTAATATCAGTGACCGCAACAAGCCTACTGCGATGAAATATTCAGATTTCGTTGCAGCGGTGAATAGTGGCCAAATTAAGCAAGTCACAATTGACGGTTTAAATATTAATGGTGAAAAAACTAACGGATCACAGTTTGAAACTGTTCGTCCGCAAGTTGAAGACACTGAGCTTATGCCAAGCTTAAATAAACAAAATGTTGTTGTTGAGGGAACAGCTCCACAACGTCAAGGCATTTTGATGCAACTTCTCATTGCTAGTTTCCCTGTACTGTTAATCATTTTGTTATTCATGTTCTTTATGCGTAACATGGGTGGTGGTGCAGGCGGAAAGAATGGACCGATGAGTTTTGGTAAATCGAAGGCAAAAATGCTTTCTGAAGACCAAATCAAAGTCAATTTTTCTGACGTCGCCGGCTGTGATGAAGCAAAACAAGAAGTTGTTGAAATTGTTGATTTCTTAAAAGACCCTGCAAAATTCAAACGTTTGGGCGCGACTATTCCTCGTGGCGTACTTATGGTTGGTCCTCCGGGTACTGGTAAAACATTATTAGCTAAAGCAATTGCTGGTGAAGCGAAAGTTCCTTTCTTCAGCATTTCAGGTTCTGACTTTGTAGAAATGTTCGTGGGTGTGGGTGCGTCCCGTGTCCGTGATATGTTTGAGCAAGCGAAACGTCACGCGCCATGTATCATCTTTATCGATGAGATTGATGCTGTTGGTCGTCACCGTGGTTCGGGTACAGGTGGTGGTCATGATGAGCGTGAACAAACCTTAAACCAGATGCTTGTGGAAATGGATGGTTTTGAAGGTAATGAAGGCGTAATCGTTATTGCTGCAACTAACCGTGTTGATGTGCTTGATAAAGCATTATTACGTCCAGGTCGTTTTGACCGTCAAGTAATGGTTGGTTTACCGGATATTCGTGGTCGTGAGCAAATTCTGAATGTACATTTGAAAAAATTACCTTCAGTTACAGGTGTGGACATGAAAGTGTTAGCACGTGGTACGCCAGGTTTCTCTGGTGCACAGTTGGCTAACCTTGTTAACGAAGCTGCATTATTTGCTGCACGCCGTAATAAGAATACGGTCGACATGCATGACTTTGAAGATGCAAAAGACAAAATCTACATGGGTCCAGAGCGTAAGTCGATGGTTCTACGTGAAGAAGAGCGTCGTGCAACTGCTTATCATGAAGCTGGTCATGCAATTGTTGCAGAGATTTTGCCTGGTACAGATCCTGTTCATAAAGTAACGATCATGCCACGTGGTTGGGCTTTGGGTGTAACTTGGCAGTTACCTGAACAAGACCAGATTAGCCATTATAAAGACAAGATGCTAAATGAAATTGCGATTTTGTTTGGTGGTCGTATTGCTGAGGAAGTGTTTATCCAACAGCAATCTACTGGTGCTTCAAACGACTTTGAGCGAGCTACTAAAATGGCGCGTGCAATGGTTACTAAGTACGGTATGTCTGACAAAATGGGCGTAATGGTTTACGAAGATGAAAACCAAAATGGTTTCTTTGGAAATGTAGGAAGCCGTACGATTTCTGAAGCAACTCAACAGTTAGTTGATGAAGAAGTGCGTCGTATTCTTGATGAGCAATATAAAGTTGCACGTAATATCTTAGAAGGTAATAAAGATATTGCCCATGCAATGGTAAAAGCTTTGATGGAATGGGAAACCATTGATCGTGATCAAATTCGTGACATTATGGAAGGCCGTGAACCGCAACCACCTAAGGTGTATGTTGCTGAAAATCCAGTGGCTGCATTTGAACCACCAAAAGATGGTCCATCTACACCACCACCATTACCAGCAATGAACTAAATGAGTTAAGCAAAAGAGCCACAGTCATGTGGCTCTTTTTTTATGCATGTATTTCAGACAAAGCCGAAAAGAAATCAGCAGTATATTGATCAGAGTCTTGTTAAAATGTTGCCGAATACTAAATTGGAGCTTGTCATGCAGTTAATGCCTTTACCTCAGCAAATTCTACAATGTGGGCAGCTTCAGTTGGATTTATCACAGCCTCATGTTATGGGTATTTTAAATGTCACGCCAGATTCTTTTAGTGATGGTGGAAAACATAATCAAGTGGATCAAGCTATTGCACATGCGCTAGTCATGATAGAGCAGGGTGCTACCATTATTGATATTGGTGGGGAATCTACTCGTCCGGGGGCATCTGAGGTAAGTGTAGAAGAAGAAATTAGAAGAGTTGTACCTGTAGTTGCAGCTTTAGCTAAACATGATGTGATTCTATCAATTGATACGAGTCAGCCAGATGTTATCCGTGTAGCAAAAGAAGCGGGTGCTCATATTTGGAATGATGTACGTGCGCTTACTCGACCAAATGCTTTAAAAACGGCAGTAGAGTTGGATATCCCTGTGGTGATCATGCATATGCGTGGTGAGCCCACCACAATGAATCAGCTAGATCAATATACGAATGTGACATTGGATGTAATGCAAGAGCTTCAGCAGCGCGTTGAAGAGGCTTTAACTGCAGGTGTAAAAAAACAGAATATTATTATTGATCCAGGATTTGGTTTTGCAAAAAATGCGCAGCAAAATTTAAGACTGTTAAATGAATTTTGGAAGCTTAGTGAAATGGGTTATCCAATTTTATCGGGTCTTTCTCGTAAACGTTTTATTGGCGAAGCTTTACACGGCGTAGCTGCAGATCAGCGTGCGGTAGGAAGTGTTACGGGGCATTTGCTTAGTATTCAGCAAGGAGCGTCAATTGTTCGTGCACATGATGTAAAAGCCATGCATGATACAATTCTTGTTTGGAAAGCGATGAAACAAGCTTAAAAAAATAGGCTTTTATAATCAGACTATGATTGATTAATTTCATGGGTTAGATGATTGAGTCAGGGAAAATTGTCGTTATTGTTTTGAAAATATGTTATAAGCGGCAAGTTTCTGCTGCTGTGTAAACTTTTGTATGTTCGAAGACTTACTTCTCCCAATGTTTGATGATGAGTATTATCCAGATATTTTAGTCGCTGAACTCAAGCAGTTAATTGAACAATTTGCCAAAAAAGTTCAGAAGCCTGCTTTAGCTGATCAGGATATTTATCGATATGCTCATCAAACTGTAATTGAAATCAATGAAATGAAACCTCAGTTCGAAGATCTAGATTCTTCCTTGGATGATAGTGCTGCTGACTATATTGCTGAAGCAATGATGATGGTGGCACAGGATGCAGGATATTTAGACCTTGAAATGGAAGAGCTGGTGATGAATCGAGAGTGGTGATTACTCTCGATTCACAATACCTTCAAATGCATCTAATAAATGACAAGATGCTTTTAAATGAATTTCATCTAGTTCTTTAGTTTTTAAAACTAAAACACCATTCTCTTGAGAGTTGGCGCCTATTAATAAAGTGATCCAATAAGTTTCTATTTTTCGTTCTAATGCTTTGAATTTATCTATTATCTATTTGGATGCTTTAACTAAATAATCATCTTTGATGATAGAGTAACCTGAAAAATACTAATGGTTATCTCTGAAATAAACAGTGCTAGAAAAAAGATCTGTAGCATGAACCTTTGTTAAGGGGAGAGTGCTAACTAGAAGTAATAATATTCTTATCATACAATTCATTTTAATTAGGCATAAAAAAACCAGCTTACGCTGGATTCTTTGTAGCACCAAATTCAATATTTGAAAATGGTGCCCGGGGCCGGACTCGAACCGGCACGCTTTGTGGGCGGGGGATTTTAAATCCCCTGTGTCTACCTATTTCACCACCCGGGCATGTGCGCAATAATAGAGGACAAGTGCGCGATTGGCAAGAGAAAACCAGAGAGTTTGCTTTATTTTCAATCAGTTCTTGTTCGTGTTTATATAAATTAACCAATTTATGTCATGATTTGTTCATTAAACTGAGATCAGTTGTTCATCTTATCTACTTAACTTTAAGACACTCATTGCTTAAAACTTAGGTAATTTTATGTCAGAGAAAATTTCACGCCGAGAATTAATTCAAAAAAGTCTGTTCGGTTTTGGGGCGCTATCTTTGCCGGTAGCTTTTTCGGGTTGTAATGATGGTTCCGATGAAGAAAGTTCGGAGGCACAAGCAGATTTTTTACATGGAGTTGCGAGCGGCGACCCTTTGCAGGATAAAGTAATTTTATGGACGCGTTTAACACCGGTAGATCTTAGTGCGCGCCTTAATGTGACTTGGGAAATTGCTACCGATGACCAGTTTAAGCTGAACTTGAAGACTGGCGTGGTTCAAACGACTAAGACAGATGATTTCACCGTGAAAGTAGATGCAACAGGTCTACAGACGGATACCATTTATTATTACCGTTTCCATTTTGGTAATAAAACTTCACCTGTGGGTCAAACTAAAACTTTGCCTGTAAGTACCAATAAGGTCAGCTTTGCAGTATGTTCTTGTTCTAACTATCCTGCGGGTTACTTCTATGTTTATCGTGAAATAGCAAAACAGAATGTGGACGTAGTCATTCATTTGGGAGATTACATTTATGAATATGGCGCTGATGGATATGCGACAGAAGATGCCGAAAAATTGGGCCGTACTTTGCCATCTGATAATAATAAAGAAATTATTAAACTAGAAGATTATCGCAAACGTTATGCGCTATATCGTCAGGATAAAGACTTGCAGGCAGTTCATCAACGTCATCCTTTCATTGTAATTTGGGATGACCATGAGTTAGCAAATGATACTTGGCGTGATGGTGCGGAAAACCATCAAGATAATGAAGGATCTTTTTCTGATCGTAAGTTAGCTGCTCTACAGGCTTATTTTGAATGGATGCCAATTCGCCCTGTTTCTAACACTGATCATCTAAATATTTATCGTCAGTTTAATTTTGGGTCACTTGTACAACTAACAATGCTAGATACACGCATTATTGCGCGAGATGAACAGCTTGAATATAAGGACTATATGACAGCTTCTGGTTTAGACGCTCAAAAATTTCAGGCTGATTTAACAGATTCAAAGCGTACTTTAATGGGACTCACACAAAGAGATTGGTTGGTTGATAAATTAAAGCAATCTACAGCAACATGGAATGTGATTGGTCAGCAAGTCTTAATGAGTAAAATGTGGATTCCTGCTGAGTTATTGGTTTCTCTGGGGCAAATTACTTCAGGCGGAACTTCGCCAGATGCGTTAGCTAAAATGAATGCGCAAATTACAGAATTAGTCACATTGAAATTACGATTAGAGCAGGGTGATCCAACTTTAACTGTTCAAGAAAAAGCGCGAGTCACAACTTTAGTTCCATATAATCTCGATGCTTGGGATGGGTACTATGCTGAGCGAGAGTTTGTGTATGATAAATTAGCAGAGTTTAATAAGAAAATTATTGTTTTGGCTGGCGATACCCATAATGCATGGACATCTTACCTGTATAGCCAAAAAAGGAAGTATGTCGGTGTTGAACTGGCGACAAGCTCAGTTTCTTCACCGGGTCTTGAAAAATATTTAAGTATTCCTTTGGATCAGTTGCAAAAGTTTGAATTTGCCTTTACTACACTTATCGATGAATTGACGTATTGTAATTTAAATCAACGCGGTTATTTGGTCGTTACGCTCGATGATACGCAAGTGCAATCGGATTGGATTTTTGTGGATTCAATTAAAAATGCAGAATATAAAGTAGATTCAAGTCGACACTATCAATTGGTGTTAGATGCGAATTTAACACCTGAAAAAGATAAGCAAAAAACTGCTTAAATAGATCGAGTGGAGAGGGGGTGCTAATAAGCATCCTTTTTTATAGGCATAAAAAAACCAGCTTACGCTGGGTTTTTTATTGCACCAATTTCTATACTAGAAAATGGTGCCCGGGGCCGGACTCGAACCGGCACGCTTTGTGGGCGGGGGATTTTAAATCCCCTGTGTCTACCTATTTCACCACCCGGGCTTTACCAAATTTGGAGGCGGAGGTCGGAATCGAACCGGCGTCCACGGAGTTGCAGTCCGCTGCATGACCACTCTGCCACCCCGCCTACATTTGGTGATGCACATATTAGCAACCTTTAGAAAAAAAACAATACTGTTTTGAGATAAGATGAACATAAAAGCAACATCTAGAATAAATTTGTCCAAATAATCATGTATTATTGGCACATTAAATTCATGTCTACCTTGGAGATGTGCTGTGGCATTGGTTTTAGACGGTCGTGCATTAGCAAAGCAAATTGAAGAAAATTTGTCAGTACGTGTTGAAGCTTTAAAAGCTAAAACAGGTCGTACCCCAATTTTAGCGACTATTTTGGTTGGGGATGATGGCGCATCTGCAACTTATGTACGCATGAAAGGAAATGCTTGCCGTCGAGTAGGCATGGATTCTTTAAAAATTGAGTTATCACAAGAAACTACAACAGAACAATTATTAGCTGAAATCGAAAAGCTAAATGCTAATCCAGATGTTCACGGTATTCTTCTACAACATCCCGTTCCTGCACAAATTGATGAGCGCGCATGTTTTGATGCAATCTCATTAGCTAAAGATGTTGATGGTGTAACTTGTCTTGGTTTTGGCCGTATGGCTATGGGCGAAGCTGCATATGGTTCAGCAACTCCTGCGGGCATTATGACCATTTTAAAAGAAAACAACATTGAAATTGCTGGTAAACATGCGGTTGTGGTTGGTCGTTCAGCAATTTTAGGTAAACCAATGGCAATGATGCTATTGCAAGCGAATGCAACAGTAACGATTTGTCATTCACGTACTCAAAATTTACCTGAGCTTGTGAAACAAGCTGACATTATTGTTGGTGCTGTAGGTAAAGCTGAACTCATCCAAAAAGACTGGATTAAACAAGGTGCAGTAGTTGTTGATGCTGGTTTCCATCCACGTGATGGCGGTGGTGTAGGCGACATTCAGCTACAAGGTATTGAAGAAATAGCTTCTGCTTACACGCCAGTACCAGGTGGTGTAGGTCCAATGACAATTACAACTTTGATTCGTCAAACTGTAGAAGCTGCTGAAAAAGCTTTAGGTTAATTTAATTTATTCACGACGGCGTCCTACTGTTTAGTGTAAATGTTAGGAGCACGTATGTTACTTTTCTTTCGGGATGAGTAGCGAAGCTAGGCAAGACCAAAACGGTTGCTGTAATTAATACATTGGAATTGAACTAACGTATTTTTTAGTAACTAAACGCTATCATGTTATAAGCCGCTGTTTTAGTCTTGCTCGCGATGTAGATGATCAAATAGTAATTATAATTTTTTGAGCTTATTTATGAGCTGCACCTTTCAATTTGCCAAAGCCCCTGAACATTTACTTCAAGCCTTGCATGAAGTTATTCCTCATTGTGAGTTGATGGTACAACAGTTACCAGGGACGCCTGTTTCCTTGTGGTTGATTCCACCCGTTTTCCCAACCGATCGCTTAGATGATGAGGTTATTCGCCGTATCTGGAATGACACGCCATATTGGATTTTTTGCTGGGCATCTGGTTTAGCAATGGCGCAGTGGTTACTTGCAGAGCCTCATCATGTTAAAAATAAAGTTGTTCTAGATTTTGGTGCAGGTTCGGGCGTAGTCGCAATTGCAGCTAAAATGGCTGGTGCTAAAAGAGTAATTTGTTGTGATATTGATCAAGTTAGTCTTGCTGCCTGCCGTGAAAATGCTTTGTTGAATGATGTTGAGCTAGAATATCTAGACGATTTATATAAAGCAGAGCAAGTTGATGTTTTATTAGCTGCTGATGTGTTGTATGACCAGTGCAATCGTTTCTTTTTAGATGAATTTTTGAAATTTTCGCCAGAGGTTTGGGTCGCAGATAGTCGTGTTAAAAACTTTAGTCATCCAAAATATCAAAAAATTGATGAAAGAAGTGCATCGACATGGCCAGATCTTGATGAAGCTAAAGAGTTTAGAAATGTAAGTTTTTATAAGACGCTGTAAAAGAACAGCGTCTTATTTATATTATGAGCAAGTATAACGAACTACTTTTAATGTACTTGGACGTGCTTCAAGCGCTTGGCGAGTTGCATAGTCTTCGCCATTGTTTAAACTAGGCGTATTCGATAAACCAAATGAGGCACGAGTTTCACCCAATTGAACACCATAATGTTCTTGTTGAGCTGGGTTTGAAATCTCATTAATGCTTAGAACTGATAATTTATAAACTTTTTGAGCGCCTAATACATTTTGACAAGCACGTTGCAATTTACGTTCATCTAACTGCTGATTAGTGCGGCTAGCCAATGTGTAAGCTAAAGTTGCCGAAGTTTTTGTTTGGTTTTCAATCTGGTAGCCAGTTGAACCATTGTATTGTCGAGGGGTGGTCTGACAAGCGGTTAAAACAAACATACTGCTTAATGCCAAACATAAAATACTTCTATTCATCAGTATCATCCTTATATTCTTATCTCTAGTATCTCATAAAACACAGCGATTGTTGGGGCTTAATCGCACGATTTAAGCTAACATCGGCTGGCGATATTAGCTCTTTTGTTAAAATATTAATGTTCTTTAATTTTTGAATGATGCTTAGTATCTTTCATAAAAATATAAATAATAAGTGAAATGAAGATCATAATACTCACATAAATAAAGTACCAAGATTCATGTCCAGCTTCTTTAAAACTTAAAGCAAAGAACTCTGCTGTACCGCCAAATAATGTATTGGCAATCGCGTAGGGTAAAGCTACCCCTAAAGCTCGAATATGCGCAGGAAAGAGCTCTGCTTTAACCACAGCATTAATTGAAGTGTAGCCAGTCACCATCACTAGACCTCCAAAACATAACCAGAAAGCTGTCCAGTAGTTATGCGTGTTTGCGAGTGCATCAAATAAAATATATGTGAATAAAACACCCGTTATTCCGAAGAAAATCATAAGAGGTTTTCGACCGATTCGGTCTGACAAAGCACCCGCTACAGGTTGTAAGCACATGAAAATAAATAGCGCTAACGTGGTAATTTGAGTGGCTTCGGGTTTTGTAAATCCGGACGTATTTACTAAATATTTTTGTAGGTAAGTGGTATAGGTATAAAAAGCTAAAGTTCCGCCAGCTGTTAAAAATAATACTGTAAAAGCTTCTTTAGGGTAGTGTTTGAATAAAGCAAACATGCCCGATTGTGGTTGGTCTTTTTCAGCTTGGGCATTTTTAAAAGATTGTGTTTCTAATAAGCCACGACGAATACGGAACACAACAATGGCAAGTAAAGCACCAATAAAGAATGGAATACGCCATCCCCAATCATGTAACTGTTGTTCGGTTAACACCATTTGTAATATTAAAAGAACACATAAAGCCGTTAGTTGTCCTGCAATTAAGGTGACATATTGAAAGCTTGAGAAAAAACCACGCCGATTTTTTTCGGCCATTTCACTTAAATAAGTGGCACTGGCACCATATTCACCGCCTACACTCAAACCTTGAATTAAACGAGCGACAACTAATAAAAGAGGGGCAAATACACCAATACTTTCATAACTTGGTGTCACAGCAATAAGAAGTGAGCCTACACACATCAAAGTAACGGAAAGAGTGAGACCTGCTTTACGTCCTTTACGGTCTGAATAGATTCCCATAATCCATGCACCGATCGGGCGCATTAAAAAACCTACAGCAAAAATTGCAGCCGCTTGAAGAAGTTGAGCTGTTTGACTTCCTTTTGGGAAAAATGCATGAGCAAAATAGAGCGTAAATGCGGCATATACGTACCAGTCGTACCATTCGACAAGGTTACCCGCGGAACCGCCCAAAATTGATTTTAGCCGGGTTTTTGTATCTAAATTAGAATGCGGAGTTGTTGCGGTAGAAGGTTGATCAACCATGAGTCGCTCCATGTTTCGCTTGGGTTGAATGCTAAAAAAGAGAAGTTTTATTCCGTTTTTACATATTATCCAGAGGAGTATTTCACTTTATTTTTTTTATGTCTGTAAAACAATGTTTATTATTTAAGCAAAGGAATAAGTTGAATATTCATGTGATTTCAAATTGGCCGATCAGCTCATTTTTATAGTCTTACTCCAATCTTTGACATACTATTTTTTCCAAGTAGTAAAAAGTGATAAAGAATGCGTAATGTTTAAGCCAAGAAAACCTATATCTCTTAAAAATAATGATATATTCCAAAGAAAATTTTAAATAAATACAGTTAGGCATGATGTCTTGGCATTATGGGCTAGATGTGTGTGGATAATGAAAGGGACATTCAGATGTCAAATTGCCCGAAAAAATATATTGTTGCTTTTGATCAGGGAACAACAAGCTCAAGAGCAATTGTTTTAGATCATGATGCTAACGTTGTAAGTATTGCTCAAAAAGAATTTACTCAGATTTATCCGCAGCCAGGTTGGGTTGAGCATGATCCTATGGAAATTTGGGCCACACAAAGTGCTGTTTGGGTAGAAGCTCTAGCTCAAGCTGGCATCAAGAGTGAACAAGTCGCAGCAATTGGGATTACAAACCAGCGGGAAACCACAATTGTATGGGATAAGAAAACAGGCAAGCCGATTTACAATGCAATTGTTTGGCAAAGCCGACAGACAACTGAAATATGTAATCAATTGCATAAAGCTGGTTGGCAAGAATATATTCGTAAAACAACTGGCTTAGTTATTGATCCTTATTTTTCTGCTACAAAAATTAAATGGATTTTGGACCATGTAAAAGGAAGTCGTGAGCGCGCTGAGCAAGGGGAGTTATTGTTCGGTACGGTGGACACATGGCTAATCTGGAAATTAACTAATGGCGCAGTCCATGTCACTGATTTTACCAATGCTTCGCGAACCATGCTTTTTGATATTGAAAAGCTCGAATGGGATGAAAAACTTTTACAAGCTTTAGATATTCCTAGAGCAATGCTACCCGAAGTGCGTAGTTCATCCGAGGTTTATGGATACACACATACCATTAGCGGGCAAGAAGTGGGGATTCCGATTGCTGGTATAGCAGGGGATCAACAAGCTGCACTTTTCGGGCAAATCTGTATAGAACCCGGGCAAGCAAAAAATACCTATGGCACAGGCTGCTTTCTACTCATGAACACGGGTAAAAAGATTGTTCGTTCAGAGCATGGTTTACTGACGACGATTGCATGTGGTGCAAATGGTGAAGTGAACTATGCCTTAGAGGGCGCCGTGTTTAATGGTGGCTCTTGCGTACAATGGCTTCGTGATGAGTTAAAAGTAATTAAGAATGCTAAAGACTCTGAGCTTTATGCAACACGTGTAAAAGACAGCAATGGTGTATATGTTGTACCTGCCTTTACAGGTTTAGGGGCTCCCTATTGGGATCCGACAGCACGTGGGGCAATCTTTGGTCTCACTCGTGGAGCAAGTATAGAACATATTATTCGTGCAACTTTAGAGTCAATTGCTTATCAGACAAGAGATGTACTTGATGCGATGCAGCAAGATGCAGAAGAAGAGCTTCGTACACTTAGAGTCGATGGTGGGGTAACGGAAAATAATTTCTTGATGCAATTTCAAGCCGATATTTTATCAACCCCAGTAGAACGCCTAATAATGAAAGAAACTACTGCTTTGGGTGCAGCTTTTCTTGCAGGATTGGCAACGGGTTTCTGGCAAGATCTTAATGAGTTAAGAAATAAGTCTGCGATAGAAAAAGTATTTGAACCAAAAATGTCTTGTGAGCAATCTGAAGTTATTTATAAAGGTTGGCTGAAGGCAGTTAAGCGTAGTCAAAGTTGGGCTGAGGATTGATCTGTTCTTTAACTGGTTAAATTTAATAGTAGGGTAATCAATTAACGCTAAATACTCGGTTATTTAAAATTGATTATTCTACTTTTTTGATTGTTGTTTCATCAATTTGATGTTTTAATTTTTATAAGATCAACAATAAAAAGAAAATGAGAAATGACAGTACAGCCTAATGATTATTCAAAAATATATGACATTGCCGTGATTGGTGGCGGTATTAATGGCGTCGGTATTGCTAATGATGCGGCAGGTCGGGGCTTATCGGTATTTTTATGTGAAAAAGATGATTTAGCTAGTCACACCTCATCTGCGAGCAGTAAATTAATTCACGGCGGTTTACGCTACTTAGAACATAAAGAATTTCGATTGGTTAGAGAAGCTTTAGCAGAGCGTGAAGTCTTGTTGGCTAAAGCCCCACATATTATTAAACCAATGCGTTTTATTATGCCTCATCGACCACATTTGCGTCCTGCGTGGTTAATTCGGGCAGGCCTATTTTTTTATGATCATTTAGGAAAACGAGAAAAATTATTAGGGTCAAATCTTATTTATTTCAAAGAAGATAGCCCCCTAAAACCAGCTATAACGCGTGGTTTTGAATATTCGGACTGTACTGTAGATGATGCACGTCTTGTTGTGCTAAATGCGCTACAAGCTAAAGAGAAGAGTGCCAAGGTGGTAACACGAACAAGATGTGTTAAGGCTTATAGGCAACAAGAACTGTGGCATTTGGAACTACAAAGCGGGGCTGAGTCTTATCAAATACGAGCAAAAGCCTTAGTGAATGCAACAGGTCCTTGGGTCGAAGAAATTATTAGTGAAAACCTACAATTAAAATCGCCATATCAAATTCGGCTGATACAAGGAAGTCATATTGTTGTGCCTAAACTCTATGATTGTCATAAAGCTTTTATTATGCAAAATGAAGACAGACGGATTGTGTTTGCCATTCCTTATTTAGAACAATACACATTAATAGGTACAACAGATCAGGAATATTTGGATGATCCACAAAAGGTAGAGATTACCGATGTAGAAATAGATTATCTTTTGACAGTCACAAATTCACATTTTAAAAAGCAGCTCACCCGTACAGATATCGTCAGTCAGTTTTCTGGAGTTCGAGCTTTATGTGATGATGAGTCAGATAATCCATCTGCAGTTACACGTGACTATACTGTGGCATTGCAAGTTGAAGATAAAACAACTCCCTTGCTGTCGGTATTTGGTGGCAAGATTACAACTTATCGGAAATTAGCTGAATCGGCTCTGGAGCAACTTGGCCCGTTTTTTACAGATATGGGAGATGAATGGACTGCAAATGAAGTATTACCTGGGGCGGAGAATTGGACCACACTTGAAGATTTAGTTATAGAGATTCAAAACCAAGTTGAAGGGATAACCGAGCAGCTTGCTACTCGCTGGGCAAATGCCTATGGCTCTAGGGTTTGGGATATTTTGCATGAGCGAAAAGCTCTTGAGCAGTTAGGGCAAGATTTTGGTTATGGTTTATTTGAATCTGAAGTTCAGTATTTATGTGAAAATGAATGGGCAAATACGGCAGAAGATATATTGTGGCGTAGAACTAAGTTAGGTTTGGCATTTGATGAAAAACAAGTAAAAAATTTGGAAAGCTATTTGGCTGGACGTCGACAAAAAGATGATGCCGCATAATAAAAAAGGCCGCACAAGGCGACCTTTTTTATATTTAGCAATTAGAAGCCAGTTTTTACAGCTTCAAGTAAAGCTGCTTGACGTTCTTTTAATGCTTTTGGTAAGCGCTCACCAAGTTTATTGAATAACTCAGTGTGGCTTTCAATTTCAGTAACCCACTGATCTTTATCTTGAGCTGTGATAAGGTCAAATTCTTCTTTAGAGAATTCAGTACCTTCCCAGTTCAAGTCATCGTAAGTTGGAACAAGGCCAATTGGTGTTTCAACAGCGTTTGCACGACCTTCACAACGGTCAATGATCCACTCAAGAACACGCATGTTTTGACCGAAACCAGGCCATACGAAGTTGCCTTCAGCATCACGACGGAACCAGTTTACATTGAAGATTTTTGGTAATTTATTACCAGCAGCTTCAGCTTTTGTACTTACTTCTTGACCAAGGCTTAACCAGTGATCGAAGTAGTCAGCCATGTTGTAGCCAGCAAACGGAAGCATCGCGAATGGATCACGACGAACGATACCTTGTTGACCAACAGCAGCAGCAGTAGTTTCAGAACCCATAGTTGCAGCTTTATAAACGCCATCAACCCAATCAAAAGCTTCAGAAACTAAAGGAACCGTATCTGCACGGCGACCACCGAAGATAAATGCAGAAATCGGAACACCTGCTGGATTTTCCCAGTCAGCATCGATAGAAGGGCATTGACCAGCAGCAACAGTGAAGCGCGCATTTGGATGAGCAGCTTTTTCACCATTTACGTGAGGTTGACCTTTCCAGTTAGTTAAGTTAGTTGGAATTTCTTTAGAAAGACCTTCCCACCATACTTGACCGTCGTTAGTTACCGCAACGTTTGTATAAATAACATCTTTGTGAAGAGTTGCCATACAGTTAGGGTTAGTCTTGGTATTTGTACCAGGAGCAACACCAAAGAAACCAGCTTCTGGATTGATTGCGTATAGACGACCATCTTCACCTGGTTTGATCCAAGCAATATCGTCACCTACAGTCTCAATTTTCCAGCCTTCATAGCCTGCTGGTGGAATTAACATTGCGAAGTTTGTTTTACCACATGCAGATGGGAATGCTGCAGCGATATAGTGCTTTTCACCTTGTGGGTTAGTCACACCAAGAATAAGCATATGTTCAGCTAACCAACCTTGTTCGCGACCCATAACAGAAGCGATACGAAGTGCTAAACATTTTTTACCAAGTAATGCGTTACCGCCATAACCAGAACCGTAAGACCAGATTTCACGAGTTTCTGGGTAATGAACGATGTATTTTTCAGGGTTACAAGGCCATGCAACGTCTTTTTGCCCTTCAGCAAGTGGAGCACCTACGGTATGAATACAAGGAATAAATTCGCCGTCTGTACCTAACACATCATAAACTGCTTTACCCATACGTGCCATTTTACGCATGCTAACAGCAACGTAAGGAGAGTCAGTTAACTCGATACCGATATGAGCAATATGGCTTCCAAGTGGACCCATAGAGAAAGGCACAACGTACATTGTACGACCTTCCATTGATCCCTCGAACAAACCATTTAACTTTTCACGCATAACAGCTGGTTCTTCCCAGTTGTTTGTCGCACCAGCATCTTCTTTCTTTTGAGAGCAAATGTAAGTACGATCTTCAACACGCGCAACATCAGATGGGTCAGAATTTGCAAGATAAGAACCAGGATGTTTTTCTTGGTTTAATTTCTGCATGGTGCCGTTAGCGATCATCAAGTCGATTAGACGTTGATACTCTTCTTCGCTTCCGTCACACCATTCGATTTTTGCTGGTTTGGTTAAGTTTGCAATTTCTTCAACCCATGCGATAAGCTTAGGATGACGAACGAATTCTGGTGCGTTCACTGTGGTCATGGTGAGGCCTATTCAAAATATGTACAACGTACAAGTCATTCATTGAGGTACAATGAAAGATCAAATAAAAAAGTGGCTGTATTAAAGCACAAAATCATAAAAAAAATAAGACTAAAGAATAAGAAATAGATATTTTGATTTTTTATTTTTTTTAATTTAAATCATATATTTATTGTTTTTTGATGTATTTTATTCTTTACATTTTTATGTTGTATGTGTGTTATTTATATTATTTATTTTTTTTAAAATCAATAACTTGATGTTTAAATTTTTCTTGAGAATTATTATTGATTAAACAAATGATCATCATTCGAAATTTACATAAAGAGACTTTTATTAGGCGATTTTCTATACAAAATACAAGGTGAATCCTCTTTAAGATAATAAAAATGCGGACTTTAAAACCTCTCTCTATCATCTATAACCAGAAGTCGGGTTTTCATGCTTCAAAACATGAAGATATGTATGAGCAATTAATGACTGTACTCACCGAATTTGGTTTTGAAATACAAGTTTTTGAATTAGCGGAAGATGTTTCATTTGATGATTTAATGAATCAAGTGATTCATCGGCATAGTCAAAACGCAAATTTAGGCGTTGTTGTGGCAGCAGGTGGAGACGGGACGTTAAATGCAGTGGCATCAAAACTTCGTCATACCAATATTCCTATGGGAATTTTACCTTTGGGGACTTTTAACTACGTCGCTAAAGTTTTAGATATTCCTTTAGATTTGTTAGAGGCGGCTGAAGTCATTGCTACAGGTACACCCCGTTCTGTACATATTGCGACTATTAATGATCATATTTACTTAAATAATGCGAGCCTAGGCCTTTATCCATTGTTTATAAAAAAACGTGAGCTCTACAATAAATACTTAGGACGTTTACCCTTACATGCCTATACCTCAGCTTTAGATGTTTTATTAAGAGAAAATAAATCTTTGAAGCTTTCCGTCACAGTTGATGGAAAAAAATATCCAGTCAAAACCCCACTAATTTTCTTTGGTAATAATCAACTGCAACTTTGTGATATGAAATTAAGAATTGCTGATTGTGCTGCACAAGGGAGAGTCGCTGGAGTGGTCATTACAAAAAGTGATAGGCTTAGCTTATTAAATATGCTTTGGCAATGGATTCAGGGAAAGGTTGAAGAGACAAAAGATGTTTATAGTTTTTGTGCTGATCATGTCATTGTTGAATGTGCAAAAAAATCAAAACTTACTGTAGCTTTAGATGGTGAAATTTTAGAGATGAAAACACCATTAAATTTCACTGTAGAAAAGAATGCTTTAAATATTATGGTGCCCAATGTTATTACATCTGTCTGATTTGCATTTTGGAACAGAAATTGAGGCCTGTTTAGATGCAATTCGGCTTTTTTGTACTGAACATAAACCTGAAGTTATTGTTGTGAGTGGAGATATCACTCAGCGAGCCAGATATCAACAGTTTTATAATTGTCGTCAGTTTTTAGATAGTCTTAATATTCCTTATATTGTTGTGCCTGGTAATCACGATATTCCGTTGTACCATGTCTGGAACCGTTTTTTCTCACCATTTACTCGCTATCAATATTTTTTTGGCCAGCTTGAACCAACTTTAGAAACTGAACATTTCTATATTGTTGGCGTAAACAGTATACGCCGCCGTTATCATACGCGTGGACATATTTCGATTGAGCAAATTCAAACTACATATGAGAGATTACAGCAAGGGCCAGAGAATAAAATCAAATTAGTTGTTTTTCATCAGCCTTTTTATACCCCGCCTGATGATGAGCATGGTATTAAAGATTGTCCCGTATTAGGGAAAATGGCTCTCGAAAAATGGAGTAAGACAGGGCTATTTGGTATGTTACATGGGCATCTTCATAAAACAGCCGTATATGATTTAACGCAAATTTATCAATTAGAAATAGATCACCCTATTTATGATATTCATGCAGGAACAGCGACATCTAGCCGCTTGCATTATCATGTTCCAAATAGTTTTAATGTCATTTCAAATGAAGGAAGAATTAATCATTATTGGTTTAATTACGATTTAAAGATTTTTCAATTAATTTAATTTATAACAATTCTATAAGACATTTAATTTAAGAGTAGATTGATAAAATTTTATCCATTACAATGCCTAAGCTTTAAATTCTATATATGGGGAATAGGAAAACATTCTAAATGTTTTATCATTTTAAAAATAATATTAATGGATACATAAAAATTTTTAACTATATAAAAAGCCATGTTTTTAACTAGCTATAATAAGGGTTTTAGTATTTTGTGAAATTTAATAATATTTTATAAAATGAGTATCTATTGACTTAATATTTTAGAAAAACTTAATAATATTTAAAATTTCATGGTGAATAAATGGTACAAGTATCATTAATGGCAAATAATGCTTCAAAAAATAATACAGTTGATATTGATGTAGGCCAGACAAAAACTATTGTAGTAGATCCTAAAGAAATCGCAAAAATCGATATAAGCCCAGAAAAAATTGCCTCAATAACAAGAGAGGGAAATAATGCAATTATTCATCTAAAAGATGGAACTGAAATTATTTTAGAAAACTATTTTATTAGCGAAAACCCGCAAATTCTTTTAAATGAAGGGCAGAGTTATTGGACTGCCAGTTTAGGTGAAGATACTACTGGACAGACTACTGTTAATTATTTAGAAGTAAAAGATGCACCAAAACTTATAGACTCTTCATCTTCTATACCTCTCTGGACTGGGGTGGTCAGTGCTTTAGCAGGCGCAGGAACAATTGCTTTATTGTCAAGGAAAGATCCTAAAGACACGACGCCTCCTGAGCCAGGTAATTTGATTCTCAAAAATCTTTTAGACTCAGGCGCCTCAACAACCGACCAGATCACTCAAGATAAAAACTTCACTTTAAAGATTGAGGGACAGGAAAGTGGAAGTCGAGTAACGTATTTGGTCTCTACCGATGATGGTAAGACGTGGCAAGAAACAACAGTAACTCAAAAAGATTTAGTGGATGGAAGTTATCTTTACAAAGCTGTAGTAACAGACCGAGCTGGAAATGCATCGGAAACCGCTATACAAAAAGTGGTTGTGGATACCACAGCACCGCAAGCAGGTGAACTAACTTTATCTGATTTGAGCGATACAGGCGTCTCAGCAACGGATCAGATTACGCAAGATCAAACTTTTGATTTAAAGATTAGTGGACAAGAAGCAAATAGCCAAATCACTTACTGGATATCGAAAGATGATGGTAAGACATGGCAGGAAACAACAGCTGAACAAAAAGATTTAGCTGATGGTATTTATCAATTTAAAGCTGTAGTAACAGACGTTGCAGGTAATACCTCAGAAACCGCTATACAAAAAGTCGTTGTCGATACAACAGCACCGCAAGCAGGTGAACTGACTTTATCTGATTTGAGCGATACAGGTGTTTCAGCAACGGATCGGATTACGCAAGATAATAATTTTACTTTGAAGCTAACTCAACCAATTGTGATCGGCGAACAAGCTGCTTTACTAGACCACTATGAAATTTCGAAAGATGAAGGAAAAACTTGGCAGGAAACAACAGCTGAACAAAAAGATTTAGCTGATGGTATTTATCTCTATAAAGCCGTAGTAACGGATCTTGCAGGCAATACCTCAGAAACCGCTGTACAAAAAGTGGTTGTAGATAATTCTTTAAATGTTGAAGCAATTGCAGTAACTGTAAAGCCGATTACTGAAGACAATACAATAAGTCTAGTTGAAAAAGATCAAGTTATTTCTATAAGACTGGACGTAGATAATCTACCAACAGATTTAAATAGCTCACTGACTTCAATAAATACGACATTAAATGATGTTGTTTATAACTTTCATTTTGATGAGCTAACTCAAGAATGGGTTGCTGAAATTCCAGCAGAGTTCTTGTGGTCAGAAGAGTCGCAAACCAATATATCAATTGATATTAGCCTTACTGATCAAGCTGGCAATACAGCGATTATTAAACAGATTCAAAATTATAATGTAGATCATACTCCGAATTCACCAACACTAGATTCACTAACCTTTAATAATATAGATGGAGCTATCATTTCGGGTAGCGCACATAAAGGAAGTAAAGTCGATATCTACAATAAAAATGGTGATTGGCTTGCAAGTACAATAGCCAATGAAGAGGGTAACTTCACCTTACAAAACCTTTCGATTAACTCAAATCAAGAGGTGTATGCAGTCGCTACTTATAATGGATACAGCAGCGAAAAATCATCAATTGGACTAGTTACTGAAGTTCCTGCTATTAGTATTACAAGAATTAGTCCAGAAGGTGTGATCACTGGTTATGCGACTGAAGGTAGTCATTTTATTGTAAAAGATCAGAATGGAAATATCCTACAAGAGTTTAACTCCATTGCATTTGAGGGTTCAGGTATTACGCCTTTTAATGTAATGGAATTAGGTGAAGTCAGACCATTTACTTTGTCCCTCGACCAACCTTTGAAGGAAGGTACTCAAATTATTATCTCTACCGATAAAGATAATGTTTCAGGCCATCCACAATATATTACCGCAGACTATACGCCCGCAGTATTTTTAGAAACTCCACAATTTGATATCAGTGGCGAAACTTTATCAGTACATGTCAATGAACCTAACAGCCTTATTCTTGTGTTTTCCGGAACAGGAAATCTAATCGCTAACGGTGTTACAGATGAACAAGGCTTTGCAAGTTTACCTGTGTTCCAATTTTTAAAAGAAGGTGAGTCGGTTACCGTACAAGTAGTAGATAAAAATCAAAATACGAGTGAAGTCCTAATCGAAGTTCCAAACTTTGCTTATATTCCACATGTTGAACGTATTACACAAGAAGGCTTAATTTCTGGGTTTGCTGAAGATAATAGTACGGTAATTGTGCGTGATGCTGACGGTAATGAATTAGGAAAGGTTACATTAGGTGATGACAATAGTTGGAATGAATTTAGTCATTTTAGCTTGAGTGTAAACCGACCTTTAATTGATGGAGAGCAAATTTCCGTTCAAATTATTGATAATAAAGGTCTGATGAGCCCTGAGCAGAATATTGTTGTAGATCTGACTCCTCCACCTGTTCCAACAGATTTAAATTTTAATGATGCTGGTGATTTAGTTTATGGTCATGCAGAACCTTTCTCTGAAATTTTAGTTAAAGATGGACAAGGAAACATTCTTAATAAATGGTTTTGGAATAACTGGACCGACGAGAGTGGAAGTTTCTCGATAGAACTAGGTGTGTTTTTAACTAATGCTGAGACGGTTTATGTCACGGCTACCGATGTAAATGGAAATGTAAGTTTAGCAGCTCAGATACAGGCGCCTAACTATGCTTTTGCCCCCCATGTAGATAGCTTTACTTCGGACGGAGTGATAAGTGGGCAAGCTGAAAATAATAGTACTCTCATTGTTAAAGATGCCAAAGGTGAAGTCGTAGCTGAAATTAAAGTCGGTGAAGATAATGGCTGGAATGGATCAAGTTATTTTAAACTCCAGCTTGACCGTCCTCTTGTTGATGGTGAGCAGTTGTTCTTATCAATTAAGGATGCTCGTGGGCAAGTAAGCCCCGATACTGTAATTACTGCTGATACAGTTGCTCCTACACCAGCCAGCAATTTAGTTTTCTCAGAAGATGGTTCATATCTTACAGGTGTAGCAGAGCTGAATACTACGATTCAGGTTTTTGATCATAATGGTCAGCTCGTGAATATATGGAATAACACCATAAACTCGGACGGTACATTTACTGTTTTCTTAGGTAGCAATAATTTACATGGAGAGGCATTCACGGTCACTGTTAAAGACCAAGCCGGAAATGAGAGTGAAGCTGTTTCAATTAAAGCTCCACTTGATGATATTGCACCGGATCCAATTAAAAATATTTTACTTGATGCAAACGGTCAAAACTTTACAGCACAAGCAGAAGCGAATAGTCAGATTGAAGTTTTTGATTCATTAGGTAATCAGACGGGTTGGGGTTCTACAGATAGTGCTGGTAATGTCTCAGGCTTTTTCAATCAAATCTATTTACATGGTGAAGAACTTACTTTTGTTGTCATAGATCGAGTTGGTAATCGCAGTATCGAATTTAAGCAAAATGCTTTAATTGATACCATTGCACCAAATCCGATTGCAAATATCATCTTCAATGAAGATGGCCAAAGCTTTACAGCTCAGGCAGAAGCTGGAAGCTCTATTGAAATATTAGATCAGGCTGGAAATAAGATTACTACTAGTTATACCGATAGCTTAGGTAATGTATTTGGTTATTTCCCGCAAGTTTACTTACATGGTGAGGAACTTACTTTTGTTGTAGTTGACCGAGCGGGTAACCGTAGTGCAGAGGTCAAGCAGAGTGCTTTAACTGATGATATCGCACCAAATCGGATTGAAAATATTGTATTAGATATCAATGGACAGAGCTTTACAGCTCAGGCTGAAGCAAATAGCCAGATTGAAATTAAAAATACCAATGGTGACATTATTGGTTATGGATCAGCAGATAGCACAGGCAATGTTTCTGGTTACTTGTATCAGGTCTATTTACATGGCGAAGAGCTTACTTTTGTTGTAGTTGACCGAGCGGGTAACCGTAGTACAGAAGTTAAGCAGAATGCTTTGATTGATGAGATTGCACCAAATCCGATTGAAAATATTGTATTCGACTCAAACGGTCAAAACTTTACGGCGCAAGCAGAAGCAAACACTCAAATTGAAGTCAAAAATGCTGCGGGTGAGGTCATAGGTTCAGGTTATGTAGATGGCGCTGGTAATGTGTCAGGTTATTTATATCAAGTCTATTTACATGGAGAAGAACTCACTTTTATTGTCGTTGACCGAGCTGGTAACCGCAGTGCAGAGATCAAGCAAAACGCTTTAACTGATGATATTGCACCAAATCCGATTGAAAATATTGTACTTGATGCGAACGGACAGAACTTTACAGCTCAGGCAGAAGCAAACACTCAAATTGAAGTCAAAAATGCTGCTGGTGAAGTCATAGGATCTGGTTCAACCGATAGCATGGGGAATGTTTCAGGTTACTTATATCAAGTCTATTTACATGGTGAGGAACTCACTTTTGTTGTCGTTGACCGAGCGGGTAACCACAGTACAGAGGTCAAGCAGAATGCCTTGATTGATGACATTGCTCCGAACGCGATTGAAAACATTATCTTTAATGAAAATGGTCAAAACTTTACAGCGCAAGCAGAAGCAAATAGCAAGGTTGAAGTTAAAAATGCTGTGGGTGAGGTTGTAGGTATCGGTTATGTAGATAGTGCTGGTAACGTTTCGGGTTACTTGAATCAAATTTACTTAAAAGGTGAGGAACTCACTTTTGTTGTGATTGATCAAGCCGGTAATCGCAGCGTTGAAGTAAAACAAACAGCCTTTCTCGATAATACGGCACCAGAAAATGCGACTAATTTAGTATTTAGCGAAGATGGTTCATATCTAACTGGTATGGCAGAACCCAATGCTACGATTCAAGTATTTGATCAGAATGGTCAATTGGTAAATCAGTGGAATAATAATGTTAATTGGGATGGAACATTTAGCGTCTCATTAGATACTAATTACTTGCATGGCGAAGAATTTAAGGTGGTTGTAGTAGATCGGGCTGGTAATTTGAGTAGCGCGGTTACTGTAAAAGCGCCACTTGATGATATTGCTCCCGCGGCTGCGAGTAATCTCACGTTCAGTGAAGATGGTTCATCCCTTTCGGGTGTAGCTGAGCCAAATACCTTCATCCAGATTTTTGATCAGAATGGTCAACAGGTGAATACGTGGAGTCAGAGTGTAAATGCTGATGGTACATTCACTATTTTCTTGGGTAGCTCTAATTTACATGGTGAAGAATTCACAGTTATTGTTAAAGATCGAGCTGGAAATGTGAGTGATGTTGTTTCAGTTAAGGCTCCATTTGATGATATTGCGCCAAATCCGATTAAAAATATTGTACTTGATCCGAACGGTCAAAACTTTATAGCGCAGGCAGAAGCAAATAGTAATATAGAAGTCAGAAATGCTGAGGGTGCGTTAATAGGTCATGGTTCTGCAGATAACGCAGGTAATGTGACAGGTTACTTCTACCAAGTTTATTTACATGGAGAAGAATTAACTTTCGTTGTCATAGATCGAATGGGCAATCAAAGTGTCGAACTTAAGTTCAATGCTTTGGTGGATACCATTACGCCTGATCCAATTGAAAACATCATCTTTGACGAAAATGGGCGAAATTTTACGGCACAAGCAGAAGCCAATAGTTTTATTGGTGTCAAAAATGCTGCGGGTGAGTTTGTCGGTTATGGTTATGTCAATAGCACTGGTAATGTGACAGGCTATTTCAATCAGGTTTATTTAAAAGGTGAGGAACTCACTTTTATCGTTATAGATAAAGCAGGTAATCAAAGTGTTGAATTTAAGCAAAATGCTTTGATTGATGATATTGCACCAAATCCAATTGAAAACATCGTCTTAAATGAAAATGGTCAAAACTTTATAGCGCAAGCGGAAGCAGATAGTCGAATCGAAGTTAAAAATGCTGTTGGTGAGGTTGTAGGATCTGGTTCAACCGATAGCATGGGTAATGTTTCTGGTTACTTATATCAGGTCTATTTACATGGCGAAGAGCTCACTTTTGTTGTCATTGACCGAGCGGGGAACCGTAGTACAGAGGTCAAGCAGAATGCTTTGATTGATGATATCGCACCAAATCCGATTGAGAATATTGTGCTCGACTCACACGGTCAAAACTTTACGGCGCAAGCAGAAGTAAATACTCGGATTGAAGTCAAAAATGCTGCGGGTGAGGTGATAGGTTCTGGTTATGTAGATGGTGCTGGTAATGTGTCAGGTTATTTTAATCAAGTCTATTTACATGGAGAGGAATTAACTTTCATCGTTGTAGATATAGCAGGTAACCGAAGTATTGAGGTTAAACAAAATGCTTTAATTGATGATGTCGCACCGCCAGCTGCTGCAAATATTACATTAGCCTCAGACGGATTGCTTTTTGGTGAGGCTGAACCAAATACAACTGTTGAAATTATTGATCAATATGGTGCAGTTATCACAACAATGTATGTTGGATATGATGGAAAATTTTATCAATGGATCAATCTGAGTCAATATCAGACACAAAATTTGAGTATTGTTGTCAAAGATATTGCTGGCAACCGAAGTGAAGTTGCTCATCAGTTAGTACCTGTATTTACGAACTCACCCATTGCTGCAACAGAGCTAAAATTGGATGTTGATGGCCATATTCTTACAGGTAAGGCGACAGTAGGAATGACGATTGTTGTTACATCCGCGGATGGTCAAAGCATTAATTGGGGGTGGAACAGTGTCGTGAACGAAGATGGTAGTTTTGCTATTGAGTTAAATGACTATTATCTAAAGGGACAGATATTACAAGTTCGAGTTTATGACCAGAATACCAATCAATATAGCCCAATCTCTGAAATTATTGCGCCTTTAGACAATATTGCTCCAGTGATTGACGATGTGGTGATTAACAATGATGGTCAGGGAATTTCAGGTCACACTGATTCAAAAGCAATCATTCAGGTAATGGATGCGGATGGGAATTTACGAGCAGAATCTCAATCGGATGAATTAGGATATTTCAATGCTAATATTTATCTACCTATATTACGTGGAGAGCAATTATTTATCACGGTAATAGATTTAGCCAAAAATATAAGTACACCATTGAATATTACTTTTAATGCAGATATTAATGCACCTCCATCAGCAGAGCATGTTGTTGTTTCTGAAAATGGTTTGTTTATTGAGGGAACTGCTGTAGCAAGTAGTTATGTACATGTTTTTAACGTATCTACTAATTATATTGGTGGTGGTTCTGTAGATGAAACAGGACACTTTAATATCCAGTTGTACTCACCTCAAGTGAGTGGACAGACCTTACGCATTGTTGTGGAACAAAATGGCTATCTAAGCACTTACACCGAAATTACCGCACCTATAGACATCGTCGCACCAAATGCAGCAACTCAGCTTGTCTTAGAAGATGGAAATGTACTTTCGGGACAAGCGGAAGCATATTCAACTGTTAATATTTTTGATGATAATAATTTAGTTGGTCAAACTACTGTCAAAAATGATGGAAGTTTCACAACATACTTATGGTCACAATATTGGCATGGTGAAACATTGACGGTAAAAGTAGTTGATGCCAATCAAAATGAGAGTGAGAGTACAACGGTTGTTGCTATAAATGATACAACAGCACCGAATGTAGCCACACAGCTTGCTATGAAGGGATGGGACGAGCTCACGGGGCATGCAGAAAGTAAGGCTACTCTTGAAGTTACATATCATTTTGCTGATCAAGAACCTTTTGTAACAAATACTATGGTCATGGCAGATGGAACTTTCTCTACTTATATGTATGAGAATGCGACATCATTTGATATTACTGTTATTGATCGTGCAGGAAATCGTAGTGAAACTATCAGTAAAGCGATTAGCGACTTACATACGATCACGGTTGATCAGTTTATAGGTGATGCTACAGATAATATTTATATAGTTGATCATATAAGTGATTTTGTTCAAGAATATATTGTTGAGCCGTATGAAATATATAAAGATGTCTGGATTGATAATAGTTATACCCATGCAGAATGGGTCACTGAAGGTCATTATGAACAGATATGGCTTGTTGATGGATATTATGAACAACAATTAATAACAGATGGATTTTATGAAACGCAATGGATCACAAGTGGTTATTCAACTATACAAAAAATATATATAAATCAGGGCAATATAACTTATATAGATAATGGAACATCAGAGAGCGACTATAGTCGATATGTAGAACAACATTATGATGCTGTAAATAAGCAATGGCAAGAAGGCTATGAACTGACTTATATCCGCTCAGAGGAAGGTTGGGTTGATACTAGTCATTTTGAAGATGTTTATATTGAATTCAGCCATTATCAAGATGTTTATATTGATACAAGTCGTTATGAAGATATTTGGGTAGATACTAGCCATTATCAAGATGTTTTCGTAGAAAGCGGTTACTGGGAAAGTCAACTTGTTGAATCTGGCTATCGAGATGTTGATTTTGATGGACACGATAAAATAATTAGCTCTGTGAGTTATAGTTTGGTTGGATATTCTGATTGGTCGACAGGTTTAGAAAGTGGTCGTTATGTAGAAGACTTGGAACTGGTTGGTTCTGCTCATCTGAATGCAACAGGCAATGCTTTAGATAATCTTTTAACAGGTAACTCTGGGAATAACGTTTTGAATGGGCGTGAAGGTAATGATACCTATATGACTAATGAAGGTGCCGATACCATTCTGTTCCAATTGCTAAATAGCCAAGATGCGACTGGTGGGAATGGACATGATACGGTGTTAGATTTTACTTTAGGTGATGTAAGAACTGACCTCCAAGCTGACAAAATTGATTTAAGTGAACTATTAATTGACTATTCTAAAGATGTGAGCACATTAGCGAAATTTATTAATGTAGAGCAAGATGCTGGAAACACGACTATTAGCCTTGACCGAGATGGTGAAGGTACAATGTTTAGTAGTATTTCATTGATTACTTTGAATCATGTAAATACAACATTGGATGAATTGTTAAATAACCAACAACTTGTTGTTTAATATTGTTATTTTTTTTAATAAAAGGGGCTATGAAAATAGTCCCTTTTATTTTGTGCTTTAAATTTAATAAAAACTCTTCACAACCTGTTAAAAAATGACCAAAAAAGATAAGTTTTTTTTCATTTTCCCCTTGAAGCCTTTTTTTTCATCCCCACAAAAGTGACATCTAAATATTTTGTTATTGCTCTGGATTAAAGCAATAACGATTAATCAAAAAGACTTAGTCTGATGGAGTTAATTATGAGCAACATTCGTCCATTACATGATCGCGTTGTAATTCGTCGCGTAGAAGAAGAAACCAAAACCGCTGGCGGTATTTTACTTCCAGGTTCTGCTGCTGAAAAACCATCTCAAGGTGAAGTAATTGCAGTAGGTAATGGTCAAATCACTGAGAATGGCGTACGTGCTTTGGATGTTAAAGTTGGTGACAAAGTATTGTTTGGTACTTATGCAGGTACAACAGTGAAAGTAAGTGGTGAAGAACTCTTAATCATGAAAGAGTCAGACATTTTAGCTGTGTTGGAAGGCTAATCAATCCATAACTCAATTCATTATCAGATTCAGTATTTAAAAAGATTCGGAGTTTAATATGTCAGCTAAAGACGTAAAATTTGGTGATTCAGCTCGCTCAAAAATGATTGCAGGTGTAAACGTACTTGCAGATGCTGTTAAAGTAACTTTAGGCCCTAAAGGTCGTAACGTAGTGATTGACCGTTCTTTCGGTGCTCCGCACATCACTAAAGACGGTGTAACTGTTGCTAAAGAAATTTCTTTAAAAGACAAGTTTGAAAACATGGGTGCTCAACTTGTTCGTGAAGTTTCTAGCAAAACTAACGACATCGCTGGTGACGGTACTACAACTGCAACTGTACTTGCTCAAGCAATTTTAAATGAAGGGATCAAATCTGTAACTGCAGGCATGAACCCAATGGATTTAAAACGTGGTATCGATATCGCAGTAAAAACTGTAGTTGAAAATATCCGTTCAAATGCAAAACCTGCTGATGATTTTAAAGCGATCGAACAAGTTGGTTCTATCTCTGCTAACTCTGACACTACTGTTGGTAAACTTATCGCTCAAGCGATGGAAAAAGTAGGTAAAGAAGGCGTAATCACTGTAGAAGAAGGTTCTGGCTTCGAAGACGCTTTAGACGTTGTAGAAGGTATGCAGTTTGACCGTGGTTACATCTCTCCGTACTTTGCAAACAAGCAAGATACTTTAACAGCTGAGCTTGAAAACCCGTTCATTCTTCTTGTTGACAAAAAAATCGGTAATATTCGTGAATTGATTTCTGTTTTAGAAGCAGTTGCGAAAACTGGTAAACCACTTCTTATCATCGCTGAAGATGTTGAAGGCGAAGCGCTTGCTACACTTGTTGTAAACAACATGCGCGGTATTATCAAAGTATGTGCTGTTAAAGCTCCTGGTTTCGGTGACCGTCGTAAAGCAATGCTTCAAGACATCGCAATCTTGACTGGCGCAACTGTTATTTCTGAAGAAGTTGGTATGTCTTTAGAACAAGCAACTCTTCAAGATTTAGGTACTGCACACAAGATCACTGTTTCTAAAGAAAACACTGTAATTGTTGATGGTGCTGGTGATGCAGCTGCTATTGCTGAGCGTGTTCAGCAAATCCGTGCTCAAATTGAAGAATCTTCTTCAGAATACGACCGTGAAAAATTACAAGAACGTGTTGCTAAATTAGCAGGCGGTGTTGCTGTAATTAAAATTGGTGCGGCAACTGAAGTTGAAATGAAAGAGAAGAAAGACCGCGTAGACGACGCACTTCATGCAACTCGTGCAGCAGTTGAAGAAGGTGTGGTTGCTGGTGGTGGTGTTGCGCTAGTACGTGCTGTAAATGTATTAGACAACCTAAAAGGTGCTAACGACGATCAAACAGCGGGTATCAATATTTTACGCCGTGCGATCGAAGCTCCACTTCGTCAAATCGTTTCAAACGCTGGTGATGAGCCATCTGTAGTTATCAATGCAGTTAAAGCTGGTGAAGGTAACTTCGGTTATAACGCTGCAACTGGCGAATATGGCGATATGTTAGAAATGGGTATTCTTGACCCAGCTAAAGTAACTCGTTCTGCACTTGAACACGCTGCTTCTGTAGCTGGTTTAATGTTAACTACAGAATGTATGATTACTGACATTCCAGAAGATAAACCAGCTGTTCCAGATATGGGCGGTATGGGTGGTATGGGCGGAATGATGTAATAACGCATCAACGCTTGAACTAAAAAAATCCCTGTTTATACAGGGATTTTTTATTTTACGTGATTTTAAGAAATAGTTAAGTTCAATAACTTATATTAAAAAACAGGAACAGCAGCTAGAAGTTCCTCTTTGTTACAGCCATGCTTATTTACTTATAAGCATGGTTTTTTTTATCCTAATAAAATGAACAACCATGTAATAGCAATAATAGAAAGCGCAACAAATTGAGCCGCACTTCCCATATCTTTTGCATTTTTAGAAAGCTGATGTTTTTCAAGAGACACTCGGTCAACGACTGCTTCTATAGCCGAATTGAACAGTTCAACAATCATTGCAAATAGACATACGATAATGAGTAAGACGTGTTCACTGCGGGTTACGTCAAGAAAAAAACTGACTGGAATTAAAATAAGATTAATCAAAACAATTTGACGGAAAGCTGCTTCATTTTTATATGCTGCTTTAAATCCGGAAATCGAGTAGCCCGTTGCATTTAATATACGCTTAAGGCCTGTTTTACCTTTATAAGGAGAATAGCTATTCATTTACTTATATTTCTGACACATTTCATGCATTATATAATTTGGGTCTTAAAAAATTATTAAATCTTTTTTAAAGATTTTGACTTTATAACTGAATAGAGAAGAAGAGATGAAAAAATTATGTGTAGCTTTGGGTTTTGCATTTTGTAGCATGCATGCTGCGTATGCTGAGCAAACTCCTACTCAACAAGTACCTGGATATTATAAGCATCAATTCGGAAAATACCGTGTAACGTCTTTACTTGATGGCACGATTTATCTAAATCCTAACTTGTTTAAAAATTTAAATCAGACTCAGAAAACTAAAATATTAACTAAATATGCTGCTGTGAATGAGAAGGGTATTCAAACTTCGGTCAATGCATTTTTAGTAGATGATGGTAAGAGTTTAACGCTTGTCGATAGTGGTGCAGCAAGTTGTTTTGGCCCACAATTGGGTTCGATTGCAAAAAATATTGAATTGGCAGGTTATCAACTTGCTGATGTAAAAACAGTATTGCTCACACATTTACACCCAGACCATGTATGCGGTATTGCTCAAAATGGGAAAGCTGTATTTCCAAATGCAACCGTTTATGCACATGAACGCGAAGCTGATTATTGGTTAAATCCAGCTTCTGAAAAAACAGTGCCAGCAGATAAAAAGCAAAACTATTTAGGTACTGTGAAAAACATAAAAACTGCTCTTGCTCCATATCAAGCAAAAAAAGCATTTAAGACCTTTAAAGATGGCGATGTTATTCAAGGTTTTGAAGTGATCGATACGCGCGGTCATACACCTGGGCATCATAGCTTTCGCTTAAAGAGTAATGATCAGCAAATCATTTTTGTTGGAGACATTGTTCACTCGCATTCTTTGCAGTTTGATGCTCCAAAAACTGGTGTGGATTTTGATGTGAATTCTGAGCAGGCAATTAATACCCGTTTAAAAATGTTCGCTGAAATTTCAAATAAACAGCAATGGGTTGCAGCACCACATTTACCATTCCCAGGCATTGGCCATGTTTATAAAGTAAACGCCGAGCAATATCAGTGGATCCCACTTTATTTTAATAATGTCGTAGAGAAATAAAAAAAACAGGGCATTTATTGCCCTGTTTTTTATTAAAAGCTTTAATTATTTTGCGGCTTTTTCATAATTAATAACGGCTTCACGGCCAAGTGCTGGGTCATCTGTAAAGATTCCATCAACACCCGCTTTGAAGTAGGCTTCAAACTCTTTTAAAGCACCAGTTGGGCAGCGCTCAGCTGGTTTATCTTGACTGCATTTTAAAGGCTTTGGTAAGAAATTATTTTCTGGACGGAAAGTATAAGGATGTACTTTTAAGCCAGCTTTATGCGCATCAGAAATAAACGAAGTCGTTTGAACTGAGCCATTGTCATTAAAGTTTAGAATATAACCTTTACTTGGTCCTACACCGTTTGCATATTTAGCTATGTCTTTTAAGCTTTGTGCTGTGGCTAAATCAGCATAAGTTTTAGTTTCACCAGATTCAACGAAGTCGGCTGGTTGAGAGGTTTTAGCGTCATAAAGTTGAATAATTTGTGCGTGTTTGATGGTTTTATGAAGGTCGAGCTGATCTTTTAAATATTTTAAATTACTTACTTCAAAAGATTGTAGATAGACAGGTGCAATATCACGTGTATATTCATATTTGGCTAGTGTTTTAAGAAGAGTATCTTCCATTGCCAGATTATGATTTTTAAAGTAAGTCGGATGTTTGGTTTCAATATATAAACCAATAATTTTTCCTGTTTTTTTATAATTTGCTTCAGCCAGCTCAATCACTTGTTCTAGAGTCGGGACAGGGTAAAGATCATTATAGGCTGTGTTTGCAGGTCGGAACTCTGGAATACGTTCACGTGCTTTAAGCTGCTGTAATTCACTTAAAGTGAAGTCCTCTGTAAACCAACCTGTTAGGTCTTTACCATCAATATTTTTTGTTGTTTTACGGTCTGCAAACTGAGTTAAAGTGCTTACATTGGTTGTTCCACCAATCTCATTTTCATGGCGAGTAACTAACACGCCGTCTTTTGTAGACACTAAATCCGGTTCAATAAAATCGGCACCATCATCAATGGCTTTTTGATATGAAGCTAGAGTGTGTTCAGGGCGTAAAGCGCTAGCGCCACGGTGCCCAATCACTAAAATCTTAGGTAGTTGATACTCTGGTGTAGTTGGTGTGTTTTCAGTTTTATCATCGTCATTACAACCAACTAAGCTAATTAAACTTAAGCATAAAATTGCTCTTTTAAACATAATTCTACTCATATTGTTTTAGTTGAAACGGCTCCAGTGTGCTCATTTAGTTTGACTTGATCATGAAGAATTCATGAATTTTCAGTGACACTTGTTAAAACCTTCTTTATGGGTTTGTAGGAAATAGCCATTCCTGCTTTGTTTTTGTCCTAATTGCATTTATTGTGTTAATTCTACTTGTCTTTTATATATCGCTCGTTGATGATCAAGATGCCGAATTCGGTATTGCCACCCGTTAATTGACGACTTAATTCTGAGCAGCCATGCTATCTAAATTTTTTATTCAGCGCCCTATTTTTGCCAGTGTACTTGCAATTATTGTTATGGCATTTGGTATTTTTTCGGTACTGAATTTGCCAGTAGAACGCTACCCCGATATTGCACCACCAAAAATTACAGTATCGGCAAGTTATAGTGGGGCAGATGCACAAACGGTTGAGCAAAGTGTTACTCAGATTTTAGAACAGCAAATACAAGGTATTGATCACTTACTTTATTTCAGCTCTACCAGCGACTCGTCGGGACGTAGCCGAATTACCATTAGTTTTGATAATGGAACAAATCCAGATACAGCACAGGTACAAGTACAAAATAGTATTAGTGGCGTGATAAGACGTTTACCAGATGAAGTACAACGCCAAGGAGTGACGGTAAGTAAGTCTCTGGGCGATACTTTTATGGTGGTAGGTTTATATGACTCGACTGGTAAAGCGGGGAATATTGAGCTATCAGACTATTTAACGACACACGTGGTAGATAACCTGAACCGTATTGAAGGGGTGGGTGAGTCTGATGTTTTCGGTTCGCAATATGCAATGCGAATCTGGTTAAACCCTGATAAATTAAAACAATATAATTTAATGCCAAGTGATGTTGCCAGTGCAATCACCGCTCAAAATACTCAAGTGGCTGCGGGTGCAATTGGTGATTTACCTGTTATTGATGGGCAATATTTAAATACTAAAGTTACAGCTGGTTCTCGACTAAAAACAGTCGAAGATTTTAAAAATATTGTAGTGAAATCAAACCAAACAGCGAGTTATGTCTATCTAAAAGATATTGCTAGAGTTGAGTTGGGTGCAGAAAACTATCAGTTTTTTAACACCATTAATGGTTATCCTGCCGCAGGTTTAGGTATTTCACTGTCTTCGGGTGCAAATGCCATTCAGACCTCTAAACTCATCCATCAAACTCTAGATCAGCTTACAACTAAACTACCTGCGGGTTATAAAATTGTTTATCCACGTGATAACACGCCGTTTGTTCAAGAGTCGATTAAGGAAGTCGTAAAGACGCTTATTGAAGCGATTATTTTAGTTATTCTGGTAATGTTTTTGTTCTTGCAAAGCTGGCGCGCGACACTCATTCCGAGTATTACCGTTCCGGTTGTTATTTTAGGAACTTTTGCTGTTTTATATGTGCTCGGTTTTAGCATTAACACCTTAACCTTATTTGCACTGGTACTCGCCATTGGCTTGTTAGTGGATGATGCAATTGTAGTCGTAGAAAACGTTGAACGGCTCATGCATGAACAGCACTTAACACCCAAAGAAGCAGCTATTGAGTCAATGGGCGAAATTAGTGGTGCTTTAATTGGGATTACATTGGTACTAACTGCTGTTTTTATTCCAATGTCTTTTTTAGGTGGCTCAATTGGGGTGATTTACCGCCAGTTTTCCATTACCTTAGTTGCCGCTATGGCGTTATCGCTCGTTGTTGCATTAGTTTTAACACCTGCATTGTGTGCTTTAATTTTAAAGCCTAACCCTCAGCCTATGCGTTGGGCTGTTTGGTTTAACCAAAAGATTGATCAACTTAAAAATCAATATATCAAGATCGTCCAAACAAGCATTCGTTACAGTAAGTCGGTTGTTGTGATTTTTGTGGCTTTGATTGCTATTTTTGCCCTGTTCTATAGCGGTTTAAAAAGTGGATTTATTCCTAAAGAAGATCAAGGCATTTTAAGCGTTCAAATTAAGCTTGTTGATAGTGCTCCAATTTCTCAAAGTCAGAAAATTGGTGAACAAGTTCGTCAATATTTCTTAACTCAAGAAGACAAAAATGTGGATTTAGTCTTAATCCGCTATGGTCGAAACAATTCGGGTACAGGGCAAAATTTAGCACAAGGGTTCATTGCTTTAAAACCGTGGGATGTGCGTACTGGAAAAGAAAACTCAGCGGATGCTATACAAAAGCGGGCAATGAAATATTTTAGTCAATTAAATAATGCTCAAATTAATGTGACTTTACCACCTTCAGTAAATGGTTTAGGTCAAACCGATGGTATGGATTTATGGATTCAAGATTTAAATGGGCAAGGACAAGATTTTCTAGATAGCACCTTCCGTCAATTGCAAACTCAAAGTAAAAATTATTCAACTTTTGAAAACTTTGATAAGCAATCAACCAATAGTAAAGCAAATCTCAATATCAAAATTGATCAGAAACAAGCATTAGCAAATGGTTTAGAACTACCCGCGATTAACAACACTTTGTCGAGTGCGTGGGGTGGAACATATGTGAATGACTTTATTGACCGTGGTCGTATTAAGCGTGTCATGATTCAAGGTGATGCTGAGTTCAGATCGAAACCTGAAGATTTATATAACTGGTCTGTGCGTAACAACCAAAATGAAATGGTGCCTTTTAGTTCATTTGCTAACTTTAGCTGGGGGGGCGCTCCTGAAATTGTAAAACGCTATATGGGTTATAGCGCCTTGCAATTACAGGCCGATGTTGCGAGTGGCAGCAGTTCAGGTCAGGCAATGAAAGATGTTGAACAACTTGTAAATCAGCAAAAAGATGTCGGTTTAGCTTGGACAGGTTTATCTTTTGAAGAACAGAAGTCGACAAATCAGGCCGTCTGGTTATATTTAATTTCGGCAGGCTTTATTTTCTTATGTTTAGCCGCTCTATATGAAAGCTTGAGCATTCCAGCCGCTGTGATGACCTCTATTCCGTTAGGTGTCGGAGGAAGTGTCATTTTCTCTTATATTTTCGGACTACCAAATGATGTGTATTTCCAGATTGCACTGTTAACCACAATTGGCCTGTCATGTAAAAACGCAATTTTAATTGTTGAGTTTGCAGCCTTGGCTCAAGAAAAGGGTAAGAATGCCATTCAGGCGGCTTTAGAGGGCGCTAGCTTGCGTCTAAGACCGATTTTAATGACATCTTTAGCTTTTGGTGCAGGTGTGATTCCTCTTGTATTTGCTCAAGGTGCAGGGGCTGTGAGTCGTCAAGAAATCGGTATTAGTATTTTAGGTGGTGTTATGTTTGGTACGGTGCTGGTTTTATTCTTTATTCCAGTTATGTATGTGTTATTACGTTCACTATTTAGATCGAAAGCATCTAGTTAAAAGTAAACAATTTAAAAAGAGGCATTAAATCAAGTATATTAAGTTTAACTTCTCTTCATATATTTGATTTAGATGCCTCAAGAAAAAAAATTAACAGAGCAACAGGTCATCGCATTAGAACGAGACCTTGCCAAGTTTGCCACCATGATGGACAGCGCGGTGCGTATTCCTTTTACAAAGCAGGGCATTGGTGCAGATGCTGCACTGAGCACGATTCCGATTGCTGGTGATGTCGCAGGTTTTGTGCTGACGTGTTATGCGATTTATAAAGCTAAACAGATTGGTGTACCACAACACAAGTTAACTCCAGTTATCAAACTGGCAGTTGTAGATGCTGTAGTAGGTTTTGTTCCAGTTGCTGGGACTATTTTTGATATTTTTATACGTCCTAGTAGAAAAGCATTAGATGTGGTTCATACGCACATACGCGAAGAATATGCGATTCAGAGCGATATTCATGTTGTTCATCCATATTTACATGAAAAGCTCGAAAAGAAGCAGCAGCACTCAGCCTTCTGGCGTAATCCTGTGGTGAGTTGGTTATGGTTGCATATACCCGATTTATTAGGCGCGTTTGTACTACTTTTAATTGGCTTCGCTGTTTGGTGGGGTGCAAGTTATCTTTGGGGTCTCTATCAAACCATGTAATAAAAATAAAGCCTCCAGTTGGAGGCTTTATCTCTTCACGTTAAACGTTTTATGGGCAATCTAATTGATGTAAAGCTGCCACACGTTGTTCAATTGTTGGGTGGGTTTGGAACAAAGCAGCTAAGCTAAAGCCTTGTTCTTTACCTTCCGCAATCGCGAAAGCTTTCATTTCTTTTGGCATTTGATCTGGCAATTCTGTCTCAGCTTGGAGACGTAATAATGCAGAAATCATTGCTTGTTTACCTGCTAAACGTGCACCTGCTTCATCAGCACGGTATTCACGATAACGAGAGAACCACATCACAATCGCAGAAGCGAGAATACCAAAGACGATATCTAATACCATGGTAATGAGGAAATAACCCATACCTGGGGCTTGATCATCTTGACGACCAAAAACATTACGGTCGATAAAATCACCGACTACGCGAGCAAAGAACATAACAAAGGCGTTCACGACACCTTGGATGAGTGCTAGGGTAACCATGTCACCATTCGCAACGTGACCAATTTCGTGCGCAAGCACAGCACGTAGCTCATCTTTGTTCATACGTTCAAGTAGACCAGATGAAAATGCAACTAAGGCATCATTCTTATTCCAGCCTGTTGCAAAGGCATTGGATTGATATGATGGAAAAATACCAACCTCTGGCATGTTAATACCAGAACGTTGAGAAAGTTCAGCGACTGTTTGCAATAACCAGCTTTCAGCTTGGTTACGAGGAGCATTCGGGTCGATCAGTTCTGTACCGGTCGTTTTCTTAGCCATCCATTTTGACATGAATAACGAGATTAAAGATCCCACCATACCAAACACAAAACAGATCACTAAAAGGTTGCCTAGATTCAAGCCACCCGCGCCATGGTAACTACCGACACCGAAGAGTGACAAAATAATGCCAGCTACAACCAGTACCGCGAGGTTGGTAAGCAAAAACAAACCAATCCGCATCATTGAGAAAATCCTCTTATAAATAAAATGTTATCTGATTTACAAATTCTAAATCATGCAGCTAATATGCGGGGCTTAGGGGAAAAATTCAAGAAAAAAATAAGGAATTGATACATTCTTTCATTTAGCAGAATGTACCTAAATTTAAAGAATAATTGGCTAAATTCGCCTAAATGGTAAGGATCAGGTAATAGATCTTTACAATTTAAAGCACATAAACTTGACGGAATAAACTGTCAGTAAACGTTCTTACTCTATTCGAATATGTGCAATTGCTGTGGCATTGTTTGTAACATAAGTACCTGTAGGCGCATCAGTAAATGTTCCATTAGATAAAGTCACAATTTGACGAGAATTGGAATATTTAGGAGCTGGTGTTGCTATTTGAGCTGTTGTCTTTTCCACTGAATTAGAGGATTGAGAGGTGACTTGTGCTGAAGTATTAGAAAAAGATGAGAAACCAGAACCAGATGAATATAAGTTTTGATATCGACTCGTTACACGGCGTACATAGTCTTGTGTTTCACGAAAAGGGGGAATACCGCCGTATTTATCAACGTTTCCTTCGCCAGCATTATAAGCAGCAAGCGCCATTTGAGTATTACCCCCAAAACGTTTGAGTAACCAGCTTAAATATTTTGCACCTGCAAATATATTTTGCTGAGCATCAAAGGCATTGGTCACGTTAAATCGACGTGCAGTCGCAGGCATGAGTTGCATAAGACCTTGCGCGCCAACTGGAGAGCGGGCATTGACGTTAAATCCTGACTCGGTATGCATGACAGCCTTAATTAAGCCTTCAGATACACCATGCTGTAGAGCAGCTTGTTTAATAATATGATCAAAAGCATTTTTATTTTTATTGTAGCTTGGCAGAACAGAAGCTTCTGATGCTCCCCAGTTCGTATAACTATGAATATTACTATCAGGGTAGTAAGTCACTTTTACTTTTTTAAGTGATTGATCATAACTTTTTCGGTTAGTCAGCAATGTACTACCATTTTTATCTTGGTAAATATACATTTGGCCTGCTGAACTCGAAGTTATGCCGACCGTAAAAGTGGTCATCCCCAGCAAACAAGAAATAAGAAATTGAACCGAATTTTTCATTTTATGTTATTCACAATTTTAAGGTATTTAAAACTTGCCAAAGAGTTTATCAAAAAATATTACTTAAAGAAGTTTTGTGTAATTTTTTTTATTTCGACTCTTTCAAAAAATCAAGCTGTTTTGTTCGAATGCTCATCAAAAAAAATTAAAAATTATTTTTAAAATGATTCTATTGACTTGAATAACATGTTGATATTAAACGGTAAAAAACATTGGTTAAAAAATGATCAATTTAAATAAAACCCTTAACAGAAGGTCAAAACAGTTTGTCAAGTACGAAGAAATCCACAATTTTATCCACAGGTTTTGTGGAAAACTGTGGAAAAGTCCAAAAAGTAAGCATTTTGCACATTTTTTGAACGCTTCAGTCAAAAATAGAGCATCACTTTTGCATCATGCATGAGCAATGTGACGACTTCAAGAATTGAAACTATTCTTTTGATGCGATTCTCTTCTGAATCATATAAAATTGCGCGGTATTTTTATTTATGGGTATATCTCGTCTATGTACGCGCCAGTTGAGTCCAATCAGGGATTTAATTTTAAGCCTGAACTTCCAACAAGCTCGGCCTATTACCGTTTGCTCAAGAAGCTTCGCCGTCAAGTTGGGCATGCTATTCGTGACTTCAATATGATTGAAGAGGGCGATAAGGTCATGGTGTGTGTGTCTGGTGGTAAAGACAGTTATACCTTGCTCGATATCATGTTGCAGTTTAAACGTATTGCACCAATCAATTTTGATGTTGTTGCGGTTAACCTTGACCAAAAGCAACCGGGCTTTCCTGAAGATGTCTTACCTCGTTATATGGAAGAAAATAACATTCCATATTACATTTTAGAAAAAGACACCTATACCATTACTAAACGTTTAACACCTGAAGGTAAAACCTACTGTGCAGTATGTTCACGTTTACGCCGTGGTTCTTTATATGGCTTTGCACAAGAAATTGGTGCGACTAAAGTTGCTTTAGGACATCACCGTGATGATATTCTTGCAACGTTCTTCTTAAACTTGTTTCATGGCGGAAGTTTAAAGGCGATGCCTCCAAAGCTTTTATCATCGGACAAGAAGAATATTCTGATTCGTCCATTGGCATATGTTGAAGAAAAAGACATCATCAAATATGCAGAGTTACGTCAGTTCCCAATCATTCCATGTAACCTTTGTGGTTCGCAGGAAAACTTACAGCGTGCAATGCTTAATGAAATGCTGCGTGACTGGGATAAACAATATCCGAAACGCTTACACAGTATTTTCGGTGCGTTACAAAACGTATCACCGTCTCAGTTAGCGGACCGTGAATTGTTCGATTTCGAAGCTTTAGATTCTCAGCGCGAGTTAGATTTTAAAGATCCGGAAGAGCTTAAAAACCGTTTAGATGTCGTGAACTTAAGCTTTGCTGCTGAATAAACGCTAGACATAGACAATGTTAAAGGCACTTTATAAACAAGTGCCTTTAATGTATCAAAATACTAAAAAATGAATGTTCCGTACAAAAAGTCATAGCCCTAAATTTAAATTACATGCTATAACAACGCTCAAGCAGAATTGCTTCACATGATGTTGTCTGGATAGACAACTAGAGAAATTGAACAAATAAATTTGAGGAAGAATCATGCCTGCATTTTTAACTGAAGATTGGTTTGCTACTGTCGAAAAATTAACTGCTGAAGCAGGGGATCTTAATTTGCCACCTGCTCTTGCGAATTTGGCAATTAATTTAGTAGTTACAGATGCTTCTGGAAATACCGAATTAGCTTTAGATGGGGGTAAAATCCAAAAAGGTTTGTCTTCAAATGCCAAAACAACTTTAAATATGGATGCTGAAACTTTACGTAAAGTATTCTTAGAGTTTGATATGGCTGCTGCTATGCAGGCATTCATGACTGGTAAAATTAAAGTTCAAGGTGATATGTCTCAATTAATGGCTTTACAAACAGCTAAGCCAAGCCAAGAACAAAAAGATTTGTTTAAGAAAGTATTAGAGCATACAGCTTAAATCTAAAAGAATTCATATAAAAAGCTTACCCCAAGAGGTAAGCTTTTTATTCACACAAACAAAGAATTTATCAACTTTTAAATAATAAAATTAGATATTAATTCGTGTTTGCGCTGTTTTGATATGTTCAAGATAAGCACGAATACGCGTGACATATTGAACCGCTTGCTTATATCGACCATTACGCGTTTTATTACTTTGCAAATAATCGTAGAGATTAACCCATTGGTTCGGATCTTTCCCTTGTGCTTGCAAGCGCTTCTGAATCTGGTTTACCGCACCTGGTCCCATATTATAGGCCACCAGCGCATACCAGTTCCGATCAGGGAAAGGAATATCATCATATTCACTTAACATCTGGTCGTAATACTTCGCGCCACCTTGAATGCTTTGAGCTGGATCACTACGATTGCTCACACCCATTGCTCGAGCAGTGCTATTGGTCAGCATCATTAAGCCACGAACACCTGTGGGAGAAACAGATTCTGGCTTTAAATATGATTCTTGATAACCAATTGCGGCAAGTAAATGCCAGTCGAGATCGTATTTAGCTGCACTTTGTTTAAAGCTCGCTTTATAAATCGGTAAACGCGTCGTTAAGTCACGTTGAATGGTTGACCAAGCTTCTGGTTTCACCACATTACGATTATAGAAAGAAGCGAGTTGCTGAGTCACACCATTTTGCTTACTTTGGCATACAAAGCCACTAGCGGTCTGGGTGAGGGGGTCATCAGCTTGTTTAAACACCCAGCTTAACTCAGGATTTAAACCATTTTTTTGCAGATCGACTGTGTCACCACAGCTTGCAGAAAAAGACATCAAACCTTTGTTCTCGATGGTACTTAAACCAGCGGTCGTCATCGCAAAGTTTGCTTTACCTTGCTGAACCCATCTAAGGGCAGTGGCATTGTCTGCCACGATTTTAAAGTCCAGCTTTACATTAAGGCTTTGTGCATAGTTACGGGCTAAGTCGTAACCAAAACCATGTAAAAACTGATCTTCTTTGAAAACGGTTGTCGGGCTTTCTACCGCAACAACAGTTAAAGTGTTTGTATTTACTACAGTATTGTACTGTAGGGTTTTTCCTGCATTAATACTATGAAATGGAAAAAGCATAGTACTAAGTGCAAGTGCTTTTAACGGGAGAGAAGAAAATAAAGAGTTAAGGCAAAGCCTCGACCCTGAACTTGAATTACTGTGCATGTTGTCTCCGCTACAGGTAATTTATGCCCCAAAAGTTAGACAAAAAGCTGCCATAACTTCTAAAAGTTGATAAATTCAATAAGGGGTGGGCAGTCATGACGTCATTCAAAATGACATGAAATGAAAAAAACAAACTGTGTAGAAAATCTACATAGTTTTCTAGAAGGTTAAAAATTGCTCAACATTTAATCTGCGCGCATCATAGTATTGAAAAAAAGTATTGTCAAATTTCGTACAATTAAATATTCGATATATCATCATAAACACATGAATTTCTTAAGGAAGAAAATTTATACACTTCTGATATGAGAAAATAGGGTATAAAATGCTACATCTTGTAAGCGATATGTTGTTAAACAGTGGTTTTTAATCATGAAATCTAACTTAATCACTCGATCTGGGCATGACAAATTAGTTGCTGAATTAAAACAACTTTGGCATGAAGAACGACCGGAAATCACAAAGAAAGTGAATTGGGCTGCAAGCTTAGGTGACCGCAGTGAAAATGCCGATTATCAATACAATAAGCAGCTACTTAGAAAAATTGATCGACGAGTACGCTATTTAGGAAAACGTTTAGAAGAATTAAAAATCATTGATTACGCTCCTGAACAAGACGGTAAGGTTTACTTCGGCGCTTGGGTAGAGATTGAAAATGAAGAAGGCGAGCAAAAAACTTTACGTATTGTAGGGATCGATGAAATTTATGATCATCACCCGCAGCATATCTCAATTGAATCGCCGATGGCTCGTGCACTGCTCGGCAAAGAAGTCGATGATGAGATTGAAGTACACACGCCATCTGGAAAAAAGCTTTGGTATATCAATACAATTCGCTATGAAAAGAACGAAAATCCAGAAAACTAAATTAATTTGTATTTATTTTGAGCGTTTGAATTAAAAGTTAAATAAAAGGTTTGCCAACTTGAGTTTTTATTTATATTATAGCGCTCGTTGGAAGCGTGGCAGAGCGGTTTAATGCACCGGTCTTGAAAACCGACGAGGGTGTGAGTCCTCCGTGAGTTCGAATCTCACCGCTTCCGCCAAATTCTTAAAAAGCCCTTGTTAATGACGAGGGCTTTTTTTTTACCTGTAATTTAAAACTGCTCAAGTGAAGAGAAAATACAGTATAGGTGTGATTCAATATGACTATTAAATTGTAGGAATCGTCCCACCATCAATCACATATTCAGTACCTGTAATTGCAGACGCACGGGATGATGCCAAAAAGGCGATAAGATTTGCTATTTCATCAGGTTTAGCTGGTCGTCCAATAGGAATTCCTCCGATTGAATCCATAACTATCTTTTTACCACCCTCGTAATTCTGTACCAGCTTGTAAAGCCAGTCGCTCTGCAAGAGCAATAGATGCCTCTGTTTCAATCCATCCTGGAGAGACTTGAATAACCCTAATACCTTTGGGAGATATTTCTTTTGACAGGCTTTTACTATAAGTCGCTAGCGCTGCTTTTGCAGCAGCATAAGCTGTCGTAGCTTCTGGTAATGGAAGTGAACGTTGTATTGACGTAACGTGGATTACAACACCTTGGCCTTGCTGAATCATATTGGGAATTAGTTGACGATCAATACGTATTGCAGGCATCAGATTTAGGTGAAGTTCTTTATACCACTCTTCATCGGTTAATGCTGCGAATCCACCTGCTGGTGCAGATGAACCACCAAGCATGTGTATAATTATATCCACACCACCTAATATCTCTTGTACTGCTTGGACGATAGCTTCACAACCTTCTCGAGTTGTGAGATCAGCAGAAACAAAATGTGCATTATTCGGTAAATAATCTGGTTGAGTTCTAGCAGTAGTTAGTACTGTTGCGCCGAGTTCATGGAATAATTGAACTGTGGCAGCGCCAGAACCTTTTGTACCCGCAGTGATTAAGGCACGTTTTCCTTTTAAAGTAATAAAATCTTCCATTAATAAATCCTCAATTTAACAACTTTGCCATTTTCAAGTGTGAACTGAAACTTAAGTTTCACAGGGCTATTTGGAAAGTTGCCACTCCCTTGTGTTAAAACCGTGCTGATATGGTCTGTATTAGAAACCTCAATAATTTCAAGTGAGTACTGGTATTTTTCTTTCATTGTCAGCAACCATGTACGAATTTCCACAATTCCTCTGTATAGACTGCCATCGTCTTCAACAATGGCAGAGTCAGAAAAAATTTGGTTTAAAGCATCTACGTCGTTCGCTTGATCAGCATCAAAGTATGCACTAACCACTTCTGGTATATCTTTCATGAGTCGCTCTTTTTGAATGATCTAAATTGATGTTTTAAATTTTATAATTTGACGATTGTTCTAACAATCCGTATAAAATGGGATGTTTAGTTGAATAAATCAGGATAATGGAACGAGCAAATTTAAATGATCTAAAAGCAGTAATGGCAATCGCCAAGCGAGGAACTTTTCGTGGCGCTGCGATTGAACTTGGGATGTCTACAACAGCTTTAAGTCATGCAATTAGTAAATTAGAGGAAAATTTGGGTGTACGTCTGTTTAATCGAACAACACGTAGTGTCTCATTGACAGAAGCAGGCAGACTTTTTGTAGAACAAGTCGGGCCTGCTCTTCAGGATATTCATAGTGCCTTAGATATTGTACGTTCGCAGAGAGAAACACCCTCAGGTACATTAAGAATCAATGCGGCCGCATTTGCAGCGAGAGAAATTATTTCTCCTGTGATTATCGAATTTCTCCGACGTTACCCAGAAATGAATATTGATTTGGTGACTGAGGGTAAACTTGTTGACATTATTGCTGATGGTTTTGATTTAGGTATTCGAGTTGCCCATCTTGTTCCAAGTGACATGATTGCAGTGTCTCTTGGTAAACTTCAAAGATATGTTGTTGTTGGTTCACCTGAGTATTTGGAGCGTTACGGAAAGCCAAAAATACCAACAGATCTTTTTAGACATAAATGTATTCGAGTACGTCTTCCTGATGGTGCACTATTTAGCTGGAAGTTTGAAAAAAATGGAGAAATTATTCAAATTGATGTGCAAGGACCGATTACCCTTGATGAAGCAAGCTTATCAAGAGCTACAGTATTAGAGAACATTGGCCTAGGATACTTTATGGAACAGGATGTTCGTGCTGAAATTGAGTCAGGTCAACTTATTTCTGTTTTGGACGATTGGATGCCTTGTATGTCTGGTCTCTGTTTATATTATTCAGGAAGACGCAACCAATCTGCTGGTTTGAAAGCCTTTCTTGCCCTAGTTCGTGAAGTAGCCTTGTGCAATAAGTAATTTGTTATATATCAATTTTGAATAACGCTATTTAATTTTTATAAAAATATGTGCTTATATTTTTCCTTATTGTCATCTTAGTTTGATTTATAAGTAATAAAAATCGATTGTTCTTCTCATTTAATAGTTCACTCTCCATTCTTAAAATAAAAACTTTAATCTTCATTTAAGTTCAACTCTTTAATTTATTACATAGCAATTGATTTCTTTAATAGGTCAGAAAAACTCAAACATGACTTTATTTTAGCTAAATCAAAAAATTAAAGTGAGTTATAAAAAATGAACCAATTCGTAACAAGTTCGAAGAATATTATTCGTGGTAAATTTCACCCCGAATTTTTGCAAGATGAAGTACTCGCCGATATTTTTATTCAAACTGCTCAAAATCTCTCAGATAAAACAGCTTTAATTGAAGCAAATAAAACATTGACGTATGGGGAGTTATATCAGCAAGCCTTAATTATGGCTCAACATTTGACGATAAGAGGGGTAAAACCTGGTCATATTGTTGGGTTATGGGTACCTCGTGGTATTGAGCTTTTAAAAGCCCAATTGGCGATTTGTTTAAGTGGCGCAGCTTGGCTTCCTTTTGATATGGATACGCCAGCCGACCGTATTGCGGTTTGTCTTGAAGATGCCGAAGCTGTCGGGATGATTACTACCGATGAATGGTATGAACACTTAGCTGAAGTGCCACAAACAAAATGGACAAATACTGAACTTCAAAAGCCACTCAGTGAAAATATTCCTTTAGCTAGAACGACCTCCGATCAACCTGCTTATATTATTTATACTTCAGGCTCAACGGGTAAGCCGAAAGGGATTGTAATTACTCAAAAAAATATTTGTCACTTTCTACGTAGTGAAAATAATATTTTAGATATTCAAGAGCAAGATAAAGTCTATCAAGGCTTTTCTGTCGCTTTTGATATGTCGTTTGAAGAAATCTGGCTGTCTTATTTGGTTGGTGCAACTTTGTGGATTGCACCTAAGTCGCTTGTCAGTGACCCTGAACGTTTATGCCAAACATTAAAGCAGGAACAAATTACTGTATTACATGCTGTTCCAACCTTACTGGCTTTGTTCCCTGAAGATGTACCTAATTTAAGAATTATTAACTTAGGTGGGGAGATGTGCCCAGACTCACTGGTGGACCGTTGGGCATTACCTCACCATCAAATGTTTAATACCTATGGCCCAACTGAGACTACGGTTACTGCAAGCCTTGAGTCGTTAGAACGCGGTAAACCCGTCACGATTGGTAAACCTCTACCAAACTATGGCATGTTGGTGATTAACGCTGAAAGAGAATTACTGCCTCAAGGTGAAACAGGCGAGCTGTGTATTTTCGGTCCGAGTGTGGCACCAGGCTATTTAGGCAGACCTGATTTAACTGCTGATAAGTTTATTGAAAACCCTTGGGCAATGAGTGCGGATGAAGAGTTACTTTACCGTACTGGTGATTTGGCAAAAATTGATGAATTTGGTCAAGTCCACTGCTTAGGTCGTGCTGATGATCAGGTGAAAATCCGTGGTTTCCGTGTTGAACTCGGTGAAATTGAAGCTGCGCTTTGTGACATTGATGGTATTGGTACCGCAGCAGTAATTTTACGTCAAGAAGACGGAATTGATCAGCTTATTGCTTTTATTGCAGCTGAGCTTGATGCCAAACAACCGATAGAAATTAAGCAGCTTCGTCATACTCTAGCTCAACGTTTACCACCTTATATGGTGCCGAATCGTTTTGAGATTATTGAAGAAGTACCGCGTTTATTATCTGGAAAAATTGACCGTAAAGCGTTAAAAGTAAGACCGCTTACGAGTGTGATTGATCGCAGTGAATCTGATCAGCCGCAAAATCCAGCCGAAGAAATTTTATTTGAAATTTTGAACCGTCTGTTTCCGAACATGCCGATTAAACTAGATTCGGATTTCTTTGATGATTTAGGTGGGCATTCGCTGTTAGCAGCCGTTTTAATTTCAAACCTGCGCGAACATCAAGAATATAGCCATCTTACAATTCAAAGCTTATATCAAGCGAGAAGAGTGGGGGCAATTGCTGCTTTAATGTTGGAACAGCCAGAACCAACGTTATTTGATAGCCAGATTGGGCAAGACAACCCGCGTAATCAAACTTATAAATGGTTATGTGGTATTGCGCAGCTTGCGACCATTCCAGTTTTAATTTCGATTAATATTTTGCAGTGGTTGGCACCATTTTTTACCTATCACTATTTTACAGGTGGAACCCGAGACAGCATTCCATATGCAATCGCGTTGTCTCTATTGGTTTATATCAGCGTTATTATTAGTAGTTTTGTACTTTCAATTACGGTGAAACGATTATTAATGCTGGGCATTGGTGCAGGACGTTATCCACTTTGGGGAATGACGTATTTCCGTTGGTGGTTAGCAGACCGTATTAGTAATATTTCACCAGTTTATTTATTGTCAGGTTCAACTTTACTTAACCTCTATTTAAAAGCACTCGGCGCAAAAATTGGACATGATGTCACCATTAGTTCAGTTCATATTCGCATGCCATCTTTATTAACTGTTGAAGATGGTGTGAGTATTGGCTCTCAAGTGAATTTAGAAAATGCCAAAGTCGAACATGGACATTTGGTGTTGGGTTCAATTCATCTTAAACAAGATAGTTATGTGGGTTCATATGCTGTATTAGAAGAAAATACAGTGTTAGAAAAACAAGCCCATGTAAATGCCTTAACTTCAATTGAATATGACACGGTTGTACCAGCCGGAGAAGTTTGGGATGGTACGCCAGCTAAGAAAATAGGGCATGTAGATGAACACGCTAAAATGCCAGAACGTCCTAAATTATCGTTCATTCGTAAGATTGCTGAATATGGATATTATGGGGTTAGTGCGTTAATCATTGCTTGTCTGTTCTTTATTCCAATTTTCCCAAGTTTCCTTTTGGTCGATTGGTTAGATGTAAACGTATTTAATATCAATCCGAATAACCACCTGCAAATCGCACTTTATTATTTTGCTTTAGCAATTCCAGCTAGTGCAATGATGATGATGATTACTGCTGTTATTTCTTCAGCAATACGCAAAATTGCATTGCCTCGTCTTGAGACTGGAACGTACGCTGTTCATGGCAGCACGTATTATCGTAAATGGTTTGCATCTCAAATTTTAGAAACAAGCTTACAAACATTGCACGGCCTGTTTGCTACGATTTATGCGCCTACATGGTTCCGTATGTTGGGAGCGAAAGTTGGTAAAAATACCGAAATTTCTACCGCAAATGGTGTTATTCCTGAAATGCTGACTTTGGGTGAAGAAAGCTTTATTGCCGATGCTGTAATGTTGGGTGATGAAGAGATCAAAGGTGGTTGGATGACATTAAAATCGACCAGAATTGGTAACCGTAGCTTTGTTGGAAACAGTGCATATATTGCTGATGGAACTGTTTTACCAGATAACGTTTTAATTGGCGTACAGTCAAAAACACCAGATAACCTTGAAATGTATGAGGGTCAAACTTGGTTTGGTTCGCCGCCATTATTATTGCCTGCACGTGAAGCAGCCGAAAAATATCCTGACCACTTAACGTTTAAACCAAGCTTCAAGCGCCGTTTCATGCGTGGTTTTATTGAAGGCCTTCGTGTTGTATTACCAGCCGCACTCGCAATTGGCGTGGGTTATATGATTGTGCTTGAAGTTATCGATGTTATTAATAAATACAACATCCCAACTGGTTTATTGGCTTTAACGCTTGCTGGTTTACTCTATGGTGTAGGCTGTTTCATTATTGTTGCATTGATGAAGTGGACTTTAATTGGTCGTTATCAACCACGTTCAGCGCCAATGTGGACCATGTTTGTGTGGTTAAGTGAAGGGATTACCAGCTTATATGAATCAGTTGCGATTCCTAACTTCTTAAACTACTTAAGAGGAACGCCAATGCTGCCATTCTTCTTACGTATTTTGGGTGTTCAAATTGGTAAAGATGTTTACATGGATACGGCTGATATCACTGAGTTCGACTGTGTAAGCATTGGTGACCGTGCAGAGTTTAATAGCTTCTCGGGCCCACAAACCCACTTGTTTGAAGATCGTATTATGAAAATTGGACAAGTGAATATTGGAAATGATGTGGTTGTAAATTCACGTAGTATTATTTTATATAACGCCAATGTTAGCCATCATGCAGTGTTAGGGCCATTAACGTTGGTTATGAAAGGTGAAAATATTCCTGCTAAATCTGCGTGGATTGGTTCACCAGCCGTGCCTTGGATTCATAAGTAATTGAAACTGAGCTTAACTAACTAATTTAAAAAGCCTTTGTGAAAACAGGGGCTTTTTTTTATGCATACGGCATAAATTACAGTCATAGTTAGCTTAAATATTGCTAACAAATCCTGAAAATTTCATATAAATCAAATAAGTACGTATTTTAATCAAAACTGTTTTATTTATATAATATGTTTTTTATTATCAGTACCTTACCAAGAGCGCATCTATATATCAAAATCGAACAAGTTATTTGTAGAATATTCACTTATTGATATATGATGATCCAATATTTAGAAACTGATTCAAAACATAATTCTGTTGTTCAGCGAGCAAGATCAAGGAAGAAATAAGGCTGAATTCAGGCTTCTAAACCCTTATATATCTGGAATTACTTCCAGCCAAATATTGCATTTCGACCCAATGGTTGGGAATGCCTCGCTCTTTTGTAGAGTAGGCGTTTCCTATTTTAGGATGTATCTATGAAAAAATTATTTAGTGTCCTGTTCAGTGCATCTGTACTCACACTGACTGCATGTAATAAACAACCTGCACAAACTGAAAATTCAGCACCAGCTAAAGACAAAACTGAGTCAGTACGCACAATTAAACTTGTTTCAACAGGTTCAGACACTGACGTATGGAAATATGTTGCAACGCTTCCTGAAACTAAAGAAGCGGGTATTAAACTCGAAGTGACTAACTTGACGGACTACGTTGTGTTGAACACATCTGTAGCAAGTGGCGAACAAGATGTAAACGCGTTCCAGTCATTTAACTATTTAGCAGCTTACAATGCTTCAAATACAGCTAAAGTTGCGGCTGTTGCGACGACTTACTTGGAACCAATGGGTCTTTACGCAAATAAAGTTAAAACTGTTGATGAGTTCCCACAAGGCGCTACAATCGCGATTCCAAACGATACTGCTAACGAAGCGCGTGCATTAACATTATTACAGTCTGCTAAACTTATTAAACTTAAACCAGACTTTGACCCCGTAAAAGGGACAACGAATGACATCGCTGAAAACCCTAAAGGTTTAAAATTAAAACCAATTCAAATGACTACAGCAGTTCGTGTTAAAAACGACGTTGATGCAATTGTATTGGGTAATACATTAGCACTTGAAGGCGGCTTAAACGTTCTGAAAGATTCTATCTTCCGTGAACCTATTGACCAGTCTACAAAGCTTTATGTGAACTTATTAGGTGTGGCTGAAGCGAATAAAAATGACCCGATCTATACGAAATTGGGTGAACTTTACCACTTACCTAAAGTACAAAAGTTTGTGAGCGAAAAATTTGCTGGCACAAAAGTTGAAGTGAACAAACCTGTTTCTGAGTTTACTGACATCAAATAAGTAATTTTTAATTTAAAATTATTTTAAAGCTAAGCCTCGGTAATCGGGGCTTAGTTTTTTTTATTTAGTCCATTGTATTTTAATTAAAAGTTATTAAATAAATTATTTATATATTTATTTAATAATATATATAATCGCAATGTGATTGTTGAATATATAAGAACATCAAGTTAATGAAATACTCAAGTGAACAAATTAAAAAAGCTTTATTGCTTACTCCATTGCCATTACTTTTATGGCATTTCTTTTTTAAATTCATGAATGTGAATAAAGTCGAATTTAACTTAGATCACATTTTTGCGTTTTTTCTTGGTATTGTAGGTTATAGCATTGTTTATTTAGCTTATTGTATTTTGACTGTACCTTTTACCTTTATTTTTTCCATGCTTTTAAATCATTATAATTATCTTAATGTGTGGACTATTTGTATTAGTTCGATAGTTATAACCTCGCTGTTTTTCTTTTTCTTAGGATGGATTTTTACAGGAGAAATTTCTCCAAAAATAAATTATATGGAATCTATGGAGGGGGAAGCACCTCCAAAATGGTGGATGATGTACACCGATATATCTTTTATTATTTTTATATTATTTCCTGGTCTATGTTATTGGAGATTTTTAATTTTTCTTCAAAAGAAACAATCAAAGATTATTAGAAGTTACTTTTCAAACTATTTCTAAAATTAACATACTGCACCTGATAAAAAATCTCTCTAGCTTAAAAAACGGCCTATCATAAATAGGCTGTTTTGATTTACAGTCCTTCAAAAAATGGTGTAACTCCAGAGATAGAGCAGGTACTAAATGATTTAGAGCTTGAATTGGAAAATTATTAAAAGATATCATATAGCCTCCTTAAGTGAGGCTAATTTCTAAGAGCAGTTATTCTATGAAAGAAGCTCACATCGTAACGAAAGCCAATTTTTAAGATCATTTAAGAAGGTAGGCCATATCTCATCTAGCTCTAATTTAGCTATACCTTCTAAAGCCAGATATAATTCATCATCATAATAATTTATAAAATCGTATAGCTCTTCATCTTCAGCAAATCTAGATATCTTTATTAATATTGCAAATAAATTAGAAATTAATTCTATTGAATATCCGATAGAGGGTGTTATCTCTGTATATTTTTTTAATATTTCATAAAGAATTTTTTTCTTAAGAGTAGGTTCTACGTTAGTTTCAGCAATACTAATTTTATTAAAATAATCTAAGACTTCTTTATCTTTAGACAAAAAACAAATATCTAAAGCTAATAGATCTGCTGGATTTTTGTCTAATTTATCTATAGCCCAGTTTTGAATTTCTTTAGCAGATTTTAAGTTTAATGTTAATTCCAGTTTGAGCTGGAATTTTTCTGCATCACTCATTTAATTTTATTCACCTTTTAGTCTCATATAATATATCTTATATGAGTAACCTGTCATTAGTATGCTTCTTCATTTTATATGAAATAAGATTTTAATATTAAGAATGTTTTGATTTTTTGGGCATTCCGCAAGTCTTGCAATTTTTTCTAAATAAAAGACTTATTCCATCCATTCCAAAACTTTCTGTAAAAAAACTCTCTTTACACCAAGGGCAAGTATCTTTAGACAAGAAAAACAAGTTACTAAAAAGCATGAGTAGTAAAGCTACTATAATTAAAATAAGTGTAATCACTGAAATATTTACATTAAAGTAAGTTAAAAGCTGAAAGATGCAAAATAAGAAAAAAGGTATTCCAAAAAGTGTAAAAACAACAAAGTACTTTCTAATTTTTAAAAGTTTTTTATATTCTTGATACATTCAATAACCTATATTTTAAGGGTATTCTAAAATTAATAAGATACACCTTATTTAAAAATTCTGCTTATCCTAAACAGCCTTCCAAGCCAATTATCTCCCCCTTTATAAACCCCACTTTAACAATAACTCACTCATTATTTATCCTTACTTTTTAATGATCTAATTTAAAACAAATGTCATTTTGTGTGCTTGACTGCAAAAGGGCAGAGCACTATCCTTTGCCTGCTGGCCACATTGCCAGTCGGTTTTAGCAGACCGTATATTATCTCCCGCATCAGAGCCATTCCTTCTGAGGAATACTCATATGTGGTAGCCACTCGTTCCTTTCCCGTAGCGGTAGGACGGGAGAGGGACACCTTCGGGTGTGCTAGTTTGAGATAATACTAGTCTGCTAACCCTTTCTCGTTCTGCCACCATAATTCTATAAATGTCTGGCAGAACTCCAAATAAAAAGGAGTTGGCTTTGCACATCCATTATTTCTTGGCAACCTTTGCCAAACGCTATAACAACACAACTTAGTTATTTATGAGTCTGATCGCCATGCGGCTGATGAGGCTTTAAATCGTCACGACTAAAAACTTGCAGCAACAATAAAACTTGAGATGTGCCAAGCACAGTCTTTACGGCTTTGCTATGCCTTTTTTCTCCCAAAAAAGTATCTCGTTTATCTAAAACAAGAATTTTATAACGGTAAAACTATGCGACATTTAGTGATCTCTCCACGTGCCATACAAGTCGTAAATAAATCGATTAATCTGTTTCACCACCACGGATTTCATACGGTTGGAATAGACAGAATCGTGAAAGAATCTCAAATTCCCAAAGCGACTTTTTATCATTATTTTCACTCTAAAGAGCGGTTTATCGAAATCTGTTTGAACATTCAAAAAGAGCGCTTAAAAGAAAAAGTAGTATCAATTGCTGACTACGACCAAGGTGCAGATGTGATGGATAAACTTAAAACACTTTATCTTTTACATACCGATTTAGAAGGGCTGTACTACTTATTATTTAAAGCCATTTTTGAAACGAAACTGACCTATCCCAAAGCCTATCAAATTGCAGTGAGGTATAGAACATGGCTGCTGAATGAAATCTATAGTCAACTTATAAAACTAAAAACCGATGTTTCCTTTCAGGATGCCAAACTATTTTTATATATGATTGAAGGCGCGATTATTCAGCTTTTAAGCTCGGGTCAAGTAGGGAATAGAGAGATGATATTAGAATGTTTTTTGAAGCAGTTTAAAGCGGCGTAATATGTATCATTCATCGTTTTCAAGTTTAGCTATTTCATAAAAAAGCCCTTCTTATCAAAGGGCTTTTTATAAAATCTATTCTTTATATTGCCATGCTTTTAAAAAGGTTCGGCAAACTTCTTCATTTAACTGCTGTAGCTCTTGAGGAGTCGGAATGTTTCCGCTAATCAGCGTAGCAGGATATGCATATCCCATTACAGCACCGAGGAATGCTTTTGTTGCTTCCTCTGGCTGATCAATTTTAACAATGCCTGCATTGTGTGCTGTTGCAAGAATATCGGTTAACGATCTTTTAATATTTCCTTGAGTACGCTGTTGAATTTTTGGAAGAATTTCCTTCATTTCAACTAATGCAATAATCAGCAATCTTTGCAGACGAATGACGTCAATATTATAAAAATGATTTTGTACAGCCTGCCCAATTTCTAAGAGTAATTGATCTAGGCGCTTATTTTTTAATTCATGTTGTTCAACAAAAGGCACTTCCATTTCTGTTTTTAAATGATCAAAAACTTCAATAAGTAGAGCTGTCTTAGTTGGGAAATGGTTATATAAAGTTTGTCGATTTGTTCCGGCTTTAGCTGCGATAGCTTCTAAACGAACTTCTAATCCATGCTCAAGAAATAGTGCACGTGCTGCTGCAAGGATAGTAGGGCGAATTCGAGAAGGGCGACCTGGAGATTTTTTTAACATATGAGGATTTCTTGCACATCTTATTTATTTACTTTACAGTAAAGTAAATAAATTGTCTATAAGTCTGGGGTCCCAGATATGCTTGTTTTTAATTTTTTTCATCGTAATACTTTGTGTTTATTGCCTTTGTTGCTTTTCTTGAATGGCTGTGATGCTGACCAGCCTGCGACCAAAAATATTCAACAGGTGGGCATTATCACTATAAAACCAGAGACGATTGAATCTACCTATCAATTGGCTGGTAGAACGGTGGCCTCTGAAATTTCTCAAGTGCGGCCACAAGTCAATGGAGTAGTAATAGAGCAATTGTTTAAAGAAGGCTCTCAGGTGAATAAGGGGCAACCCCTTTATAAAATTGATTCTTCACTTTATCGGGATAGCGTTGACGAGGCCGCGGGTAACCTTGCACTTGCTAAAGCAACAGTCAATTCGACTCGTTTGCAAGCCGAGCGCTATAAAGAATTAATTAAAGTAAATGGCGTGAGTCAGCAAGAGCTTGATAATGCTCAAAGTGCATATGAACAAGCAAAAGCCACCGTGACAGTAAATGAAGCCCTACTGAAAACGGCACGAACCAATTTACGTTATACGCAAGTTACTGCGCCTATTTCAGGACGAATAGGGCGTTCTTCGATTACACGTGGAGCTTTAGTCACTTCGGCTCAAACAGATCCTTTAGCAACGATTCAAAAACTAGATCCTATGTATGTCGATTTGACTCAGTCGAGTGATGAATACATGGCGCTGCGCAAACAGCTTACTGAAAATGGAATAAAACCGAATGAACTTTCAGTACGTTTAAAGCTCGAAAATGGCACAAACTATGCGGAACAAGGAACGTTTAAATTTAGTGATATTGCAGTAGATGAAGCCACTGGAAGTGTCACGTTACGTGCTGCGTTTTCTAACCCGAATAATGCTTTATTACCGGGAATATATGTACGGGCGGAACTTGGAACGGGCACACGTCCTAACAGTATCTTAATTCCTCAAGGTGCGCTGTTCCGAGATACCGAGGGAAATCCTCTTGTTTGGGTTGTTGGAAAAGATAATAAAGCCGAACAACGAAAAATTACTTTAGGGAGTGCGATTGATAATCGTTGGTTAGTGACCTCTGGCTTGAAAGCGGGAGATCAAGTCATTGTTGATGGTCTGCAAGGTTTAAGTGCCGGCATGACGATTGATCCTACCCCAATGAGCTGAGGATTGCGTATGTTGTCGAGTTTTTTTATTGCACGACCTATTTTTGCTTGGGTCCTCTCTATTTGTATTATGGCATTGGGGACGATTTCGATTTTAACGTTACCCATTGAGCAATATCCTGACATTGCACCATCGGGTGTAAATGTCACTGCGAATTATCCGGGCGCATCGGCCAAAACTGTTGAAGATAGTGTGACCCAGATTTTGGAGCAACAAATTAAGGGTATTGATGGTCTTCTTTATTTTTCATCGAGTAGTAGTTCGGCAGGACAAGCACGCATAAGTCTGAGTTTCGATCAAAATACCAATCCCGATACTGCGCAGGTACAGGTGCAAAATGCTGTGAATCAGGCACTGAGTCGATTGCCTCAAGAGGTTCAGCAGCAAGGGATCACTGTGACAAAGTCACAAGGCGATAGTTTACTGGTCTTTGCGCTTTACGATGAAAGTGGGACTAGATCTTCTGTCGACATATCTGACTATATGGTGAGCACACTTCAAGACCCATTAAGTCGGGTCGATGGAGTAGGTGAAATCACTGTATTTGGTGCTCAATATGCAATGCGTATCTGGCTTGATCCTCATAAATTAAACAGTTATGGATTAATGCCATCAGATGTTAGAACCGCAATTGAAGCACAAAACACTCAAATTACAGCAGGAGAATTGGGCGCATTACCCACGCGTGATGGGCAGGCTCTAAATGCAACAGTAACAGCATTATCTCGGCTACAAACCGTGAGCCAATTTGAAAATATTATTTTGCGGACAGAAACAAATGGTGCGGTTGTATTACTTAAAGATGTTGCCCGAGTCGAGCGTGGTGCAGAGAGTTATCAGACGTCTACACGTCTGAATGGAAAGCCAGCTTCGGGTATGTCTATTCAGCTTGCATCTGGTGCCAATGCATTAGAAACCGCTGAACGAGTTAAAGCTGAGGTCACACGATTAACTGCCTCTATGCCAGCGGGTTTAAAGGTTGCATACCCACGCGACAGTACGCCATTTGTGGAAGCTTCGGTAAATGGGGTGATTAAAACTTTAGCTGAGGCGATTGTTCTCGTCATTATTGTCATGTTCTTATTTTTGCAGAGCTGGCGTGCGACTTTAATTCCGGCAATTGCAGTCCCAGTTGTATTGTTAGGTACATTTGGGGTGTTAAGCATATTGGGCTATAGCATTAATACACTGACTTTGTTTGCGATGGTTTTGGCAATTGGTTTGCTTGTAGATGATGCAATTGTGGTCGTGGAAAATGTTGAGCGGGTTATGCATGAGCAAAATGTTGATGCTCGGCAAGCCACTTTAATTTCAATGCAGGAGATATCTGGCGCGCTCGTTGGTATTGCAATGGTACTCGCAGCAGTATTTTTACCTATGGCATTTTTTGGTGGCTCAGTCGGGATTATCTACCGCCAGTTTTCGGTAACGCTCGTATCGGCTATGGTGCTTTCTGCAATTGTTGCTTTAACACTTTCACCTGCGCTATGTGCAACCTTACTTAAACCTGCAAATGAAAAGCATAAACAGAGAAAATTTTTTACTTGGTTCAACCGTAAAGTAGAGCAAGGTCAATCAGGCTACCGCACAAAACTACTTGCTGTTTTAGGTAAACCCAAAATATTTATGATCATATTCGTGGGTATTACAGCTTTGTTAGGTTGGCAATATACGCGTATGAATACGGGTTTTTTACCCCAAGAAGACCAAGGCTCAGTTATGGTTCAATTTAGTACGCCTGTAGGCACGACACTAGCTGAAACAGAAAGGGTTGGTAATCAGATCGCAGATTATTTCTTGACGAAAGAAAAGAATAATCTCAATGTGATTTTCATGGTGATGGGTAGAAATAACGCAGGCAGTGGGCAAAATGTGGGAATGGCATTTGCCGGACTCAAACATTGGGATGACCGAGAAGGTAGTGAAAATACAGCCGAAGCTGTGATTGCTCGTGCAAATGCACATTTTAAGTCACTGCGTAACGCACGTGTTCAGGTACTTTCACCCGCTGCTGTAAGAGGCCTTGGGCAATCTAGTGGCTTTGAATTTTGGTTGCAAGATGCTGAAAATAAAGGACGAGATGCTTTAATTGCAGCACAAAATAATGTGTTAAAAGCAGCAAATGCTGATTCTGGCCTAGCAGCAGTACGTTTGAATAGCTTAGAAGATAAAGCACAGTTACAAGTCGATATCGATCAAAGAAAAGCCAGCGCTCTTGGTTTAGCCCAAGCTGATATCAGTAATACCTTATCTTCTGCTTGGGGCGGATCTTATATTAATGACTTTATTGATAGGGGACGTGTTAAGCGAGTTTATTTACAAGGCGAAGCGAACTATCGTTCTTTACCTCAAGATATTGGGCAGTGGTATGTTCGTGGCGCTACTGGTCAAATGACACCATTTTCTAGTTTCTCTTCTGTGAAATGGCAAATGGGGCCTCAAATGTTGCAACGCTTTAATGGTCTTTCAGCCGTCCAACTTCAAGGCTCTGCTGCAACAGGTGAAAGTTCTGGCGGGGCTATGGATAAAATGCAGCAGTTAGTTGACCAGCAACAAGGCTTTAATCTTCAGTGGAGTGGATTGTCTTATCAAGAGAAGTTAGCGGGTGGTCAAACGATCTGGTTATATTTGGCTTCAATCATCTTTATCTTTTTATGTTTGGCAGCACTTTATGAAAGCTGGTCTATTCCTGTTTCTGTCATGTTGGTTATTCCTTTAGGTCTTATTGGCGCTGTAGTTGCTGCAAGTCTGGCAGGTTTTGTGAATGATATTTACTTTCAGGTCGCTATGCTTACCACCATTGGGCTTTCTGCCAAAAATGCTATTTTGATTGTTGAATTTGCAGCAGCCAAATTGGAAGCTGGTCAGGCATTAATGGACGCCATTATTGAAGGTGCGGGTCAGCGATTACGGCCAATTATTATGACATCTCTGGCTTTTGTTGCAGGTGTTCTACCATTGGCTGTATCTACAGGAGCAGGAGCTGTGAGCCGAAAAGAAATTGGTATCGCCGTAACTGGTGGGATGATTTCGGGAACTCTACTTTCTATTTTCTTTGTGCCTTTATTTTTTCTTTTAGTTCGTCGTTTAACCAATAAGTTAAATGCCCAAAAGGCAAAATGATTTTACAAAACAGAATGTCATTAACAGTTAGGCCCTCATGCGATAAATAGCATGAGGGCCTAACTCCGACTAAAAACTTAGAATGTATTTTGAATAATGACATCATCGTAAGGAAGTTTGCCCACACGCGGGTAAGGCTGAGAGGCTGACTTACCAACTGCAATCATCAAACACACCACATGATCTTCAGGTAAGTTAATGAGCTTTGCCATTGCGTCAAAGTCAAAACCATCCATTGGGCAACTGTCTAAACCATGCTCTTGAGCAAGAAGCATCAAGGTTTGAGCAAAAATACCCGCACTACGCATCACTTCATCACGTTGAGTTTGCGGGCGGTCACGGTAATATTGATCAATCGCACCTACCATAATATTTTGCACTTCTGGAGTCGCGCCATCCCACACGCGTTTAGCATCGGCTTCCCACGAGCTTACTTTTGCGCATAACACAATGAGTAAAGAAGCCTCGGTAACTTGTGGTTGATCCCATGCAATCGTACGAATCTTTTGTCTTAACTCAGCATCTTCAATCACAACAGGGCGCCAATGTTGCAAGTTAAACGCACTTGGAGCATTTGCTAAAACTTCTTGTAATAACTGCTTTTTGTTATCGTCAGAAAGTTGAAATGCAGGATCAAAGCGTTTAACTGCACGGCGGTTATGGATGGCATCAATAACATTCATAAGATTTTCCTACTTGAGAATTGGGTAGCAGTATTAGTTAGTTTTATAACGTTGGGCTACTTCAGCCGAAGAAAAGTTTGGTAGTAATGTGATACGTGATTTTTCAAAATTATTCCATTGATTTTCGTCTTTCAGCACAGGAATTGTGATCGTTTCTTTACGGTCAAAACCTATCAGAGCCGCATCGACCAAATCTTGGACATCCATTAATGGTGGAACTTGGCTTAAGTCGATGCCAGAACGTTCCCAAATTTCGGTTTTAGTTGCAGATGGCAATACGGCTTGAACATGCACGCCATGATCTTTTAACTCTAAATATAAGCCTTGGCTAAAAAATTGGATGAAAGATTTACTTGCGCCATAAATGGTCGAACCAAGTTCAGGAGCTAATCCAAGCACTGAACCTAAATTAATAATGGCGCCTTTACCTTTGCGTAGAAGGGGTTGCGAAATTGCATGAGACAACCGAACAACTGCGGTCATATTTAAAGTTATAAGTTTTTCAATGTCTTTAATATCTTGAGTTAAAAAGTTTCCGTTCAGTGCAATCCCAGCGTTATTTACCAAAATTTCAATATCAGCATCGTTTTTGAGTACATCTTCAATTTTAGTGATGTCTTGATCTTTTGATAGATCGGCTTGAATGAACTCGACCTGTACACCGTATTTTTCTTGAAGGTCTTTTGAGATTTTATCTAAGCGATTGGTGTCTCGTGCAACCAAGATTAAGTTATGGCCACGTTGAGCAAATCGGTCTGCATAGACAGAACCAATTCCTGACGAAGCCCCTGTAATAAGTACTTTTGATTGAGCTGACATGTGATGTCTCCAGGCTTTAATTTTTAGATGATGAATATAATCTAAAATATGCGAGTTTTGATGTCAACCATAATCAATGTATAATTATGACCAGTAGGGTGAATAAAAGTGGGTGCGCCAAAATGAAAGTCAGTAAAACTCAGGTAAAAGAAAACCGAGATAAAATTGTTGAAAAGGCGACTCAACTCTTTCGTAGCAAAGGCTATGACGGAGTTGGCATTGCCGAGTTAATGTCTAGCGCGGGCTTTACTCACGGCGGCTTTTATAAACATTTCACTTCGAAGACCGACCTTGTCTCAATTACCGTTAAACATGGGCTTGAGCAGGTTTTAAAAAGAATAGAAGGTTTAAACTTAACTCAATTTATTCAGCTTTATGTGTCCCGCACTCATCGAGACAACCGAGATTTGGGATGTACCTTAACAGCGTTATCTTGTGATGCTGCAAGACAGCCAGACGAAGTAAAAGTCGAATTTGAAGAGGGTATTGAGCAACTTATTCAGTTCATTATGAATGAACGAGCCAAACAAGTTTCTTTGGAAGCGCCAGAGTTGAGAAAGCAAGCCATTAATATTCTTGCCCAATCTGTAGGGGCAATTGCATTGTCTCGCGCATGCCCAGACCAATCAAACCTTAGCGATGAAATATTGGAAAGCTGTAAAGAAAGCCTTTTTAAAGTTAGCTGATTAAACTTTTTTATCTCTCAAACTGGTTTGGCTAAATTGAATTAACCTCGCAATATCGACAGTTCTTTCATAAATAAGTTTGGCCGCATGTTCGCAGGCTTGTTCTAAGGTAATAGGGCCATTAGTTAGCGAAAATGCAGCTGTAACGCCGTGCTCATAAAGCGCTTGATAGCCTTCGCCTAATGTTCCTGCAATGACAATGACAGGAACATTGTGTGTTTTGGCAATTTGACTCACCCCAAAAACTGTTTTACCACTTAAGGTTTGTTGGTCAAATTTACCTTCGCCTGTAATGACCCAATCCGCGTTAGAGATTTTATGGGCAAGCTGATTGAGTTCAGCCACAACCTTAACTCCAGCTTTAAACTCAGCATTTAAATAACTTTTGGCTGCAAAACCTAAACCTCCCGCAGCACCAGAACCCGCTTCATCTCGTTTATCGAAACCTAAAAGCTTAAGCGAGACATCGGCAAAATGGGCAAGAGCTCCATCGAGTAACTCTACTTGAGCAGGGGAAGCACCTTTTTGTGGACCAAAAATATGAGATGCGCCGTTTGGACCACAAAGTGGATTGGTCACATCGGCAGCCAGTAAAAACCGAGTTTGCTGAATACGTGGGTCGAAATGTGTTAAATCAATTTTTGATAGATTTTTGAGCGCGAGTCCACCAAGGGGTAAAACGTTGTGGTTAGCATCGAGCAAAACTGCGCCCAAAGCACTGAGTAATCCTGTACCTCCATCATTGGTTGCACTACCACCCACGGTTAAAATAATGTCTTTTGCACCTGCGTCTAAAGCATCCAAAATGAGCTGGCCTGTGCCAAACGTTGTGCTGTGACAAGCATCACGCTCAGACGGTGGAACTAACTGTATGCCGCTGGCTTGAGCCATTTCAATGATGGCGATTTTTTGTTTTTCTAACCATCCCCATCTTGCTTGAACAGGCTGACCTAATGGTCCCATTACGGTTTTTTCACGCCATTCCCCTTCACAGACCTCTAACACCGCTTCTATGGTTCCTTCACCACCGTCTGCCATTGGACATATCAGTGTTTCAGCATTTGGAAAAACCTCTTGCCATCCTTTGGCAATGGCTTGAGCGACGCCCAAAGCCGATAGGCTGTCTTTAAAAGAGTCTGGCGCAATCACAACCTTCATAAGTTCTCTGAATCTGTTTTTTTCAATTAATTTATACTGCTTAAACCCATAAAAACCTACTTAAAATGACGTAAATTTCAGCTCATTACATCATTTCTATTTTTTAAAAATATAAAGTGAATTATGTTTTTATCTGTAAAAAATAGATCGTTGTGTTTTTAAGATGTTGTTTTTATTTAATTTAAATAATTTTTTGGTTTTTGCTGAATGATTGTAATTATAAAAAATATGGCACATATTATAACTAGCGTTGAGGCTGCCTCTAAATATCATGAGTAAGATAAAAGTGGATTTTTACTTATTAAGATAAACAGCAAATAGCGTAGATATAACCATAATTAAGTTGTGATTTATTGCACCTATAGAATGTGTAAAAAGTAATAAGAGGATGACAAAGTGGATAATTCAGAAGAACAAAAGCATATTCAGGAAAATAACGGCTTTGCACGAATTGAACCCTATACTCATCCTGCGGGCGGATGGGGAGCACTACTCAGTGTTGCTCGAAACTTAAAGCGGCAAGATATTTTAAAAAAAGGTTCGATTACCTTACTCAATATTAACCAGCCTACAGGGTTCGACTGTCCCGGTTGTGCATGGCCAGAAAAGAAAAATGCTCATGCCTTTAATTTCTGTGAAAACGGCGCAAAAGCAGTTGCATTTGAAGCAACCAGTAAAACAGTGACTCCCGAATATTTTGCAGGTCACACGGTCAGTTGGTTATCAGAACAAAGTGATTTCTTTCTTGAAGACTTAGGTCGCTTAACAGATCCAGTTCGCTACGATGCTGCAACAGATAAATATGTCGCAATTTCATGGGATGAAGCATTCCAGATTATTGCTAAACACCTTCATGCCTTAGATAACCCAGATCAAGCTGCGTTTTATACCTCTGGCCGTGCAAGTAATGAAGCAGCATTTTTATATCAATTGTTTGTGCGAAGCTTTGGAACAAATAACTTCCCAGACTGTTCAAACATGTGCCATGAAACCACAAGCGTTGGGTTACTTGATTCGATTGGTTTAGGAAAGGGCACAGTCACGCTAGAAGACTTTGATTTAGCCGACGCAATTTTTAGTTTTGGTCATAACCCCGGAACCAATCACCCACGTATGTTAGGTACTTTACGTGAAGTGTCTAAACGTGGCGGTAACATTATTGCGATTAACCCGATTAAAGAGCGAGGCCTAGAGCGTTTCCAAGACCCACAAGCACCACTTGAAATGATGACTAACGGCAGTACCCCAATTAGTCGTTATTATTTCCAACCTAAAATTGGTGGTGACTATGCACTCATGTTAGGGATTTTAAAGCACCTAAATGAGTGGGATAAAAAAGCGCTAGCTTCAGGTAAACCAAGTGTTTTTGACCGAAACTTTATTGCGGTGAATACCATTGGTTTCGACGAGATGATTGCTGAAGTTGAAAAAACTGAGTGGGAAGATATTTATAAACATTCGGGTCTATCGCCTGAACATTTAGAAAAATTAGCCAAGCTCTTTTTAGAGTCTGAACGCTCAATTTTCTGTTGGGGGATGGGTATTACTCAACACCGCCACGGAACAGCTAATGTGCATATGTTGGCGAATTTATTATTGGCTCGTGGGCAAATTGGTCGTCCGGGTGCAGGGCTCTGTCCAGTTCGTGGGCACAGTAATGTGCAAGGTGACCGAACCATGGGCATTAATGAATTACCTAGCCCTAAATTACTCGACAACATTGACCGCGTGTTTGGGATTAAATCTCCTAGAAAAAATGGACATGGTGTCGTCGAAACCATTAAAGCCATGGCTGAAGGCGAGGTCAAAGTCTTTATTGGTCTAGGCGGAAACTTTGCAGTTGCGACGCCAGATACGCCGTATACCCAAGAAGCACTTAGAAAGTGTAATTTAACCGTTCATGTCGCAACAAAGTTAAACCGTAGCCATTTGGTGTGTGGTAAAGAGGCGCTGATTTTACCTTGTTTAGGCCGTACCGAAATTGATGAGCAGCTTCATGGCCCACAAGCAATTTCAGTCGAAGATTCAATGAGTAATATTCATTTGTCGGCTGGGCGTAATACCCCAATTTCTGAAAATATTCTATCTGAACCAGATATCGTGGCAAGAATGGCTGAAGCTGTGCTGCCAGACAGCAAGATCAAATGGAAATGGTACATTGAAAGTTATGATCGTATTCGTGACTCAATTGCTGAGGTTTTTGATGAGTTCCATGATTTTAATTTACGTGTCTATAACCCAGGTGGTTTCCATCTAGAACATCCGGCTAATCAGCACATCTGGAACACAAAAAGTGGTAAAGCTCAGTTTATGATTACACCTCTAAGTGAAGTCTATGGTGATAAAGAAAATCAATATGCTGCCGCTTATAGCGAGAGTAAAGTTTATACCTTAATGACTACTCGCTCTCACGATCAGTACAACACTACGCTATATGGTCTCGATGACCGTTACCGCGGAGTATTTGGACAGCGCCGTGTGTTGTTTATGAACCAAGCCGATATTGATGAAGCTGGCTTTGAAGCAAATCAGTGGGTTGATATTGAAAGTGTTTTCTCAGATGGTGTGAAACGTATTGTGCATAGTTTCCGTATTGTGCCGTACAACATTCCACGTGGCAGTTTAGCTGCGTACTATCCAGAGACCAATCCTTTGGTAGCCTTAAGCAGTCATGATAAATACGCCAAGATTCCAGCTTCAAAAAGTGTTCCTGTAATTTTGCATGCTGGTGATGCGCCTGCACACTTTAATTTGGCAACGGCAGTTGACCCTGAAGATGCAGATAAGAAAGTAAGTAACCTTTAAATTAACAGCGATATTAAAAATGTAATTCAAACAAATGGCGCTCTAATCAAGCGCCATTTCAAGATAAAGGAAATTATTTTGACACCACATTCTTATGGGGTTGAAACATTACAAGTAAAGCGGTTTAAGAAAACCGAATCTGAAAGTGTTTTAGATAATATTGTTCAAGAGCATCCGATTGCTTTGGTATATAACGGCATTTCTCATGCAGTGATGATGGCAACACCTACTGATGTGAGTGTGTTCGCTAAAGGTTTTAGTCTGTCCGAAGGAATTTTAATGAGCTTAAAAGAGTTGTATGCCATTGAGGTTCATGAAAGTGAATTGGGAATTGAAGTGAATATGACCATTTCATCTAGAGCATTTGCTGCGTTAAAAGAAAGGCGGCGTATGTTAGTGGGTCGTACAGGCTGCGGTTTATGTGGCATTGAAAGTTTAGAGCAGCTTCAGCTCGATATTCCTAAAATTACCATCGAACCTTCCAAAGAGTGGCTCGAACAAATTCCAGTCGCGATTTCTCAATTAAAAGATCAACAAAAAATTACTGCCTTGACGGGTGGCGCTCATGCCGCTGCTTGGGTGGTTCAAGGCAAAATCATGGCTTTATTTGAAGATGTCGGCCGTCACAATGCCTTAGATAAACTACTAGGTTATTTAGCTCAAGAAAACTACGACACCAGTTTGGGTTTTGTTGTTATGACCAGTCGTGCAAGCTACGAATTAATTCGTAAATGCGCTCAGCTTAATATTGGTTTATTGGCTTCAATTTCTGCTCCAACCAGTATGGCCATTCGGCTCGCAAAAACTTCTGGCCTAACTTTAGCAAGCTTTTGTCGTGGAGATGATTTCGTTTTATACACATAAAGATCATGCATTGAAATATTGATCAGAGCAGCTCAAATGCTAAGAATGATCAAACATAATGGAAATATACATTTCTATTTTGCCTAATTTTAAGTTAAGCACGAACTTTATACTTTATGATCAGACTTATGTAGTTCAGAGTCTGTCCAAATGTCTTGGTTACAATCACTAAAAGAATGGGCAAAACGTCTAAAAAAACAAATTATTATGCTTTGGTTTGCATCAAAGCATCCTCAAATGCCATGGTTCCCAAAAGTTATTGCTGTGGTGGCTGTGGCTTATGCCTTTAGTCCAATCGATTTAATTCCAGATTTTATTCCTATTTTAGGACTTTTAGATGAGGCCATCATTTTGCCGATACTCATTTGGTTAGCGCTTCGATTTACGCCTCAACAAGTTATTTTCGATGCAGAACAGCAAGCTAACCAATGGCTAGAAGAACATGAAAAAGGGCCACGAAATTATTTGGTTGCTGTACTTATTATTTTAATGTGGCTTACTCTTGCGGTGATGGCTTATTTTTATTTTGGTGGTGGCTTGTAGGTGAACTACGCTTAGAAGCCTTATCGTAATTTAACGCCCTGAACATTGTGCTTTGCTACAACTCAAAGGATAATAACGTTTTTATAAGCTTTGAGTTGCAGATAATGAAAATCGTCGCAGATGAAAACTTGGCATTTACCGATTACTTTTTTTCAGAATTTGGCGATATTCAACACCATGCAGGACGCACCTTAACGCACGCAGATATAAAAGATGCTGAAGCTTTATTGGTTCGCTCAGTCACCGCAGTAAACGAAAGTTTAATTCAAAACACCGCTTTAAAATATGTGGGTAGTGCCACAATCGGCACCGATCATTTAGATATTTCTGCTTTAGAAAAACAAGGAATTACATGGGCGAATGCAGCAGGTTGTAATGCGCAGGCAGTTGCTGAATATGTCATTACTGCTTTACTTCATTTAGATGCCAACCTTTTAGAACAACAAGAAAAATTTACCCTAGGCATTGTGGGGCTTGGAAACGTCGGTAAGCGTTTGGCATACATGGCCCAGTTGCTTGGCTGGAATGTGATTGGTTTTGACCCATTTGTGCAGTTAGATTCAATTAAAAATGTAAGTTTAGAAACCCTTTTGCAACAAGCGAATGCAATTTCAATTCATGTGCCTTTAACCAAAAATGGTGAACATGCGACGTATCATCTTTTTGATGAGCAAGCGTTTGCTGCACTTCAACCAAACACGATTTTAATTAATAGTGCGCGTGGCCCAGTCGTTAAAGAAGCTGCTTTAATCGAAGATATTCAGCGTACCCAACGTAAAGTTGTGCTCGATGTGTTTGAGCATGAACCAGTCATATCTGAAGAACTTATAGACATGTTGGCGTTGGCAACACCGCATATTGCAGGTTATAGCCTTGAAGGGAAGGCTCGAGGTACGCAAATGATTTATGAAGCATTCTGCCAAAAGTTTGGGTTTGATATAAATAAACGTTTCGAGACTCAGTTACCTGCATGCGAAGACTATTTTTCAGGACATGATTTAAAGGCAGTGCTCAAGCAAAAATTAGCTAAAATTTATGATATTGCTCAAGATGATGCCAACATCCGTGCCTGTGTTAAAGAAGGTAAAGTAGAGCAAAAAGCATTTGATTTATTACGTAAGAATTATCCGCTGCGCCGTGAATGGGCAGCACACGGGGGACCACAGGCATGAGTTTAAGTTATCAACCTACTTGTTCAATTGATGCTTTAAAGGCTCGTGCTAAGCTTTATAACCAGATTCGTCAATTTTTTGCTGAACGTGATGTCATGGAAGTCGAAACACCGATTGTTTCACAAGCAGGTGTCACCGATGTGCATTTAGCATCTGTTCAGGCTTTACGTCATATTAATGGCAAATTGCAGACTCAATATTTACAGACCTCGCCTGAGTTTGCTATGAAACGGTTATTGGCAAGCGGTAGTGGGCCGATTTATCAGATTTGTAAGGTTTTTCGAGACGATGAACATGGGCGTAAACACAATAGTGAATTTACCATGCTCGAATGGTACCGTCCGGGTCTAGACTTAAAAGCTTTAATGCATGAAACTGCCGATTTATTGCAGACTTGTTTGCAGCATCGTTTTGGTGAAGTTCGTCCGTTTATTTTAAGTTATAAACATGCCTTTCAAGATCGCCTCGATATCAACCCTTTACAAGCAACATTGAAGCAACTCAAAGATACTGCAAATCGTGTGGGATTAAATCTTGATTTAGGCGATGATCGTCTAGCTTACATGGATTTATTATTTTCTCATTTTGTTGAACCAAGTTTAGGATTTGATGCGCCAGTCTTTTTAACTGACTTTCCACCAGAAATGGCATCTTTGGCAAAAGTGAAAGTAGATGAAGATGGGGAAGAGGTCGCAGCACGTTTTGAGGTTTATATTGAAGGTTTAGAGCTTGCCAATGCTTACGATGAATTGCTCGACGCAGAGGTGTTACGTTCACGTTTTGAAGCAGACAATGCAGAGCGTGCTAAGCAAGGCCTTCATGTTATGCCTTTAGATGAACACTTGTTAGCAGCACTGCCTCATATGCCAGAATGTTCAGGAATTGCTTTAGGTATAGACCGTTTACTCATGGTTGCAATGGATCAGGTCAAAATTGAAAAAGTCATTACATTCCCAGCTGAAATTGCTTAAAAACTGGCAAATAAAAAAGCCACAATATTGTGGCTTTTTTATTGAGGGTTTATTTAGCTTAAGCTTGTTGAATACCTGCAACAACCCAATCTTGCTGAGAACCAGCAGGTTTAACAAAGTGCCAGATTTCAGTAAATGGTTGTGGCAAGCTGTTTAAATCTTCACTTACTGTACCTGTAAAGCGTACGCTTACAACGTATTGACCATTTTCAGTCGCACTGTCTACAACCATCGCATTCAGATTGCTAAATTCAGCAACGTCTTGATCTTGGTTTTCCATGATGTCGTTATACATAGAACTATAAAGTTCTGGTGTTAAGTAACGGCGAATTTCTTCAATGTTACTTGCAGTATTCATCGACTGGATGTGATTAAAACGTTGACGTGCAATACGTAAGAAAGCAGCAGGTTCACTACCATCTGGAAGTTGATTGCCATTGCTCGTTGTTGCACCGCCAAAAGGAGCTTGGGTTGCTGCACCGCCACCAACAGATTGACCAAAGATATTTGTATTATCTCCAGCATTACGTGGTGTCGCTTGTGGTGCAGCAGAACGACCAAATGGGTTTTGACCGTCGTTATTTGGTGCGTAAGGATTATTAGCTGCTAATTTTTTTTTTGCGCCCAATTTGCGGAAAACAAAAAAGGCTAAAGCTGCTGCAAGTAATACCCAAAGCCAGCTAGGAATTCCACCTTTTTTCTCTTCTTGTTGCGCTTGAGCAGCTTGTTCTGTTCCAGCTTGAGTTGCTTGATGTTCAGTTGATGTTGGTTTGTCATCAGCTAAAGCATTTGCTGCAACAGCACCTACGGCAGCACCAGCCACACCAGCTGCAACCATTGAACCAACACCCGGACCTGATCGTTGAGGTGCAGTAGCAGGTTGTTGAGCAGGAGTCACTTGACGAGGTTGTTGATAAGACTGGCTTGAAGTAGTAGAGCGTGCCATACCGTGGCTTTTACCACCACCTGCACGTTTAGCTTCAGCAAGAGGCGAAATTGCTAAAGCAGCCATTAAAATACCGGTAATCAAGCCACGCTGGTGTACTTCCATAGGAAATTCCTGTCTAAAATTAAATTGTAATAGTATTTATGAAGGTATTTACGCTAAATTTCAACCATAAAAGTATGTTTTTTTATGTCAATTCATCACTGAGTTGCATTGCCTCAGTCAATGCTTCATGCAGACGGGCAACCGCAATGACTTGTACGCCTGGAATTGCTTTTTGCGGCGCATTACCTCTAGGCAAAATGACATACTTAAAGCCATGTTTTGCAGCTTCTTTTAAACGCTCTTGGCCATTTGGTACAGGACGAATTTCACCAGAAAGGCCAACTTCTCCAAAAACGGCAAGTTGCTGAGGCAATGCTTTGGTTCGTAAACTTGAAGCACATGCTAATAAAACTGCTAAGTCTGAACCTGTTTCGGTAATCTTTAAACCACCGACAATGTTGACATAGACGTCTTGTCCGGTGGTTTGAACACCGCCATGGCGATGCATTACAGCAAGCAGCATGTTCAAACGGTTTTGTTCCAGACCCAATGCTACGCGACGAGGTTGTCCTTGAGCATCATCAACTAAAGCTTGGACTTCCACCAAAAGAGGGCGAGTCCCTTCACGGCTAATCATGACAATTGAACCCGGAATCGCTTCATCATAACGGCTTAAGAAAATGGCAGAAGGGTTAGCAACTTCACGTAAGCCTTTATCTGTCATGCCAAATACGCCAAGCTCGTTCACCGCACCAAAACGGTTTTTAACAGCACGAATCATTCGATAACGTGAGTCTGATTGGCCTTCAAAGTAAAGTACACAATCCACCATGTGTTCTAAAACACGTGGACCTGCCAGTGCACCTTCTTTGGTCACGTGACCAACAATGAAGAGTGCAGTGCCACTATTTTTTGCATAACGAGTTAATAAAGCAGCAGATTCACGAATTTGCGAAACACCACCCGGTGCTGATTGAAGTGTTTCTGTATATAGCGTTTGGATCGAATCTAAGATCGCCACGACAGGTTTTTCTTGTTCTAAGACTTCGCAAATACGTTCAACACAGGTTTCTGCCATGACTTTTAACTGGTCAGTAGGTAAGTCAAGACGTTGAGCACGAAGTGCAACCTGAGATAAAGATTCTTCACCGGTAATATAAAGTGCAGAGCTTTTTGCACTTGCCATATAGGTTGCAGTTTGCAAAAGAATAGTCGATTTACCAATACCGGGGTCACCACCAATCAATACGACTGAACCCGTAACTAAGCCTCCGCCAAGTACGCGATCAAATTCGCTGATGCCTGTCGGTAAGCGTGTTTCATGGGAAAAAGTGACTTTATTTAGTGTTGTAATATTGGCAGCTTGGCCAGCATAGCCCCCAACTTTTGGACGTGCGCGGTGAGCGGTAGTTGGCTCAAGTTTGACTTCAGTCAAAGAATTCCATTCACCACACTCTGAACATTGACCTGCCCATTTAAGATGATCGGCACCACATTGTTCGCAACGGTAAACAGTTTTGACTTTGCTCATATTCGACTTCAGTTAAAAACTTCTTAATTAATAGTAGAAACGGAGTATAACAAAACCAAAATAGAGAATCAGTTTTGAAGTGGAATACATTTTGCTTAATTTAAAACAACGAAAATATTAGGTCATTGTCATGTGTTAGTTAATTTAAAAGATTAAGGTCGAGCAGGGGTATTTTTAATAAACAGATGAAGGACTGAAATGAAATTGAAGATTAGAAAATGGTCAATTGAATCGTCTTTTTAATTTAAAAATCAGACAAGTTCAAGTCATGTTTTTAGACCGTAAAGTGCGTTGTATTGCTATGGGCTTGTGCGTATTATCAGATTTAATTGTATGTAGCTTGAAATCATCAGCAATACAGATAAAAATCGGTTAGCTGAAAAATTATCAAAAAATATACATTTAAAAGATACCTGCAAATGGTGCGATATCGTCTTTTTGATTTTAGCTAACGGACTAAAAAAAATTACTGGAGTGTATTGATAAGATGTCGAATCAAAATCTGAATGAGCCTCATGAACAAGGTGAGCTCCATCGTAGCCTCTCAAATCGGCATTTACAGCTGATCGCGATTGGCGGTGCAATTGGTACGGGATTGTTTATGGGATCAGGCAAAACGATTAGTCTTGCTGGCCCTTCAATCTTATTTATTTACCTGATTATTGGTGTGATGGTGTTTTTTGTCATGCGTGCGCTTGGCGAATTACTTCTTTCAAATCTTGCCTATAAATCATTTATTGATTTCACAACAGATTTAATTGGCCCATGGGCAGGTTATTTTGTAGGTTGGACCTATTGGCTGTGTTGGATCACCATTGGTATTGCCGATCTTTCTGCAATTATCTATTACTTGCAATTCTTTAATAATGGTCTACCTTTCTCGCCAGTCGAAGGTGCAATGATCAGTGTTGCTGCCATTGTATTCATTATGGGCTTGAACTTGTTAACAGTTCGCCTGTTTGGTGAGTTGGAGTTTTGGTTTGCGCTGATTAAAATCCTAGCAATTATTATTCTAATTGCAGTGGGTTTATGGATGATCTTTACAGGCTTTACCTCGACTACTGGTGAAGTGGCATCCTTTACTCATTTGTGGGCAAATGGCGGCTTCTTCCCGACGGGTGTGCATGGCTTCTTGGCAGGATTCCAGATTGCGATTTTTGCTTTCGTTGGTGTAGAGCTTGTCGGAACAACGGCTGCGGAAACTAAAGATCCTGAACGTAATTTGCCTAAAGCAATTAACTCAATTCCAATTCGTATCATTATTTTCTATGTGTTCGCATTAATTATTGTAATGTCAGTAACACCATGGAATAAAATTGATCCGGCGATCAGCCCGTTTGTAAATTTGTTTAGTCAAGCAGGCGTTGCGGCAGCAGCAATCTTAATGAACTTGGTTGTGTTGTCATCAGTGATGTCATCAATGAACAGTGGCGTGTTTTCAACAAGCCGTATGTTGTTTGGTCTATCTCGTGAAGATCAAGGACCAAAAGCTTTTGGTAAATTGAACAGACGTGCGGTACCTGCAAATGCATTGTATTTCTCTGCTGCGTGTTTATTGTTAGGTGCAGCATTACAGTATTTTGTACCAAATACCGTTGAGGCGTTTACGCTTGCAACAACACTTTCAACGATTCTGTTCATTTGTGTGTGGTTACTCATTATCTGGAGTTATATCCGTTATTACACTACACGTCCTGAGCTGCATGCAAAATCAACATTTAAATTGCCGGGTGGCCTATTTACATGTTGGATCACGATTATTTTCTTTATTGGTATGATTTACGTGTTGTCTTTAGAGCCAGATACGTTTAAAGCGCTTAAAGTCAGCCCAATCTGGTTTATTATCTTGATCATTGGTTATTTCTTCTTCTATAAACCGCGTCATAAAAAGTAGTTAAATTTATTTGGTTATGATTAAACGCTAGCTGAAAAGCTGGCGTTTTTTATGCATATTGTTTTTCTCTTTAAGTTTACTCTTTAGCCGCCTGCATGATCACGGTATACTGCATCGAATTGTTTAAATCAGGTGCTCAGATGCGTCGTGTCATTTGCCTCATCAGTTTATTGAGCAGCAGTATTTTGCTAAGCGCTTGCGGTCAGTCAGGAGCATTACAGCTACCTTCTGATCCGAATTATGACAAACGCGCGAAATACTTGCTCTATCGTAATAAAGAACAGAAACAAGTTGTGCAACAGGATGAACAAGCTGATCAGCCAGTTGAATCATCAGCCCCAACCCAAACAACTTCACCTTAAGCTTTGAAATAAGGACAAATTCATGAGTTTCACTCGCATTAATGGAGTATTGCACGCAGAGCAATGTTCTATGGAGCAGCTTGCGCAGCAATTTGGCACACCTTTGTATGTTTATTCAAAAGCAGCTTTTGAAAAACATTACTTAGATATGGATCGTGCTTTTGATTTTATTGATCATCAAATCTGTTTTGCGGTGAAGTCTAACTCAAATTTAGCTGTTCTTAATGTATTGGCAAAACTTGGTGCTGGTTTTGATATCGTATCAGGTGGTGAGCTTGCACGTGTTTTAAAAGCGGGTGGAGATGCATCTAAAGTTGTTTTTTCTGGCTTAGGTAAAACTGAAGCCGATATTGAAACATCGTTAAATGTAGGCATTGCTTGCTTTAATGTAGAGTCGTATGCCGAACTAGATCGTCTTCAAAAAGTTGCAGCTCGTCTAGGCAAAAAAGCGCCGATTTCTTTACGTGTAAATCCAGACGTAGATGCAAAAACACATCCTTATATTTCAACAGGTTTAAAAGAAAATAAATTTGGTATTCCAAGTGATACCGTTTATGAAACCTATCAATATGCTGCATCTTTACCAAACCTTGAGATTATTGGAATTGACTGCCACATTGGTTCGCAATTAACCGAGACTAAACCATTCGTTGATGCTTTAGATCGTGTCATGGTAATGATTGAGGAACTAAAAAAACTTGGTATCAATCTTAAACACATCGATATCGGTGGTGGTTTAGGGGTTTGCTATAAAGATGAAACACCACCAAGTGTTGAAGAATATGCCAACTCAATGAAACCTGCTTTAGAAAAGTTAGGTCTTAAGGTTTATATGGAGCCGGGCCGCAGCATTAGTGCAAATGCAGGTGTGCTTTTAACCAAAGTGGATTTGCTCAAGCCTACGAGTCACCGTAACTTTGCCATTATTGATGCAGCAATGAATGATTTAATTCGCCCTGCATTATATGAAGCTTGGATGGATATCCAACCTGTGGTACCAAGTTCAGATACTGAAGAAAAAACTTGGGATCTCGTGGGTGCAATCTGTGAGACAGGTGATTTTATTGGTAAAGATCGCTCATTAGCGTTAAAAGAAAATGACTTGTTAGCTGTTCTTGGCGCTGGCGCTTATGGTTTTGTAATGAGTTCAAATTACAATACACGTGGACGTGCCGCAGAAGTGATGGTGTCTGGCGACAAAGCCCATTTGATTCGTGAGCGTGAAACAGTTGAATCCCTTTGGGAAAAAGAAAGTTTATTGCCTGAGGAGTAAATGAAATGTTGTTAGAATTTACTAAAATGCATGGCCTAGGCAATGACTTTATGGTGGTTGATCTGATCAGCCAACGCGCCTATTTGGATACAGAAACAATTCAACGCTTAGCCGATCGCCATTTCGGTATTGGTTTTGATCAACTTTTAATTGTTGAACCACCTGATTTGCCGGAAGCAGATTTTAAATACCGTATTTTTAATGCTGATGGTTCTGAAGTTGAACAATGTGGTAACGGTGTGCGCTGTTTTGCTCGCTTTGTACATGAGCGTCATTTAACAACGAAAACTAGTATTACTGTTCAAACCAAAGCAGGGATTGTCAAACCTGAATTGGGGCAAAATGGTTGGGTTCGCGTGAATATGGGCTACCCGAAATTTTTGCCGAATGAAATTCCATTCATTGCTGAACAACCAGAAGCTTTATATACACTTGAGTTAGCCAATGACCAAAACATTAGTATTGATGTGGTCAATATGGGCAATCCTCATGCTGTCACTATTGTTCCAGATGTATTAACTGCAGATGTTGCTGGCATTGGTCCGCAAGTTGAATCACATAAACGTTTCCCTGAACGTGTGAATGCTGGCTTTATGCAAATCATTGATGAAAAGCATGTGCGTTTACGTGTATTTGAACGCGGTGTAGGTGAAACCCTTGCATGTGGTACAGGGGCTTGTGCTGCTGCGGTAAGTGGTATGCGCCGTGGTTTACTTGCTAATTCTGTAGAAGTTGAATTGGCTGGCGGTAAGCTACAAATCGAATGGCAAGAAGGTGATGTGGTCTGGATGACTGGTCCAACAACTCATGTATATGATGGGCGTTTGGATTTACGTTATTTCCAAGGCTAATAGCATTACCTAAATAGAGGCCTCTTTTATTAACTAAAATGATAAAAGAGGCTTTCTTTTATATGTACAATAATATTTGATTTAATTATCTTTTACTCAAAGCCAATTTCAAAGCAAACAACACAAAAATACTGCCCGTAATCCGGTCCATATATTTCACAAATTTGGGTTGCTTCAGATAACGTGATAGTGGTTGCATAGCCAAAATTAATAAAATTGACCATAAGGTTCCAATCACCACATGAATCATCACAAGCCCCATAATCCAAGTGACAGCCGACGCTTGTGGTGGAATAAATTGTGGAAGAAATGAAATATAAAAAATACCGACTTTGGGATTAAGTAAGTTACCCAAAAAACCTTTAATAAACCAATTCTGTGAAGAAGGGACATTGGAGTTGGTTTCTTGCATGTCTGCAAGTTGGCTACGCGGTTTTAAAATCATATTCAAACCCAGCCAAGCTAAATAAGCAGCTCCCATCCATTTCAGAATATTAAAAGCTAAATCAGAAGCCATGAGCAAAGCCCCTAGACCACAAGCAACCACAATTCCCCATGCAATACAGCCAAGGCTAATACCCACTGCTGCTTGAAATGCTTTAGATTTGCCTTCAAGAGTAGCGGTACGAATAATTAAAGTCGTATCCAGACCAGGGGTAAGCGTAAGTAAAGTAATGGCAATTAAGTAGGGAATGAGTATGGTAGTCATGACAGCAGGGTTCCGACGAATACTTAAAGTGAAGTGTAATATATAAGGTAATGAGTTGTGGCGTTGTACGATCTTAAATTTCCTGAACAACTACTTTTTGATACACTGAAAAAATAAAATGAGCAAATAAATGGAGAGCAATTTGGATTTTGCATTACAGCTGCTCTCAATGTGGTTAAAAGAAAGAAAAATTCAGAACCATTCTGAGCACACGCTTACAGCTTACGAAAGAGATGTTAAAAGCTTTCTTGAGTTCTGCGAACTCAAACAAATAGATTTAAGAAATATTGAAGCTTCAGATTTACGTGAGTATTTGGCCCAGCGTGTTGAGCAAGACCAGTTAAGTTCAAGCAGTATGCAGCGTCATCTCACTTCAATTCGCCAGTTTATGAAATGGGCTGAACAAGGAAAATATCTAGAAATTAACCCTACTGATGATTTTAAGCTTAAACGTCAGCCTAGACCCTTGCCGGGTATGATCGACATAGAAACGGTTAATCAAATTTTAGATCAGCCTGTGCCTGAAAAACCAATTGATCAGCAATTGTGGTTAAGAGATAAAGCCATGCTCGAGTTACTTTACTCAAGTGGTTTGCGTCTGGCTGAACTGCAAGGCTTAACAATTAAAGATATCGATTTTAACCGTCAACTGGTACGTATTACGGGTAAAGGAAATAAAACCCGAATTGTACCATTTGGGAAAAAGGCGAAGGAAAGCTTATTGAATTGGCTGAAAATTTATAAAATCTGGAAAGGCCATTTTGATCAAAATGCTTCTGTTTTTATTTCTCAAAGAGGCGGTGTGTTAACCCCACGGCAAATCGAAAAGCGTGTAAAGCTTCAAGCGCAAAGAGCAGGTGTGAATGTAGATTTGCATCCTCATTTATTACGGCATTGTTTTGCTAGCCATATGTTATCAAGTAGTGGTGATTTGCGATCAGTACAAGAAATGTTAGGCCACAGTAATTTGTCTACGACACAAATTTATACGCATATCGATTTTGATCATTTGGCACAAGTCTATGATCGAGCTCATCCGAGGGCACAAAAGAATGAATAGATTGAAGAACGATCTTAATAATAAAGTTGATTAAAATGGCAAGTCTTATACGAATGTAGACATCATTTGTTTTTTTTTAGAAATTTGTTTAAGAGAAATAGGGGAAATAGTCAAATTGACCATTTTGATCTTGGGATATTTTGTCGGTACCCCTCAGTCAAAAACATCTAATCTCGATTATTTTAAGGCGATCTTATGTTTCTGACTAATAAGCTAAATAAGATAAAAAGATAATAAAAATCAATATATAAAATAGAGTGTAAAAAGAACGAAATAGCACCGAATAAGGCATAATATTTTTTTTATGAACTGATGGTTTCATTTTTTTTGTGCTGTTCTGGAAAATTGTGACTTGACCGAAATGCCAAACACATTGCAAGATAGGGTACCTAAAAAATTTTAATTGAAGAGTTAATATACTTTTCTCAACATTTACTTTTGCTAGAACAGCCGAGGATTACATGAAGGCTCTTGTTGCTGTAAAACGCGTGGTTGATGCCAACGTCAAAGTTCGTGTTAAGCCGGACAATAGTGGGGTTGACCTAACTAACGTTAAAATGTCAATTAACCCATTTTGTGAAATCGCAGTGGAAGAAGCGGTTCGCTTAAAAGAAAAAGGAACAGTAACAGAAATCGTTGTTGTTTCTGTGGGTCCTAAAGAAGCTCAAGAACAAATCCGTTCTGCAATGGCTTTAGGTGCAGACCGCGGTATTTTAGTTGAAACCACTGATGAAATTGGCGCTTTAGAAGTTGCTAAAATTTTAAAAGGTGTTGTTGACGCTGAAAAACCAGAACTTATCCTTCTTGGTAAACAAGCAATTGATGATGACTCTAACCAAGTAGGTCAAATGCTTGGCGCATTATTAGGTGCTGGTCAAGGTACATTCGCTTCTGAAGTGAAAGTTGATGGCGGCAAAGTACAAGTAACTCGTGAAGTTGACGGTGGTTTACAAACTGTTGAACTGGCACTTCCAGCAATCATTACAACTGACTTGCGTTTGAATGAGCCACGTTATGCAGCATTGCCTAACATCATGAAAGCTCGTAAGAAGCCACTTGATACTAAATCTCCTGCTGATTATGGCGTTGCAGCTGGTACTAAGCTTAAAACTGTTAAAGTTGAAGCTCCAGCAGAACGTAAAGCTGGCGTACAAGTGAAATCTGTAGATGAGCTTGTTGAAAAATTGAAAAATGAAGCGAAAGTGATCTAATACGGAAGGATAAAATCATGAGTATTTTAGTTATCGCTGATCACAACAACCAAGTACTTAACGGTGCTACTTTAAACGTTGTTGCTGCAGCACAAAAAATCGGTGGTGATATTACTGTATTAGTTGCTGGTTCTGGTGCTCAGGCAGTTGCTGATGCTGCTGCTAAAGTTGCTGGTGTAAGCAAGGTTTTACTTGCTGACAATGCTGCTTATGCAAACCAGTTAGCTGAAAACGTAGCTGCCTTAGTTGCCGATTTAGCTAAAGGTTACAAATACGTATTAGCTGCTTCTACAACAACTGGTAAGAACATTCTTCCACGTGTTGCTGCTCTTCTTGATGTAAGCATGATCACAGACATTATTTCTGTTGAATCTGCAAATACATTCAAGCGTCCGATTTATGCAGGTAACGCGATTGCGACTGTTCAATCTGACGAAGCAATCATTGTGGGTACAGTTCGTGGTACAGCATTTGATCCAGTAGCTGCTGAAGGTGGTTCTGCTGCGGTTGAAGCGGTAAGTGAAGCGAAAGATGCAGGTATTTCTCATTTTGTATCTGAAGAAATCGTTAAGCTTGATCGTCCAGAATTAACTGCGGCTCGTATCGTAGTTTCTGGTGGTCGTGGTGTAGGTTCTGGTGAGAACTACCATAAAGTACTTGATCCATTAGCTGACAAGCTTGGTGCAGCACAAGGTGCTTCACGTGCGGCAGTTGATGCGGGCTTCGTACCTAACGACTTCCAAGTGGGTCAAACTGGTAAAATCGTTGCGCCTGACCTTTACGTTGCTGTAGGTATTTCTGGTGCGATCCAGCATTTAGCTGGTATGAAAGATTCTAAAGTTATTGTTGCAATCAACAAAGACGAAGAAGCGCCAATCAACAGTGTTGCTGACTACTGGTTAGTTGGTGATTTGAACACTGTGGTACCAGAGTTGGTAAGCAAGTTGTAATTTACAGCTTGTCACTTATTCGAAAAACGCCCTTGTGCTATAAATAGCCAAGGGCGTTTTTTATTTAGATCATCATTATGAATATTAATTATTCCGCTTCCCTAGAGGCCCACCAATTACATCAATCACTTGTAAGATTGGCACGGGCAGATATGGCACGAGATTATTTATGTATTCGTTCGAAAAATCAGCATGGGCTGTCCAATATTAAAGTTAGTCAGTTGCACATGGGATTTATTTTATATGGGCAACAGCAATTAAATCTTCAAACAAAACAAATCAATTTTAGTGCCGGTGATCTCTATATTATAAAACCCGATACGGTTATCGATGCAGTTAATCTACCTGACCCTATAACGGGTGAATATCTCACTATTCTGGTGCCTATGTGTGACGAAGTCATTCAAGCTGCACAAATGATTTGGGCTAAGCCAGTTGTAGACAGAACTGAAGCAATATTAAAGTTTTCAATAGATGATTTCGCTACATCTTTAGCTGAGTGGCAAGCGGCTTTATTTAATCATGATGTGGTGAAAGCACGTTTATGTATTACCGCTATACTTGTACAGTTATGCCAACAGCATTGTTCAGATGTGTTAATTGTACCTCCACCTAAATTGACAAAAATCATTCATGATTGGGTAATAGAGAATCCACAGCACCATTGGCAGTCTAGTGAGTTTGAAATGCGATTAGGTTTGAGCAGTGCGACACTGCGCCGTAAGCTTAGCCATGAAGACACATCCTTAAGAGAAACGATTACCCATGCACGGCTTACTTTTGCACTTGAGTTGTTGTATTCGAAAAAATTACCTATGAAAACTATTGCAGCAAAATCGGGATACCAGTCTGTTGCTATTTTTCGTGATCGCTTTATAGAGCGTTATGGTATAGATCCTACTGTTCTAGCTGCTGAATAAGTCAATTTGAGCGTTTCTTATCGCTTATTGAGCGATTTAAATAGATCAAAACCAATAGAGTTAAAGTATGAAAATACGAAGGACTCTATGATGAAATCATTAAAATCACTAACGATATTATTGCTACTGAGTGCCAGTACAGTTATACATGCAGAACAAACGCCAAGTGTACATCAAGTCGATGGTTACTTTTTACAACCAGTAGGCAACCTTAAGGTAACAGCATTGTTTGATGGGGAACTGGGACTGCCTCGTAGTGATTTACTAGGTATTTCAGCTGAAAAAGCCAATCGACTGTTTGCAGAAAACTTTGTTCCTGTAGATGAGCATAATCAGATTGTCACAGATTTCTCTGCCTATCTTGTTCAAACACCCACACAAAATATTTTAATTGATGCTGGCACTGCAAAATGTTTTGGTCCAACCTTGGGTCATGTACGTGAAAATTTAAAGAACGCAGGCGTACAGCCTGAACAAATAGATACCATCTTGATTACACATGCCCATCCTGATCATTTATGCGGTATTACACTCGATGGCAAAATGGCTTATCCAAATGCGAAGGTTTATCTAGCTAAAGAAGATGTCGATTTTTGGACATCATCTGCAAATGAAGCAAAAGCTAATGATTTTTTTAAGCCAATATTTAAAATGACGAGAGATGCCTTACAGCCATACCAAAAGGCAGGGCAACTCGTCGCGTTTACCAAAACCTCTTTTAACGTACCGAATGTTCAACTCATCGTTACTCATGGTCATACTGAAGGTCATTCTTCATATTTGGTAGATGGACAAAACGGTCAAAAGTTTTTAGGTCTTGGCGATGTTGTACACTATGGTGCAGTACAGTTTCCTTATCCTGAAGCAAGCTACAAACCTGATACTCACTCGAATCAGGCTATAGCTGTTCGTAAAAGTATTTTTGAACAAGCTTATAAAAACCAATGGTGGGTGGGAGCTGCGCATGTTGCTTTTCCTGGTATTGGGCATATTAGTAAAAATTCAAAAGGATATCAGTGGATTCCTGCTCAATATCGGCCTACAAAATGATATTTCAAACCTATTATTAAAAGAATAATGGGTTTACAACAAGACAAGTATGTTGAAGCTAAATATTATTTATTTTGGCTAATAAACTAAGTTTTGTTTTTAAGATTAGATGAAAAGTGCTCTAAAGAGAGCACTTTTGTGTTGTCTATATTTTGGTCGAACTGTTGAGTTTTAAGAAATACATTTAAAACTAGAATTCTCTAATTTTAACTTATTAATTCTAATGAAATTTTTATTGTAAAAAAATGCTATTTTCAGATTGCTAAACTCCCAGTTAACGAGCAGTTTGTGCTATACTATACAGCTATATTTTTTTCGATTTTAGTTCAGTTTTCAGAACTAAATTTTTTGCAAGATCAAGACATATTAGCAGATGGAAATTTCTATCTGTAAGAAGGAGTATGCATGAGCGTATCGGAAATCCGACCGATTGCCATTGAGGATGAACTCAAGCATTCATATTTAGATTACGCAATGAGTGTAATCGTATCTCGTGCATTGCCGGATGTGAGAGACGGTCTGAAACCTGTTCACCGTCGTGTGCTATTTGCCATGCACGAATTGGGCAATGACTATAACAAAGCCTACAAGAAATCTGCACGTGTTGTTGGGGACGTAATCGGTAAATATCACCCTCATGGTGACTCAGCTGTTTATGAAACTATTGTACGTATGGCTCAGGATTTTAGCTTACGTTATTTATTGGTAGATGGTCAGGGTAACTTCGGTTCAATCGATGGTGATAGCGCGGCTGCAATGCGTTATACCGAAGTCCGTATGACTAAGTTAGCGCACGAGCTTCTTGCAGATCTAGAAAAAGACACAGTTGACTGGGAAGATAACTACGACGGATCTGAGCGTATTCCTCAGGTGCTTCCAACACGTGTTCCTAACTTGTTAATTAATGGCGCTGCTGGTATTGCCGTAGGTATGGCAACCAACATGGCACCGCATAACATGACAGAAGTTGTGAATGCATGCTTAGCCTATGCTGACAATCCGAATATCTCGATTGAAGGATTGATGGAATACATTACTGGTCCTGATTTTCCTACTGGCGGTATTATTTACGGTAAATCAGGCATTGTTGATGCTTACCGTACAGGTAAAGGCCGACTACATATTCGTGGTAAGTACCATTTCGAAGAAGATGAAAAGACAGGCCGTACAACCATTGTCTTTACTGAAATTCCATATCAAGTCAACAAGGCAAGAGTTATTGAACGTATTGCCGAGTTAGTTAAAGAGAAAAAACTTGAAGGTATTTCAGAGCTTCGTGATGAGTCTGACAAAGACGGTATGCGTATTGCGATTGACTTGAAACGTGGTGAAAACGCAGAAGTCGTTGTAAATAACTTATTCTTAAATACACAGCTTGAAAACTCATTCAGCATCAACATGGTTTGTCTTGATAACGGACAACCAAAATTGATGAATCTGAAAGATATTATTGCGGCATTTATTCGTCACCGCCAAGAAGTAGTGACACGCCGTACCATGTTCGAATTACGTAAAGCACGTGAACGTGGTCATATCTTAGAAGGCTTAACTGTTGCTTTAGCCAATATTGATGAAATTATTGAAACCATCAAAACTTCTGCTAACCCAGCTGAAGCGCGCGAGCGTTTACTAGCTGGTGAGTGGGCTGGTGGTGGCGTTATTTCTTTACTTGAAAAAGCTGGCGCTATTTCTGTTCGCCCAGATGAAATCGAAGGTGAAAACCCAGATCGTCCATTTGGTCTAACTGAATCAATTTACCGTTTATCACCAACGCAAGTGGGTGCAATTTTAGAATTGCGTTTACATCGTTTAACGGGTCTTGAGCAAGACAAATTACATGCAGAATATACTGAAATTTTAGGTCAAATTGCTGAACTTACGGCAATTCTTAATGATTTCAATTTATTGATGGCTGTAATTCGTGAAGAATTAGCGCAAGTACTACAACAGTATGGTGATGGTCGTCGTACAGAAATTATTGAATCACGTATTGATTTTAGCCGTGAAGATTTAATTCCTGAAGAACAAGTTGTATTAACGGTTTCACAAACAGGTTATGCAAAAACTCAACCACTTTCAGACTATCAGGCTCAGCGCCGTGGTGGACGTGGTAAGTCAGCAACCTCAATGAAAGATGATGACTTTATTCAACATCTGATTGTTGCTTCAAACCATGCGACTGTACTCTGCTTTACTAACGTAGGTAAAGTGTATCGTCTTCGCGTATTTGAAGTACCTCAAGCATCACGTGGTGCTAAAGGCCGCCCGATTGTAAACTTGTTACCTTTAGATGCGAATGAAACAGTTACAGCTATCTTGCCGTTAACTGAATTCCCAGAAAACCATTATGTATTTATGGCGACAGCTTCTGGTACGGTTAAACGTGTTGATTTGGAGCAGTTTGCTAACATTCGTTCAAATGGTTTACGCGCAATTGAACTGAATGAAGAAGATACCTTAATTGGTGTTGCGATTACTGATGGTAATCAGCAAATCATGTTGTTCTCGAATGAAGGTAAGGCAATTCGTTTTGCAGAAACCGACGTGCGTTCAATGGGCCGTACTGCTAAAGGCGTCCGTGGTATGCGTGTTAGCTTTGCAAGCAGCACTTTAAGTGAAGAAGATGCAGAAGTTGAAAATGATGAATCTGATGACAACGAAGATTCAGCAGATTTAAATGTCGTAAGTCGTATCGTATCACTTGTTGTTGTTCCTGAAACGGGCGAAGTGCTGTGTGCGAGTGCCAATGGTTATGGTAAACGTACTCCTGTAAATGACTTCCCAACCAAAAAACGTGGTGGTAAGGGCGTTATTGCGATTAAGACAAGTGAACGTAATGGTGAGCTTGTAGGTGCAGTATCTATTGATGAAAGCAAAGAACTGTTGCTTATTTCTGATGGCGGTACATTAGTTCGTACGCGTGCTGCTGAAGTTGCAATGACGGGTCGTAATGCACAAGGTGTTCGTCTGATTCGTTTAAGCGAAGAAGAAACTTTAGTGGGCGTTGTGTCTATTGAAGCTGTCGAAGATGAAGAAGAGTTTCTCGAAGGAGAAGTTGATACTTCAGAAGTAGATGGTGAAGATGCAGTTTCTACGAATGACGATGTGTCAGAAGAGTAAGTGTTAATTAAATAAAAAAGGAAGCGTAAGCTTCCTTTTTTATTGGGTTATTTATTTGTTTGAGTGGAAGATAAATACATCATAATTTCGATAATGGAGTGTTTTAACAGATGGATCTTTAGTCGCAAAATTATGAGGTTGACTTACGACAATCAAATCTTGCTTTTGCGTTAAAGCATCTTGAAGCTGTTGCTCACTCCATAAGTATTTTTTGCGTTGTGGTTCAAACAATAAACCATCTTTAATTTCTAAAGAAGCACTATCTGAATGTACTGTATCCCATTGATTTACAATATATACAGGCTGTTTTAGCTGTAAAAGGAAAGGCACATCATAGAAATAGTAATTGTAGAAAACTATTTTTGTTGATGGTGTCATATATTCAGAAAAACTCGTTTGTCCCACATTATTTTTGGTATCTAAAATACGAACGGCGAAGGGGACTGAACTACATAGAACAATTAAACTGATAAAAATATAGTTCAAATAGTTTAATTTCTGCGTTTTATATAACCAGACTAGAGCCAGTGGAAGCACAACTAATAGTAAGCCAATGATATAAATAAATACCGCTTGGTTTTGGAAAAAGGGTTGATGTGCACGCATGAAATGCGGTGTAGCAGCAATACCTATTCCGACAAGCATAATAAATATAGGTAAACCCCAAACCTGTAATTTAGTTTTATATTCACTTTCAAGTACTTGGTTGATAACAAGAGCCAAGAAAACAGCGAGTGGAGGCACAGCTGGTAAAATATAGCCAGCTAGCTTAGAAGGCGGAATAGAGAAGAAAACCGTAACAGAAATAAACCACCATATAAGCAGGGCCAGTAAAGCGGACTTCTTGTAATTTTGAAATACGGCTTTAATAGATCCAAATCTACTCGACAGAATCCATGGTAAAAAGCTGAACATTAAAATAATGAGATAGAAACACCATGGTTGCTTATTATTAAACTCTTTTGAGCTAAATCGACTAAATTGTTGGTCGATAAAGAAATAATGCAAAAATTGAGGGTATTTAAGTTGGACTGCATAGAGCCATGGACTAACCAATAATATAAATAACAGAATCCCCAAAGGGTTAAGCAATGAAGGGATTTTTTTCCATTGTTTGGTGTAAAGCAACCATGGTAAGAGAATCATGCCGGGAATTAATACACCAATCAGGCCTTTACTTAAGAACGCAGCCGCACCTGCAAAATATCCTAAAAATAAAATAGATTTACGCGCTGAAATTGTGAAATCAACAAAACATAAAACACTGACTGTAATCCATGAAGCAAGCAGGAGGTCATGGTTAATATATTCACTACTACCAAAAAACAGTAAATTGGTGCCTAAAATAATGGCAGTAAGTTGTGCTATACGTTCTGAAATGTGCTTTCTAACGAATAAGAATAGGCTGACGAGCATGAGTGTAGCTGCTAGCACTGGAACTAATCTCAATACCCAAATATGCATACCGAACAGTTCCATAAATATAGAACTTAACCAATGTAATAGAGGAGGCTTATGCATAAATGGCAAGCTATTGATACGGGGAATCAACCAATCTCCCGACTCAAACATAGATCGACTAATGTCTCCGTAGCGTCCTTCATCTGGCACAGAGAGAGGTCTTATCCAAGACAAAACAAACAACCAAATCGGTAAAAATATTAATAAGAATTTGGAACTACGAAGCCATTGCTGCATACATAATCCTTAATGTTGAAATGCAAAAAAACGGTTAAGCAAGAAAGTCACAATTGAAGTCAGGACAATAGCCACACAAACCAATGTTGAAACAGGGGCGCTGAAATACAGATTAGAAAGTAAGAGAAAACTCTCATTGAATAAAAAACCTAATCCAGCGACTAAGGTAAATTTGGGTAGTGTGTGTCGATGAGAAATATGCTGGGCTTTAAAAGTAAAAATACGATGCCCAAAATAGCTCACCCAATAGGCAAGTAGAAAAGCGACTAAATTGGCATATTGCAATGCAATGTTTCGTTTAAACAAGAGCATGACAATACTGTAGTGCGTAAGTGCCGCCGCGGCCCCAGTCGTGGTAAACCGCGCGAACTGAAAAATATGTGCAAACATTAGAAACTAGAGAACGTATTTTCTGAGTGAGTGATTGAGTGTTCTTGCTTAATACGAGAATGTTCGGTTGAAACAATATATTTAGGTCGATTTTTAACTTCTGCATAAATACGGCCAATGTATTCACCTAAAATTCCAATGAATAACAATTGAATACCACCTAATAGTGTCATACCTGCTGCAAGAGTTGCCCAACCTGGTACAGAAATTCCTTCAATCAGGGTTTTAATAATGATCCAGACACCGTAACTCATAGCGCCTAAAGCCAACAGGGCACCTAGATAAATACAAATTCGTAAAGGTAAATCTGAAAACCCAGTTAAACCCGACATTGCCAGATTGAATAATGACTTTACGTTAAAACTAGAACGACCATGTTGACGATCTTGCTCGGAGAAATTAATCCCGATACTTTTAAAACCGACCCATGCATAAAGGCCTTTCATATAGCGATTTTTTTCTGGTAGTTGTTTAATCGCTTCAACAACTTTTGCGTCAAGAAGTCTGAAATCACCAGCATTTTCAGGAATATCAATAGGAGAGCTTAAGTTTAAAATACGGTAGTAACCTTGAGTTAAGGTCCGTTTGAGCCATGATTCAGTAGTACGATTACGAATGCCATAAACCATGTCATAACCATTTTTCCAAAGGTTAATCATGGTCGGTATTGCTTCAAAAGGATGTTGAAAGTCAGCATCAATGAGAAGCGCAACTTCACCATTTACATGGTCTAAACCTGCGCTTAAAGCAGCTTCCTTACCAAAATTTCGTGATAATTCCAGCACAACTAAAGGATAATCTTCGATCATTGTTTGCAAGATCGGAATGGTATCGTCCTTACTGCCATCATCGACCACAATAATTTCATAGCTAAGATTTTGTTGCTTTAAGCTGTTTGCTAAAGCTGGAATAAATGTCTTTAAATTCTCTGCTTCGTTATAAGCGGGAACAACGCAGGATAAAAAAGGTTTTGTGCTCATTGCATTGCCCCTAGTCTGGTAAGGTGGATGCCATTTTTCTGGCAATCAAGAGGGAACTGATCAGAAGAAAAATATTGGTATTCTTGGATACGTGCATGCTGGATTGGGTCTTGCTCACTTGGTGTAGAAAGTGAGGGATGGCACATAATCAGTAAGTGGTCTTTTGCTTGAGCAAGCCAATATTGATTCAGTTCGGCATAATCAGTTTGTTTAAAGTCGTAGATACCAGCGAAATATTCATTTTGGCTAAACTGGTAATTTTGGCACGCCTTTGCTAAGGCATTTGAGCCAAGTGCAGAAAGCATATGAGTTTTAAAACGATAATGGGGTAGATAAATTGGATGTTGTAAATTACGTATCCAACCAGTGAAATTTTTCTCTTTTAAAAGCTGTAGCAAAATATCCCGTATAAACGGAAATTGATGAACATGTTGGTGTCCATCAATAAAATCGGGTTGTTTTCCCATGACTGAAACAAATGCATCCCATTGTTCTTCAATACACTGGGTAATTAATTCACGGTTAAGATTTGATGACCATGCGCGAAACATGAGTGCAGGTAATGAGAAAACCGTATTACCTGAAGTAAACGCATAAGTGAAATTTAAGTGTAAGCCAATATCAATTTGATTCGAGAAAGGTTTGAGTTTGGCAGCAGCTGTTTCCCAGAGTTCAGATTGAGTCATACATGAGGTCGCTTGCAGTGCTCCTCTTTCAATTAACTGAATAATTGCATTAGATATCTCTGCATTCATTGCAAAGTCATCTGCGCAATAACATACCTTTGCCATATCAAATTCCGTCATAGAGCAGGGTAGCAGAGTTACCCTTTTAGGCTGCTGAAAAACTAAACAGTTTTACTATGGAGAAATTTTCTTAATTTCAACTTAAAGTTTTTTTAAGGTTTTATGACAATTGTTACCAATTAATAATTTGAATTTATTGGTTTTTTTATATTTTTATGGTCAATAGTTTTTAAGGAATGACTTTTAACTATCAGATTTTATAGTAAATAAAAATATAATTTATGCTCCAAGTTTAGAAAACTCTTCACTTGGAGGTTTTTAAACGTGAATATGCCCAGATTAAAAAAATAAGACCGATTGTCGCAAGAAATATCAGTTTTGGTACAACTGTGGCTAAAGGAACACCCATCTGGTTAAGTTGCACAAACATTTGTACCCCATGTGTTGATGGTAGACACCACGCAAACCATTGTAACCATTCAGGCATTGCTTGATGTGGCCATGCAGCACCAGTTAATAAGAATAGGGGTACAGAGCTAAACACAATAATATGTCCAGCACGTTCTGGCATATCTAAAAGTGAACCAATCAACATACCTAATCCAATCACACAACTAATGAAAATAGGAACAGCGACTAGTAAACCAGTGAAGTTTCCACCGTGTGGATAGTCGTTGAACCACAACGTAAAACCAAAAAGATAAAAACTACTTAAACAACCAATAGTAAATATACTTGCGAAAATTCCAGCGAAGCGAACAGCTGTAATTTTTTGGTGTTGCTCACGGTAGCTTGCAATCAGCATCGCTAAACCTAACACAATGGTTTGATGGATAATTAAAGATGCAACAGCCGGAAAAATATAACTTCCATAGCCTGAAAGGGGGTTAAATAAAGGGACCTGATGAATAGAAAGTGCGGGTTGGAAATGTGTGCGCTCTCCAAATTTTTCGACATATTCTTTTAATGTGGCCTCAATAGATGTAGCAAGACCTAGCCCAATTTCTTTAGTTTTTAAAAAGTTGGTTGTACTTAAGTATAAGCCAATTCCACCAGTTTCTCCGCGTCGTAAGCTTTGCGTTAGGTTACTTGGTAAAAGTAAAATACCATCGGCTTTTTGTTCACGAACCATTTGTTCTGCTTGTAAGAAATTGCTTGTAACAGTAACAATATGAACATGCGGACTATTTGCACTTTGACCGATTAATTGAGACGTTAGGAGGCTTTGTTCTTCATCAACAATCACGATTGGAATTGATTCAGCCCGCTCAGCTTTATAGGCGGTCGGGTAAAAAAAACTATAAAGAATGACCGATAAAATCAGAGTTGTGAAAACTGAACTGTTTCCTACAATATCTTTAAAAGTTTGCAAATATGCCTTTAAAAACTCTTTCATTGTGCTGCTCCCTGAATTAGTTTTTTAAGAAGCAGACAACTTAAGAAGAAATAAATAAGGCAATAACCCATAAGTATTAAAAATGGAGTGATTGAAATGAAAATTGGACTTCCAATGACCCATTGTTCAGTTTGCAGTTTGGCATAAGGGGTATAGGGAATAATAAGTGACCAAAACTTAGTGAAAATCGGTGCATTATTTAAAGGCAGGGTAACGCCTGCAAAACTTAAAGATGACCCACCATAAACGGCAATAAAGCCAAAAGTTTTGCTTAAATTTTTGGTTGCTAAAATCACTGTGCTGCTAATCAAAGCATAGGCAAAATAAAGTAGGAATTGTGCGCATAGCAATAAACTAAGAGAACCCGCTACAAACCAGCCTCGGATTTCGACTAGCCAAAACATCCATAACCATGTCCAGAAACAAAAAATAAGACTATAGAGTAAATTTTTAGCCAATAAGCCTTGAATAAAACTTTCTCGGTTTACCCACTGGGTTAATGTGCCACGTTTCAGTTCTTGTCCAATGGCAAAGGCAACACAGCAGCATAGCAATAGATGCAATACAGCAGGAACCATGAAGGGTTCTAAATAAAACTCATAGCTCATGCTTGGGTTATAAAGCGTTGAGATTTTGACATGAGCAGTAGGAACATCTAAATAGGGGATATTATTTGCGAGATAACTTTGGCCTGCATAGTCTGCTAAAGCATTGAGGGTGCTGACCAACATTGCTGAAGAAATTGTATTACCGACACTAAAAAAAGACTGGTTAAATGCAATGCTGATTTGAGCATCTTGGGCTTTCACAAAACGCTTTTCGGCGCCGTCTGGAATGAAAACATATCCCCATATTTTGGTTTCATTGAGTAGTTGCTCCGCTTCTGTGGAGCTTGCCGTAACTGTTTTAATATCTACCGTATGATTTAACGAAAGATACTTTTCAATATTACGGCTGAGTTCACTTTGGTCCTGATCAATAATCGCAATTGGTAAGTGCTCAGCTTTACCTGCGTAAAACATGCTGCTAAACATAAAAATGATAAAAGCGGGGATGAGTGTCACCATACACAAATCCCATTTGTTGCTTTTTAGATAGTTTAGTTCACGTAATATACTGGCAAACATGCTTTATTTTTCTTCTTTAATTTTAAATAGAACACTCATCCCAACTTTTAAATCTTGCACTGGACGCTCAGGCACAAGATGCAGTTTAAAGCTGCGAATATCATAGCCTCCAGTTTGGCGAGTCGTTTTTATGGTGGCAAATTCACCTTCAGCATCTATATTTTTAATTTTAAAATTCACATTCTGATTAAGTGCTGGAATGAATCCTTCAAGGGTTTTATTTTTATAAACAGAGGTATATTGATTTTCACCCACGTTTAAGCTTACCCATAAATCATCATCTTCTAAAATGCTGACAACAGGTACACCCATAGCGACTAACTCAGAAGGTTTGCCATAAGTTTTTGAAACTGTACCTGAAATAGGAGAGAGTAAACGTGTTTCTTCCTCTAGTGCTTTTGCTTCACCTACAGCTGCTTTTGCAATTTCAACCTGTGCATCTGCTGTAGATTTTTGTTGGCTCGTACTGCCACGTTTTGCACGAGCATATTGTTGATAAGAAGCTTCACTTAATTCTTGAGCAGAAGTTTGTGCTGCGAGCATTTCATCTCGTCTTTGCCGCGAAATGACACCTTGTCTATATAAATTTTCACCACGTTGGTAAGTGGTTTTTGCAAGGTTTGCTTGTGCTTTTGTGCTTTGCCAGTTGGCATAAAGTGTATCGATATTCTCTTGTTGAGAACCACGATCTACCGTAGATTGAAATGCTAAAGCAGATTGTAAGGTAGCCAAAGCTTGTTGCTTTTTAGCTTCTATTTCCGGGCTAACTAAACGAACAAGTGGCTGGCCTTTGGAAATTTTCTGGCCTTCTTGTACATAAATTTCTTCAATACGACTCGGAACTTTTGTGCTTACGTGAATAGTTTCGGCTTCAACTCGGCCTTGTAGTTCAATAGGCTTTGGCTGATAACTTTTCCACAAACCAAAAATAATTAAACCCAATAGGGCAATAATGATTACACCAATAATCAGTTTAATTTTTGAATTTTTAGGTGGTTTGGAGTCACTTTTATTTGTGCTTGATTCTTGATGATCACTTGCTTGATCATCTTTTTGAACTGGGTTGTTTTCTGCCGTATCCGCAACAGGAGCATCTTGTTCTGAATGAGCTGAGTCTTGATTCATTTTATACTCCCCTTAACGAATATAGTCGGTATGTGGTTGATTAACGTAAGCTTTAAACTGGTCAATTGAGCCGTGACTTTGTAGTAAAGTCGCGAGTGACATGACATATTTATAAGCATTTAAAGCCATTTCAGTTTTTAACGCGCTTAATGCATTTTGTGCATCAATTACTTGGGTTGCTGTACCCATTCCTTCACGGAAAGAAAGCTCTTGGATACGTAGGTTTTCTTGAGCGGCATTTACGTTTCTTTGTAAGAGCTGATGACTTTGTTGAGCAGAGTTAAGTTCGTTATATGATTTATTCAAAAGAGCTTCAATCTCTTGTTTAGTTCGTTCAGTCATGAGTTCAGAGGCATAGCGCTTCAATTCGGCAGCGTGAATATTCTTATTTTTATCTACACCTGAAAATAGGTTGTATTTTGCCATTACACCGACAATCCAGTTTTCATTTTTATCGAGAGCATATTCACCAAAAGCAAAAAGACTTGGTTTTTTTGCAGCTTCCTGAGCTTGAATATTTACATTAGCCAGTTGAGTATCCATCTGCATTTTTTGTACAAGGCTAGATTTTTGCGAATAACTGCTTAAAAGTGATTCTAGAGACTGGCTTGGGGTGTTATTTACAAATAGTGGCGTACTTAAATCTACATTATTTTGTTGATGTAAAAGATTATTAAGGCTAAAGCGGCTGGCGTTTAAGTTGGCTTGAGTATTTTGTAAAGTACGTTCTGCATTATTACGAGCGACTTCAAACTGCATGCGTTGCCCTTTACTAATAAATCCTTGTTGTTCGAGCTTTAGGGCATTGCTGTAATGTTTCTGCATCGCATTAAAGTTAAATAAGCTACTTGCGACCAGCTGCTGCTGTAATTGAACATTGAAATAGCTTTGTACCACTTCAAACCGCTGTATATCTTGTTGTTGCTGGCTTGAAAGCTCTGAACGCTGTGCTTGGATATTTGCTAGTTTTTTTGCACTGCTGGTTAAACCACCTGTATAGAGTGGCATAACGACCGAAATAGAAGGGCGTACTACCTGATCTTCAATGGTCAGATTCGCATAATCTGGAAATCGGTTAATACCATCATGGATGGTTTGATTGGCGCCTTCTTGAACTTGTCCCAGCACATCCGATGGAATGACATTGTTCCACTGTGAAAGCTTGTCATTGAGTCCTTGACTTAAATCATTCTCAAGTTTTTGTTTAAAAGAGCCAAGAGGTACATCTGTTTCACTATGAAAAGCATATGCTCTCACATTTAAATCAACTCGAGGTAATCCGAGGCCCTTTACTGCTTCAGCTTCTAATTGAGATGCTTGCTGTAATGCTTGGTTGGCTTGAGTACTATATGAACTTTTCAAAGCTTGTTGTTCTGCTTCTGCATAACTTAAGCTTTGGGCATATAAATGATTAGTGAAAAAAAAGCCTAAAGCCAAAGCAAGATGTTTAGGTTTAAATGAAAAGGGAAAAATAGACTGTCTATATCGATGTGCTGGCATTTTAAATAACAATTTCTGGCATCCCTTATAGTTTAAATTTCTTGTTATTAAATTCAATTATCATATTGTTTATTATACATTTGTATAAAAACATTTTGATTTTAGCTCCTTTAATTATTGAATTTACTAAGCCAATATTTTTTCTAATATCTATCAAGGTATGTGAAATTATAATCACAAGTCAAGTTGATCTTTTTGCTTAAAAATCTTTTTAAACTTGGAAGGCAGTAATTAAAAGTAAGTAAATAACGGCACTAGTAATTGAAAAAATAAACTTAAATACAGTCCAGCATTGAAATATTTACTTGAGAAGCTGCTGCAAGCTTAAGCAATCTGTGGTTAAATGCCATTTTTATTGTGTTTGACTTTATACAAGGGAAAAATCATGCGCGCGTACAATTTCTGTGCTGGTCCTGCTGCATTACCTACTGCCGTTTTAGAAAAAGCTCAACAAGAATTGTTGGATTGGCAAGGTAAAGGTCTATCCATCATGGAAATGAGTCATCGTAGTGCTGACTATGTTGCTGTGGCTGAAAAAGCTGAAGCAGATTTACGCAAGCTAATGAATATTCCAGAAAACTATAAAGTACTGTTTTTACAAGGCGGTGCGTCATTACAATTTTCTGCGATTCCTTTAAACCTTTTAGGTAAGAACAGTAAAGCTGATTATATTGATACGGGCATCTGGTCTGAAAAAGCATTAAAAGAAGCAAAACGTTATGGCGACATTAATGTTGTAAATGCTGGTATTAAAGTAGATGGTAAGTTCGCAATTTCTGAACAAAGCGAATGGAATTTATCTGACGATGCAGCCTATGGACATTATGCGGATAATGAAACGATTGGTGGCTTACAGTTCGCAGGAATTCCTGATGTAAAAGCTCCACTCGTTTGTGACTATTCATCAAGTATTTTATCTGCTCCATTAGATGTGACCAAGTTTGGTTTAATCTATGCTGGCGCACAAAAAAATATTGGTCCTGCTGGTTTAACAATTGTCATTATTCGTGATGACTTACTTGATCAAGCTAAACCAGAAATTCCAAGCATTTTAAAATATGGTGATCAAGCGAAAAATGGTTCTATGGTAAATACGCCATCGACTTACGCTTGGTACTTGTCTGGTTTAGTATTTGAATGGTTACTAGAGCAGGGTGGGGTAGATGCTATCCATAAAGTTAACCTTGAAAAAGCTCAGTTGTTATATGGTTATATCGATTCAAGCGATTTCTACAATAACCCGATTGCAATTCCGAACCGTTCAATTATGAATGTACCTTTTACCTTGGCAGATGAAGCTTTAGACAAGCAATTCTTAAAAGAAGCTGAAGCAAACCATTTGTTGAATTTAGCTGGACACCGTTCTGTAGGTGGTATGCGTGCAAGTATTTATAATGCTGTACCATTAGAAGGCGTACAGGCTTTAATTAGCTTTATGGATGATTTTGCAAAACGTAATGGTTAAGCAAATCAAATAAATAAAGCCCTCAAATGAGGGCTTTATTTTTGAATAAATTTTATAAACTAAAAAGGCACTAAACCAAGTTGGTGCATGAATATGGCAGCTAAAAACATACCCAATACAAAAAAGCAAAACGCACCAGTATCGACCTTTACGCGCAGGCTACTAGATTGAATGAGGCTGGTAGTTTGTTCGGGTATAATCTTCATTCAATAACCTAATTATTAAAATATTAGTGAAATTCAATTAGTTTCACCCTTTTTAGCACAAATAGTCGCCTGAATCCAGATATTACCGCGAATATATTCGCCAATATTAAAGTTTTTATACAAATCGTTTTTGGTCGCAATGCGCACTAATATGGCAGGAAGATCATCTTCTAAAACCAAAGTGACATCATAAAGGGTATATTCTGCCCCCATAAATGTCATAGAAGTTTTGCCAACAATATTACCTTGGAACCATGCTTCATCTTCTTGACCAAGATTTTCGCCATATAAATATGCGACCATTTTAGAAAAATCAACAGTTACAGGTTCTTGATCTTCTGGGGTTTTTGGCTGCCATTCATTAATGAGTTCCTGCAAATTTTCAGGAGCAATACCATTATGTTCAGTCAAAATTGCATTTAATGCACGATGATGTTTAATTGAAGCTGGGTCATCAACAACAATTTTCTCACCTGCTGGAACTGGTTCTAATTCATAAGCCCATGCATTAAATTGAACTTGATAGTTTTGGTTTTTGTCATATTGACAAGCGTTAACGCTAAATAAATTATCAAACGCATAAACGGTTGTATTTTTATTTAGTCTTAAACTTAACACGGCTTGCGTTGCAGAGTCACAAGTAATGATACGTTCAATTTTTGCATTATATTGATATGGGCTTTCAAAACTTGGAAAGGCTGTTTTGAGTGCTCGAGGCTTTTGGTTTTCAACAGCAATAATCTGGTTGATTGTAACTTTTTGGTTTTGTGGGCCTTGAATCAACCAAAAAGATTGATCCATATCTTCTTCATGTTCGCATAAGCCCATCGGCATTACAGGTGCATCAAGTGCTAGTCCTAACCATTTTGGTACATCTGTTTCAGGATGGGACGTCAATAGATTCCAATGTTCGCCATGACTACCAAAATTTTGGTCATTTACTTTAATTACTTCTGGACTGTTTTGATTTTTCATAAGCACGATGCTGTTGGGTTCACATTACTTGTTATATTAAATCGAGGGTGTTTACTATTTTTCAAGTCATCATGTGTAAATTCTCTTGTAAAAGCACATATTTAGTCATTTAAAGAGAAATGCGGCTTCTATTCATAAATTAAAAGGAAGCTTCCTCTATAAAAACTTGAATGTTGAAATTAAAAATAAGTTTAATGTTTATTTCTACTCACCTTCGAAAAGCATCTGTTAGACTTAGATTTTTAGTGGAAATAGAGAATAACGTGCTGCCATTTAAGCTATGGGTAGACGCAGACGCCTTACCAAAAATTTTACGTGAAGTAATTTTGCGTGCATCAGATCGTTATCAATTAGAAGTTATTTTTGTTGCCAATCAAAATGTTGGGATTACACCTTCTGTTCGTATTAAGTCAATACAAGTTTTAAGTGGTGCAGATCAGGCCGATAAAGAAATAGTTGATCGTATGACTGAAAATGACATTGTCATTACGCAAGATATTCCACTGGCAGCTCAAGTGATCGAGAAAGGAGGCGTTGCTATTCATCCGCGTGGTGAAGTCTATACAACTGCGAATGTAAAAGCACGTTTACATCTGCGTGATTTCATGGATACGCTTCGTGGTGCGGGTGTGCAAACTGGTGGACCACCGCCTATTTCCGAGCGAGATAAGCGTGAATTTTCAAGTTCATTAGATCAAACAATTTTAAAGCAAAAACGTAAAACAGCTAAGTGAGCATCACATGCCATCGCAAACCAATTTGGCTTTAACCTATGCCTTATTAGTGTTCATTTGGGCAACCACTCCATTGGCTATTGTTTGGAGTGTGTCTGATTTACATCTGATGTGGGCATTGTTGTTACGCTTTTTTATTGCATTGCCTTTGGCTGTCATCATATTACTGATTTTAAGAACACCTTTTCCGACTCATCGACAAGCAGTTCATAGCTACATTGCCGGATCTTTTAGCTTAATTGGCTCCCAAATTTTTACTTATACCGCAACCCAATATTTAAGTTCAGGCATGATTGCACTTATGTTTGGCTTAGCACCTATTATGGCAGGGCTTATTGGTCGGTTTGCATTTGGCCAACAACTTTATAAGCTGCAATGGTTGGGTATGGCAATTGCGGTCAGTGGGCTAGCGATTATTTGTTTGAGCGGTGCAAATCAGCATGTGCATCCGTTTGGTATTGTCCTTATGCTGATCAGTGTGTTTGTTTATTCTTTTTCAATTTTCTGGGTTAAGAAAGTTAATGCTCAGATCCAGCCGATGGCTCAGGCAACAGGTTCTATTTTAGTGTCTTCTATTTTTGCTAGTTGTTTTATTCCATTTATTTGGCAATATGCACCGACACATTTACCAGATGCTAAATCTTTATTTGCCTTAATTTATACGGTACTCATGGCTTCTTTAGTCGCCATGTTTTGTTATTTCAAACTTATACAAAATATTCAGCCAACGACTTTATCTTTAACGACAGTAATTACACCAATGTTAGCGATGATGATTGGAGCTGCCTTAAATCATGAACAACTTTCGATTATGGTTTTTGTAGGGGCTTTAATTATCTTGTCTGGGCTCTTTTTATATTTCTATAAAGACATTCAGGCAAACCGGAACTTTGCTCAACATATGAAGTCTAAATAGGAGAAGATTTGGGTAATTTGTTGAGCTTATTCATTAAATTGTTCTAATTCGTAGCGAAATGCATGATCAAATTGATCTCCTAACTTAAGTAGTAGAAAATAGCGCAGCAATATAATATTAGGATTGTTAAGGGAAGATCAGAACTTACTGATTTTTAAACCTTAATACAGCATCTAACGATATGGCCAAATAGTAAATGTGAATGTAATTTGACATTGGCATCTGCTATTTCCCATCAATCACCTTGGATTTAGAAGGTATGTTTAAACCAATCTCACTGTATATAGGGTTGAGATATACTCGCGCAAGACGCAGTAATCATTTTATTTCTTTTATTGCATTGGTTTCGATGGTCGGTTTGACACTAGGTGTCGCAGTGCTGATTACGGTACTTTCTGTAATGAACGGTTTCGATCGTGAATTGAAAAACCGTGTTTTGGGAATGGTGCCGCAAGCGACAGTTTCATCTACACAAATCCTTACGGATTGGCCTGAACTGGTAAAACGAGTTGAACATCATCCACATGTAACTGGGGTTGCACCTTTTACCCAATTGCAAGGTATGTTAACCGCGCAAGGGCAAGTCGCTGGTATTATGGTGACGGGTATTGACCCAAAATATGAAAAGAATGTTTCTATTATTCAAAATCATATTGTTGCCGGAAGTCTAGATTCACTTAAAAAGGGTGAGTTTGGTATTGTGCTTGGTAAAGATATGGCTGATTCATTGGGCTTACGTCTAAATGACAGTGTGACATTGGTTTTACCTGAAGCAACGCCATCTCCAGCCGGTGTTGTACCTCGTTTCAAGCGTTTTAAAGTGGTTGGTATTTTTAGTGTAGGCGCTGAAGTCGACTCTATGGTGGGTTATATCGCCCTATATGATGCTTCAACCTTATTACGCCTACCTGATGGTGCTCAAGGTGTTCGTTTAAAACTAGATGATATTTTTGCTGCGCCACAAGTTGCCGATGACTTGGTAAAAAGTTTACCAAGCAATTTCTATGCAACGAACTGGACCTATACGCATGGCAATCTGTTTAATGCCATTCAAATGGAAAAAACACTAGTTGGTTTATTGCTTGTACTTATCATTGTGGTTGCAGCATTTAATATTGTTTCGTCGTTAGTCATGGTTGTGACTGATAAAAAATCAGATATTGCCATTTTACGTACATTAGGCGCTTCGCCATCAATGATTACTAAAATCTTTATGGTGCAAGGCACCGTGATTGGTGTGATTGGAACAGTTGCTGGTACAGTTTTAGGTGTAATTTTAGCTTTAACCATTAGCGATATCATTTCATGGTTTAACAATGTGTTGGGCTTAAATCTATTCGATGCTTACTTCGTGCATTACCTTCCTTCTTATTTAAGATGGCAAGATGTGACGATTATCGTGATTGTTTCTTTACTTTTAAGCTTCTTGGCGACTATCTATCCGGCGCTTCGTGCTGCCAAAGTTCAACCTGCCGAGGCACTGCGCTATGAGTAAAATTGTTTTAGAAGCGAAAGAAATATATAAACATTTTGATGACGGTAAATCTAAGGTTGAAGTTATTAAAGGTCTTTCTTTACAAGTTGAAGCAGGGCAGTTTGTTTCGATTGTTGGTGCGAGTGGCTCAGGTAAAAGTACTTTGCTTCATGCGTTAGGTGGTCTAGAACAACCAACACAAGGACAAGTATTTTTAAATGGTCAACGTTTTGATAATTTAGGTGAAGCCGAACGTGGTTTTCAACGTAACAAATACCTTGGTTTTGTTTATCAATTCCATCACTTATTACCTGAGTTTTCTGCGCTTGAAAATGTGGCAATGCCTTTAATGCTTCGAGCAGACAGTCAATATAAGTCGGTAAAGGCACAAGCTGAATATTTACTAGATCGAGTGGGATTATCTCACCGTATGGATCATAAACCTGGTGAACTTTCAGGTGGTGAGCGTCAACGTGTGGCTTTGGCACGTGCTTTAGTCACTAAACCTGCCGTAGTTTTAGCGGATGAGCCAACGGGTAATTTGGACCGTAAAACAGCTGTTGGTATTTTCGAATTACTGACTGATCTTAAGAAAGAGCTCAATATGGCTATGCTCATTGTGACCCATGATGAGCAGTTGGCTCAGGCAGCAGATTCAATCTTGCATATGGAAGATGGTCTTTGGGTAAGCGGTTCTTAAAAAATTGTCATTAAATCACATTGTTAAAGCCCACTCAGTTGGGCTTTAATTTTGCCCCTAAAAAGATAACGATATGATTTTAAATGTTAAAGCTTATTTTATTGGGGTGGATTGTAGGTATTGCATTTATGGGAATAGATCTTCCTCTCATAACGCAATATGGTTTGATTGGTAAAGTTTTGCTCTTTATCTGCTTAATGTTTTATATTTTTAAGCGGCATCTTGTTGTAAATCGTCCCATATTAAAAGGAGTTTATTATTTAATCTGTGGTCTAAGCCTTTTTATTATAGGTCATCAGTATGCTCAGCATGCCTTAAATGAAAGACTAGAACTACGGGAGATGCAACCTGAGTCTTTAGATATTGTTGTGTATATAGACCGAATAAGTGAAGAAAAAGATAATAAGACACAGCAACTCGCTCAAGTTCTAGGGCGGTCATCCCATGTGGTGAATTGGTTGTTATATTTAAAAAATGAAAATGAGAGTGCATTAATAGAGGGGCCAAAATTACAATTAGGTCATTACTATCGAATTTCGGGTAAAACCAGACCAGCTCATAGTTATGCAGTATCAGGTGCTTTTGATCAAGAACAATGGTTCATTCAACGAAACATAATGTCAGGTTTCAGTGTTCAGCATATTGAGCCTTTAAACTCGAATGAAATTTATCGGTTGGGTTATCAAAATCACTTAAAACAGCAACAAAATTTTTTGACTAGACAACAATTAAATATAGAAAAACTCCGTCTAGAATTTAGATTAATGCTAAAAAAATCTCCATTTCAGAATAAAGGATTGCTATTAGCGCTTTTAACAGGGGATGAAAGTCTTTTAAATGAAGACATTAAAAATCAATTTAAGCAGTTAGGAATCTCTCATTTGTTGGCCATTTCAGGGCCTCATGTACTCATTTTTGCAATCTTGTTATCTTGGGGATTACATCAATTAGTACAACGTTATTATCCTCAGCTTTATTTGTGGCAACCCAAACAAATATGGGCAATGATTCCGTTATGTTTTGGCGTTTTGATTTATACAGCTTTTGTTGGCTTTGAAATTCCAGCCTTAAGAACTTTACTCTCAGTATTTTTATTTGCCTTTTTATTGTTGGTCAAACTGCCAGTTAAGCCATTTTCGCTTTTGGTTTATAGCGCAAGTCTACTTTTACTTTTTGATCCATTTAGTGTTTTATCAGCAGGTTTTTGGCTCTCTTATGGTTCTTGCTTTATTTTATTACGCATTTATCAAACCATAGTACATGCTCCAAATCTTGCCTCTTTGAGTTTGCTATCTAGAATAATTCTTTTAACTAAAACCCTAATTGAATCTCAGGGCAAAATATTTATTGCTCTATGTCCTCTAATGTTGATTTTCTTTCAGCAGATTTCATGGGTAGCACCTCTCACAAATATTATTGCTGTTCCTCTGTTAGGAGGAGTTATTGTTCCTTTAAATATTTTCGCTGCTTGTGTGTGGCTTATTTTTAATTCACTTGGAAATGCGCTCTTTCAGCTTAATGATATTTTGCTCAGTATGGTGCTGACATGTTTTAGTCTTTTAGAGAAATTATCTCTGCCGTTGCAAGGTTTTAGTCTGACACCACTGGCTTTGATAGGCTTAAGCTGTGCCATTATTATTTTATTTTTACCGCGTGGTATTTTACCAAAATCTTGGAGTCTTATATGTTGTTTACCCTTAGTCATTCTGAATAAAACCTCACAGCAAATTCAATTAAATATTATAGATGTAGGCCAAGGACAAGCGATTTTTCTACAACATCCAGAGCAGACATGGTTAATTGATACGGGGGGTTCTTATGATGAGAAGGCTTTCAGTATTGGTCAAAATGTAGTAATTCCATATTTACGTCAGAAAGGTATTAAGCAACTAGATCACGTCGTGTTATCTCATCTTGACCAAGATCATAGTGGGGCATTTCCTTTTATCGCTCAGGCTTTTCCTATCAAACAAGTCATATCAAATGAGCTATGGGTAGAGCAGGTGAAAGAACCATTTACCTATTGTCATCAAGGGCAAAAATGGCAATATCCTCAGTTAGATATTGAGATACTTTGGCCTAAAGAAAATGATTTAAATTTAGTTCCTACTAACCAAAATGAATATTCTTGTGTCGTTTATATTCATTTAAAACAAGTACGGGGTTATCAGAATTATTTAATTATGGGGGATGCGGGATGGGAAGCAGAATATCAATTGATAAAAGAATATCCTGATTTAAAAGTAGATGTTTTGGTATTAGGTCATCATGGTAGTAAGCATAGTTCAGCCTATGACTTCTTAGCGACGTTAAATCCCAAGCTTGTTATTGCTTCTGCTGGCTTCAATAACCGATATGGTCATCCAAGCAAAGAGGTTTTAGCGAGAATACAAGAACTTAATATTCCATTTAAAAGCACAGTTGAGCAAGGAACATTAAGTTTTGTATCTGAGAATCATCAAATGATTTTATACACTCGACGTTTCGAGCGTACTTGGCTTCACAGAAATTTGTGAAGCTTCTGCTTTAAGCTTATCCACAATTTGAAGAGCTTCAGCTGGATCAATATTATAAATATTATCTAAAGCAGGGTTTGCTTTAAAACGTTTATAACTCCAGTGGTAATGTTCTGGATAACGATAGATGAGTTGTTCAATAGCCTGATGAATGACATAAGTTCCATCATCTGCACTACCTTCGTAGATTTTCTCATCCATAGGTTCAACGTGCATCGTGAAACCGTCATTTTCGTTACGAATCGCGTAAAGGAATAAAGCTTTTGCTTTAGTTTTTTGAATAAGCTTGGTACTTAAATTACTTGAGGCAAGGGGAACACCAAAATAATTGATCATACTGCCGCCGACGTTAGGTGTATGGTCAGGCAAAATTACGGTAGTTTCACCTTGTTTTAAGGCTTTAAAAATTTGTCTTACACCAGTTTCGTCAGTAGGAACCAAGTGAGCTTGTTCACGACTACGTGCTTCTCGAACAAAACGGTCAGCATCTTCATTTTTTACTGGCTTGTATAAAATTGTCATTGAAGTGAATTGTGAACACCAAGCATTCAGGACTTCCCATGTACCAAAATGTGGAACAATCAAAACTACACCTTTTTTTGCTGCAAGTGCTTCGTGAAAGTAATGTTCACCTTCAATATGATGAATTCTTTCGATATTCTTACTATTTGATGAACCCCAAATACTTAAAAATTCAAAGTATGAGGTGACTTCATTACGAATAGCTTGCTGCGTAATTTCTATTCGCTGCTGTGGCGTTAAATGTGGAAGGGCGATTTGTAGATTTAGTTCTATACTTTTTGATGTTTTAGTAATTTTTAAAGTATTGATTAACCCTGCCAACATACGAGCAAGAAAACGTCCAAATTGAATTGGCTGGCGGCTAAAAGTTTTGAGTAGGTAGTAGTTCATGCTTTTTGTATCTAATTTGGTCATCTATCGCGGTAAAAAGGAAGCAATAATTAAAAAAAGATAAAATTATTATAAATGAAATCATATTATTTAGACAGTTTTTATCAAATCAACGTATATAATGACATCATTTTAGATTAATTTGGATTGGAATTTTATGTCCGATTGGCCACCAAAACCACAAAATGAACCTATAATCCCTAAACAAAATGGACCAGAATGGCAAATTCTTGAGAAGGCTGTACTTGCTTCAGTAGAGGAACAGCGCCGTAGTCGCCGTTGGGGAATCTTCTTTAAAACATTAACTTTTATTTATTTATTATTCATTATTGTACTCATGGGTAAAGGCTGTTCAACCAGCAAAGAAGGCTCTGCTGTAAGTAGCAGTAGTGCTCATTTGGCAGTAGTGGATATTATTGGAACTATTGATGCTTCGAGTAATCAATCAGTAAATAGTGAAGATACAAATAAAGCGCTTAAACGTGCTTTTGAAGCTTCAAATAGTAAAGCTATTGCACTTAATATTAACTCGCCTGGCGGTTCTCCAGTTCAGTCTGATGAAATCTGGCAGGAAATTCGTTATTTGAAAAAACAGCATCCAGATAAAAAGGTTTACGCTGTGATTGGTGATATGGGCGCATCAGGTGCGTATTATATTGCGTCTGCTGCGGATGAGATTATTGTCAATCCATCAAGTCTGGTCGGCTCAATTGGTGTGATCATGCCTAACTATGGGATTACTGGTTTAGCTCAGAAACTTGGCATTGAAGATCGGACTTTAACTGCAGGAACGAATAAAGACATTTTAAGTATGACAAAACCGATTGATCCTGTGCAAAAGCAACATATTCAATCTGTTCTTGATAATGTTCACACTCACTTTATCACTGCAGTTAAAGAAGGGCGTGGAAAGCGTTTGAAATCGAACGATCCAGCTATTTTTTCTGGTTTATTCTGGACTGGCGAACAAGCAATCCAGTTGGGCGTTGCTGACCGTTCAGGTAACATTACGAGCTTGATGCGTGAACTAAACCTTGATAATAAAGTTGACTACACAATTGAGCGCAACCCATTACAATCCATTTTAGGTCGTATGGGGGCACAAATCGGGCAAGGGGTAAGTGAATCTATTGCTCAAGAAGTGCAGACTCGTCAAAGCGCAAAATTACAATAAAATCTGTTTTTAGGATAGCGGTATGTCAATGAAACCAGTTATACACTTTGCTCATGCGAATGGCGTGCCATCAAAAGTGTATCAAAAACTGTTTGACCAGTTGAAAGGGGAATATGACATTATTTATGTTCCCCTGATTGGTCCTGATAAACGTTATCCTGTGACTAACCATTGGCCTGCTTTGGTTGATCAGGTAATTGACAGTATTGTGCGACAGGCGAAAGGACGTAAAGTGATTGGACTTGGCCATTCTCTTGGTTCGGTTTTAACGTTGATGGCATCTTTTCAGCGTCCTGAACTTTTTTCTCAAGTCATTATGTTAGATCCGCCTCTTATTTTAGGACGATATTCATTTGCATTTCACATGGCAAAATTATTTCGTCCTAAATTGGTTGATGCGATGACTCCAGCAGGTTTATCTGCACGTCGTCGTGAACATTGGGACTCGAGAGAGCAGGCTGCTGAGTTACTACGTCCTAAAGGATTTTATAAAGATTTTGATGAAGATTGTTTTCAGGCTTATATAAATTATGCTTTGAGAGAAGATTCGGTTCGCGGTGGAGTTACTTTAACGATTTCTCGTGAGGATGAAGTTGCAATTTTCCGTAAGAATCCTTCTTGGTGGTGGCTGCCTATGCCAAAACCTAAGATGCCTGTGCATTTAGTTGTAGGTAAAGGAAGTGATTTCTTAAAAAGGGGCTTTCCTCAAATGGCAAAGCGAAAAATGGGAATCCCATTTACTGTAGTTGAGGGTGGGCATATGTTTCCTCTAGAACATCCAATTGATACAGTGAATTCTATAAAGAAATTGATTCATCATCAGCCAAATTAATTTTTAGACTTATAAAAAAAGGACATGCTGGCATGTCCTTTTTTATTTTTGCTTTTAATTAAAAAGTTTTACCAATTTGCAAAACGAATAGGGTGTTCAAGAACTTGATCGCGGAAATAAGCTTGGCCATTTTTCCATGTAAGTTGACCGTTACATAACCACTCTGCTACTTGTGGGTAGATAAAGTGCTCAAGTGCATGCACTCGATTTGCTAATGAAGCGGCAGTATCATGTTCTTTAACTGAAATAGCGGATTGGGCAATTGATTGACCAGAATCTAGTTCAGCCGTTACAAAGTGTACGGTACAACCATGTAAACGATCACCTGTGTTTAAAACACGTTGATGAGTGTTCACACCTTTATAAGCTGGAAGAAGTGAGGGATGTATGTTCAGCATTTTCCCTTGCCATTTGTTGACAAAGGTGGGAGTTAAAATGCGCATGAAACCGGCTAAAATAACCACATCCACTTGCCAAGCCAAGAGCTGTTGATGCATTGCTTCATCAAACACTTCACGAGTTGGAAAGTCTTTATGAGAAATAACGGCCGTAGCAATATTGGCTTTTTGAGCACGCTCTAGGGCATAAGCATCTGCTTTATTAGACAGTACACCTACAATTTGCCCTGATAGATTTGCATCTATCAAGGCTTGTAAATTACTGCCGTTCCCAGAGACTAGAACAGCAATTTTTATCATGCAAAGATCACACGAATTTTTTCGTCTGCACCTTCCACTGATTCAGCATTTTCTTGGATGTGTCCAATTTTCCAAGCTTTTTCGCCTTGAGCATTAAGCACTTCAATTGCTTTTTCTGCATCATTGGCATCAACAGCAATGACCATACCTACGCCACAGTTAAACGTACGGTACATTTCAAAGCGCTCTACATTGCCTTCGCGTTGTAGAAGTTGGAATAACTCAGACCATTCCCAAGATGCTTCATCAATGACCGCTTGAGCACCATTTGGTAATACACGTGGTAAGTTACCAGGTAAACCGCCGCCAGTGATGTGTGCCATAGCATGTACATCAACTTGTTTGCAAAGTTCAAGAACTGGTTTTACATAGATACGTGTTGGTTCCATTGCAACATCTGCAAGAGGACGACCATCAATTACTTGAGTTAAATCAACGTTTTTAACGTCTAAGATTTTACGTAGTAATGAGTAACCATTCGAGTGAGCACCACTTGATGCAACACCGATAAGTACGTCACCAGACTTTACTTTAGAGCCATCAATAATTTTGCTTTGCTCAACAACACCAACAGCAAAACCAGCAAGATCGTAATCTTCGCCTTCATACATGCCTGGCATTTCTGCGGTTTCACCACCTACAAGTGCGCAACCTGCAAGCTCACAACCTTTACCAATACCAGTAACAACATTTGCAGCAACGTCAACATTTAAGTGACCAGTCGCGTAATAATCAAGGAAGAATAATGGTTCTGCACCACAAACTAAAAGGTCATTTACACACATAGCCACAAGATCTTGGCCGATTGTGTCATGACGATTAAGATTAAGTGCCAAACGTAATTTAGTTCCTACACCATCGGTTCCAGAAACTAAAACAGGCTCTTCATAACCTTTAGGAATTTTGCATAGTGCACCAAAGCCACCAAGACCGCCCATTACTTCAGGACGACTTGTACGTTTAGCGACTGACTTGATACGATCGACCAGTGCGTCGCCCGCTTCAATGTCGACACCCGCATCTTTATAGCTTAAACCGGTATTTGGGGTAGAAGTTGAGTTGCTCATAAATGAAGTCTCCGCATTGGCGGCAGATTATAACCTGAATATACGAAACTCTTATGTTATTTATGCTCGAAAATGCTATCTTTAATAAAAATATTTTTTCATTTATAACGATTAAATCAAAAAAGGCTAGATTTTATGCAAGATCGTATACTGCGCCGTATTCTTTTACTCGCAGGTATTGTATTGCTGGTATGGGTATTGTACTTACTCAAGCCTGTAGTCATTCCTTTTATCGGTGCTTTTTTCCTGGCTTATTTATTCAGTCCACTTGTTGATGTTCTGGTAAAAATCAAATTGCCTCGCTGGTTAGCAATTAGCGTGGTGTTTATAGGAATCGGTGTAACACTAACCATTGCATTATGGTATTTGGTTCCTCTGATCTGGAAACAATTGGTTTACGCTCGAGATAGCATTCCAGCAGGCATTCACTGGATTAATGCAGAACTATTACCATGGGTTTCTTCGACATTTAATGTTCAGCAAATGGAAATTGATACTGATCAAATGTCCAAAGCTGTCATGGATTATGTTCAGACAAATTACAGTGCCGATAGTATTCAAGCTGTCTTATTAAAGCTTGCACAATCAGGTCTCAATTTTATTCAAATTGGTGGAACAGTTGTTCTAATTCCAATTATTGCTTTTTATTTTTTATTAGACTGGGACCGTATGCTACAAAACTTACGCCGTCTCATTCCACGCCCATATGAAGCAACTACTTTACAGATTGTTGGTGAATGCCATAGCGTTTTAGGAGCGTTTGTTAAAGGTCAGTTTCTCGTCATGCTCTTACTAGGCGTAGTATATGCAGTTGGTTTGCAGCTCATTGGTTTGGAAGTTGGTCTTATTATTGGTATGGTAGCTGGTCTTGCCAGTATTATTCCTTATTTAGGATTTGCCGTAGGTATTATTGCAGCTGTTATTGCCAGCTTGTTCCAATTCGGTTTGGATTGGATGCATTTATTACTGGTTGGGGTAGTATTTATGATTGGCCAAGCGGTAGAGGGTTATATTCTTCAGCCATTCCTACTGGGTGATAAAATTGGTTTATCTCCTGTGGCAGTTGTTTTTGCCGTATTGGCAGGTGCACAGCTTGCAGGTTTCTTAGGAATGTTAATTGCATTGCCTGTTGCTGCTGTTATTGTAGTGTTGTTGAAGCATTTAAGAGAGAATTATGAAAGAAGCTCACTTTATGCTCCACCTTCTACATTAGTGATCCAACATGGCGATATTGAGCAAATTCATGTAGAAACTGAAAGCACTAAGCTTGATCTTGAAGTTAAAACACAGCAAGATACAGATGAACTGAAATCCCCCTAACCAGAAATAATTTCAAGGTTAATTCAATATATGCGTCAACTCCAACTGGATATAGAACCTCAACTTGATGCCCGAATCAGTGATTTTTCGGGACCGAGTTGGGGGAATGTAGTCGATGCTGTGCGTCAACTACATGCTGGTCTGGTGAGTAGGTTTTATATCTACGGTGGAGCAGGAACAGGAAAGAGTCACTTACTTTCCGCAATTTGTGACTCTTATTTAGAAATAGGCAAATCTGCAATTAAAGTTTCTTTGCTTGAACTTCTCGATGCTCCTATCGAAGCAATTACTTCTTTAGAGCATTATGATCTTGTCGCTTTGGATGATATTGAGTCAATTAGTGGTGTGCCTCATTGGCAAAAAGCTGTCTTCCATTTAATGAATAATCACGAAGGACAGCTAGTATTCTCTTCACGTGTAGCGCCTATCGAATTAAAGTTAGAATTGCCAGACTTACAGTCACGACTTACGCAAGCTGTTAGTGTTAAAGTGCCGAGTGGAAGCTTATATGCGGACCGTTACTCTTTAGTTACGTCTGTAATGTCTAGACGTGGTATCCATTTTGATCAGCAAATTGTTGACTACTTATTATTACATGGCCCTCACCAAGCTTCTCTTTTACTACAGACAGTTGCTCAGTTAGAAAAACTTCTCAAAGGCGAAAAAACAAAACTTTCGAATGCAACTTTAAGGCAAATTTATGCTTTGATTGATGAATATCAACCATAGATATTCTTTAATCTTGTCTTATTGCCTCACCTGCGCACATAAAAAACTACTAAAAATAGTGTCTCGGACACAAGATTTCTAATTTCAGAGCACTTGCCTATATATCTTTTTAAAGCTCCTTCTAATTTTTAAACATTCACATTTTTGTATTTAAAAAAGTTTTTTAAATGTATGAAGCTTTTTGTAAGCTGGTTCAAAAATGACTCTACAGACCGACCAAAATGTCTTGAGAAATTCTACTTGCTGTGACAAAGTACGCACAAAGGATGCGATTGCAAAAGCGGAAATTTTGCAATATTGACAAAGAAAAATGAAAAAAGATGTAAGGAGATGGGTATGCTCAAACGGAGCATTGCTTTTGCTTTATTGGCTGCTGCTGGACACGCTTATTCTGCCGATATTCAAGTCACAAGCTTAATTGATGAAGATAAAGACGATACATTATGTACGTTGCGTGAGGCCGTACAATTTCTTAATTATCGAGCATCTTCCAATGCTGCTGATGTTGAAAAATATGCAACTGGTTATCACGGATGCGGAGGTAAAGACGCCTCTTCAAATATTATTTTGAAGCGTGATAAAGAATATGCATTGAATACAAGTATAACAATTACCGGGGCTCTAAATATTCTTACAGAGAGTGACTCTAGTTTTATTGATAATGATGCTCCAGGAACCCATAACGCAAGCATTAAAATGGCAGGTACAGATCGCCTGTTTAAAATTGATGATGGTAATGTTGAAAAAACCTCTTTTTCTGTTTCTTTGAGTGACCTTAATTTACAAGGGGCTGGCTCTAAAACCTCCGCATTAGATGGAGGATTAATTTATAACCATGAACAATTAACTATTAAAAATTCACGTTTGCTTAATGGTTATGCTACTCGTGGTGGTGCAATTTACAATGCTGGTAATTTATCTAATACGACAAGAACAGCTGGTACAGTTACTCTTACCAATAATTTAATACAGAATAATAAAGCGGCTCAGGGAGCAGTTTTATATAGCGAAATGCCTCTTTATTACATTACTCAATCTGTTTTACGTGATAATGAAGTTACAGCCGCAGATAACGCTTTATTGTATGTTCAAACCAAGTTTGCAGATGAAAGTACTGGGGGATATTTAACTTCACGTGCTATTGGATTAAGTAATAGTACAATTTTTCATAATAAAGGTGGTTTTATTGCAAATATCCGAGATGGGATGTTTGTTAATAACATTACGATGATTAAAAATGACAAAGGACTATTTCTTGATGCTCCTCAAGGAAATGCTTCTGTTTCAAACAGTATATTAGTAGGGAATACTCTAAATTGTCAGGTAGGTACAACCGATAAAGCAGTTATACAAAGTAATTTGGTTACCGCAGAATGTAACCGAAATGCGACCTCAAAGCTTCCTAATATTCTTTATCCCGCTAATGAAAAATTAATTGCGGGGGATACAGATGAAGGTGTGTGCGATGTAACGGCTCAAAATGGATTGTTATGCCCTTATAACACACCAAAAAATAGCTTTTTGGGTTTCTTTAGACCACGATTACTTGAGAATTATAAAAATTTAGCTGAATCATTGATCATTAATAAAGGACGTCTTTATAGTGATGGCTCTTCAATTGGTTTAGCGAGTTGTGAACGATACGATCAACGTGGTAAGAGTCGCAGTGGATATGATGAGCTCTGTGATTTAGGTGCAATCGAATATATCGTAGATAGTGAAGTCTCTTCAGTTGGTCAAGATATTAAATATGGCCAAGTTGCAAAAATTGGTATTTTAGGTTCTTTAAGTGAAGCTGATTTGGTTACGCCTGCTACGTGTAAGCGATTGTTTGGTGAGCGTGCTGATGGCAAAGACTGGCAACCAGGATGTCTTAAAGTTAGACAAAGTACAGATACACCAGTTTCAAAAGGCACTATAACCTTAGATCAAAATGGTAATATAATTTATACGCCAAATGGAAATTGGCATGGTGCAGATATTTTTAGTATTCAAGTAGTTACTAGCGTATCTCGTTTTAATGAGGGTGAAGATTTTCAATATATTACTATCCCAACAAGAATTGTTCAGGAACCTTTATCTGGAATTGAAGATAAATCGGTGAGTACTGGCGGTGGGGGAAGTGTAGGCGGTGGTTTAATTTTAGGGTTATTTGGATTAATTGCATTACGCCGTTTCAAGTCATAAACAGGGATGTGGGCTATGAAAAATTATCAAAAAGCACTGGGTGTAATTACTGTTATCGCAGCAATGCCTTTAATGGCTCAAACAACAATAAAAGTTACAACATTTGCTGACGAAGATAATGAGAACATGAATGCATGTTCTCTACGTGAAGCGATTACAGCAGCTGAAATGCGTAAATCTTATGGAGGGTGTGAGGTTTCTGCAATTGATGCAAACTACACAATTCAACTCGAAGGTGGTACTTACACCTTAAATAAAGAATTAACCCCTAAAATCGGTTTGAATATTATTGGGAAAGAAGCGACGGATTGGGAGCGAAAAGGAGTTCTAACTAATGACTATCCAGCCCAAAAAGCGCTTGAAACTCGTATAAATGCTGGGGGAAAATCACGTATTTTTAATACGGCTGTTTACCAGCAACCTTTAACATTAACTAATATTATTTTAGAAAATGGGAAAAGTACTGAGTCTGGTGGTGCAATTTATGCTGGCGCTGATGTAACTTTAAAAAATAGTCAGATATTAAACTCACAAGCATCTAAAGGTGGAGCAATTTACCTTGGAGGTAATACTGCGAGTTTAACGATGAGTCATTCTTTAATTCAAAACAATGGCCTGACTTCAACTGAAGGTAGTATTCTCGCAATGAGTTGTATGTTTAATACTTCATATAGCGCCCGTACTATCTCATTGGATTCAAATAGTTTTGTTAATAATGGATCGACTAATTCAATAAGTGCTTTTAATTTTTGTGGTAGCCCTACAGCCTCCTTTACAAATAACACAATTGCACAAAATATTGCGAGTCTGACTAACGGTAGTATTCTTAAATTTACAGGAGATGCTGATCCAGCAAAAAATCAAACCAGTAATTTAAGTTCGGATAGTAGTTTAATACTGCAAAATAATACGATTGTTGAGAACTCTGCAAACACAACTTTTTTATATGATAAATTAGGTGATAAAAATTTAAATTTTAATGTATTAGCTTTTAATAAAGGGGGTTACGCTTGCCGATATTTACTTGGGGCAGCAGCTGAGGAAAAAGATACTGGACTAGATTTGAAGTTTAATGCGTTAAATTTAACAGGCAATGCACCAAAATGTGATGTACCCAAAGAAGTAGTTCCTGAGGGTAATACTAATATTGATGTAAAAAATAATACTTTAAATACTTTATTGGAGCCTTTAAAAGGGCCTAATGAAAATAATGGTTTTTTACCAATTTACTATCCTAAAAATAATTTTTCAGAGCCAGATTTAATTGATGTAGATTCAGAAAATAAAGGTACTGGTACTTGCCAGACTCAAGATCAGCGTGGGTTAGCTAGGTTGGTAAGTAATACATACTATTATCAAACTTCAAATAAAAATAGTTGTGATATTGGTTCGGTTGAGTTGATGAAACTTACGGCAGGTGATCTAGAAGGTTTAGGTAATATTTCATTTACGACCTTAATAGATACATATCAAAAAAGCTATGATTTGTATGATAGCCTGCTCAAAGATCCAACTACGCCATCAAACTTTATCATTTACTATAAAGTTCGTTTAGCTGAATTTAAGGATTTACTCGATAAGTTTAAAAATGATACGGCTCATGTAAATACAAAATATCGAGCAATTTACATTGATTTAAAAAATTATGGTTTTCCTCTACCAAATGAAGACAGTAACCATGTATTAAAGTTTTTTAATACGGCTGATTATAATGTTAAAGCAGAACCCTTGGGTGTGGCGCAAAAAGTAGAAGATTTAACTACTGATACTAAAACTAAGGAAAACCAGAGATGTGTGTGGAATCCAGCAGTACAGCAAATTCTTTTTTATCGTGTAGATGATGATGTTACTTCAAGTACAACTAATGAATTTTGTAAATATACAATTACCACTAAAGCGGGTGTCGAACTTAGTAGTGGATTGATTAAAGCAAAATTTGCAAATATCGCTCCTGTTTCTGGAGACGGCACAATAACTTTTAAGTATTTAGCAAATGAAATGATTCCTTTGAATTTGCTCAAATATGCGAATGATGATGGAGATGGGCCGGCTAGTACACTTAGTACAAATTCTAATAAGTCTCAATTTGTGGACTTACCAATTTATTTACCAAGCAAAGCTTCAAAAGATGGAATTTTTACGGTGGTTAAGGCAGATCGAGAAGGGCCGTGTCCTGGTAAAGACAGTAAAAATACATGTTATGGCGGTAATATTTATATTCAAGCAAAAAATGTCTTTAACACTTTTAATGATACACTTTCTTATAATGTCTATGATGCTAATGGGTTAATTTCAGCGAAACCTGGGACAATTAATCTAATAAGTACTGCAACTACCACAGATGATTCTCGAAGTGGTGGGGGCGGTGGTGGTAGCTTAGGAATTTTGTCTTTAGCATCTTTACTTGGTTTAGCGGTCTATAGACGCTACCGTAAATAAACGATATAAAATAAAAAAGCCTCCTATTGGAGGCTTTTTTATAGAAAATTATTTAAGATATTAAAGTCACTGTGTACGAATTTTACAGAATTATATTTAATGTTCTAAATACTTGTTCATATACTCTTCACGAATAGCTGTTCTTTCTTCGCCATTCGCTTTAAGCATACGTTGGCGTAAGTCATTACGCTCTTGTGTACTCATTTTTTGCCATGCTTCACGCATTTTTTCTTTTTCAGCATCGGGAAGTTGAGTAAACCAGTCCATACGTTGCTGTAGGTTCGTACTTTGATTCGCTGGTAACTCTTTTAAGCTCTGGTAGCGTTTAATAACTGCACGTTGTTCCTCTTCAGAAAGAGCATTCCATGTGTCATCAACTTGTGTATTGGCATCCTTAGAAAAAATCCAAAATCGTTCAAAACCTGCAAAACTCGTTTGCAGGAAACTTAATGAACAAAGGATAAGTGCTAATTTTTTAGCTGCCATGTTGTACTTTATCCTCACCCAAGACCATTAGCATTTCTAAATCTTCCACCATTTGTGGAGATAATTTAGGATTTACAATCACTTGATTTTGCGGCTTATCAACAATATCTGCTGAATTAGGTAAAATTACAAAACCTGTGATCGCAGCTGCAAGTGCAAAACCAGACATTTTCCAGACACTATAAAAAGAGGCTGGTTTTTGTTGAATATGGTCAAGCACATGATTCATGACCACTGTTTTATTTTTATGGTGATGTGCCAAACTATCAAGTTTAGACGTCACCTTTTTAGTGAAATCATCATGATTCATCAGAACCTCCCAAGGGATTTAAATGGGCTAAGTACTCTCTAAGTCCCTGAATTGCTCGGTGATAATGGGTTTTTACACTACCTTCAGTACAGTTCATGATCTGAGCTGTTGTGTGTGTGTCAAAACCTTCCCACGCACGTAACATAAATGCCTGTTGTTGACGAACAGGTAGCTTTGAAATTGCTTCTCGAATTTCTTCGATAGTCACTGCTTGATCAAGAAAATCCGCAGGATTAATGGCTTTTTCATCAACTACATCAATAACTTCATCGTCGTCACTATCCAGACTAACTTTTTTGAAGAATGAAAATGGGTTTGCTCTACGAGATTCTTTGCGGCGCCAGTCCTGAAGTTTGTTGTTTAAAATAGTATAAAACAGGGGATACCATTCTTCAGTACTTTTATCGGCATAAGATTTGTGTAAAGCAATAAATGCTTCTTGAACCAAATCCATCGCAATACCTTGTTGACCTTGGGTAGCACTCTCCATCATCACCAAAGCGCGACCAGTAACATCTTGCATGAAAACTTTCAGGCGTTGTTCAGCCGTGCTTGCATGAGCACTAGATGTTTCCGATCGAGACTTTTTCGGTGCTAAATCCATGGAGATGGAAAATCCTGTCATTGGACATACCCACCTTATCTTCAATATATCTCTTATATAACGTTGAAAAGAGGTGGGAGGTTGACAACAATCGGTTATTTTTTACTAGTGTAATTGATTTTTTTCACAAATATGTGAGATGTAAAATAAATTAACGTTTTATTGGCGTTGACGAACCATCTCAAAAAAACAAATTGATCCTGCAATTGCTACATTTAATGACTCTTGTCCACCAGGCTGAGGAATAGTTACAGATTGTGCATGATCTAAGGCGTAATCACTTGCACCTTGGCCTTCATTTCCTAAAATCCAGACACATGGTTTTGAAAGATCTTTTGAATAAAGACTGGTTGAGCGATGAGAGCTTGTAACAAAAACTGGAATTTGAAATTTTGGAAGAATATCTGTGAGTTGAAAGTTTTCAAAACAATGTAAGCTAAAATGAGCTCCCATGCCTGCTCTTAAAACTCGTGGTGACCAAAGTGATGCAGATCCTTGAGTGCAAATAATTTGTTTAATATTTGCCGCTGCTGCTGAACGTAACAATGTGCCTACGTTACCTGGATCTTGTATATTTTCCAGAATTAAAGTATCTACTTTATAGTCAATTGTTGATGCAGTTTTAGGTAAATCAATAATAGCTAAGCAAGGTAAGCTTGTACCTAGTGTGCTCAAATCTCTATATAAAACTTCACTAATAACAAAGATATGACCTTGATGTAGTTCAATTATTTTTTTTAAATCAGTATGTTCTAATGCTTGTTCTGTCGTAAATAAAGAAAAAATCTTCTTTTGCTGTTGTAACCACGTCAAGCAGAGATGGGTACCTTCAAGAACTGTTTGTTGGTGCTTTTTTCGGGCGCTATTAAGTTCAATTAACCCACGCAAATGTTTAATTTTTGCATTGTCTTTAGATTCTAAAAAAATAACCGCCATGAGAAAATATCCAACAAAAGGGCATCATGATACTATGATGCCCTAAATAATTAAAATTATTAATGATAGCTTGTTACACGTTCAACTTCATTCTTAGAACCAATAATTACAGGAACACGTTGGTGAAGTTCTGTCGGTTCAATATCTAAAATGCGAACACGGCCTGTAGTTGATGTGCCACCAGCTTGTTCAATCAGCATACTCATTGGGTTTGCTTCATACATTAAACGTAAGCGACCTGCTTTTTTCGGATCTTTTAAGTCGTACGGATAAAGGAAAATACCGCCGCGGCATAAAATACGGTGAATATCACCCACCATACATGCTACCCAGCGCATATTGAAATCTTTTTCACGTACAGATGTTTTACCTGCAAGTAATTCATCAATATATTGTTTTACAGGTTCTTCCCAATGACGTTGGTTAGATGCGTTAATTGCAAACTCTTGAGTATCTGCTGAAACTTGAACATTGTCAGTAGTAAGCAAGAATGTTTGAGTTTCTGGGTCTAAAGTAAAGAATACTACGCCATTTCCTACAGTTAAGGCCATCATGGTTGATGGACCATAAAGTACGTAACCAGCAGCAACTTGCTGTGTACCTGCTTGCATGAAATCTTCTGCTTGGGTTACCGCATTTTTCGCAGGCAGAATAGAGAAAATTGTGCCTACACACATATTGATGTCGATGTTACTTGAGCCGTCTAATGGATCAAATAAAACCAGATATTTACCATTTTCTTGTGCAGGTGTGAACTCATCAAGCTCTTCAGAAGCGAGGCCACCCACTTGTGGATGAACTTTTAAAGCATCAATTAAATAGTCATTAGAAATCACATCAAGTTTTTTTTGTGTTTCACCTTGAACATTTTCATTACCAGCACTACCCAAAATACCAGCGAGTGCACCTTTTTGTAAGGCTTGATCGATCGTTTTACAGGTGGTGGCGATAGTGTCGATGACTTGAGCCAACTCAGGTGTTAGATTCCCTTTTTGTTGTTGTAAAAATTGGGACAATGTGAGGTTGGACATAAAAAAAGCTCCTGTGCTTCAAGCATCAAAATGAGTCAGATAAATACGTGGCATATTCTAGATGAGAATGTCACAAAATAAAAATTATCTTACTTTATTTGTGTTGGATTTATGCTTACAAGCCCCAATTAAAATGGTATGTTGATTGCATTACAAAGGACTGTATATTTTTAGGAGAATCGAAATGACAACAAAGAAGTTTGATGCGACCCCAACAGCAGGTGAACCAATCAATCTAGATGAAATTTCGAAAGAAAATGTTCAGGAAGCTTGGAAAGACTACGAGGCTAAGCCTGAATATAAAGATTTTAATAAGCATGATTTGATTGAATCTATGCAACATTCTGAAGAAGAAAAGAAATCTTCTTAAGTTCTGTTGTTATAAAAAAACGCTCATAAAATATGAGCGTTTTTTTATGCAGATGCCTTATTTTAATAAAGGAGGCACTGCTTCGTAATTAATTTCAACGCGGCGATTTTCTTTCCACGCAGATTCGTCATGTCCTGCATTAACAGGAGCTTCTTTACCATAACTTACAGCTTCAAGTTGCTGTGGATTTACACCATTGGTAATTAAGTAGCTTTGTACCGCTTTAGCACGACGCTCGCCTAAAGCCATATTGTACTCACGTGTACCACGTTCATCTGTATGGCCAGTTAATGCAACTTTTGAATTTGCATTTGCCATAAGGAATTGAGCGTGAGCTTGAAGCGTTTGATAGTCTTCAGTAGATAAATCACTACTGTCATAATCAAAATGAACAACGCGTTTAGCCAAAGCTGCTTTATTTGCTTCAGTTACACCTTTCGATGAAGCACCAGCCAAATTTTGAGCATTTAATGCCGCATCTTCACTTAAACCAGAAGTGTTAACTGTACTTGGATTTGTGCCAGTTGCAGTAGTTGTTGCTGGTTTGCGGCTAGCACAACCCGTCATTACAAGCGCTACGCTAAGAAAGGGTAAAGCTAAATATTTGATTGATTTCATGATCTTCTCCATCAATGGAATTAAAAGTTATTTTGGTGCCCAAGCTGGTTCACGTACTTCACCTTGTTCACTTGGTAAATTCATACGGAAACGTCCATCAGTCGACATGATAGATAACAAGCCACGGTTACCTTCACGAGTCGCGTAGACCACCATTTGCCCATTCGGTGAGAAACTTGGTGATTCGTCTAAACTGGTTGGAGTAAGAATATTGGTGATGCCAGTATTAATGTCCTGAATTGCAACTTTATAACTGCTGCCACTTGGGCGATGAACAAGAGCAATCTTTTTGCCATCTGCACTCAAAGTTCCGCGTGCATTAAATGAACCTTTAAATGTTAGACGTTTTACTGAACCATCAGCAAAGGTATAACGATAGATTTGGGCTGAACCACCACGGTCAGAAGTGAAAATAAACGATTTTCCATCTGGTGTATAACGTGCTTCTGTATCAATTGCCGAGTCGTTTGTCATACGTTTAACTTGGCGAGTTGATAAATCCATTTGATAGATTTCTGGATTGCCATTCATAGATGCTGTAAATAGCATTGATTGACCATCAGGTGAAAAACTCGGTGCGCCATTTAGACCTTTAAAGCTAGTGAGTACTTCACGTGTTCCAGTAGATAAATCTTGTAGATAAATTGCTGGACGTTTGGTTTCAAAAGAAACATAAGCAATTTTCTTGGCATCTGGTGTCCATGCCGGAGAAAGAATTGGGTCACGAGATGACAAAACAGTTTTTGGCTGTTCACCATCGGTATCTGCAATTTGTAGAGTATAACGCTCTGCAGGGGTGGCAGGGTTTCTGAGTACATATGCAATACGGCCGCTAAAATCACCTGGAATACCAGTAAGTGCCTGATAAATAGCATCACTCACCATATGGCCAGCTTGACGTATGCGTGAAGCGGGTACATTTAAAAGTTCATTTAAAATGTATTGTTGCTTTTGTACATCATAAAGTTGGTAATGAACTTCAAAACCTGTAGCTGTTTGTTTAATTTGTCCAGTAACTACATATGGAATTCCGGCAGCTTGCCAGTCAGAAGCTTGGATCTGATTAATTGCAGCATTGGCAGGCAAATTTTTAGATGAGCTTGTAAAGCGTCCAGAACGGTTTAAGTCAGTTTCAACAATAGGAGAAAGCCCATTGTCATTGTTAAACGGGACAATAGCAATTTTTGGTGCCTGATCTGGTGCTTTGGCAATTTCCAGATATAACTGGGCAAAAGCAGTTGTAGAAGCAATAGGGCTTAAGGCGGTGATCAATGCTAAAGATAGCAGGTGTTTGCGGCTCGTATTCATAAGTTTAAAGTCATAGCAGGTATTTTTGTGACTGTTGATTTTGTAGCATAGTTACATGCCTTAAACTATTTAAAGCATGTAACTCTTTCAAAATTATTGCGCTCTAAATGTAGAGTTAACACTTCTTGCTTCCCGTCTTGCATCAGGGTCTGATGGCATAGGATATGGCGCAGATGCTTGAATTGCGGCCTTAATACTTGCATCTAAAGCATCATCGCCACTTGAACGTGTGATCACAATAGAATTAACGCTACCTGAGTCTGAAAGGGTAAAACGGACACCAACTGTTTTACCGCTACTACCAGTCGGAACATCCCAAGAGCGTCGAATTTTTTGCTCAAAATCACGTCTAGCTGAAGAAGCAATTTTTTTAGCTTCGGCTTTCTTCTGAGCTGCTTCTTCTTGTGCTTTTTGAGCAGATGCAGCTTTTGCTTCGGCCTCTGCTTCAGCTTTACGTTTAGCATCATCAGCAGCTTTTTGCTGTTTAGCTTTAGCGTCTGCTTCAGCTTTTTGTTTAGCGTCGTCAGCTTTTTGCTGCTTAGCTTTAGCGTCTGCTTCAGCTTTACGTTTAGCATCATCAGCAGCTTTTTGCTGCTTAGCTTTAGTGTCTGCTTCAGCTTTACGTTTAGCGTCGTCATTAACTTTTTGCTGTTTAGCTTTAGCGTCTGCTTCAGCTTTACGTTTAGCATCGTCATTGGCTTTTTGCTGCTTAGCTTTAGCATCTGCTTCAGCTTTACGTTTAGCGTCGTCATTAGCTTTTTGCTGTTTAGCTTTAGCGTCTGCTTCAGCTTTACGTTTAGCATCATCATTAGCTTTTTGCTGCTTAGCTTTAGCGTCTGCTTCAGCTTTACGTTTAGCGTCATCATTAGCTTTTTGTTGCTTAGCTTTAGCATCTGCTTCAGCTTTTTGTTTAGCTTCTTGCTGTGCTCGAAGTTTAGCGTTTTCGGCTTTTTGAGCCTCACGTTTTAGCTTTGCATCGGTCTCTGCTTTTTGTTTAGCTTCTTCAGCAACTTTTTGTCTTGCCTTGGCATCTGCTTCAGCTTTTGCACTTTGTTCAGCCTTACGTTTTTGTTCGGCTTCGGATTTTATTTTAGCCTCAGCTTGGCGTTTAGCTTCAGCTTGCTGCTTTTGTATTTCCTCTATACGTTGCTGTTCTGCTGCTTGTTTAGCTTTTGCAGCTTCTTCAGCTTTACGCTTTTGTTCAGCTAATTTTGCTTGCTGTGCCTGTTCGACCTTTTGCTTTTGAGCAGCAAGTTGTTGAGCGGTCGGAGGAGGGGGCGTAGCCGGAAGATTTTCAGGAAGCGTTTCATCCACAATAGGGGTTAACACCTCTTTTGCTTCATTTGTAGCTGTAGTCTCTTGTTCAACTTCTTTGGCTAACGGAGGAGGTAAATCTTCTGGCTTAACTAAAATAGTTGTTAGCTTTTTTGGCTGTTCAGGTGGTTTACTCAAGCCTAAAAAAAGCAAGCCAACAATGGCAATTGCATGAACTCCTAGTGTGAAGCTCAATGCAATCGCATTTTGTTTAAAGTGTGGCTTTTGATTTTTATTCATAGCTTATTTTAAAGGCTCTGTCAGAAGGCCAACTTGAGTTAAACCTGCTTCTTGTAAACTTGCCATCAATGATACGACTTCTCCATAAGGACGAGACTTATCACCATTGACTAAAACTGTGAGTTGTTTATTTTCTTGTTCAGCTTGCTTTTGAGCACCGCTTAAAACTTCTTCAAGTTTTTCACGAGACAATGGTTCACTATCTTTGTAATCTTCATACTGAAGATAAATATTGCCATCTTTACCAATGGTGACCATGGCTGGCATATCTTTTGATTCGATTGGATGGTTATTTGCTTGAGGTAAATCGACTTTAATACCACTAGTAATCATGGGAGCAGTCACCATGAAAATAACCAAAAGTACGAGCATAACGTCAATATAGGGTACGACGTTCATATCACTTTTTAGTGGTTTTTTTATGCGCTCAAAGCGCCCTGAACGCTGAATTGCCATTATGCATCTTCCTGTGATGAACCCACAGACTGACGTTGCAATAAGGCAATCATCTCTTCAGCAAATAAAGCACGATCAGAGTAAACACTTTCACTTTTAGAAGTGAAGTGGTTAAAAGCCAATACAGCAGGAATTGCAGCAAATAAACCAATTGCGGTTGCAATAAGTGCTTCGGCAATACCAGGTGCAACAGTTGCCAAAGTGACTTGATCAACAGCAGCTAAACCGATAAATGCATTCATAATCCCCCAAACGGTACCGAATAGACCGATGTAAGGAGCTACAGAGCCAATACTTGCTAAAGTACCTAAGCCGTATTCTAGATGGCTCTGATCACGACTCAAACCTACACGTAAAATACGTTCAGTGCCTTCAATCGTTTGTGAAATAGGGGCCTGACGTTTTTTAAGTTTAAAAAACTCACTCAATCCTTGATAAAAAATATCTTCAAGACCTGAGCGTTTTGAGTTGAGCTGAGCATTGTTGTAAAGCGTATTGAGTTCAGCACCCGACCAGAACATTTTCTGGAAATGTTCATCTTCTTGATGTGCTTTTTTATAACTCATATGTAACTTGGCAATCAGATACCAACTAAAGATTGATGCTAACAATAAAATTAGCATGACCAACTGAACGACTGGACTTGCCTGTAAAATAAGGTCAGAAATATGCAGGGTTGATTCAATGTTTGTTGCCATAGTTACATATGCCGGTTGTTTTTTTAGTCTTGTTCCAATTCTTTACGAATAAGATCACGTATTTCTTCTGGAAGACGACGAGCTACAAGTTCTTTGCTTAAACATGCCAACTCAACCTCGCCAGAAGCAAGCAAGATTTCACCACGATAAATATTTTGTTGCAACACAAATGACGCAGCTTTACATGAAACTACACGTGCTGTAACAGTAATTAAATCATCCATTAAAATAGGACGCATGTATTTTACGTCAATTTTGTGTACGACAAAGTTGTAGTCTTTTTGATGCCAGTAATGATCAACGCCAGAAGCACGGAGCCATTCAGTACGGGTACGTTCCATATAGCGAATGTGGTTGGCATGGTAAACAATACCGCCTGCGTCCGTATCTTCAATATAAACACGAATGTTGAATTCAAAATGATTCGCCATGAGAGGATTCCGTTTTAGTTCACTATAGAGCTTTATATTTAAAATATGGCTTTGAATAAAACATTAGTTCCATTCAAAAGCCATACATCTGCTTTTAAATACGGGGCAGTTTAGCAGATTGCATACTAAGTCCTATGGCACAACCTTTCAATTGCGATTGCTGAATTTCTAATCTAAAAACGCTACATCTTATGGCTAGCAAGCTTTTTAAGTTAAGAGGGCTTCCATGAAGTTTGGACTTGTTTTGATATATTCGGATAATCTAATACGAACCTTACATGTAGCTCGGTTCCAGTTTTTAGAGCTTTGTCATCTACAATAAAATAGGGATTATGATTCGGTGCAGCCTGGGTTAAGTCTTGATTTTCTGGTGTCGCCCCTAAGAAAACAAAAAATGAGGGCATTAACTTGCCATAATAGGCAAAATCTTCACTAGCGCTTGCATTGTGATCAAGCACATGCAGTTTTGAATCTCCTACAACTTTGGCTAATGTTGGCTGAATAAGTTGAGTAAGGGTTTTATCATTCATGGTTACTGGTGCATAAGGTGCAATTTCAACTTTAGCAGTTACATCATTGGCTTGAGCATTATGCTCTATCATGACTGGTAAACTTTTTAAGATGTTATTTCTTATTTCTTCGTTATTAGAGCGAATAGTACCGATCATATTGACCTGTTCGGGAATCACATTTCCTGCTGTACCACCTTGAATATTGCCAATACTAACCACGCCCATACCTTGAGTTAGATCTGTTCTTCGGCTAATAAGACTTTGCAAATTATTAATCATTTGTGCCGATGCATAAATTGGATCTCTGCCTAACCATGGCGTCGAACCATGAACCTGCTTGCCGTTGACCTGAATACGTAAGTGGTCTGCACTATTTAAAATGGCACCATCTTTATAATAAAGATGACCACTTTTCATACCTGCAATGACATGCATTCCAAAAATAGCTTCTGGTTTATAGTCTTTAAAAGCACCATCAGCGATCATTTTTCGTGAACCGATTTGATCACCCTGAGTGAAGTTATCTATATCTGCACCACCTTCTTCAGCAGGTTGGAAAACAAAAATAACTGTGCCTGATATTTTATCTTTATTCGCAGCTAAAATTTTTGCTGCGCCTAATAACATTGCAGTGTGTGCATCATGTCCACATGCATGCATCACATAAGTTTCCTTGCCTTGATAAATTGCTTTTTGTTTACTGGCAAAGGGAACACCGCTCTTTTCCTCCATAGGTAAAGCATCCATATCTGCTCTAAGCGCAATAATAGGGCCAGGTTTATTACCTTTTAAGATGCCAATTACACCTGTTTTCGCATAACCTGTTTTGACTTGAATGCCATAAGACTTTAATTCTTTTTGAACAAGGGTAGAGGTTTTAAATTCCATATTGCCGAGTTCAGGGTGTTGGTGAATGTTTTGTCTTAGCTGAATGACTTGATTTTCATTTTGTTGAGCGGCATCGTTAACCCAATCTGCTAGGCTCAGTTGACTCATTAAGATGAGTGGCAAAAGTAAAGCGGCTTTCTTATACATGTCCTTATCCTAAAAATATTATTGTTCATAAGATTTAATATCTAGATTTCTTATAATTCAGTTTTTGAAAATATTAAAAAATCAATAAGGTATAAAGAAAGACTTAAAAGGTATCGAGTGGCTAAATTATTAATAAAACAATTTTTATTTGAGTTGTAAGAATAGAGGACTTAAAAAAGGAAGAGAAAATTCTCTTCCTTTGATTAGTTTTTAGGCTCAGGTGGTGTCATTCCAAACTGTAAATAAGATTGGTTCGTTGCAATGCGACCTCGCGCGGTACGCATCACATAACCTTGTTGAATTAAATACGGTTCAATCACATCTTCAAGTGTGCCGCTATCTTCAGCCATTGCTGCTGCAAGCGCTTCGACTCCAGCAGGGCCGCCATCAAAACGCTCTAGCAGCATGCTCAAATAACGGCGATCTAGGGTGTCTAAGCCAGCTTTATCAACATTGAGCATATCAAGCGCACGCTGTGCCATTTCATGGGTCACTTCGCCTGTGCCTTTTACTTGGGCATAGTCACGAACACGTCGTAATAAACGATTGGCAATACGTGGTGTACCACGTGCACGGCGTGCAACTTCTTCTGCGCCCTCAACAGTAATGGGTACATTCATCAAGTTTGCAGAGCGTGACACAATATGAGTGAGGTCTTCTACAGAGTAAAACTCAAGACGTTGCACAATACCGAAACGGTCACGTAGAGGTGAGGTGAGCAAACCTGCACGTGTTGTAGCCGCGACCAGTGTAAACGGGGGTAAATCGAGTTTAATTGAACGAGCAGCAGGCCCTTCACCAATCATAATATCTAATTGGTAGTCTTCCATCGCTGGATAAAGAATTTCTTCAATCACTGGAGAAAGGCGGTGAATTTCATCAATGAACAAGACGTCGCCTTCTTCAAGGTTGGTCAGCATTGCAGCTAAGTCGCCCGCACGCTCTAAAACTGGCCCTGAAGTAGATTTAAGATTACCGCCCATTTCACGCGCAATAATGTTGGCAAGGGTGGTTTTACCTAAGCCCGGTGGACCAAAAATCAGCGTGTGGTCGAGTGCTTCACCACGACCGCGAGCTGCGCCAATGAAAATTTCCATTTGCTCGCGTACTACAGGCTGTCCGATGTAGTCGGCAAGAGAAGTTGGTCGAATAGCCCGATCAAAATGATCTTCAGGCTTTTCCGCTCCACTGATTAGACGGTCTTGCATAATTGTTTTACTTCATCATTGATTTAAGAGCAGCACGAATAATATCGGCTGATTCTGTGTAATCGGCTTTAACCGCAGCAACAGCTTTTTGCGCTTCAAGTGGCTTATAACCTAAAGATTGCAAAGCGGCTTCTGCTTCTGCCACAGGCGAGTTTGCAGCAAACTGAATTTGAGGCAGGCTAGCTGAAGTAGAAGTACCTTGGGCTAATGTTTTGAAACGGTCACGAAGCTCAATCATTAAACGTTCAGCTGTTTTTTTACCAACACCCGGAACTTTTACTAACGTGTTAATGTCGTCATGCTCAATTGTGTGAACCAATAGCTCAACGCTTAGTGTCGATAGAATACCCAATGCCATTTTCGGACCAACACCATTTACTTTTAATAAGGTGCGGAAAATTGTTTTCTCTTGAGCATCACTAAAACCGTAGAGTTGTTGAGCATCTTCACGAACAACTAAATGGGTCCATAGCGTAACTTTCTGGCCTTTTTGTAATTGGCAAAATGTTGAAAGTGGCGTATCAATTTCATAACCCACACCATTTACATTCAGTAAGACAGTAGGGGCTTCTAGGGCAAACACTTCGCCAATTAAACATCCGATCATAGATTAATTTCACTTATTCATAACTGTAAATCTGGTCGTTTTAACATTAATTGAAAACGACACTGGTTTTATTTCTTTCTATATTAAGCCAGCTTAAAACAAGCCAATTTTATTACCTTGTAGCTCTTGAGCCAAGCTATAAGCCTGATGATCTGAAAACTTACTGATAATATCGAGTACTTGCATAATATTGCTGTAATGATTATTGCTAAAGTTAGCACCATACAAATTAAGGATAGACATTAAACGTTGTTCTTTAAAGCTTAAAGATTTATGTGGTGTGGTCAGCGGTACAAAAGCATCTAAAATCGTTTGCAAACTTTGATGCGCAATAATTTCTAAGCCAGACTTTTGTGGATGCTCAAAAATTTTATCACGCGCTAGATTTTTGGCTGTTTCGATACCAATTGCAATATCGGGTGAGCAATATTGTAAAAGGTTACCTTTAAGCTGACCTGTAATGATTTCATAATGATGTTTAGCAAAAGCTGTGGTGACTTCATCCACAAGCCGTTTCATAACACGACCACGTAATGCCGAAATCTTTTGTTGCCATGTACTATTTGGATGTGACAATTCTTCAGGCTGACCATAGTCGGCAATAAGGTTTAAGAAAATTGGCTCAACTTCTTGGTAACTCAGCATATTTAAGATAATGCCATCTTCTAAGTCAATTAAGGCATAGCAAATGTCATCCGCAGCTTCTAACAAATAGGTGAGTGGGTGACGGCAATAATGATATTCACCTAACTGAATAAGTCCGAGCTGTTCGGCAATCTGTTTTAAAATTTCTTTTTCAGATTGATAACAACCAAACTTTGCTCGTTGATGAGAAGGGCGATCACCTTGTGACGCAATCGTTTTTGAAAGCCATGGATACTTTAAATAAGCACCTAGGGTTGCATAGGTTAAGCGCATTCCTCCATCATTTGGATGATAGTCAATGCGACTTAATAAACGTAATCCTTGAGCATTACCTTCAAACTGACGTACATCGGCCTCTTCTTCAGGACTTAGCTTTTTTAAAAAATCATCATGTGAAGCATCGTCGAACCATTCGCGAATTGCGTATTCACCTGCATGTCCGAAAGGTGGGTTGCCAATGTCGTGGGCAAGACAAGCTGCTTGAATAATTGCGCCGACATCAGCAGGAGAAATCCAGACGGGTAATTCATTTTTAATTTTTTCTGCGGCAAGCATACCCATTGAGCGGCCAATACAGGAAACTTCAAGTGAGTGAGTTAAACGGGTATGAATGCCATCATGCTGTGCGAGTGGGTGAACTTGCGTCTTACGGTTTAGCTGACGAAAACTTTGAGAAAATATAATACGGTCATAATCTTTATGGAATGGGCTACGAGCCAGTTCTGTACTGCTTTTTTTACTACCTAAACGAACTGCAGAAAGCAGCTCTAACCAACGCATTTGTTCCATTTATCATTATTCAAAACTGTAAAACCTGATCATGCCAAAAAAAAGTTAAAAGCACTAGCTTGGTGCGACATAGTTTGTCTTAGTTCAGGTTTTATTATGTTATTGAATAAACATGAAACAATTTATTTTTAGCTAGAATGCCTAAAAAAATGATTTTGAACAAAAAACTACTCACTTCTTGCAGAATTAGGTTACAGAATACTGATTCTACATCTAGCTGATTTTAGCAAGAAGCAGTAGAATATGCGCTCTCTCTAAAGTCACATTGCGGTAAGGTTCACAAGACCTGCCCGTGGAGCCAAAATCAACATGTTTATCGTGGCCGGTGCAGCAGCACATTCTTCTTTTAAGAAAGCTCAACTATTAACACGTTTATCGTCAATTAGTTCTGTTCAATCTTTTGACAGCCAATGGGTCTATTTGTTTGATCAAGCGCTCAACGAGCAGCAACATCAATCTGCTTTGCAATTATTGAATGACGGTGAGTCTTTTGAACTTCGTCAATCTGCAAGTGATGAGATTCAGATTTTAGTTACACCACGTGTGGGTACTATTTCACCTTGGTCTTCTAAAGCAACTGATATTTTCAAAAACTGTAATACACCAGTACACCGTTTAGAACGTGGTCTTTTATTCACGTTAAAAGGTGTTACTGAAATTACGAATGAAGTTAAACAAGTACTTCATGACCGTATGACAGAAACAGTTTTTGCTCAAATTGATGATGCAAAAGCATTATTTTCAGAAACAGCTCCAAAACCATTAAATTCAATTGATATCTTGGGCCAAGGCAAAGAAGCTTTGGTTAAAGCTAACAATGAGTTTGGTTTTGCGTTATCTGAACAAGAAATTGATTACTTAACTGAAGCATTCGGTAAGCTTGGCCGTAATCCAAATGACATCGAGTTGATGATGTTTGCACAAGCAAACTCTGAGCACTGTCGTCATAAAATCTTTGGATCTGAATGGACAATTGATGGTGAAAAACAACCATTATCATTGTTCCAGATGATTAAAAACACTTATAAAGAATCTCCAACTGATGTGTTATCGGCATATAAAGATAATGCTTCAGTAATTGTGGGTTATGACACGATGCGTTTTTATCCGAAAGCGGATGAAAATGGTCACTTTGTTTATAAATATAAGAGTCAAGCTGCTCATATTTTAATGAAGGTTGAAACTCATAACCACCCAACAGCAATTTCTCCATTTGCTGGTGCTGCAACTGGTTCAGGCGGTGAAATCCGTGATGAAGGTGCAACAGGTCGTGGTGGTAAACCAAAAGCTGGTTTAACAGGTTTCACAGTTTCGAACTTAAACATTCCTGGTTTTGAACAACCTTGGGAAGAAAACTACGGTAAACCTTCACGTATGGCATCGCCATTACAAATCATGATTGAAGGTCCATTAGGCGGCGCGGCATTTAACAATGAATTCGGTCGTCCTGCGTTAAATGGTTATTTCCGTACTTTCGAACAGAATGTAAATGGTGAAGTGAAAGGTTTCCATAAGCCAATCATGATTGCTGGTGGTTACGGTAATATCCGTCCTGACCATGTAGAAAAAGATGCGATTCAACCAGGTGATTTACTCATTGTATTGGGTGGCCCTGCAATGTTAATTGGTCTTGGTGGTGGTGCAGCATCTTCTGTAGATAGCGGTACAATGGGTGAAAGCCTTGATTTCGCTTCTGTACAACGTGAAAACCCAGAAATGGAGCGCCGTTGTCAAGAAGTAATCGATACTTGCTGGCGTTTAGAAGACTTCAACCCAATCGTTTCTGTACATGACGTTGGCGCGGGTGGTCTATCAAATGCTATGCCTGAACTTGTGAATGATCATGAGTTAGGTGCAGTTCTTAACCTTCGTAAGATTCCTTCATTAGAACCGGGCATGAGCCCAATGGAAATCTGGTCAAATGAAGCACAAGAGCGTTATGTTCTTGCTATTCGTCCAGAATCTTTAGAGCAGTTCGAAGCAATCTGTGCACGTGAACGTTGTCCGTTTGCTGTGTTAGGTGAAGCAACTGAAGCACGTCACTTAACAGTTGAAGATCCATTATTCCAAAATGATGCTGTTGATATGCCAATGCAGGTGATGCTTGGTGGTACGCCACGCATGCAGCGTTCTTATGAAACTATTGAACGTAGTGGCGATGATTTTGACGCTTCAAAAGTTGATTTGAAAGATGCGATTTTCCGCGTATTGAAAAACCCTACAGTTGCGTCTAAGTCATTCTTGATCACCATTGGTGACCGTTCAATTACAGGTATGGTTGCACGTGATCAAATGGTTGGTCGTTGGCAGGTTCCTGTTGCAGATGCAGCAGTAACAACAACAAGTTTGCAAGGTTTCACTGGTGAAGCAATGGCAATGGGTGAACGTCCACCAGTTGCATTGTTAAACCCAGCCGCATCTGCTCGTTTGGCAGTTGCGGAAGCAATTACCAATATTGCATGTGCAAACATTGAACAAATTAGTGATATCAAACTTTCTGCAAACTGGATGGCTGCTGCTGGTCAAAAAGGTGAAGATCAAGCATTGTTTGAAGGCGTGAAAGCAATTGGTATGGAAATGTGTCCTGCTTTAGGAATTGCGATTCCTGTAGGTAAAGACTCACTTTCAATGCGTACGACTTGGAATGACAACGGCGAAGATAAAGCTGTAACTTCTCCAATGACGGGTGTAATTACTGCATTTGCTCCAGTAACTGATGTTCGTAAGACCTTAACACCTGAACTTAAAAATTTAGAAGATTCAGTACTTGTACGTATTGATTTGTCTAAAGGTCAGTTCCGTTTAGGTGGTTCGATTCTTGCTCAAGTATATAAAGCAATCGGTTCAATCACTCCAGATGTTGATAGTTTTGATGATTTCAAAGCGTTCTTCGCTTTAATCCAAGACTGGAACAATCGTGGTTTGATTCAAGCTTACCATGACATCGGTGATGGTGGTTTATTAGCTTCTGTAGCTGAAATGATGTTTGCTGCACGTTTAGGTGTTGCGTTAGAAAACCAGACTACTGCGGGCTTATTTGCAGAAGAAATTGGTGCAGTACTTCAAATTAAAGCAACTGATTGGGAAGCTTTACAAGCAGAAATCGCAGCTTCTAGCTTAAAAGATGCAATTGCTGTAGTTGGTCGTGTAAATAATTCAGATCAATTATCTGTAAATGGTTTAACTTTAGATCGTGCTGAATTACAACAAGCTTGGTCTGAGGTATCTCATCAGATCCAACGTTTACGTGATAACGTAGAAACTGCTGATCAGGAATTTTCATTAATTACTGACAATACGCATCAAGGTTTGATTGCTAAACCAACATTCGACTTGAATGAACCTATTGAAGCGCCGTTCATTAATACACGTCGTCCTAATATGGCAATCTTGCGTGAGCAAGGTGTAAATGGTCATATTGAAATGGCAGCAGCTTTTGACAAAGTTGGCTTTAATACGATTGATGTACACATGAGCGATTTACTTGCTGGTCGTGTAAGCCTAAGTGATTTCGAAGGTTTAGTGACTTGTGGTGGTTTCTCTTACGGCGACGTAATGGGCGCAGGTGGTGGTTGGGCAAAATCAGTATTGTTCAATGCTAAATTACGTGATCAGTTTGAACAGTTCTTCCATCGTGAAGAAACATTCAGTTTAGGTATCTGTAATGGTTGCCAAATGTTGTCACAATTGGCACCGCTTATCCCGGGTGCTGAGCACTGGCCACGTTTCCACCGCAATATGTCAGAAGTTTTTGAAGCTCGTAGCGTAAACGTTCGTGTTGAAAAATCTGTTTCTGTATTGCTTGATGGTATGGAAGGTTCAATCTTACCGATTGCTGTTGCACATGGTGAAGGTCGTGCTGTTGCAAGTGAAGCTAACATTGCAAGCTTGAACGCAGCTAACCAAGTTGCATTGCGTTATGTTGATAGTCACGGTAACCCGACTCAACATTATCCATTGAACCCGAACGGCTCACCTGAAGCGATTACTGGTGTTACTTCTAAAGATGGTCGTGCAACGATTATGATGCCGCACCCTGAGCGTACTTTCCGTGCAATTCAACACTCTTGGAGTCCAGAAGAGTGGACTGAAGATGGTGCATGGTTACGTATGTTCCGTAACGCACGTAAGTTTATTGGTTAATAGAAAAGTTGAAATAAGCCACCGTAAGGTGGCTTATTTGCATGTAGTACAATGTAAATAGAATAAATAGTAGAGAAGAAAAATGAAATCAAAAATCCATTTCCGTGAATTTGCATTGCTCATGGCATTGCTCATGTCGATTGTTTCTTTTTCGATAGATGCAGTTTTACCTGCTTTAGGTGAGATTGGACGTGTTTTTGAATTAAAAAATAATAATCAGTCGCAATGGGTCATCATTGGTATCTTTTCTGGCATGACCATTGGGCAGCTCATTGCGGGGCCTCTATCCGATGCGATTGGGCGTAAACGCATTTTATTCACAGGAATTATTATTTATTTTCTGGGAAGTTTATTGTGCTTTACAACACAAAGTTTTGAGTGGTTTTTAGTTGGGCGCTTTATTCAAGGTATTGGTGTTTCAGGGCCTTATGTTGCTACGATTTCAATTGTTAGAGATAAATACAGCGGAGCTCAAATGGCTCGCATCATGTCTTTAATCATGATGGTATTTATGGTGGCTCCAGCAGTTGCACCGAGTTTAGGGCAACTCATTATTCATTTCTTTGGTTGGCGTGAGATCTTTGTTTTATATATGGTCTATGCCACAGTGATTGGAGCATGGGTTGCTTTACGATTAGAAGAAACATTACTTCCTGAAAATCGTTTACCTATGCGGTTGCAAGCATTTCAAGAGGGCTTTAAAGAAGTTGTAAGTAATAAAACTACCATGAGTTATTTGCTATGTGCAGGCTTTTGCTTTGGTGGTTTCATTGGTTATTTGGGAACTTCTCAACAAATTTTTATGCAACAGTTTGGTAAAACAGGACAAGAATTTAGTGCTTATTTTGCTGTACTTGCTGGTGTGATGGGAATCGCCTCATTTACAAACTCTAAAATTGTTATGAAGTTTGGTATGCGTCCAATCTGTATTTATGGCTTTTTAGGCTTGTGCTTAATTTCTTTAATTTTCTTGGGAATTCAGCTTTTAGGCGTGGCTGTATCATTCTGGATGTTTATGCTTTATGCCTGCATTTTATTTTTATTATTCGGAACTCTATTTGGTAATTTAAACGCGATTGCGATGGAACCAATGGGGCATGTCGCTGGAATGGCATCGGCTATTATTGGTGCAGCTTCCTCTGTCTTGTCACTTATTCTTGCCTCTATTATTGGGCAATTATATAACGGTACATTAATTCCAATGACTTGTGGTTTTGTCATTTTGTGTGGTTTGGCTTTCGCTATGACAATATATGAGAATAGATATTTAAAGAAATCGGATGCTTAAAATTATAGGGATGACGATAAATCACTGAATTTTCAAATTTCTTCAAACTAATAGCTGCATATGGATTGTTGAAGCTCTTGAAGCATTTTAAAAAAATGTATAAGAGTATAGACAGCTTACTATTTAACCCCTTATGCTTTATTTGAGGTTGGTTCAATTTTTGCTTTCTCTGTAACAACGATAAAAAATCGGAGATCAAAATGATGAAAAATGAAAATCACATAAAAACGTTTTATAAAAAAGATATGGGCTGGCGTTTATTTGGCTTAGCGCTTGCGATTCAAATACTCTTTATTGGAGCAAATTATTTGGTAATGATGAGCTGACTTTGATTCTGAGGCTTTTTTAACGGTATGATTTCAAGTTCGCTAGTTTTGAGTCATTTTGCTCATGTTAAAGCTGATTTATTACGTACCTGAGTCACATCTTGAGTCGACTAAACAAGCCATTTTCTCTGCTGGTGCAGGTGGTATCGGTAATTATGAACACTGCGCATGGCAAGTGAAAGGAATAGGGCAGTTTAAGCCAGTTAAAGGCGCCGATCCTTATATCGGAGAGCTAGGTGAACTCGAACAAGTTGATGAGTGGCGTGTAGAAACAATCGTAATTGAAGAAAATGCCAAGACCGTAGCGAAAGCATTAAAGGCAAGCCATCCTTATGAAGAGCCTGCCTTTGAGTTTATTCAAATCATAGAAGTTGATTTTAATTAAACTGAGAGAAATCTGGTTTACGTTTTTGCATAAATGCTTGTACTGCTTCTAGCATTTCAGGTGAGTGAACGCGTTGCATAAAGATTTCGGCTTCATGATCAATACATTCAATAATTTGCTCTAAATTATGCTTCATAAGCGCTTTTGTCTGCTTTAATGATGCAAGAGGCAAAGCTGCTAAATGCTGAGCTGTTGCCTGAGCAGATGCGTAAGAATCTTCAACTACTTCATTAACTAAGCCTGCTTGTACAGCAGTTTCAGCATTGAATTTTTTTGCAGTAAGTAGAAGCTCAGCTGCTTTGTGATAACCCGCTTGTTGAATGAGTAACTGACTTGCACCACCTTCTGGAGAAAGGCCAAGACTTACAAATGGAATCTGGAATAGGGACGTGTTGTCAGCAAAAACTAAATCTGCGTGTAATAAAATCGTAACGCCAATTCCAATTGCCACACCTTTTACTGCAATAAGAAGTGGTTTTGATAATTTGGCAGCCGCTTTAAGTAGAACGAATGGTGGAACTTCTCCAGCTGGCCCCATGTTTGGATTTTGTACAAAACCCATAAAATCTTTCATGTCATTGCCAGCGGTAAAATCTTGCTCGACACCACGTAGAATAACTACTCGAACATCTTTATTAAGGTCGGCTTCATTCAATGCTTTGGCAATCCATAAATAAAGTTCGCCATAGAGTGCATTTTTTGCATCTGGGCGATTTATGGCTAAGGTGAGTACGCCACCTTCTAAATTTGCGTTTAAATGTTGATGAGGTTGTTGAATACAGCTAAGTGTCATCGTACTATCCTTGCTTTAAACCACGTTGTTAATTTTTAGGTTCTCATTATGGCGCATATTTTTTGTAATGAGCGTTACTGATGAGTTCATAAAAAGTGAAAATCTAATTATGTATAAATTTGACTATCTCGTTTTTATAGGGCGTTTTCAACCATTTCATTTGGCTCATATGCAGACCATTGAAATTGCCTTACAACAAAGCCATTATGTGGTTTTGGCGTTAGGCTCTGCTCAAATGGAACGTAATATTAAAAATCCGTTCTTAGCAATAGAGCGTGAGCAAATGATCTTGTCAAATTTTTCTCTAGAAGAACAAAAACGCATCCGTTTTGTACATGTGGTAGATGTTTATAATGACGAAAAGTGGGTGAAACAAGTCAAATCTTTAGTGAATGGCGTAATTGAACCTAACTCAAAAGTTGGTTTGATCGGACATTTTAAAGACGAGTCTTCCTATTATTTGAGACTGTTTCCTGAATGGATTATGGTTGAGCTGGATAGCTTAAAAAATTCAATTTCGGCAACACCAATGCGTGAAGCTTATTATCGTGGTGAAATCCAAACGGAATTTTTCCCTGTAGGAACGATTAAATTTTTAGATGAATTTAAAGAAACTGAAATTTATGCTGAACTCCAGCGCAAATATCTTATAGATGATAAAACCAATCTAAATTAATTCAGCTTGTGGTTCGTGTGCTTGATAAAGATCCTACCATACATTTGTAGTCATTGATGAAGTTGAAACTGATAACTGGGGTATTGCAGGTAAAACTGTTTTTGCGATACGAAAAAGACAAAGTTTGAGTACTTAAAATGCAAAATAATCCTATTACTGTGATTCAGAAACAATTAGAGCAATATTTTGATGGTTTGTATTTTTGTGATGTGCAACTTCTAAATAATGTTTTTCATCCTGATGCTATATATATCAATGTAACCGAGCAACCCATACTACGACTTAGCATGGCTGAATATTTTCCAATTGTTGCGAGTCGGATTTCTCCAGCTTCAATGCGACAAACACGACAGGATAAAATCAGTTCAATCAATTTGATTAATGAACGGTTGGCGCTAGTACACGTTGAATGCGTTATACACCCTAAATATTTTTATGATGCACTTACATTTGTGTTTGAAGATGATCAATGGAGAATTATATCGAAAGTATTCCATTATCAAATTTTAGCGGACTGAATGATTAAGCATCTGCCCAAAAGATAATTCGGTTGGAAAAAGGATCGGTGATGCTGAGTTCAAGTGTTTCCCAATTTGTTTTTTCAACCTGAGGCTTAGAAAATTTATAATCTTTTTTGCTTAGTTCGCTGTGCAGCTCATAAATATGTTCCCAATAAATACGGATTGCACTATGTGGACTTGCATCACCAAAATGCTCTGATAAATGAATAACGCAATCATCTTTGGAAATTTGTAAATATAACGGGAAGTTATCTTCAAATTGATGTTGCCAATCAAGCTGAAAACCTAAGAACTCAAGATAAAATGATTGAGCTAAATCAACATCAAAAATTCTTAAAATTGGAGTGATTGAACCAGATTGCATCATTTTTCCTTTTAACGTGTACCAAATTGTTGAGTCCAATAACTCTTTTGCTTCACAGACTGATCAGAAGCACACGCGATTGCGTAAGTGGTGAATTTTGGATTCATTAGATTACTACAATGCAAGGGACTTGTTAGCCATCTAGACATAACTTGCCCTAAAGTTTTTTGGCCACTAGCGACATTTTCACCATTGGCTTTACCAAGGGTATTGTAAATTTTTAAACGTGATTTTAAGTCCAGACCCGTTGAGCCAACATGCCCGAGAAAGTTGTGTGCAGCCATATCTTCACTATGAGAAAGTGCGCCTTTATATAAATTATTACTCCAGTTCAAAGGTCTGGTTGCTGGGAAATACTGCTGACCACATTGACGTGATTGCTGTCGGATCTGATTAATTGTGTTCAGTACAGCTTGTTGATAGGCTGGGTTTTGTAAATCTTGGCAGCTTATTTCATTGGATTTTTTTTGAATTTGAGCAATTGATGTGGTGCTATCAGTGGATATTGTTAATGTATTTGCACTACATGCACCGATAAAAAGAGTAGCAGGCAGCAAAGAGCAGGTTTTGAGTAAACTCATATCATTGCCTTAAAATAATTATTCTAATATTTTTATGATACGCCAAAGTCAAAGTATTGTGTAATGCTTTGCAAACAAAAAGCGAGTGTGAAACTCGCTTTTTGTTAGTTAATTTTATTAAGCTGTTTGAAGGGCTTTTAAGTCTTCTAAAACTTGTTCTGCATGCCCAGCAGCTTTAACTTTACGGTAGCTTTTAACTAAAGTTTTGTTATGGAAAATGAAAGTAGAGCGTTCAATACCCATTACTTTTTTGCCATACATATTTTTTTCTTTAATCACATCGAAGTGTTTACACAGTACTTCTTCTTTATCACTAATTAGATCAATAGTCAGTGCCTGCTTTTCAGTAAAGTTTTGATGCGCTTTTACTGAGTCGCGCGAAACACCGTAAATACGAGCACTTAAAGCTTCAAACTGATCTTGTAGACAAGAAAAACCAACAGCTTGTGTTGTACATCCTGGAGTTGAATCTTTAGGGTAGAAGTAAATGATTAACCATTCATTTTCGACCTCAGTCAAGTTCACTTCACCTTGTGTTGTTGGGAATACCTGATTTGGTAATTGGATATTGTCAGTCATTTCTCATCCTTCAAAAAAGCTAAATTTGATCTAATTCAAGTGGTAAAAAAGCATATTCTTCATGATAAACAATATCGAGCTTTCTTACAGGAATTGGTTTGTTAAAAATTGGGCCATCAATCACAGTCGTATGAAATTCACCACCTTCACCACATGGATCAATACCACGGTTTTCAAGTTCTTTTATATATTCTAAGGTTAAAGTTTTTCCTAAATCTTCAATTGTCATTCCTAGTTTTAAGTTCACTGTTACAAGCACACTACGGAAACCAAGATTGATAAATTCTTCAACAACTTCACGATGTGGACGAAGCCAAAGAGGCATTCCTAATTTGAGTCCTACCTGTTGAGTTATTCGATCATGCCAACACCCATGTTCAGGCATATCCAGATCGCCTGTAACAAGTACCTCGGCACCTTGTTGTTTTGCCTGAATGAGTAATTCAATAAATTTAGCCTCATAGTCATTCCAGCTTGATGAAGCCATGAATACTGGTAAGCAGATTGCTTTAGCTTGTGCTTGAATAATATCGAGTGGCATAGCATGTGAACGAGAGCGCTGACCTTGTTCTTCCAGCATGACAATGAGCCCACTCACCGTGCCAGTTTTCATTGCATGGTAGAGTGCAAGGGAGCTGTCTTTGCCACCACTGAAGGAGACAATAGAGGTCTTATTTATTGCGTTGGTTTTCCATTGTTCTTGCATGGTTTATTTCAGGTGAATTGTTCAAGTTCGAAAAGATCATTTTAACAGAGCTACAAAAAAGCCTGCATAAATGCAGGCTTAATTTGGAATAACAAAAGCTTATTTTTTAGGAGCTTGTTGTTGAGCAGCTTTCATTGCATCTTCAGTTAATTTTTCAAGTTTAGTTGTTAACTGAGGACCGAAACATGCTTTAAGATCACGGTTTTGTTGTTGTACAAATCCTAGAGAGCTTGGGCTTTTCTTCGCATTGATTGCACTTTGGATTTCCCATTTTTGTGCTTCAGTCACTTTACCTTGTGCTTCAACTTGGCAGCTACAGAATTTGCTAACTTCAGATGAACTTAGTTTACCGCCTTTAGCTGTTTGATCTTTACAAACGTTAACTAATGCACCTTTAACGTTAGTACTTTTATATGCTGCTTGAACTGGGTTTTCGGCAGCATGTGCTGCACCAGCCATAAGAGCAACTGTTGAAAACAAAGATGAAAGAATAAGATTTGATTTTAACAACTTCATAAATTTTACCTACTTATTACGGTATATAGCGTGTTGGGTCGGCAACACCAGCCTCGATAAAGCCTTCTTTACGCAAACGGCAACTGTCACATTTGCCACACGCACGTCCTTGAGCATCTGCTTGGTAGCAAGATACCGTTTGACTATAGTCTACGCCATGTTCAATCCCTAAACGTATAATATTCGCTTTGGATAAATGTAACAGTGGTGTTTCAAATTTAAGTGGTTTTCCTTCTACGCCAGCTTTAGTTGCTAAGCGTGCCATATTCGCAAAAGCATCAATAAATTCAGGACGACAATCAGGATATCCTGAATAATCAACAGCATTGATACCTATAACAATCGCTTCGGCATTAAATACTTCTGCTGCTGCTAGAGCATAAGAGAGGAAAATAGTGTTACGTGCTGGTACATAAGTTACAGGAATACCTTCTTGTAACTGTTCTGGTACGGCAATGTTGTGGTCTGTAAGTGCAGATCCGCCTAAATTCGCCAAATCGATATTAATTACACGATGTTCAACACCTGCACGTTGAGCTAATGCTTTTGCTGCATCTAGTTCAGTCGTTGAGCGTTGGCCATACATAAAACTAATAGCAATACATTCATAGCGTGCTTGTGCCCAAGCTAGGCAAGTGGTTGAGTCTAAGCCGCCTGAAAGCAAAACAATGGCACGAGGGCGCATATTTTTCTCCATATTCGGAATGATTTATTTTATTGAGTGATTAACGACCTGATTCATCGTTCCAAAGCAGTTTATGTAACTGAAGTTGGAAGCGAACGACGAGTTTATCATCAAGTATCCACTGTGCTAGATCACGTGCTAGACGTGGCAGGCCAACAGCACCTTTTTCAACTGCAAAGGCAGGGGAGAACCAAACGGTACTGACTTTTTTATGCAGTTGATATTTTTCAACTTGCTGCTTTGACCATTCATAATCTTCGCGGTTACAAATGACGAATTTAATTTGATCGTGCGCAGTCAAATGATCAAGATTGCTGATGAGATTACGATGTTCCTCACCAGAAGTTGGAGTTTTTAAATCAAGAACTTTAGAAACACGCGAATCTACTTTTGAGACATCGAGCGCGCCACTGGTTTCTAAAGAAACATCAAAGCCAGCTTCACATAGACGTTGTAATAAAATCAAACAGTTTGGCTGTGCAAGTGGTTCACCACCAGTTACACAAATATAAGGTGTTTGATATTGGGTAGCTGTTTCAATGATATGTTCAAGTGAAAAACGTTCACCGCCTTCAAAAGAATAAGTGGTATCACAATAGCTACAACGTAATGGACAACCCGTTAGACGAATAAATACAGTCGGTAGGCCAGAGGCGTTTGCTTCACCCTGCAACGAGTAAAAAATCTCGGTAATGCGTAAACCGGACGCAGGGTCTGAGACAGGAATTGCAGAGGAACGTAAGGAAGCCATTCTAGAAATACCACACTATATAAAAAATAAAATCTCTACGATCAGTGTTGACCGTAGAGATGTTTGATCAAACTGAAATTAGTCAGCGCGTAACAAATCGTTCAAACTTGTTTTTGCACGTGTTTGCGCATCAACTTTTTTCACAATAATTGCAGCATATAAGCTGTATTTACCATCAGCTGACGGCAGGCTACCTGCTACAACAACTGAACCTGCTGGAACGCGACCATAATGGACTTCGCCAGTTGCACGGTCATAAATTTTAGTTGATTGACCAATGAAAACCCCCATTGAAATAACTGAGCCTTCTTCAACAATCACGCCTTCAACGATTTCTGAACGCGCACCGATAAAGCAGTTGTCTTCAATAATGGTTGGGTTAGCTTGTAATGGTTCTAAAACACCACCGATACCTACACCACCAGACAAGTGAACATTTTTACCGATTTGAGCACATGAACCTACAGTTGCCCATGTATCAACCATTGTGCCTTCATCTACATAAGCACCAATGTTTACATAAGAAGGCATTAACACTACGTTTTTAGCTTGGAAGCTACCACGACGTGCTACAGCAGGAGGAACAACACGAACACCTGCTGCTTTAAATTGTTCTTCAGTCCAACCAGAGAATTTAGTTTCAACTTTGTCGTAGAAACGAAGATCACATGACTCGATTGGTTTATTGTCATTTAATTTAAATGATAATAAAACAGCTTTTTTTAACCATTGGTGAACAACCCATTCACCATTGATCTTTTCAGCAACTCGAAGTGTACCGTTATCTAAACCAGCAATTGCTTCTTCAACAGCTTGGCGGATTTCGCTTGAGCAATCTGCTGCAGTAAAGTTTGCGCGGTCTTCAAATGCTTGCTCAATGATCGTAGAAAGCTGAGACATGATCTTCCTTCCATAAAAAATTTTAAAGATTTTACACTAATTTGTGACAAGAATCTTTGAAAAAACGTGTTACGTTTAATCAAGGATATAAATGAGGTAAATGAAATTAAGCTTATTAGATAATCAAGTGTTTTTTACACAAAAATGATTTGAAAATAAAAATTTAACTCAATTTGTATCAAAAAATAACAGAAATCTACCACTTTTTGTATAAAAAAGACTCTAAGCTCTCTTTATTATGATTTCAGTCACAAGATGAATAAATTAAAAACAGAGCCTTTTTGAGGAGAAAACTATGAAAGCCTTACGTGTTTTAGTAACAACAACAGCTTTATTCGCTGCTGGTGCTGTAATGGCAGATGAAGCAGTTGTTCATGACAGCTACGCATTTGACAAAAACCAATTAATTCCTGTGGGAGCGCGTGCTGAGGTAGGTACAACTGGTTACGGTGGTGCTTTATTATGGCAAGCAAACCCATATGTAGGTTTGGCACTTGGTTATAACGGTGGGGATATTTCTTGGCGTGATGACGTATCTGTAAATGGTACGAAATATGACGTTGATATGGATAATAACAACGTTTATTTAAACGCTGAAATTCGTCCTTGGGGTGCAAGTACTAACCGTTGGGCTCAAGGCTTATATGTAGCAGCTGGTGCAGCATACCTTGATAACGATTATGATTTAAGCAAACGTTCACAAGATGGTACTATTAAAGTAAATGGTAATAATTATAACTTTAATGGTTCAGTGGATGGTAAATTAAGTTATAAAAATGATATTGCCCCTTATTTAGGTTTTGGTTTTGCGCCTAAGATCAATAAGAACTGGGGTGTATTTGGTGAGGTTGGTGCATATTACACAGGTAATCCAAGTGTAAATCTTAAATCAAATGGTACATTTGTTAATGTTAATGGTGCTGACTTTGATAAGGACTTACGTGCAGAAGAAAATAAAATCGCGAATGACGATAAATACCAGTGGTTACCGGTTGGTAAAGTTGGTGTGAACTTCTTCTGGTAATAAATACAAAAAAAACGAGCTTCGGCTCGTTTTTTTGCGTCTAATAAAATAAAAGAGCTAAAAAGCTCTTTTATTTACTTTTAATCTTTATTCATCTGGGTAAGCAATTTTCTTAAGCGCTTTAATATCGGCATCAGGTGAGCATAAAGAAATAAACTCGTAACCATAACCGCGTAGTAGATGGCCTTTACGAACTGCAATCCATGTCGTATTGACACCAAAAATATCAGTTTTAGTTTGTTTTAAGCGATGATCACGTTCTGTGTCATAGGCCACGTCATTGACAATTCCGACTCCCATGCCCAATTCGACATAAGTCTTAATAACGTCTGCATCAAGAGCAGACATTACGATATCTGCATCAAGGTGAGCTTCTTCAAAAGCTTTGTCAATTTTAGAGCGACCTGTAAAACCACCATGATAAGTAATAAGTGGGTAGTCCGCTAAAAGTTCAAGCGTAATCTTGTCTGCCTTTACTAAAGGATGATTTTGAGGTGTGATAATGCTGTGTTGCCATTGATAGTAAGGAATACTAGCCAGATTTTCTTCTGTTGTTAAAGACTCTGTAGCAATTCCAATATCTGCTTCACCTTGTAAAAGCATTTCTGAAATTTCAACAGGGCTAGCTTGTTGTAAAATCAAATGAACTTTAGGAAATAACTTCTTAAATTGATTAACGATCGGAGGTAGCACATAACGTGCTTGAGTATGGGTTGTTGCGATCGTTAATGTGCCTTCATCAACTTTATTAAAGTCTTCTGCAAGGCGTTTAATATTTTCAGCATCAACCAGCATGCGTTCAACGATGCCAAGAAGAGATTGTCCCGGTTCTGTTAAACCTAAAAGACGTTTACCTTTTCGTATAAAAAGCTGTACACCTAGCTCATCTTCTAGATCTTTAATATGTTTACTTACACCCGATTGAGACGTGTAGAGTGCAGCCGATGCTTCGGTTAAGTTAAAGTTTTGGCGTACAGTTTCTCGGATAATTCTTAATTGTTGAAAGTTCATTCACACTTTTCCTCAAAAGAGGTGAGGAATTGCTTTAGTTCCGCAAGATATTTCCTCACCAAATATATTTCTTAAGCAACTTGATCTGCAAATAAGTGCAATTGAGATGCACTCACCCAAACAGTTTGATTTGGTTTAAATGCATGTAATTTTGCAGCTTCACTGCTCAGAGCAATTTCAATTAAACGTCCATTACGGTCTTGTAATTCCGCCACAACTTTTCCGGCAATCCAGATTTCACGTACAAAAGTCGCTTCAATCGTATTCGCTTGCGGTTGCGAGTGAATATGTAACTCATCTGGACGGGCAAAAGCAATCACTTTTCCTTGAGGTGCCTCAACTGCTGTTGGTAATTCAATACGGTCATTGCCAATACGAATAATACCGCCGGCATGTTCACCTTCAAAACGATTTGCTTGACCCAAGAAATCAAATACAAATGGCGTTGCAGGTTTTTCATAAACTTCACGAGGTGAGCCGATCTGCTCGACATTTCCTTTATTCATTACAATAATTTGGTCTGCAACCTCAAGTGCTTCTTCCTGATCGTGGGTTACAAAGATTGACGTAATATGCAATTCATCATGCAAGTTACGTAACCAGCGACGTAATTCCTTACGGACTTTAGCATCTAGCGCACCAAATGGTTCATCAAGCAATAAGACTCGTGGCTCTACTGCCAAAGCACGGGCTAAAGCAATACGCTGACGCTGTCCACCAGAAAGCTGAGCAGGGTAGCGGTCTGCTAAAAATCCAAGTTGAACTAGATCGAGTAAACGAGTGACACGTTTTTTAATTTCAGCTTCAGATGGGCGTGTTGCACGAGGACGAACACGTAAACCAAATGCAATATTGTCAAATACAGTCATATGACGAAATAAAGCATAGTGCTGAAATACAAAACCAACCTGACGCTCGCGCACGTGTACATTGGTCGCGTCTTCACCTTCAAGCAGCACTTGACCACCATCAGCTGATTCTAATCCTGCAATAATCCGAAGGAGGGTTGTTTTACCGCAACCAGATGGGCCGAGTAGGGCAACCAGCTCACCTTCCGGAAAATCTAGAGAAATATTTTTAAGCGCATGGAATGCACCAAAGTGTTTTTCAATATTCTTAACTTGAATACTCATGATTTCATTCCTTACGAATCAGTTGAATGTGGTTGTGGTTTGTCTTGATGTAGTTCTAACCACGTTTTCAATACCAGCGTTAATAGGGCTAAAAAAGCAAGCAATGAGGACACGGCAAACGCTGCGCTAAAGGTGTACTCGTTATATAAAATTTCGACATGAAGTGGCAGGGTATTGGTTTCACCACGGATATGGCCAGAAACTACCGATACTGCACCAAACTCACCCATTGCACGGGCATTACACAGAATCACGCCGTAAATCAAACCCCATTTAATGTTAGGTAATGTCACTTTCCAAAAGGTTTGCCAGCCTGAAGCACCCAATACAATCGCTGCTTCTTCTTCCTCTGTTCCTTGAGCTTCCATGAGTGGAATTAACTCACGAGCTACAAAAGGGACTGTAATAAAGATGGTTGCTAAAACAATTCCGGGTACTGCATACAAGATCTTAATGTCATGGTCCATTAACCAGCCGCCAAACCAACCTTGAGCACCAAAAATAAGTACAATCATTAAACCTGCAATAACGGGTGAAACCGAAAAAGGCATATCAATGATGGTGGTTAAAACTGCCTTACCTCTAAACTGAAACTTGGAAACAGCCCATGCTGCGGCAACACCAAAGATCACGTTAATCGGCACTGCAATTGCTGCGGTTAATAAAGTTAATTTCACTGCTGATAACGTATCTGGATCAATCAAAGCCTGAACATAGACTTCAAGTCCTTGTTTAAATGCTTCTACAAAAACCAGAATGAGTGGCAACATGAGACAACTGAGGAAAAAAATCAGCGCAATTGTAATTAAGGTATAACGTACCCAAGTTGGTTCGCGTGTTGCATCTCGTGATTGCAATTTAAGCGCAAGTGCATTGCTGTCAGTATGTAGGTTCATGTGATATTTCTCCCTGTACGACGGTTTGCCCACGCTTGAAGTAAATTAATGGCAAATAAAATGATGAAAGAGAGAACTAACATGACCGCAGCAATTGTTGTTGCACCTGCATAATCATATTCTTCAAGGCGTGAAATGATCATGAGCGGAGCAATTTCTGTTTTAAACGGCTGGTTACCTGCAATAAAAATAACTGAACCATATTCACCGACACCTCGAGCAAATGCTAAAGCAAAGCCTGTGAATAGGGCTGGTAGTAATATTGGTAAAATAATCTTAGTAATTGTCTGCCAGCGATTTGCGCCGAGTGCCGAAGCTGCTTCTTCAAGTTCAGTTTCGATATCACTGAGTACAGGTTGAACTGTTCTTACAATGAATGGAATACCAATGAATATTAATGCCAACGTAATACCGATTGGCGTATATGCAACCTGAATACCGAGTGGTTCTAAATACTGACCGATCCAGCCAGTGGGTGCATAGAGTGAGGTAAGCGCAATACCTGCAACTGCAGTGGGAAGAGCAAAAGGTAAATCGACTAATGCATCAACCAAGCGTTTCCCAGGAAAGTTATAACGGACAAGGCACCAAGCTAAAAGTAAGCCAAACACAACATTAATAAAGGCTGCAATTAAAGCTGAACTAAAGCTGAGCTGAAGCGATTTTAAAATACGCTCAGAGGTTAAAATTTCCCATAATCCGTCCCATCCAATTCCAAATGATTTGATAAAGACTGCGGCTAATGGAATAAGCACAATAAAAGAAACGTAGGCGAGGGTGAAGCCCAAAGATAGACCAAACCCAGGCAGCACTCGGGATCGCTGCGACATGATATTTCCTCAAAGAGAAAAGCCTGCTGAAACCAGTAAGCGAATAAATAAAGATAAACGGTGCGATATAAAGCTGGGTATTAAGCAAATTTCAAAGAGAAATGAGTTTTTACCGGGTCGATAGATGAGTGACTACACATCGAATCTTCTGGAATCAAATAATTCAGCAAATCTGGAAACGGGCCAAAACCTGAAGCAACATTAATATGGCCGACTTCACCAAGATTAACAGGGTTTAATTTCCATGATTTCGCAAGTTGTAATGCATCAAAAAAACCAAGCCATGGATCATTTTCACTAATGAGGAGCGTTGTAGGCACATCAATTTTTAATTGATGAAAATAATCTTTGTAGTCAGTCAAACTATGTCGAGCAAACCCTGCTTCCCCAAAGCGTGCTGGATTTGCCGGAGCGACTAAAATAAGTTTCTTAACTCGGTTTTTTAACTCTGGATGCTCAGCTAAAGCAGCAACACTTGTTAAGCAACCAAAGCTATGAGCAACAATTTGCACAGGAGCTGGCGCTGCTTGAACCGTTTTAACGAATTGCTCGACCCATTCACTTAGTACAGGTCTATCCCAGTTTTTTTGCTCAACACGAGAACTAGACACGAGTTTACGCTGCAACCAAGATTGCCAATGCTGATGTTCACTTCCACCTACACCTGGAACAATTACAGTATGAATCATGTCTGTTCTCCTTATCTTTAGTACAAAGAATTACTTCTCTGTACTATTGATTTTCACGATTTGATCAAAAACACCACCATTGTCGAAGTGTTTCTTTTGTACCTTCGTCCAACCACCAAACTCTTTATCGATAGTTACAAGCTTCAATGGCTTAAATACGTTGCTGTATTTCTTAAGAACGGCTGCATTGCGTGGACGGTAGAAGTTGCGTGCTGCAATTTCTTGGCCAGCTGGTGAATACAAGTAGTTGAGGTAACCTTTAGCAATCGTTAAGTTGCCTTTTTTCGCAGCATTTTTCTCAACAACAGCAACTGGTGGTTCAGCTAAAATTGAAAGAGACGGGGTAATAATTTCAAATTTGCCCGGCTGTTCACGAGTAGCTAAATATGCTTCGTTTTCCCAAGCGAGTAACACATCACCAATACCACGTTCAGCAAAAGTTGTGGTTGCACCGCGTGCACCTGAGTCTAAAACTTTAGTGTGTTTATAAATTTGGCGAACATACTCTTGTGCTTTAGCATCGTTACCACCTGGTTGATGTTTTGCCCAAGCCCAAGCTGCAAGATAATTCCAACGAGCACCACCTGAAGTTTTCGGGTTTGGCGTAATAATTTCTACACCTGGTTTGATTAAATCACCCCAGTCTTTAATTTGTTTTGGATTACCTTTACGCACTAAGAACACAATTGTTGAAGTGTATGGGGTAGAGTTCTGCGGTAACTTTTTCTGCCAGTCAGCTGGAAGTAATTTTGCTTTTTCTGCAATTTCATCGATATCAGCTGCAAGTGCTAATGTCACTACATCTGCATTTAAGCCATCAATTACTGCACGCGCCTGCTTACCAGAACCGCCGTGTGATTGTTTGAACTCAATATCTTGACCAGTACGCTGTTTCCAGTAAGTACCGAACTGTTTATTGAAATCTGTATATAACTCACGAGTAGGATCGTAAGAGACGTTTAAAAATTCTTGCGCTGCAAATGAGGAAACAGACAGAAGTGCAGCGATAACCCCGACTTTTAATTGTGAAAAACGCATGAGATAAGTCCTCAAAAAATATGAAATGTTCAAAACATGAACGCAGAATAGCGCTAGTCTTTATTCTAAAAAAATAATAAAAAACGAATTTAATATGAAAAAAATAGAAATAGTAAAAATAGATAAGTTATTCTTAAATCTTGATATAGAACAAGTTTCAAAAGTGGATACGAAATCGGTATAATTTTTTAAAATCAGTCATTTAATATTTAAATGAAAGGTGTTGTATTGTCGGGTCGTTTTAAGCATAGGATGGGTTAAACATGTGGTGTTTTAAAAATGGGCAACCTATTGAAACCATTCCTTTACTGGATCGAGCATTTCATTATGGAGATGGATGCTTTACCACAATTCGTGTTTTTCAAAATCAGATTGAGCTTAAAGAAAGACATTGGGAGCGCCTAAAACTTGCATGTCAAAAACTGTCTTTAACTGCGGATTTTGAACTCATAGAACAGAGCTTAGAGCAATTACAAAAGCAAAATCTTGTACTCAACGGCACTTTAAAAATTGTGATTAGTCGTGGTGAAGGCGACCGTGGTTATAGCTTACCAAAGCATGACGCTGATATTTATATCTGGTTTTATCCGAAAGCTTTAGAACCATTTCAACCAGACTTTATACAGTGTGGTGTTTTAAATCAGGCCTTAGGTTTAACCATGCCGAGCTTGGTTGGGCTTAAATCTTTAAACCGTCTTGAACAAGTGTTGCTAAAAAAAGAAGCAGATCAACTAGGGTGGGTTGAAGCATTAGTTACTGATGTACAAGGTTATATTGTTGAAGGGGTTAGTAGTAATTGTTTTATTCGCTTAAATGATAGATGGATTACTCCTGAACTTCGTTATAATGGCGTCCACGGTGTAATGCGGGCAGAAATTCTGGCGCGTATGCAGCACCATGGTATTGCCTGTGAAGTACGTGTAATTGAGTTAGATGAAGTATCTGAAATACAAAGTCTATTCTTTTGTAATGCTTTAAACCCTATGCGAGTAGTCACTCATTTAGGTGAGAAAACGCTAGAAACACAGGCATGCATAGATTTATTTCATATCCTTAACTTAAATCAGATTTATTAATATGCCGAAGCCACCTGTGAATGCGAAAGCAAAAAACGCCAAGAAAAATAACAAAAAACAAGCTCCAAAATTTTCTAAGCGATTGGTTCTAATTGGCCTGTTTATTGTCTTAATTTCTATTTTTGCCATTTTATGGTCGAGTCTATTTAAAGCTTATCCTATTGAAGGCAAGAAACAGATGTTATCTATTACATCTGGTGAAACCTATTCTGGTTTTATTGATCGTTTGGCGAAAGAAGGCAAAATTAGCTTTCCAGTGGTGTTGAAGCTTTATCAGAAATTTATGATTCATGACAGCATGAAAGCTGGTGTGTATGAAATTGAACAGGGAATGAGTGTAAGAGAAGTATTAGAGATGTTATCTGATGCAGATAATGCTCAGATGAACCGTGTCTTGGTCATTGAAGGTACAACTTTTAAACAGCTTATTACTGCACTCAAAAATGATAAAAATGTAAAAAATACAATATTAGATTTACCAGATGATCAGCTGATGAAGGCGCTTGGGATTCCTTATGGGCATCCTGAAGGTTTGTTCGCACCTAATACTTATTTCTTTGCCAAAGGTGAAACAGATAAGAAAATTCTGACTGATTTATACCACCGTCAAATGAAAGCTCTAGATGCAGCTTGGGCAAATCGTGCGCCGAATTTACCTTATAAAGATAAATATGAAGCATTAATTATGGCTTCTATTGTTGAGAAAGAAACAAGTTTAGATAGTGAGCTTGAGCAAGTATCGGGTGTATTTGTACGCCGTTTAAAAATTGGTATGCGTTTACAAACGGATCCAACTGTTATTTACGGTATGGGTAATAACTATAAAGGCAATATTACTCGAGAAGACCTCCGTACCCCAACAGCATATAATACTTATACTATTAATGGCTTACCGCCAACGCCAATTGCTTTACCAAGCCAAAAAGCAATTGAAGCTGCATTGCATCCAGATGATTCAAATAATATCTATTTTGTAGCGACTGGCAATGGTGGGCATAAATTTACGGCAAGCTTGCAAGCGCATAATCAAGCGGTGCAAGAGTACTTATCCGTGTTGAGATCGAAGAAATAAGGAAAAGAGATGTTTATTAGCTTTGAAGGCACGGAGGGGGTAGGTAAAACTACACTCATTCGAAAAATTCATCAGTATTTTGAAGAGCAAGGTAAACAAGTTGTTTTAACCCGTGAACCGGGTGGTACGCCGTTAGCAGAACAAATACGTTCAATGCTTTTGGCGGTGAATCATGATGAAAATATGAGCCATGATACCGAGTTATTACTCATTTATGCGGCACGTGCTCAACACTTACAACAGGTTATTTTGCCGGCTCTAGAGTCTAATAAAATTGTTTTAAGTGATCGTTTTACTGATGCAAGCTTTGCTTATCAATGTTCTGGTCGTGGTTTAAGCCAAGATAAATTACAGCTTTTAAATCAGAACTTTGTTTCACGCATGCCAGAAGTAACGTTCTGGTTAGATGCACCGATTGAATTGGGCATGAATCGAGCACGCGAACGCGGAGCTTTAGATCGTTTTGAACAAGAAAAGTTAAGCTTCTTTACTAAGGTTCGTGAAGGCTATGAAACCTTATGGAAAGCTGAACCAGAACGTATTAAGCGAATAGATGCAACTCAAAGTCCTGATCAGGTGTTCGAACAGGCATTGCAATATTTAGGATAAGCAATTGGATGAGCCACTCTTATAGACTATGAGAGTGGTGAAAAATGACGTTAATTTTGATTTAAAACGTCATAGAAAATATCTGCTATTTTCTTATGCTATCTTACATATGATTTATAGATTGAAGAATAACAAGGATGAAAAGCTCAAAAGAAGAAATCGTGGCATTTCTTGAAAAGGAATTTCCACCAAGTCTTGAACATTGCACGATTGAATCAGTCTCGCCTAAAGCTGCTGTCGTTTATTATCATGTCGATCAAAGGCATCAACGGCCAGGTGGTACCATATCTGGTCCAACCATGATGACTTTGGCCGACTTTGCTTTATATATTGCAATATTAGGTGAAATCGGAATTATCGGTTTAGCTGTAACGACCAATTTTAATATTAATTTTCTAAGAAAACCCGCAGGTGATCAAGACCTATGCAGTGAGTGTAAGCTCATGAAAGTCGGAAAGAGCTTGGTGGTGGGAGAGGTCTGGATTTATTCAGTAGGGCTAGAAGATCCCGTTGCACATGTGACCGCGACTTATTCAATTCCACCTAAATCATAAATATCAAAGCAAATAAAAAGCACAGTCTGAACTGTGCTTTTTTTAGAAGAACAGCTTAAATATCAGTATTAACCAATGGCTGTTCTACTGCAAAATTTGGTGGTGTTAGAACTGTTTTTCGAATCTCACTCGAAGTTTCTGGATAATCAAGCGTGTAATGTAGACCACGTGATTCTTTACGTTGCATAGCACAGCGCACGATCATCTCAGATACTAAAACAAGGTTACGCAGCTCAATTAGGTTTTTGCTAACACGGTAGTCTTGATAATACTCAGTGATTTCACGCTTTAACATTTCAATACGGTGCAAAGCACGTTCTAAACGTTTTGTAGTTCTTACAATACCAACGTAATTCCACATGGTCGAACGTAACTCATCCCAGTTTTGTAAAATCACCACATCTTCATCAGGATTAGTTACTTGTGAGTCATCCCAAGTTGGTACTTCAGGTAATTTGAAGTTTTCATCAAATTTATTTTCGATATCTTTTGCTGCACTCATTCCGTAAACGAAGCACTCAAGTAATGAGTTACTTGCCATACGGTTTGCGCCATGTAAACCCGTATAAGACGTTTCACCAATCGCATATAGACCTTCAATATCCGTCTGGCTATTTGAGTCAACCACAACACCACCACAGGTATAGTGAGCTGCTGGTACCACTGGAATCATGTCTTTGGTAATGTCGATACCTAACCCAAGCAATCGTGCATAAAGTGTAGGGAAGTGCTCTTTGATAAACTCTGGTGATTTATGTGTAATATCCAACCACACATGACGAATACCGAGGCGTTTAATTTCATGGTCAATGGTACGTGCCACAATATCGCGAGGAGCCAGTTCTGCACGATCATCAAAACGTAGCATAAAACGCTCGCCATCAGGTAAGCGCAAATAAGCACCTTCACCGCGCATGGCTTCAGTAATTAAAAATGAGCGAGCTTGAGGGTGATACAGACAAGTTGGGTGGAATTGGTTAAATTCCATATTGGCTACACGGCAACCTGCACGGAAGGCCATTGCAATACCATCACCAGTAGCAATATCTGGATTAGATGTGTACAGATAAGCTTTCATCGCACCGCCGCAAGCCAGTGCGGTGAATGGTGCAAGGAAAGTATGAACTTTTTCCGTATTTTCATCTAAAGCATACAAACCAATAGCGCGATTCGCTTGATCGGTATGACCTAATTTATGCGATGTAATTAAATCAATCGCAATGTAGTTTTCAAAAATAGTAATATTTTTACGTTCTTTGGCACGTTCAACCAAGGTGGTTGAAATGGCTTTGCCTGTTGCATCAGCCGAATGGATAATGCGTCGCTGTGAATGGCCACCTTCGCGCGTTAAATGAAGTTGTTCATCTTCATCTAAAGTAAATTGCACGCCTTGCTTTAAAAGAAAATCAACAGAAGGACGACCGCCTTCTACGGTATGTTGTACCGCATCCATTTCACATAAATGAGCACCTGCAATCATAGTGTCATTAATGTGCTGTTGAATAGAGTCAGTCTCATCAAGAACAGCAGCAACCCCACCTTGAGCATAGAAGGTACTTGCTTCGGTTAAAGCAGCTTTGGCTAAAACTGCAATATTAAAATGATTTGGTAACGATAAAGCCAGACTTAAACCAGCACCGCCGCTGCCCACAATAATCACGTCAAAGTGGTGAATTGTCTGTAAATTAGGCATGTCCATTCGCAACAATCTAAAACGTCCGCTAATGACACCCCTTTTTATCTAAAAAGGCAAGAGCTTAAGCGCTCTAACTCAGAGAAAAATTGCAATTGGCTTAAAAAGTTGCAATGCGTAAAATAATGATTGTAAGGATGCCTTACAAATAAACATATTGTTACGCACAACTCCAAAGCGTTGTGATACAACAGTTTTATTCTTATTCTCGTAGACCAATTGTGGGTGAGCACCGAATGAAAACTCGCTATTTACAACAAGGAATGTATGCAGCGGTATTTACAGTTGCTGCTGTTCAGGCAAATGCTGCTGTTGATTTTTCAAACCTCGTTGAACAAGTTAGTCCAGCAGTGGTGAGTGTAAACGTCGTAAAAAAAATGACTCAGGATGAACTATTGCAGCAGCAAGTCCCTGAAATTTTGAAACGTTTCTTTGGAAATCAGGTCATCATTCCACAGCAACAGGGTCCACAAGAAAAAACCGCATATGGTAGCGCATTCTTTATTAGTAAAGATGGTTACCTACTCACCAACCACCATGTGATTGAAAATGCCTCACGCATTAGCATTACTTTAAATGATCGTCGTGAAATTGATGCAACGGTGGTCGGTAGTGATGAGCGTACAGACGTTGCATTGTTAAAAGTGACTGGAAATAGTTATCCAGCTTTACGCGTAGGAAATGTTGACCGTTTACGAGTGGGAGAGCCAGTTTTAGCAATTGGTTCGCCTTTTGGTTTTGACTACTCTGCGTCGGCAGGTATTGTGAGTGCTAAATCACGAAATATGAGTGGTGAAACTTCGGTACCATTTATTCAAACTGACGTTGCGCTAAACCCAGGTAACTCTGGTGGTCCATTGTTTAACCAAAATGGTGAAGTAGTCGGGGTAAACTCTCGAATATTTAGTGGTACTGGCGGCTATATGGGCTTGTCTTTCTCTATCCCGATTGACGTAGCGATGGATGTAGCCGAACAGCTTAAAACTAAAGGTAAGGTAACACGCTCTTATCTTGGTGTGATGATGCAAGACATTGACCGCAACCTTGCCGATGCTTACAAGCTACCAAAACCTGAAGGTGCTTTAATTACTCAAATTTCTCCGAACTCACCTGCACAAAAAGCAGGCTTGCGAGCTGGTGACGTGATTTTGAAATATAACGGTAATCCGGTATCGCGCACGAGTGAATTACTATATGCATTAAACAAAGTACAGCCGAATCAAACTGTCCAGTTTGAAGTATTACGTGATGACAAAACCCGTAATATTTCAGCAACTTTAACGACTGCTCCAGATGAAACGCCTGCCACAGGTGCACAAAGTACTGTATCTAAAGGACCAGTTTTAGGAATGAGCATTCGTGATTTAGCTGAGCCAGAAAAAAGTGCTTTGAGTGTAAAAGGTGGTATCTATGTACAAGATGTTCGCCGTGGTGGCTTAGCATCATTGTCAAATATCATTCCGGGTGATGTGATTGTTCAAGTCAACAATAACCAGATTTTAAATAGTCAGGATTTTGCAAAAGTCGTTTCTAACTTGCAAAAAAATACGGTAGCGCGTGTTGCAATTATTCGTCAGGGACAACGCGCAATGCTTGGTTTACGTATTCAGTAAACTTAAAAAAGAAACAATGAGCCACCCTAAACATGGGTGGTTTTTTGTTATTTATCTTGAGCGTATAGTGATATCTACCTACACTTATTTCAGTTTAAAAGTTAATAAATAAGAGTGAACATTTGTGAGTAGTATTTTTGATTTACATATTCAGGTGCAGCCACATCATATTGATGCGTTAGGACATGTGAATAATGTGATGTATGTACAGTGGATGCAAGATGTAGCTGCTGCTCATGTTGAAACATTAGGAGTCGGGGTAACTAAATATCTTGAACTAAAACATGCAATGGTCGCGGTTGAGCATCATGTGCAATATCGTAAAGCTGCATTTGAAGGCGAACAAATTGTATTACGTACATGGTTAGATGATATCAATGCTCTTTATTCGTTTCGCCAATATGTATTTTTCCGCCCATCAGATCAGGCTGTATTATTTGTCGGAAATACTAAATGGGCATGCATTGAAATTGCTACAGGACGTCCAAAACGAATGTCTCCAACTTTTACCCATGCATACAAGCCGCTTGATTCAAGCATAAACCCTTATGATTTTACTATTTCGTATGCTCAATAACCTGAAGTAGTGGCCTCACTTTGATTGTCATTTTTAAAACATAAGTACAAAGCTCATGATTATTTTGGATACTTTAAAATATCCATCTGTTATAATCTCACGCAATTTATTTAACTGCTTTGGCTGTGTATTAAAACAAGCTACATAGCACTCTATATTTTCTCAAGGTAACCCATGGCGCAAGCTAAAAAATCCGTCGATATCAAAAATATACGAAATTTCTCGATTATTGCCCACATTGACCATGGTAAGTCTACATTGGCTGACCGTTTTATTCAGATGTGTGGTGGTCTACAAGATCGTGAAATGCAAGCTCAAGTCTTGGACTCAATGGAGCTTGAGCGCGAACGTGGGATTACCATTAAAGCCGCTTCAGTCACGCTATATTATACTCATCCTAATGGTCAGGAATATCAACTTAACTTTATTGATACTCCCGGACACGTAGACTTCTCGTATGAAGTTTCTCGTTCATTAGCTGCATGTGAAGGTGCACTATTGGTTGTAGATGCTGCACAAGGTGTAGAAGCACAATCAGTTGCAAACTGTTATACCGCGATTGAACAAGGTCTCGAAGTTCTTCCTATTTTAAATAAAATTGATTTACCGCAGGCTGAACCTGAACGTGTAATTCATGAAATTGAAGAAATTATCGGGATTGAAGCCACAGATGCACCAACCTGTTCAGCAAAAACTGGTTTAGGTGTTGAAGGTGTTTTAGAGCGTTTAGTCGATGTTATTCCAGCGCCTGAAGGTGATCGTGATGCTCCATTACAAGCATTAATTATCGACTCATGGTTTGATAACTACCTAGGTGTAGTTTCTCTTGTACGTATTAAACAAGGTCGTATCCGTAAGGGCGACAAAATGTTGGTTAAATCGACAGGTCAAACTCATCCAGTAACTTCAGTGGGTGTATTTAATCCGAAGCATACTGAAACAGATATCCTTGAAGCTGGCGAAGTAGGTTTTGTAATTGCGGGTATTAAAGATATTTTTGGTGCACCAGTAGGTGACACGATTACTCTTACATCTACCCCGGATGTTGCGATTTTACCGGGTTTCAAAAAGGTTAAACCACAGGTTTATGCTGGTCTTTTCCCGATTGATGCGAGTGATTTTGAGCCATTCCGTGAAGCGCTACAAAAATTACAAATTAACGACTCAGCTTTATTCTTTGAACCAGAAAGTTCGGATGCTTTAGGCTTTGGTTTCCGTTGTGGCTTCTTAGGAATGCTACACATGGAAATTGTACAAGAGCGTTTAGAGCGTGAGTACGATCTTGACCTCATCAGTTCAGCACCTACCGTAATTTATGAAGCATTAACCAAGAAAGGCGAAACGATTTACATTGATAGCCCATCAAAAATGCCGGATGGATCGACTGTAGAAGATTTGCGTGAACCAATTGCTGAATGTCATATCCTTGTTCCTCAAGAATACTTAGGGAACGTAATGACGCTATGTATCGAACGTCGCGGTGTACAAAAAGATATGAAATTCTTGGGTAACCAAGTTTCTATTACTTTTGAAATCCCGATGGCTGAAGTCGTTATGGATTTCTTTGACAGATTAAAGTCATGCTCTCGTGGCTTTGCATCTTTAGACTATAACTTTGTACGTTTTGAAAGTTCAGCTTTAGTTAAGGTTGATGTGTTAATTAATAGCGAAAAGGTTGATGCCTTGGCTATGATTTGTCACCGTAATGATGCACGCCATCGTGGTATTGCATTGGTTGAGAAAATGAAAGACCTGATTCCTCGCCAAATGTTCGATGTTGCTATTCAGGCAGCAATCGGTGCGCAAATTATTGCCCGTTCTACTGTAAAAGCGATGCGTAAAAACGTATTGGCAAAATGTTATGGTGGTGACGTTTCACGTAAGAAAAAACTACTTTCTAAACAAAAAGAAGGTAAGAAACGTATGAAACAAGTGGGAAGTGTTGAAATTCCACAAGAAGCGTTCTTGGCTGTATTGAAAGTAGAAAGATAAGAAATGAAGGTAGGGGAAGTAAGACATTACTTTTCCCTATTTTAAGACAAGCAGCTAGGCTGCGAGTGAGGTCGTGTGGATTTTGATTTTAATTTAATTCTTGTTCCAGTTACGCTGATTCTATTTGCAGTGTGGTTGTTAGATAAACTTGTATTCAAACAGCGTGCAAATAAAGGGCGCGGGAACGAAAATTTTGTTATTACATGGGCTTATGACTTTTGGCCAGTTTTAGCTGTAGTACTTATACTTCGTTCATTCCTTTACGAACCATTTAATATCCCATCAGACTCTATGGTACCTACTTTAGAAACTGGTGATTTTATTCTGGTTAATAAATTTGATTATGGTGTGCGTTTACCTATCGTTAATAAGAAAATTATTGATGTGGGAGAACCAAAGCGTGGTGATGTGATTGTATTCCGTTATCCACCTCAACCTACCATTAGTTATATTAAACGTGTAATAGGTTTGCCAGGCGATCATCTTGTTTATGATCATGGACAATTGATTATTAACGGACAAAAAGTACCGAAAGTATTAACACAGTTTAGCCGTGAAAAAGATGTATTAGATACACCAACGTCTATTTATCATAAAGAGACGATTGGTACGCATACCTTTACAATGCGTGAACTTGAAGGCGTAAATGTGGCGCGTCAAGCACCGTTTATCAACTATGTTGAAAATGGTAAATATGCAAACCAAGACGGTTTATATTGGGAAGTGACTGTTCCAAAAGGACATTACTTTGCAATGGGGGATAACCGTGATCAAAGTGCAGATAGTCGTTTCTGGGGTTTCGTTCCTGAAGAAAATTTAACAGGACGAGCATTCTATGTCTGGATGCATAAAGAACCAGGTTTACATCTTCCTAACTTTGGCCGAAATGGAAAAATAGATTAAAAACAACCATTAGGAAAAAAAGAAATGCGTAAGGCACAACAAGGTACTTCGTATTTAGCAATTTTATTTGGGGTGGTTATATTTGCGGTTGCAGTAAAAGCTGTACTTGCAGTTTGGCCAGCATATTGGGATGATCGATTGATTAATAATCAAATAGAAGAGCTTTTACAAGAAAGCTCTTCTGACATCACCCCACAGAAGTTTATGACACAAATGGATCAGCGTCTGGAAATGAACAATATTCGTGATCTTCATTTTAAAGAGATTGCGCAAGTGTTTAATGAGTCTGGTCTAAAAGTCCAAAAGAAATATGAGGTAAGAAAACCCTTCTTATCAAATATTGATTTAGTTTTAACATTTGAGAAGAGTTTTGATAAAACATCAGTTCAAACTAAGTGATCCTCGCTTATTGAGTCGAATCGGATATCAATTCAAGCAGCTTGAATTGTTACAGTTGGCTTTGACTCATCGTTCGGTGAGTCATAAATACAATTACGAGCGCTTAGAGTTTTTAGGCGATTCATTATTAGGCATGATTATTGCCAATTATCTATATCATGCTTATCCAAATGAAAACGAAGGTCGCCTAACGCGTATGCGAGCGACTTTAGTACGTCAGGAAGCGTTAGGTAAGATTGCAACCGATTTGCAACTTAGTCGGTGTTTAATATTAAGTACGGGTGAATTGAAATCTGGTGGTCATCATCGTGAGTCAATATTGGCTGACACGGTAGAAGCCATTATTGGTGCAATTTATATTGATAGTGGTGATCTCAACTTACTTACAGATATTGTGCTAAAATGGTATGTACCGTATTTAGACCATATTGAGCCTACGGATCAACTTAAAGACCCTAAATCACGTTTACAAGAGTATCTACAAGCACGTAAAAAACCTCTCCCTGTTTACGAGGTTGTAGATATTCAGGGTGATGCACCTCACCAGCACTTTAAAGTTGAATGTTTGATAGATGGCTTATCAAAGATTCATGGTGAGGGTTCAAGTCGTCGTTTTGCCGAGCAGGCAGCAGCGGCGGAAATTTTAAAGTTATTGGAGCAATAACCTGCATGTCGATGCATTCTGATCAAATCAATCCAGATTCAAATGAGAACCAAGATCCTAATAATCTGATTGATCAATTTTTTAGTTCCAAAGGCGTAACAATTCCTTCGGATTTTAAGAGCGGATTTGTGGCGATTGTGGGACGTCCAAATGTGGGTAAATCTACCCTCATGAACCATTTGTTAGGTCAAAAGCTTTCTATTACTTCGCGTAAACCTCAAACAACACGTCATAAAATTATTGGTATTGATTCGCGTGAAAAAATGCAGGCGGTATATGTAGATACCCCGGGTATGCATAAAAAAGAAGTGCGTGCTATTAATAAAATGATGAACCGTGCAGCTCATTCTGCATTGCGCGACGTCAATTTGGTCTTATTTGTTATTGATGCTTATAAGTGGACGCAAAATGACGACTTAGTGCTTGAAAAGCTCAAGAATGCTGAAATGCCAGTTATTTTGGTGATTAATAAGGCTGATACTTTTGAAGATAAAAGAGATATTCTTCCTTTGATTCAAGAGCGCGCTAAGCTTATGAATTTTGCCGAGATCGTTCCTGTATCTGCATTACGCGGAGCAAATTTGGAACACTTGAGTGAAACAATTGAGAAGTATCTTCCTTACCAAGCACCTTTGTATTCATTTGATCAGATTACTGACCGTTCTGAACGCTTTTTAGCTAGCGAAATTATTCGTGAAAAAATCATGCGTCAGTTAGGTGAAGAATTACCTTATGATTTAACAGTACAAATTGAATCTTTCAAAACGGAAGAAGAGACTGTTAATGAAAAAACTGGTCGTTTAAAGCCAGCTTGTACTTATATTGATGCAACGATTTTTGTAGATCGTGCAGGCCAAAAAGCGATTGTGATTGGTGAAAAAGGTGCCAAGCTTAAAACAATCGGTATGGATGCTCGTAAAGACATGGAAAAAATGTTTGAGCAAAAGATCATGCTTACTTTGTGGGTTAAAGTTAAAGGTGGTTGGTCTGATGATGAGCGTGCTTTAAAAAGCTTAGGGTATAGTGATATCTAAAGGATAAGGATGCTGGTATGAAAACAATTACATCATTGGTCGCTATAATTGGATGTACATTGATGTTACAAGGTTGTGTATATAAGCTTGTAACCGTACCAGTAGGTATCGCCTATAAAACTACAAAAGGTGTTGTTAAAGGTACAGCAGCTGTTGTAGGGGCGGTAATTCCTGACGGTGATGATGAGGATGACAAAAAAGAAAAAGAATCTGAGGAATAGTTTCTTTTTATGATGCGCAATGAAGTCCTCCATGGATATATGATTCATCACCGTAAGTACCGTGAAAAAAGTCATATTGTGCATCTTTTTACTCAGGAGTATGGGCGAGTCGATGGTATTTTAAGACAGACTCCGCCCCCTCAATATCAGCCTATTCGCTTGCAAGCCACGGGTAAAAGTGAGCTGAAAAACTTTACAAAGCTTGAAATCTTAAATCAGCCTGTTTTCTTTTTTGGTGATGCTTTTTTTGCCGGATTTTATTTAAATGAAGTTGTTCTTAGACTTTGTCCCTTAGAAGAGACAATGCCACAAACGTTTGAGCAATATCAGTTAACATTACTTCAATTACAAGAATTATCTTCCCACGAAAATCCTGACCTTTTTCTTCGCCAGATTTTGCGCCAGTTCGAGCATGTTTTACTTCCTGAACTTGGATATGCGATTGATTTCTCAGTCGATACCCAACAACAGCCTATCCAGGCTCATCAGTTTTATCAATTTCAAGTGACAGAAGGTTTCGCTCCTGTTGTGCAGGCGAGTCGTTCTTCTTTGTGGGGGAAAGCGATTTTGTCTATGTTGGATTATGAGCAAGGGCAGGATTTTTCTCTCGAACAATTGCAATTATTAGGTAAACTATACCGTCAAATGATTACATCGCTTTTAGGTGATCGTCCCCTAAAAAGTCGACAATTATGGATTCAAAACACTCAAACTCAATCGTAATTAGGATTTATTTATGGCTGCATTGCTTGGTGTAAACATAGACCATGTTGCTACTTTGAGACAGGCGCGCGGTACTACTTACCCAGATCCTGTAGAAGCTGCTCTTATTTGTGAACAAGCGGGTGCAGAGGGCATTACTTTGCATTTGCGTGAAGACCGTCGCCATATTCAAGATGATGACGTACGCCGCATGCGTCCATTATTAAAAACACGTATGAATCTTGAGTTAGCTGTTACTGATGAAATGGTCGAGTTTGCGAAAGAAATTCAGCCACAGCATGTTTGTTTTGTTCCTGAAAGACGCCAAGAAGTAACTACCGAAGGTGGTTTAGACGTAGTAGGTAACTTTGAAAAAGTTAAAGCTGCAACTCAGACTTTAGCTGCTATTGGCTGCGACGTATCATTATTTATTGATGCGGATTTAGCTCAAATTGATGCAGCAGTTGCATGTGGTGCACCTACGATTGAGTTACACACGGGTGCATATGCAGATGCGGCAACAGAGCAAGATCAACAGGCTGAGCTGGCGCGTATCATCAAAGGTGTTGAATATGCAGCTTCAAAAGGTTTAGTTGTAAATGCTGGTCATGGCCTTAACCTTAAAAATATTGCTCCAATTGCTGCTATCTCGCAAATTCACGAGTTAAACATTGGGCACTCAATTATTGCAGATAGTGTTTTTGTAGGTCTGGTTCAAGCTGTTAAAGATATGAAAGCAGCAATTCAGGTGGCAGGTTAATTGTTTATGTCGAGTATCAATTACGATGAATTAATGCAACCTGTTTTGGCTTTTTTAGGCTGTCAAACGCCAAAAGCATGGTTAGATGAGGCAATCAATAATCTAGATATTTTGATGCAAGATCATGCGAATTGTGAAAAAAAAGCAGCTAGTACAGCAATGAACTTAATGTTCCGTTATAGCTTCTTCCCTGATTTGCAAGTAAAGCTTGCACAGCTGGTACGGGAAGAAATGCTTCATTATGAACAAGTGCTTGAGCTTATGGCTAAGCGTGGTCAAAAATGGGATGGCTTAAGTGCAGGGCGCTATGCTGGTGGGCTCCGTAAAGAGATTCGTACTTATGAGCCAGAGGCTTTAATTGATGTACTTGTGGTAGGTGCTTTTGTTGAGGCGCGCTCATGCGAACGCTTTCATGCTCTTGCCCCACGTGTAGACGATGAGTTAGGACGCTATTATCGCTATTTGCTTAAGTCGGAGTCTCGTCATTTTGAGGACTACTTGGCACTTGCACTTGATGTTGCAAAAACTGCAAAAATGAAAAATCCTAAAGAGGATATTCAGCAGCGTATTGAGCATATTCGTGAGGTTGAAAAGAATCTGATTTTAACGCCTGATGATACCTTCCGTTTTCATAGCGGTGTGCCTGCATAATATTAGAAGTTTTAAATAAAAAGTTTACCGTAAAAGGTAAACTTTTTATTAGGTGAGCTTTATTTCTTCGGCGGTCGGCATGTTCTGCTTTTAGTTTTTTTATGCATATAATTATTTAATAAATATATTTTTTATAAATTTTAATTTCTCTTAAAATTTTTTTAAAAACTTTTATTTTTTAAAGTAATAACGAATATTATGTAAATATAAAGATAGTTTTGTTCATAATCGGTTTAACTCAATTAGTCGAATATTTTAAGGATATAAGAATGTTAGCATTAGTTACAGGTGCCTCTGCGGGCTTTGGTTATAGTATTTCAAAAAAACTGATTGAATTAGGCTACAAAGTTATTGGCTGTGGAAGACGGGCAGAAAAATTAAAAGAATTACAGCAAGAACTTGGTGAAAAGTTCTATCCCTTAGTATTTGACATGACAGATACCGTAGAAAATATAAATAAAGCCTTGGTTGACTTACCAGCCGAATTTCAAATCAGTGAAATTGATTTATTGGTTAATAATGCTGGATTGGCCTTAGGGTTAGAATCAGCAGATAAATCAGATTTAGATGATTGGTACACTATGATTGATACCAATGTTAAGGGGCTTATTACTATTACCCGACTAATTTTGCCAAGCATGGTAAAGAAAAAGTCTGGCTTAATTATCAATATGGGGTCAATTGCAGGTACATACCCATATCCGGGGGGTAACGTTTACGGTGCAACCAAAGCATTTGTGGAGCAATTTAGTTTAAACCTTCGAGCTGATCTAGCAGGTACGGGTATTCGAGTAACTAACATTGAGCCAGGGCTTTGTGGGGGTACAGAGTTTTCTTTGGTACGTTTTAAAGGTGACCAAGAGAAAGTGAACAGTCTTTATGATAAAAAGAATCCAATCTTGCCAGAAGATATTGCAAATACGGTAGCTTGGGTTGCTTCACAACCTCCGCACATTAATATTAATCGTATTGAAATGATGCCGACCACTCAGTCTTTTAATCCTTTAAAAGTGGTTGAAATGGAATAATGATTTAAGAAAGGAATATTTTTTCAAACTTAGATTAGATCATTAAGCCAAGTAAATGGTTTAAGCATGAAAATTAAATCCTCTATCTTGATAGGGGATTTTTTATAACTATTAATAAAATTATGGCAAAAAAAAGCCCGCTTTAATGCTGCGGGCTTTTTAGTATTTGGCTCTCCCACCTGGGCTCGAACCAGGGACCTGCGGATTAACAGTCCGTCGCTCTACCGACTGAGCTATGGGAGAATCTGCATGCGATTATAAGGAGATTTTGAGAAGGGTCAAGTCTAAATTGTCATGTTTACTTCATTTTTGTGTTGTATGCTTTTTATTTGATCAGTTGGGTGCTGTGTTAAGAAATTACTTGAACTTTAAAAAGTCAATTGCTAGATTCAAGAAAGAACAAGCGTTTGGAGAAATCCAAACAGTGTGGATTTAAACCAACTTGCCAGCACTAAAATGGCTAAATCGGAGATAAGTATGAAAACACTTACGATTGCTTCTATTTTTTCTAATTTTGATTTTTATCAACAAAATTATCTTAATGTCTTAACTCAATCAGAATCTTATTACACACCTGTAGAAGATGCATGGATTGATGCTTATCCTTTCAAAAAACAGAATTTATATTTAGGCGATTTACTGCAGCTTTGGTTTAGTTCTAAATGGAATGTGCATAATTCACTTAAAATTTTAAAAAGCTCGAAATTATTAAACTCCTCTAAATCTCTATATATTTTTCAATTGGAAGGGGAGTTATTGTTGGGTAAAAATAAAGTATTAGCTTGGTCTACTGAGCATCAAGAAATTATAGAACTTCAACTTAAAAATATTTGGGCACCTTATGTGATTGCGCAAACTTGTGAACGTCCAAATAATCAAGATTACTCAACAAAAAAGGCAGCGGTTTAAGGCTGCCTTTAATCATTAGGGACGAATAATCATGCAGGTTGCTGTTGCATAGGCATACAGTTTACCTTCCTCATCAATAATCTTTCCTTCGGAAATACCTAAATTTTTACTTAAATTAATGACTTTGCCTGTCGCAATTAAAGGATGGTTCTTTGGAATCGGGCGGCACATTTTCACGTTAAGGTCGATTGTGCCATAGCCTACACCCGCAGGTAACATCGTATGTACTGCACAGCCAGTTACCGAATCTAGGACGGTGGCAGCAAAACCACCATGCACTCCACCGAGTGGATTTAGATGGTTATGATCAGCTTGGGCTTTAAAAGTAACAGATCCTTCCGAGATTTCAGTAGGTTGCATAGGTATGGTTTTGCTAATGCTTGCAGGAGGAATATGGCCTTCTATCATGGCTTGTAAAAATTCAAGACCAGTCATTTCCATCGGATTTTTCATTTTTTGAGTCCTTTAATTCTTTAAGTTCTAAAATGGAACTTGATGTTAAATTAGGCGTTAAAATATATATTGTCAAGTACAAGAAATATAGGCCACTTTATAGTTTATGAACTTGTAAATTTTGGTTGAGCAGAATATTTTATAACTCTAAAAATATAAACTTCTTATGGAAAATAATAATGAACGGTCAGTGTTTATGTGGTGAAACAACTTTTGAAGTTGAATTAAAAAATCATGATGTACATGCTTGCCATTGCTCGATGTGTCGTAGGCAAACCAGTGGTGTCATTATGACAATTGATGTGGTCAAAGGTAGTTTAAAGTTTATTCAGCAAAAGCATCTTAGTGTATTTAACTCTTCTGACTGGGGAGAACGAGGTTTTTGTAATGCTTGTGGAACAACAATTTTTTGGAGAATGAAAGATCAAAGCTACTGCAACATCAATGCATTTTCTTTAAATGAGCCAGTAGAAGACTTGAATTTGGATATGGAAATTTTTATTGATTCAAAACCCGATTTTTATACTTTTCAAAATGATACAAAGAAATTGACCGAGGCTCAGGTTGCTGCGTTATTTAACCTATAATAATTTTAATTATAAAAAAGGGCCTCAATTTTGAGGCCCTTTTAATTTTTACAGATTATTTCGCAGCTTTTTCAGCTTCGATTGAAGCGATAGCAGCATCCACACCTTCAATTGAGTCAGCAGCTTTTTTGATACGTGCTAACGCATCAACAAGTACTTCGTCAGCTGTTGCATATGAAATACGCATAAAACCGCCTAAACCAAATGCATCACCAGGTACTACTGCTACGCCAGTTTCTTCTAATAACCATTCAGAGAACTCTGTGCAAGATTTTAAGCCTTTTGCACGAATAAGAGGACGAATGTTTGCATAGGCATAGAAAGCGCCATCAGCAGGTAAGCAAGAGATACCTTTGATGTCATTTAAGCCGTTTACAACTAAGTCATGACGGCGTTTAAACGCTTCGATCATCGGTTGTAAAACGTCTTGTGGACCATTCAATGCAGCTTCAGCAGCAACTTGCGAAATAGAAGTTGGGTTAGAAGTTGACTGTGATTGGATCTTTTTCATTGCACCAATGATTTTTGCTGGGCCGGCTGCATAGCCAATACGCCAACCAGTCATTGCATATGCTTTAGATACACCATTTAAAACAATCGTGCGGTCATATAAATCTGGAGCAACTGTTGCGATGTTGTAGAACTCATCTTCCCAACGAATTGGTTCATACATATCGTCAGATGCAACAAATACTTGTGGGTGGCGACGTAGAACTTCAGCTAAAGCTTCTAATTCAGCTTTGCTATAAATCATACCAGTCGGGTTAGAAGGGCTGTTTAATACAACTAAACGAGTATTAGGTGTAATAGCAGCTTCTAATTGTTCAGGAGTGATTTTGAAACGTTGGTCTTCACCACATTTCACAATGACTGGAGTACCTTCAGCAATAATAACCATATCTGGATAGCTTACCCAGAAAGGTGCTGGAATGATAACTTCATCGCCTTTGTTTAATAGAGCAAGTGCCAAGTTAAAAAAGCTTTGCTTACCACCACATGAAACCAAAATCTGATTCGCTTGATAATCAAGATTATTATCACGCTTAAATTTAGCAATAATTGCTTTTTTTAATCCAGGAGTACCATCTACAGCCGTATATTTGGTGAAACCATTATTAATCGCTTCAATTGCAGCATCTTTGATGTGTTGCGGGGTATCAAAGTCTGGTTCGCCAGCACCTAAACCAATCACGTTCTTGCCAGCAGCTTTAAGTTCAGCAGCTTTGTTGGTTACAGCAAGTGTAGGGGACGGTTTGATAGCATTGACACGATCAGAAAGACGTACGTCCACGGCAATATTCCTCTTATGGGATTAAAAAATAAAAAGCATACTATCTTATCGCAAAAATTAAGTAATTTGCGGATGTGGGTATTTTTAGATGTAAAAAAGTTTGATTTAAGAAAGATCTTGTCTCTGTTTTATTCAATTGAAGCTTTTTTGGAAAGAAATGATAAAAATCATTTATAATAAGTCGCAATCGAAATTTCGAGAATGAATCATGACTGAGCAACAGCCAAAACAGAAAAAGGCTTTGGTGAAATTGCCATTCCCAATGCCGAATGAAAGCAATCAAGCCGACGATGCGGTACACAACCAAGTACGTCCTAAACCAGAGCAATACGCAGATAGAACGTGGATGCCTCCACGTGGTACGCGTCGTTCTATGGGAAAACGCTAATTTTGAAAAACAGGCAATATGCCTGTTTTTTTATTGATTGAGTAAAATCTCCTGATAATAACTTTTTTTCTTTTGATACATGTGATGGTCCGCTCGCTTTAACATGTCCTCAATTTGTTCATTTGTTTGAGTGGTTGCATGTCCAATTGCGATGCTAATTGGGTGACTTGAATAATATTGATTGTCGATATTGAAAAGTTCCTGAATGGTTTGAAGCATAATAAGAACATTCGCCTCATCTGCCCCCGGCATTAAAATCACGAATTCATCGCCACCTATTCTAGAAGCCGTATAGGGCGTATTTAAAATGGCCTGACTTAAAATATTTCCAACGCGACGCAATAAACCATCCCCAATATCATGACCAAACTGATCATTGGTTTCTTTTAATCCATTCATATCTAAGAAAATTGAAGAAACAGGGCGAATAATGCTTCGATTTAAACGATTCAGTTCTTCTGTAAAAAAAGCGCGGTTATATAGTTTGGTAAGAACATCGTGTTGTCCTAAATATTCAAGGTAGTTTTCCGCTTTTTTTCGCGCTGTAATATCGGTAAGTGCAACTTGTACAAGTCCCCAAGTCTCTTCGTATCCAGGAAAAACGGTAAATTGAAGCAAGACATTTCTTATTTGGCCATCTAAAGCGTAGTTAATGGCTTCACGTTTATGATGAATATTACCTTGCCATAATTCGATGAGTTGCTCGCGAAATGTTTCAATCATCTCTTCAGCAAAAACCTTATGTGTATTTCTGAAAAGTGTGGATTTATCAGGGGCCTTAAATAAATCGAGAGTTGCCTGATTAACATCTAAAATCAGAATATCTTCTACACATTGGCGGACAAATTCAGGATGAACATCTAGAAAAGTTCTAAAATCTTCAATTCCCAATAGCCTAAGTTGATCAATTCTATTTTTTATACGGCTGAAATCTTCGACCCACAGAGACGTGGGTGAGTAGATAAACATGGATTCAGCCAAGCGACGATTTTTTTCTTCTTCACGAAGCGCATTTTGATAAGGCGTAATGTCTTCGGTAGTAATTAATACACGTTCAAAAGTCGATTCAGAACCAGGTAAAATTGAGCCTCTTAACTGAACATCAATACGTTTGCCCGATAAAGTGTAATTTACAGTCGTACTTGAAAAATGGGTTTTACCATTCCATAGTTCTTGTAATTCATTAATATGTGATTCAAACATCTCTTTTTTAAAAATAAGATTTAAACTCGAATATAGTTCTTCGTGAGTTTTTGCTTCAAAGAGTTCTAAGGTTTTCTGATTTACACGAACAATTTTAATTTTATGGGCACATTCAATAATTAAATTTTTATTTTGGCTTAAAAATTCATGGAGGTTTTCAATACCTTGATTTCTCCATAGGTCAAATTGTTGTTTAACTTCACTGAAATCCTCAATCCACATTGGAATTGGGCTAAGGTCAAAAATTGAAGAATCTAAAGTTTCCATATGTTTCTTTAAGTATTCAGTTTGCCTTAAAGTATAATGAGAAAAATTAAGATTTGGGAATATAAAGGACTTAAATTTATTAGAATAATTAAAAATAAGAAAATTAAATGTAAGTAAAAATAAAATAATGAGAAAGCAGATATTATCTGCTTAGCTCATAAGTTTATTAGAGAAATTAACGATTAATAGGGTGGTCAATATTCTTTTCACCACGCCATAATTTGATAAAGTCTTGCTCGTCAAAATCATAAAGTTCCATGAGTGCAACGACTGCGCTCACAAAAATCATGGCACCCTCAGAGTTGCCGTGCAGGTCAAAAATTTTACCATTGAGCTTACCTAAAATATCGCTAAGTTCATGATCGCGGCCTCGGCCATAACGATCCCGAGGGTATAGCTCTTCATTTAAAACAATAAGAGCAATCGCTTTTTCAGCAGCCGATAAATCTGTTTTATCTAAGGCTTCTTCAAAAGATTCACTTCCATGATTAAAGTAAAAAATTACTTCATCATTAATGAAACTTTTTACCATCTTTTGAGTTAAGGTTGGAAATTGTGAAACTGCATTATCTTCAACATACGGTTTAAAAGATTCTGGAAAGATAACGTTGTGATCAATATCTTTAAAGAGTGGTGCAATTTCAGAGACTTTATAACCTGCAATGCCACAACCTAAAGCAGTGACAAAATATTTCATTTTAGGATGGTTTTTTGCATATATCTTAAAATCTTCAACGTAGTGCTCAATTTGTGAAAGAGGCATTTGTTGGATATGTTCATTTAAAGTTGGAATTGCAAAGCTTTGACCAGCCCAGCCGCGCCCCACACCTTCAACTGCTCCGAAGTGTTGACTGGCAACGCGTGCTGCGCCGCTACCGTGCTGTCCAGCAAGGTTACTACCAAATACAAAAACTGTATCTTCTGGAAGTTCGGTTACAATACTTTCATCATGATATTGATAGGTCATGGTTATGCTTTTTATTTAATGGATAGCTTCATGTTGCAACTGATTATGGTATTGGTCAAGTGTTAAGATGCTTAATCTTTTACATTGAATTTCCAACTCCATTTGCACTTTAAATTAAGATAAAAATCCCCATTAAAAGGGGAGACGTCAAATTCAATTTTTTCATAAAGAGAGATAACTTTGAACGAAAATCAACCTTTTGATTTGGTCACTCATTATCAGCCAGCAGGTGATCAGCCACAAGCAATTGAAAAGCTGGTCAATGGTATCGAGCATGGTTTTCGTAATCAGTTATTGCTAGGGGTAACTGGCTCAGGTAAGACCTATACCATGGCAAATGTGATCGCTCAAACACAGCGTCCTACAATTGTGATGGCCCATAACAAAACTTTGGCTGCCCAACTTTATGGTGAGTTTAAATCTTTCTTCCCTAATAATGCGGTTGAATATTTTGTAAGTTATTACGATTACTACCAGCCAGAGGCTTACGTTCCATCTTCGGATACGTTCATCGAAAAAGATGCAGCTATTAATGATCACATTGACCAGATGCGATTATCTGCAACACGAGCTTTATTAGAACGTCGCGATGCAATTATTGTGGCATCGGTGTCTGCAATTTATGGTTTGGGTGATCCAAATGCTTATATGCAAATGTTGCTGCATGTGGTCGAGGGTGACCGAGTAAGCCGTGATGAAATCATCCGTCGTTTGGTTGAAATGCAATATACGCGTAATGAACTTGAATTCTTACGTGGTACATATCGAATTCGCGGTGAAATTATTGATATTTTCCCAGCAGAATCTGATCAACATGCCATTCGCATTGAACTATTTGATGATGAGGTCGACTCAATCCGTTGGTTTGACCCGCTAACTGGTAAAATGGTTCGTAAAGTTTCTCGGGTAACGATCTATCCGAAAAGCCACTATGTAACACCAAAAGATCATTTAACCCGTGCCATCGATACAATTAAGGATGAATTACAAGATCAACTTAAATTCTTCCGTGAACATGACAAATTGCTCGAAGCACAGCGTATTGAGCAACGGACACGTTACGATCTGGAAATGATGCAACAGCTGGGTTATACCAATGGTATCGAAAACTACTCACGTCATTTGTCTGGGCGCCCATCTGGTGAAGCTCCGCCGACTTTATTCGACTATATTCCAGAAGATGCTTTACTGATTATTGATGAATCACACGTTACCGTTCCACAAATTGGAGCGATGTACAAAGGTGACCGATCGCGTAAAGAAAACTTAGTAAACTATGGCTTCCGTTTACCAAGTGCGCTTGATAACCGTCCAATGAAGTTTGAAGAGTGGGAACGTATTGTACCGACCACCATTTTTGTAAGTGCAACACCTGCTAAATATGAATTAGAAAAGTCAGATCAAATCGTTGAACAGGTGGTACGTCCAACAGGTCTCATTGACCCTGAAATTGAGATTCGTCCTGTCTTAACCCAAGTGGATGATGTTCTTTCTGAAATTAATATTCGTAAGAATTTGAATGAAAGGGTATTAATTACGACTTTAACGAAGCGTATGGCAGAAGATCTGACTTCATATTTAAAAGAATATGGCGTTAAGGTGGCTTATCTCCACTCAGATATTGATACGGTTGAACGTGTCAAAATTATTCATGAATTACGTACAGGCGTATTCGATGTTTTAGTCGGTATTAACCTGCTACGTGAAGGTCTGGATATGCCAGAAGTTTCTTTGGTTGCCATTTTAGATGCAGATAAAGAAGGCTTTTTACGTTCGGAACGTTCTCTTATTCAGACAATCGGTCGTGCTGCGCGTAATGTAAAAGGTAAAGCAATTTTATATGCTGACCGAATTACTGACTCTATGCAAAAAGCAATAGATGAAACTGATCGCCGTAGAGCCAAGCAAATTGAATTTAATGAGTTGCATGGTATTACGCCGCGGAGTGCGGTTCGTCAGGCTGTCAAAGAAATTGACTCGGGTGAGGTACTTTCAGACGACGAGATTGATGAAAAAGTACTTGAACAAGCACAAGCATTGAGTGCCGATGAAAGACATATTCTTTCAGACCCTAAATTGTTTAGTAAACATATTACTAAGCTTGAAAAAGATATGTTGAAGGCCTCGAAAGATTTACAGTTTGAGCAAGCAGCGCGGATACGTGATGAAATTCTTCGATTAAAAGCGCAGATGTTGCAATAAATGAATACATAACGCTACATAATGTGTTTAAAAAACAAGCTACTGTAGATATTTGAGTTCTTTTGTATTCACAACTAATCGTTGAGGGCAACAATGGCATTTCGAAATAATGTTCCGCAAGCCAGTTGGCGTTTGGCTAAAATTGCGTTAGGCGGTGTCGTTTTGGCTGGTTTAGCTGTTGGAACCTATGTCTATGCTCAGCCGAAACCCTTGCAAACTGTTTATAAAGTTGAACTGGACCGATATTTAGGTGTTTGGTATGAAGTCGCCCGTAAGCCTGCATTTTTCCAAAAAAAATGTGCTTATAACGTATCTGCAACTTACACCTTAAATGAAAATGGAAATGTGGTTGTAGATAATCGCTGCTATGACAATAGAAAACAATTACAGCAATCTATTGGTGAAGCCTTCGTGGTTAACCCGCCATATAACAGCAAATTGAAGGTGAGTTTCTTACCGGAAGCTGTGCGATGGATTCCAGTTATTCGCGGAGATTACTGGATTTTAAAAATAGATGAAGACTATCAAACTGTTTTAGTAGGAGAACCTTCTCGTAAATATCTTTGGGTATTATCAAGAACTCCTCATCCTGAACAAGAAGTGGTGGATGAATATCTAAATTATGCAAAAACATTGGGTTTTGATATTCGCGATATTATCCGTACAGAACATAAAGAATAAATGTAAATGTCTGATTAAGAAAAAACCATGTTTTCACATGGTTTTTTCTTTTTTATAGTGGATAAATCAAGTATTGTGGTGAGCTGTTTTTAATAAAGTCTAAGAGGGTGGTGATGTTTAAGGGCGTGAGCTTGTCTGTCATGGCATCTGTCACTTTTGGTGTACTTTATTTTTATACTCAATTGTTAGGCCAGCTTGATAGTGAACAAACTTTCGGATGGCGGATTATTGCAACAATCCCATTTCTAACTTTGTTTATGTGGTGGAGTGGCGATTTAGCGTATATCAAAAATATCTACCAGCGTATTTTGGCTAAGCCATCTTTATTATTGTTGTTAATCACAACCTCCGTTTTAACTTCAGTCCAACTTTGGCTGTTTTTATGGGGGCCTATGCATGGGCGAGGCCTACAAGTATCTTTAGGATATTTTCTATTGCCGCTTGTTTTAGTATTGGCTGGAAGTGTGCTATATGGCGAAAAAATATCAAAATTTCAATGGGTCGCAATTATTCTTGCTGTCATTGGTGTGGGCCATGAAATCTGGCGTTTAGGAAGCATTGCTTGGGAAACTGCATTGGTTGCGGTTGGTTATTCTGCCTACTTTTTATTGCGTAAAAAAATTAAAACAGACAATTTAGGCGGCTTTTGGTGGGACTTAGTCATTATTTTGCCGATTGCGATTTATTTAACTCATACAGGTTTACTCCCTTATAGCAAATTTATAGATCAACCGAGCCTTGCTTTGATCATTATTGGGCTTGGAATTTTAAGTGCTATTGGTTTGGGAAGTTATATTCTGGCAAGTCGCTTTTTACCTTTAGTTGTGTTTGGACTTTTAGGATATCTGGAACCAGTTTTGCTTGCTTTAGCTTCTCTAGTTTTAGGGGAGAGTATTGGCCAAGAAGAATGGTTTACTTATATTCCGATCTGGTGTGCAGTATTTGTACTCGTTTTAGAAGGCGCAGTTCACCTTTATCAACAACGTCAAAAAGCCAAAAATTTGCAGCTAAACGTCGCAAAATATCAAAAAAGATTAAAAAATGATGCTCATGATTAGAGCATCAGAATCTAAAAAGTAAGAAAAAGCAAAAATTTAGCTGCTTTAAACAATAAGATAATAAAAAATAATTATAGGTATTTTATGAATTTATGATGAATTTTAGGAAAATCTAGCCACTAACGTCAGCTTTTGATTCATTCTTGTCGATAATTCCATTACAATTACGGGGTTTAAAAAATCACGCCTAGATATAATTAATTAGAGGACGTATCTGTGAGCAAAGACACTATCATCGCCCTGCATGCTGAACACCAAGGCCGTTGGAAAAACCGTGAAGAAATCGCGGAACGTATGATTGCCGTAATCGGTCAATTATACCGTGAAAAAAATATTGTCGTATCTGTTTACGGTCGCTCTTTAATTAACCGTTCTGTTATTCAAATTTTGAAAACTCACCGTCGTACACGTGTTGTAGATGTTGAGCTTTCTGTTGTAAATACATTTCCAATTTTAGAAGCTTTAGCAAAAGTTGAAAACATTGGTTCTGCAGAAGTTGATATCGGTAAACTTGCAGTTGAATATAAAGAAAAAGGCGGTGATGTTGACGCTTTTGTTGCTCAAGCAGTTGAGTCAATTAAAGGTAGTGCAACTTCTGAACAGCCTAAAGATGTAGTTCTTTATGGTTTTGGTCGTATTGGCCGTATCTTGGCTCGTTTAATCATTAGCCAATCAGGTTTAGGTCGTGGCCTAAGCCTTAAAGCAATCGTTGTGCGTAAATCTTCTGATGGCGATTTAGCAAAACGTGCTTCTTTACTTCGTCGTGACTCTATTCATGGCACTTTCGCTGGTACAATCGCTGTTGATGAAGAAAACGAAGCAATCATTGCTAACGGTAACTTCATTAAAGTGATTTATGCATCAAGCCCAAGTGAAGTTGACTATACTGAATACGGTATTCAAAACGCGCTTTTAATCGATAACACTGGTAAATGGCGTGATGCTGAAGGTCTGAGCCAACACTTGAAATGCCCAGGCGTTGCACGTGTTGTATTGACTGCACCAAGTAAAGGCGAAATGAAAAACGTTGTATTTGGCGTAAACAACACAGATATCTTAGATGAAGACAAAATCATCTCTGCTGCAAGTTGTACAACAAATGCAATTACTCCAATTCTTAAAGTATTGGATGACAAATATAAAGTTCTTAACGGTCACGTTGAAACTGTTCACTCATTTACAAATGACCAGAACTTAATTGATAACTACCATAAAGCAGATCGTCGTGGTCGTGCAGCTACATTGAACATGGTTATTACTGAAACTGGTGCTGCTAAAGCTGTTGCTAAAGCATTACCTGCATTGAAAGGTAAGTTAACTGGTAACTCTGTACGTGTTCCTACGCCAAACGTATCTCTTGCTATCTTGAACTTAACGCTTGATAAAGAAGTTGATCGTGAAGAAGTGAACGAATACATTCGTCAAATTTCGATTAACTCTAGCCTTCAAGGTCAAATTGGTTATACCAACTCGACTGAAGTTGTATCGAGTGACTTTATCGGTTCTCGTACTGCTGGTGTGTATGATGCTCAAGCAACGATTACTTCTGGTAACCGTTTAACTGCTTATGTTTGGTACGATAACGAAGTTGGTTATAGCTGTCAGGTATTACGTATCGCTGAACAAATGTGCGGCGTAAGTTACAAAAAAATTCCAGCAGAATTGAATGCTTAAGATCATTTAACGATCTATAAAAGATTTTCACAAAAAGACCCAGTTTAGACTGGGTTTTTTTACAACCGTACAAAATATATGCTGACTATTTTTTGTAAATAAATGAGAATAGGAATTAAGGAAAAAAAGAAAATAGTAAGGGATAGGAATTGTCGCAGTTTAAACGTTTGTTGGTCGTTTTTATATTCATCATTATTGCCAATTTATGTGGTGTACTCATTGCAATATGGGTGTTTAAGCATTTTAATATTTACATTCCTTTGAAGAATCAAGCAGTTGCTATTGACTTGCAAGAACCTCTACAAGTTAAGGTTAAAGTACAAGATGCTTTAAACGTGGATGTAAAAGGGCGGGTAAATGCCAGTATTCCAATTGATGAGAAACTGAATATTCCATTAACCCAGACATTAACGCCACGTGTTTACTTCGATAATATGGTGCCGATTAGCACCACCATTCCTGTCAAAGAAACATTAAAAGTTGAACAGAATTTACCAATCGATACGAAGGTTCAAGTGAGGGTTTTAGGACGTGATATTACGTTACCATTAAAAGGAACAATTCCATTAAAACTTGATGTTCCGATTGATATTAATGTTCCGCTTGAGCAAAAGGTTCATTTAAAATTTGATGCGCCAGTGCGGACGGTATTAAAAGAAAATCTCCATATTCCTCTAAAAGCAAGATTGGATACTAATATTCCAATTGAGGGTAATTTGAATGTCCCTGTTAAAACAGCACTAAATGCTTCGGTTGATGTGAAAAACACATTGCCTGTGAAGATTGCAAATGGTGAGTTAAAAATTCCTCTGTCCACTATGCGATTAAATCGGGTAGTGGGTTCAGAAACATCGCAGACAACAACTGATCAATAGGGTGAATAGTAATGTTTCGTTCACTCAAGAGTATGTTGATCAGTTTTTTCTTAATGATGATCCTTGCTGCTGTTATGTTTTGGGTATATCTCAATATTCAAGCTAATTTAGTTGTTTCGGCTCATAATGCGGATATTAGTTTGCCTGACTCTTTAGAAACAAAGATTCAAGTTGGCAATACTTTACAGGTTCAATCTATTGGTAAACTTGATACAACATTAGATATAGACCGCCAACTAACTTTACCTTTAAAAGGGAAATATCTGGCAGATTTAAGTTTTGCTGTAGAGACACCAATTACAGTGAGCGTTGACTATTCAACAACTTTAAAAATTGATCAGGTTATGCCTCTTGAAACTACTACAGACCTCGTCTACCAAAGTAAATTTTTACCAAAATTTCCACTTAAGCTAGATATTCCTATCAAGCTAGATGTTCCTTTTAATTTAAAACGTAGTTATACCATTCCAGTTAAAATTGTTTTTGATGGTCCTGTTTATTTTGAATTTGATGAGCCAGTAAATTTATCTGTTAAACATCGGTTTAACCCAAGTCTACAAGTGAATGACCCTATGGAAATGGGGAATGTCTCTTCATTTAATGCGATCATGTATAATTCGGTTCCAAAAACAAAAGCAAATCTTGATATGCAAATGACCTTGCCACTGCGCAATGTGCATCCTTAAAAATTAAATAGTTATTCTGCATTTTATGTTGGGTAAAGCCCGTATTTGTAAATCTAAATTGCTTTTGATGACTTAAAGATAAAAACAGACCGTTATAAATGGGAATTGTCCCATTTTCTATTCGAGAATTTTATGAAAATATGGCAGAATAGGCGGTTTTAGAGTTTTTAGAGGATTGGCAGATGCGCTTTGTTGATGAAGCAGTCATTACCGTAGAGGCTGGCGACGGTGGCAATGGCGTAGCCAGTTTTCGCCGTGAAAAATTTGTACCATTTGGTGGCCCAGATGGTGGTGATGGCGGACGTGGTGGAAGTATCTATATTCAAGCTGATGATGATACAAGTACGCTAGTCGATTACCGTTACACACGTAAGTTCCGTGCTGAACGCGGAAAGAATGGTGCAGGTGCTAACTGTACCGGACGTGGTGGTGAAGATGTGGTTTTAAAAGTACCCGTTGGTACAACAATTGTTGATACAGATTCAGGCGATATTATTGGCGATTTGGTTGAAGATGGCCAAAGAATTCTGGTTGCAGGTGGTGGTGATGGTGGTTTGGGGAATACCCACTTTAAATCATCAACTAACCGTGCTCCGCGTAAATGTACGACAGGCATCAAAGGTGAATTTCGTGAAATTCGTCTTGAATTAAAAGTATTGGCAGATGTTGGTTTATTGGGTATGCCAAATGCTGGTAAATCAACCTTTATTCGTGCTGTAAGTGCTGCAAAACCAAAAGTAGCAGATTATCCATTTACAACCATGGTTCCAAACCTTGGCGTTGTAGATGCTGACCGTCATCGTTCATTTGTAATGGCCGATATTCCTGGTTTGATTGAAGGTGCAGCGGAAGGTGCTGGTTTGGGAATTCGTTTCCTTAAACATTTGGCACGTACGCGTATACTTTTACACATTATTGATGTGCAACCAATTGACGGTTCGGATCCTGCGCATAATGCAAAAGCAATTATGAATGAGTTAGCTAAGTTTTCTCCTACATTGGCTAAACTACCGATTGTTTTAGTACTGAATAAACTGGATCAGATTGCTGAAGAAAGTCGTGAAGAGTGGTGTCAGCATATTCTAGATGAACTAGAGTGGACTGGACCTGTCTTTAAGACATCAGGTCTATTAAGTGAAGGTACAAAAGACGTTGTGTATTACCTCATGGATCAGATTGAACAACAACGTGAACGCGAAGTTGAAGATCCTGAATATGCAGCAGAAGTAAGAGCTTTCCGTGAACAACTAGAAGTTGAAACACGTGAACAAACCATTGCGGCAAAAGAAGCATATCGTGCTATGCGTCGAGCACAACGTCTGGAAGGCATGTTGGGCGATGATGATGATTTTGACGATGATGAAGACGACAATGATGTAGAAAGCATCTACGTTCGTGACTAAAAAACCGAGGAAAACATGATAGAAGTGGTCGATGGGCAACGTCAGCTCAGTGAGTGTAAACGAATCGTTGTTAAAATCGGATCATCTTTACTCACAGCCAATGGGCAAGGTTTAGATTTGAATGCTATTTCGCATTGGGCGAAACAGATTGCAGATCTACACGATGCCGGACACGAAATTATTTTAGTGTCTTCTGGAGCTGTGGCTGAAGGTATGGTTCGTATGAAGCTTGCAAGTCGACCCACCGATCTACCCAGTCTACAAGCCTGTGCTGCAATTGGGCAGATGGGTTTAATTCATACTTGGTCTAGTGTACTTGAAGAACATGGCATTCGTACTGCTCAGGTTTTACTCACTCATGATGATTTAGCAGACCGCCGTCGTTATTTAAACTCATGTGATGCTTTGCAAAACTTGATTGATTGGCGTGTAATTCCGGTTATTAATGAAAATGACACGGTATCTACCGACGAGATTCGCTTTGGTGATAACGATACTTTAGCTGCGATGGTTGCAGGTCAGGTTCATGCAGAATTGTTGATTATTTTAACTGATCAGCAGGGTATGTTTGACTCAGATCCGCGTCACAACCCCGATGCGAAATTACTCTCTACTGTTCGTGCCATGGATGATGTTTTATTCGAAATGGCTGGCGGTGGCGGTGTGCTTGGCAGAGGTGGTATGGTGACTAAGGTTCGTGCCGCACGTTTAGCTGCTAAGTCTGGTTGTCCAACACTCATTGCGAGTGGTGAAAGTGATAATGTCTTGTCACGTGCGATGGCAGGTGAAATGCTAGGTACGTTGTTTACTACAGATAAAGACCGTATGACTGCTCATCAACAATGGCTCGCTGCTCATTTACAAACGGCAGGCCGTCTTGTAATTGATGATGGTGCTGTTGAAGCGATTAAATTAAAACATCGCAGTTTGCTCCCTGTTGGAGTTAAAACTGTTGAAGGACATTTTGATCGTGGCGATGTGGTTGAATGTGTAGATAAACAAGGTAAACGTATTGCAGTAGGTCGAGTGAATTTCAGTTCACGATCTGCTGAAATTATTAAAGGCTTAGCCTCAGATAAGGTTTATCAAGTGTTAGGTGAAGCTCGTTCACTTGAAATGATTCATCGCGATCATATGGCAATTTATTAAGTTATGTCTAAATAAAAAAGCTCGCTTTATGCGAGCTTTTTTTCTGGTGTTAAACTAGGTAGCACACGGTCTTCACCCACCATATAGGGGTGTGTCGCGAGACTGAGCATATCTAGGTCTTCTGAGCTATTACCATACGCATAAACTTGATGGTAATGCTGGAGCGTATATTGCTGATGTATTCTTAACTTCTTTTGTTCACTACTACAATCTGGGGTGGAGTAGTAACCTGTCATCATGCCGTTTTTAATTTGAGTTTCAGTACAAATTAATTCGATATTCAGTAGTTTGCAAAGTGGGGCAAGGTAGACATCAATTGAAGCTGAAACCAGTACCACTCGATCACCACGTAACTGATGGTGTTGTAACTGTGCGAAAAGTTCAGGTGAAAGCGAAGAGACTAAATCTTGAGCATATTCTTCACCTAATCTTTGCAGCTCAATTGCAGGGGTATTTTTGAACATGCTACGAAATAACTTGGCACGCATAGCATGGGCTGGATAAAAGTTAAGATAGTAGGCTTGAATCCATGGCAGGATTTTCAAACCTTGTTTAACAATATGGCGCTTAGACAAAGCATAAAAGATGAACCCTGTAAAACTATCTTTACTACACAAGGTTCCATCAAAATCGAACAGGGCGAGACTTTTTATAGTCTTATGCGTTTCGCTCGTTGCATACATGATTCATATCGTCCGTTTACGCGGGTTGCATACCAGTTGGTATTATAGTCACGACTTAATTTTGGCCCAGAAATGACCACTTGTGGCATCATTGCATAGATAGGGTCTTTACCTGTCTTTGCTTTATAAAGTTTCGTCAGAGCAATATAGGTTTGAGTACTTTCAAACTTTTTCTCTTTTTCTAATTTAAGATCATCACGAATTTGTCGTGGGGTAACCAATACATTATTTTTTGCAAATACAGTAATCAGTTCTTTTTCTGACTGGCTTTGAGTCGGGCGTGGATCACCATCTTTTGTGTAAAGAAGCAGATCTCCATCAAGACTGATTTCAGTATCTGTTAGGTCATTTAACATGCTTTGAAAAGCAGCATTACGGCTAGAATACATACCTGAGTTATAGTCTGCAAATCGATAAATGGCTTTATCATAGTCTGCTGGATAAACCATTAAACGATGAATACCATAATATAAACCGCCATATTCAGTATATAAGTCATCACGAAGTGCAGCAGTATTCATGCTTGAGCGTTTATTAGCTTTCGCATAGTTAATATGAACTTGCATAGAACCCAAAGTCGTAATAGGGTTCATTTTCTCACCAATATCTTGTCCAACTAATTTGGCCGCACCTGTTAATGCACTCACATGGTAATGCTTAGCCATAAAATCGAAAATTTCTCGGTAAAGTAAATCGAGGTCTTTCTCGGTTTTAACCTTACGCATTTGGCTCATATAGTTGTTATCGGGAGAAGGCTGAGTTCTTAGCACTTCTTCAAAATAACCCGCAATTGTTCCACCAATGGTTTTGCCAAGCTTATCTTCAAACTTTTCATTTAAACGTGTGCTGACTTCTTCAACTGCTTTTTGGCCTAAACCCGGTACTTGAGGGTTGGCAACAAAGTTAGATTCTTGATCTACTACAGCCACAATACTACAGACATTTTTCTTGGTTTTAGGAATATCCAAGTCTTTCATAATGTCATCAATATCTTTAGCCCATGATTCACGATCATGCACACGCGATGGAATTAACTTTTTAATCTGTTGGCTTTCTAATTCAGGCTCATCATTATTTGACCACCAAGCTTTATCTCCACAAGCAGCTAAACTCATGCACACGGCAACCATACCGAATGATTTTAATAAAAAACGGGAAGACAACGGTTTGTTCATGGCGAGGAAAGCACCTGCATAAAAAGATGAGCCGATTAAGCGGATGAAGTATACTATGTTGATCATCAATTGTATGAATATATATGTATATTGGTCCCTATCAACTGTCAAATAATTTAATCGTTGCTCCAATGGCTGGGGTCACTGACCGTCCATTTAGAACGCTCTGCAAGTATTTTGGCGCAGGCCATGCAGTCAGTGAAATGATGACTGCCGATAAGACTTTGCGGATGAGCAAAAAGAGCCTCTACCGTGCAAATTTTGACGGCGAACTCGCTCCAATTTCTGCTCAAATTGCAGGTTCTGATCCTGAGCAATTAGCAGAAGCTGCACGTTATCAAGTGGCAAATGGCGCACAAATTGTTGATATCAATATGGGATGTCCAGCCAAAAAAGTATGTAACAAACTTGCTGGTTCAGCATTATTACAAGATGAAGATTTAGTGGCACGAATTCTTGATGCAGTGGTTACTGCTGTTGAGGTTCCTGTGACATTAAAAACCCGTTTGGGCTTTTTAAATGGTCAAGAAAATATTTTAAGAGTCGCAAAAAGAGCAGAAGAAGCGGGAATTGCTGCATTGGCTTTACATGGTCGCACCCGTGAAGACATGTATTTAAATACAGCACGTTATGATTTGATCAAACATGTCAAAGAGTTAATCAATATTCCACTTATTGCAAACGGTGATATTGATAGTCCTGAAAAGGCAAAATATGTGCTCGATTATACAGGTGCTGATGCAATCATGATTGGTCGTGCTGCCCAAGGTCGACCATGGATTTTCCGTGAAATTGCTCATTATTTAAAAACTGGAGAGCACTTAGCTGCACCTAATATTGAAGAGGTGCAGCATGTACTACTTGGGCATTTATCAGAACTTTATCAATTTTATGGTGAATATTCTGGATGTCGTATTGCCCGTAAACATATTGCTTGGTACACAAAAGGATTACGCTCAAGTAACGAATTTCGCCAAAATATGTATAAAGTTGAAAGTACTGCTGAACAAGCATTAGTGGTCGAAAACTATTTTAATCAGTTATTAGCTGAAGGCAATTTGATGAGTGATGTGCAAGTTGAACAGGTTAACTTATTAGAAACTCATTAAAGAAAAAGCCAGTAAATGTTTACTGGCTTTTTTAAATTTACTCATCTTCTAGCATTTCTACCACTAACTGATTAACTAAATCGGCAGCAGCTAATTCACGTATTTGTGAGACATTACTACCCGCCCAAAAAGCACCGAAGCCATAGTCTTTATTTTTGCTTGCAATTGCATTGAGTTGCTTAGCCAAATCATAAGTATATGGATATTCTGGTTGAGGAGGGCGATTAGGTAAATCAATTTGTGTATGCCAATGGTTGAGCAATCCACGGGCCGGACGTCCAGAAAGACTGGCACTAATTTGCGTCACAGGCTCATTAAATAAAGCTTTACGGTACTCGGCAGATGCATTTGAAGATGGACATTGAACGAAAGCAGTTCCGAGTTGAACAGCTGTAGCTCCCAAGCTCAACATATGTCGTGCTTGTGCACCGTTCATAATACCACCAGCGGCTACCACAGGTCGTTTGCAATGTTTGACAATAAGATGTACTAAATCACTTGTTTTAATTGCTGCATCAAAAGTCTTATTAAAGATTCCTCGGTGTCCGCCTGCTTCAATCCCTTGAGCAATAATAATATCAATACCAGCCGCTTCAATGGCTTGTGCTTCAACTAAATTAGTAGCAGAAACCATAGTGATAATTCCGGCATCTTTTAATGCCTGAATTTGATGGGGATGGGGAATGCCAAAATGAAAACTTACAGCTTTAGGTTTAGTTTCTAATACGACATTTAGAAAATCATCGTTATCAAGAAAACTTGGATAAATACAGTTTAAGCTTTGAGGAGGCTGTTCTCCGAACTTTTCAAACTGTGGCCGTAAATATTCAATCCATTGTGCTGAGGTTTGAGGGTTAAGTTGTTCGGGCTGATGGCAGAAAAAATTAACCTGAAATGATTTTTCTGTAAGTGTTTGAGTTTTTAAAATTTGTTCTCGAGCACTTTGCGCCGTATTTGCTCCAAGTCCTAATGACCCAAGACCACCCTGATTAGAAACTTCTGCAGCAAGTTCAGGGGTAGATACACCCGCCATAGGGGCAAGAAAAATAGGATGCTTAATTTCAAGTTGTTGTAACAGGGTCATTTTATTCACCTCATTTCTTTCTCTTCACCATAACGTGAAATCAGAACCAAGAGCAAATAATATTGGGCATTTAGTTTTTAAATATTTATTTCTTAAATATTTAAAAGTTCTGGTTTTTTAAAGTGGAGTAACATGAAACAAAGATCCGATCCAGCTTGAAAAAGCCATCGCTAAAATTCCCCACAAGGTAATGCGTAAACTTCCTTTCAGTTTCGAAGTACCTGCGAAATGACTTGATAACGCTCCTAAAAAAGCTAATGAAATAATGCCAAATATTAAAACTGTTTTTTCGATCCATATATCAGGGCTGAGTGAAATAGCGAGCATAGGAAACAATGCCCCAAATGAAAATGAGCCAGCTGAAGCTAATGCGGCTTGAACAGGATTTGCTGCTGTATTTTCATGAATACCAATTTCATCACGTGCGTGAGCACCTAAGGCATCATGATTTGTAAGTTCAGTCGCAACTTGTCGAGCTAAATCTGGTGCTAAGCCTCTGGCTATATAAATTTGGGTGAGCTCATCCAACTCACGCTGCGGATGCTTTTTGAGTTCTTGTGCCTCAAATTTTAAGTCTGCTTTTTCAATATCTTCTTGTGATTTTACAGAAATATATTCTCCGGCTGCCATAGAGGTTGCGCCAGAAATTAAACCAGCAATACAGGTAATAAGAAGCGTATGAGCAGTGGCTCCACTTGCAGCCATTCCCATGATTAGACTAGTAACAGAAATAATTCCATCATTAGCGCCTAAAACGGCTGCCCTTAACCAACCTGAGCGGTGAATAAAATGATGTTCTGGATGTTGGGAAAAGGACATGACTTTACCTTTTTTAGTTATAAATTTTTATCTTATCCTATAAGATTATTTACAATAATACGATTAAAAAATGTGTCATTATAGGAAAAACAATCAGATAACTACTTTTTAAAACATAATATAAAAGGAGATAAAATGAACAATTTATGGAATCTAGCCTACTTACAAAATAGTGTAATTTATAAGTTTAATTATAATATTTATTGATTAAATTTTAATCTTACTTCTACGCAAACATTCTATCCACTTTACTCTAGAGGTCTCAATGAATAACAAAACAATAAAATCTCTAACCCGTTCCCTCATCGTTATTGGTTCGATCTGTCCAGCTTTAGGCCTCTTAAGCATAGAGACTACATTTGCCCAAGAGATTGTGAATCAAGAATATAAACCAGGTAATCCGATTTATGATAAATGGGACCAATTTTATAAAATTGAGAAGACTCAACCGGAAAATGCCGAGAAGTTATTATTAGAGCTCGGCGAAATGACACCTCAAGATATTAAAGTATGGAAAAGTTTAACTTATTTGCAGATTAGAATAGGCAAACAAGAAGCAGCTTTGCAAAGTTTAAGAAAAGCAGAGGCATTATACCCAGCAGACGATAATTTAAAACTTCAAGAAGCCTATTTACTTAACTCTCAAAAAAATAATAAAGAAGCTTTGGTAGTTTTTAAGGAGCTTACGCAATCTAAAGATACCGATATTGCCAATAAGGCGACACAGGCCGTAAAGAATTTAAGTGGAGGGGAAGTCAAAACTTATTTCCGTGATGTGTATTTTGCACCTTCATATGAGTCACGTTACGACGATGTGATTTTTCCACTTAAAGCTCGCTATGGTAAGAATCTTGATAATGGTCGAGCACAAGTGTATGGCTTTTTAAACCTAAACCGTGATACCCAATCTCAGGGCGGGGTACGACCTGAAATTATTGATGAAAATGCAGTAACTCTAGGTGTGGGCGCTAATTATCAACCTTGGACATCTATACCTGTGCGCATGTATTTAGAAGTAGGGGGAAGTTACGATCTGATTGATCGAAATAGAGATAAATTTCGTGAAAGTGTTGTCGGTGGGGTGACAGGTTATCAAGAGTGGTATTCTCAAAATAATTGTAATCATTCACTTTGCTTTAATGATTACTTCACTGATTTATATGGTAATGCAGCAACTTATTCTAGAGAAGATTATAACGTTATTGGCGATTTACGCTTACGTACGGGTTTGAATGTCTATAGAGGTGAGAACGGAACTGTACAGGCTTATTTGAAATTGCATGGCTTAGCTGACAGTAAAGATGAGTATTACAACAATTTATTTGAATATGGCCCCGGCATTTCATGGCAGCCTTTTAATTATCAGCCGATAAAACTACGTGTTGAGCGACTATATGGCAATTACTTTAAAGATGTGCCAGTAAATACAAAAGATCATTACAACAATACCCGAGTGGAACTCGTCTTTTATAAGGATTTCTAAAATGAAGAAAATTTTTATATCTATTGTATTTGGAACTCGTCCTGAATTAATCAAACTTGCCCCTGTTATTTTATTGGCAAAGCAAGATCCTCGTTTTCAAGTTGAGGTGATTTTTACTGGTCAACACGATGAATTAGTAAGAGATGCGATAGATTTCTTTGGGGTTGAAATTGACCATCGTCTTAAAATTATGAATGCGGGACAAAGTTTAAATCAGCTACTCATACACGGTTTGAGCCAAATCGAGAATGTATACACTGATGGGCAAAAAAGAGATGCAATTGTTATTCAAGGAGATACAACAACTGTTTTAGCAGCTGGCTTAGTCGCGTTTTCAATGAAAGTTCCTGTGGCACATGTCGAAGCTGGTTTACGTTCTTATGATTTGGATCATCCTTTTCCAGAAGAGGGAAATCGTCAGTTAGTGTCACGTATTACCAAATGGCATTTTGCTCCGACAGAACAATCAAAAAGAAATTTACTCAATGAGCAAATTCCATTAGAACTCATTACAGTTACAGGTAATACAGTTGTTGATGCAGTGTATTTAGGACGTAAATTAATTTCTGAAAAATCTGATTTGAAGAACCAGCTTGAACCTTATGGAATTCAATTAAAGCAAGATGATAAAGTTGTGCTTATTACTGCGCATCGTCGTGAAAACTTTGGCGGGGGAATTCAAAATATTTGTAATGCCGTTGAGCACTTAGCCCATGACCATCCTGATTTACATTTTATTTGGCCAGTCCATTTAAACCCAGCAGTACATGATGTGGTTCATGATAAGTTTAAAGACCATCCGCAAATCCATCTAGTTAAACCATTAGACTATCCTAGTTTATTGGCAGTCATAGACCGATCTACTTTTATTTTGACGGACTCAGGTGGTTTACAAGAAGAGAGTCCATCATTTAATAAGCCAGTTTTAATCTTACGAGATACCACAGAACGACCTGAAGTTGTTGAAGTGGGAGCAGGCGTTTTGGTGGGAACGAATCAACAAAAAATTATTGAAGAAGCTGAAAAGTTACTCACCGACCGACAGCACTATGAAAAAATGGCACATGTAGAAAACCCATTTGGTGACGGGCAAGCAGCTCAACGTATTCTAGATCAAATTGCTAAATCTTATGAATTGGCATAATGATGAGTTAAGAATTTCTTCTCACTTATGGCTTTATTAACACCACCATAAGTGAGGCGATACCACAAGCTCACTATATTGACGCACCAGCGGCTCATGTAATGAGGACCATCAAAAATATAGACAGTTTTTCCTTCATATGCTTTTAGCTGAGAAATAATTTCCCAAGGATATGCGGCTCTAAATTGCCCATTCTTTTTAACTCTAAAGGCTTCGAGTACTATAATTACTTTATCTTTTCCAAGCTTTTGTTCAAGTTGATCTAAAATATGTTTAGCTTGCTGAGGAGAACGTACACCTACGCCAACTCCGTCTTGGAAGAAAACGCCGTTATGTTCTGGTAACCAGCTTTTAACCCATAAATCGTAATGTTCGGGTTCGGTTTCACCACTATAAATACTCACCCAAACTGGTACTGGAAGTTTAGTTAAAACCTGACCTAAAGCACTTACTCTTAACCAAGTCGGATCTGCTTCCACTGGGAAATAATAACCTTTAGGTGCAGTTTTTTGCTCTTTTATAATTTCAGCAGATTTTTCCCCTAACTCAGTGACATTTGCCCGAGCTTTAGGTTCATTATATTCGCCGGCTAAACCCAATATTAGATTTTTAGCCCAAGGCTCTTGTTTAATTTTTTCTAAATTAATTGCTTTTTCCCATTGAGGAAAATTTGATTCTTTCCACCATGATTTAGACTCAACAACAGACCATTGGGGAACAAATGTATCAACACCTAAATAGTGCCAGTTTCCCTCTGGTGGAGTCGTGTTATTGTCGGGCTGCCAGAAAATTCCTTCAATATGTGGGGCTTGTCCTTGATGTTTGAACAACCCCGCATAAGCGATAACACTACAAATAATTAAAATAATAAAAGCAGCTATTTTAATTGGTATCTGTTTTTTCATTATTTCGTCTTAACCAGTACCACAAGAAGATAATTATTATCATGATTGCAGAGATAATCACAACTAATAAGAAGAAAGAAGATTGTTGAACTAAAGGTGCTTTTTGATTTCCGACAATAAGTTTTTGTAAAACATAAATATTTCCATTTTCTGAAACGAGCATTTTTGTCACGTTATTTGGAATTTTATGTTGTATTTTTTCCCAAAGGTGCATGAAAGCTTGTGCACCGCCTTGTGAGTCGGTAATCACATCAAAGCGGTTATTGTTATAACTGACAATGAAACCATTTTGGGCAGCAGGCGCATAAATAATATCTTGATGCATTAATACCTGTTGTTGATAAATATCTTTATTCACACGAACATTTATTGCTTGTGGTGCATTTGGCGAATACCGGACTAGGTTAAGTGGCATTGGTCCTTGTGTTAAAAGCATTTTTTTCGCAGTTTGGCCTAATACAATCGCGATATTTAACGCACCAGATTGATCATCAATTGCAATTGTCGGAGTCGTTGCTAAAGTCATTGAAATTGCGGCTACACCATTTTTTAGTTTATGAGGTAGCTTTAGAGTAGATTTAGCTGTATCAATCCAGAGCGAACCATGTGCAGTGGGTAAACACTGTGAATTAGCAATGACTGAGTTTTCTAGCTTTAAATTAAAATTGGTCGTATTAGAAATAGCTTTGGCAAAAATGTTGAATTGTCGGTTGACGGGATCGGAAGCAAGGTCGGCTGTTTTCATGCTGCCTGCGAGTCCGCCATCAATCCAAGCCGTAATATTTGAACCTTGCAATAAACCACTTTGAATACGTAGTGCAATTTGCCCTTGCAAGATATCGGTTGGTTGCCATACTGCTGGGAAATCAAGGAATAAGTTCTTTTCAGCGTGATTTAATCTGAAGTCCTCAATGCCTAAGTCTGCAAGTGTATTGATTTTTTTAAATTGTGCCCAAGTTGGAGTGGAGATCGTTGTGGGGAAAATTGCACTTCCTGTATCAAGTTGCTCTACATACGAGGGGTTGATTAGTCCATTTATGGCAGCAGTGAGTTCTTGTGGTGTGTGATAAGTAATTGAAAGAGTAGCTACTCCATCTGCTGGTTTTGCAATTTGTACGAATGCTCCCCCTTTGAGTGGCGTAGCTGAGTGAATCACTTCAATAATGAAATTTGTTTCATCATTTAAATTAGTTTGTCCTGAATCAACCCATTCAATTGGTGTGATTGAAGTCCATGAACTTGCTAATCTAGCGAGCATAGAAGCTTCTATAATCTCTTTACGGTTATATTTTAAAATACCAACAAATGGAGTAGGCCGTCTAGCTTGTGGATTAGCTAAAGCATCTGGTAAGTCTTTTAAACGGTATATATTACGGATAGGCGTAAAGTCGAGTTGGGAATTGCTTAAATAAGTTAAGTGATCAATATCTTCTGTACAGAATGTTTCTTTTGTTTGATTCAGCGTAGTCGGTTTAGCATACTGTTGAATAATAAAATCTAAACGATGAAAGCCACTCTGACTTGCTGGGATATCAAATTTGAATTGACCATCACCACTCAGCGTAGTGTTATAAATGAGTTTATCATCATATTTTACGAGTAAAGTTGTATCACTTTCAGTGGAATAATCACTTGAAAATTGAATGTTTTGCCACTGGGCACCTTTTCCAATATAGAAAAAATGAGGCTCGACCGTATATTTAGTTGAAGTACTAATATCGTCGAGTTTCCATATGTACGCATGAGCAGACATGGCGAGCATAAGACTGGTGCTGGCAAGGAGCACTTGAGCTGTTTTGTAGAGATCAAAAGTCTTTTTCATTTATTTTTTCTCCTTGCTACGTTCCGTTTTGTACCATTGAAGGGAGTTGCCCTGTATTTTATTTTTAAGCATGTCATATGCGGCTTTAAAAACAATAAATAGAAATATTTGTGAGTAACTTACATAAGATAAAACAGAGTAAAAATAGAGTTCTGGTTTAACTTTTTCGAGTGAAAGGGTAAACCACATTTGTGCGACATATAGGCAAAACGAGAGGCCCCACAGTAATGTAAAGGGGCCTGGAACTGAAATGCCTGCGATACCTAGTAACCCAAGCGTCAAGGTAATATGACTCCAGAATAAAGCAGGTACGAAAAGTATGTAGCACATAATGTTATTTAGAATTTCAATTCCAATAGGAAATGGGGTTCTTAACGCTACGGGTAAATATTTACGAGTCACATAAAAATTACCCTGAGTCCAACGTGAGCGCTGCTTAACAAACACACTTAATGATGGCGGATCTTGTTGCCAACCAATTGCGTAGGGAACCCATTTAATTCGTTTTTGACCGATAAAAATTCGGAAGCTCATTTCAGTGTCATCGACCAATGACTTCTCATCAAAACCACCCAAGGTTTCTAAAGCATCACGCCAAATGACATAGTTGGTACCCATTAATGTCGATAGCTCAAAACGTTGCCAACGCCCACCTTGGAAAATCCATTGGAAAAAGATGAATTCAATGGCAATAAATCGAGTCAGAATACTATCTTGCCAATTACGGGTTCTTACTTTGCCATTTACAGCCACTAATTTTTTATCTGCAAGTAGTGTTTGAGCTAATAACCTTACGCAGTCGGGTTCAGGTGTACTATCTGCGTCATAAACAACAATGAGTTCACCTTTGGCATGAGGTAGACCATTATTTAGTGTCCTAGATTTACCTTTGCCTCCCATCCCTTTAGGAACATTGACAATTTTTATGCAAGGATAAATCTGCGCTAGATTTTCGGCGATTTCTAGGGTGTTATCTTTAGAACCATCATTAATCAGCAAAACTTCATATGCTTCGGCTGGATAATCCTGTTGCGCGATTGCATGTAAAGTATCTTCAATGACTACGCCTTCATTATAGGCAGGAATCAAAACACTCAAAACGGGCCATCTATCGGGTACGGGTAAGTTCTGCAATTCTTTTTCTGCTGTTTTTGAGTATTTCCAAGCCTGATAACTTAGCCATGCCCAAAATGCTTGAGGAATCCAGATGCCTAAAAAACCAAATAGGAAGAGAATATCAATGGGAGCCATTTGATTTAACCCTCCTAATGATAGATGAGATCAGCAATAACAATAAAATCACCCCGACGACCAAGGAGATCCAAGAAATATAGCTGCCGAAAGTACCAAGTAGGTCAGGATAGGTTGTGGTTAAAATAAGATCGAGTGGAACTACGACTGTGCTTAAACCAATAAAAACATACCCAATAAAACTAGTGTTTACATGTTCTGGGGTGCTTATGTATTTAATATTATTAAATTTCCATGAAATGCCGAGTTGAGGATATCGAATATTTGTGGTCGGAAGATCAGCAGGAGGGTTAATAATAATTTCATAACCAGAAACATGACCATTAAAATTTTTGGCTGAATAAAATAAGTGCTGCTTTTGTTTAATCTCTCTGGAGGGTAGCGGAAGTTCCTTTGGATTAAACTGAACAATATAGCTACCAGCCGTCTGGGAAATTAAATTTTCATCCCAACCTGTTGAAACAAAAGCAGCCATAGGCCGTAAGCCAATTGCAGTTGAAAATGTAGCTTTGGCGGCAAAATATTGAGGTTGTTCAGATTTAAAAAGTACAATCGGAATAGCACCTTGGCTCACTGCTTCTTTTAATAAGAAATAGTGAGAAAAGCTAAAAACTTCATCTGGTAATATGATGCCTGGCTTTATTCCTTTATGAATAAGTCCTTGAAAGCTATCGGAACTGATTTGATCAATTGTAAAAATAGGCCACCATGTGTCCTGTGACGGGAAAAACATGGAAAGGTCATTCATGCTCTGAACTTCAGTTTTTGTTTGTTCAGATTTAATTTCACAATGATAATATTGACGATAGAACTGCTGCAAAGTGCCATCTGGATATTGACTAGAGGCGATAATAATTCCACAAATATTAAGAAGATTAGACATTAAGTAATCTCCTCTTCAGGTGGAATCTGAATAACTTTATATTCGACTTCAAGCCGCAAAGTCATAATTTCTCTTAGCTTTTTAATAAATTCAGGTTCTTCTTCTGTTTTTTGTTTACGAATAACAATACTGTATATCGTTTCTAGATCATCATCAGCAAACTGGAAAACAATTTCTTGCGGGTGATGCTGGCTCAAAATTTTAATCATTTCATTTTGAGTTGTTTTCCATACATCATCACCTAACATTTCTTTAATTAAGCTTCGGTTGAGAATCCTGATTTCAAAGACTTCATAGTCTTGTATGTGGTGATGATCAAGAAGTTTAAAGAAACTACGTTGAAAATACTTAAGTGCGCTAAGCGGGAAAATATCACGGCGATAATTTCGATCATAACTTTGTATATCACGATATTTTTGGACGTTAATTTCAATATTGTGGCGTACAGCACTAAGAAAAAGAGGAATAAGAGGGATAATAAAAAGTAAAAGGAGCTGACGTTCAATATGTGTTTGTGCGCCTAGGTCAAGCAGAAAATATACTGCAACACCTATAAATGCGAGTAAACCAACAATTAAAGATGCGCCGACTTCTAAAAAAGCACCAGAAATTAAAAGAATAAGAATAAAAATCCAGCTTCCTCTAAAACTTACCGGCAGCCACTCATATGCCACCATCCCCATAAATAGATGAGCTGCGATAATCCATAAGACGAGTGTTCTTCCCGGGTTCTTTTGCTGCATGCGACCTCTGGCTACCTTTTTTGTAATGTTAATTTTTATACTTTTATAATGAGCTGTGATGCTTTTTGAATTTATTGTTGTGTTTGTCCTTTTATAAATCCTTTTAGTATTATTTTTAGAGTAAAGTCACAATATAGTCAAATTTCTCGTATTTTTTTAATCAAAAATAAACAGATAAGACGCAAGTCTTATCTAAATACTCTTGAAAGTTTCAATTGCTTTCATACGAGTTTCTTTCAAATCAACAATTGGTTTCGGATAATTCAACTGAAGTGGAGTCTTACTTGAGTAGGGTTCATGAATCACTTTATTGTCTAGATGGGCTAACTCATCCACCCATTGACGAATATAGTCTCCGTTTGGATCAAATTTCTTAGACTGAGCAATAGGGTTAAAAATTCGGAAATAGGGGACAGCATCAGTTCCGGTTGATGCACACCATTGCCAACCACCATTATTCGCTGCTAAATCACCATCGATTAAGTGTTCCATAAACCATTGTTCACCTATTCGCCAATCGATGAGTAGGTTTTTACATAAAAACATAGCGGTAATCATGCGTACTCGATTATGCATCCATCCTGTTTTTTGTAGCTGACGCATGCCCGCATCAATAATCGGTATACCTGTTTGGCCAGTTTGCCATGCGATTAGGTGCTCTGGATTATGATTCCACTTAATTTTCTGAGTATCTTTTTTAAACGGAATGTGTTTAGAAACATGTGGAAAATCAAATAAAATATGCTGATAAAACTCTCTCCAAAGCAGTTCATCTAACCAAGTCTGCTGACCTTCGTTTGCCAGATGGAAGTTGCCATGTTCAGCTCGGAAAAGGGCTTGTAAACATTGACGAATAGACAAAATTCCAAGATTTAAATAGGGGGAAAGTTGGCTAGTTCCTTTTACATTTGGAAAGTCACGTTCTAATTTATAATCAGATAAATGATCTTCAATAAATATGTAGAGCTGCTCCAGAGCAAAATCTTCTCCAGTCGGCCACAAGTTTTGTTGCTCTTTAGAAATAGATGAGTCAAAAAAAGCTTCGATATCTTCTAGACTTAAACTTTTTATATTTGAATCAGACTCTGGGTTAGATTTTTGCTTTTCAGGAATTGGATAGCACTGAGGCAAACCACTGATATCTAGTTTCGAATAACATGCTTTTTTAAATGCGCCGAAAACTTGATATGGTTGCTGTGACTGGTTGCGAATAGAACGTAAAGGAAAAATCGTACGGTCATGAAATAAAAAAAGTTCTTTACCTTGTTGATTTAAAGCCTGCTGTACAGTTTTATCTCTTTTTAACTCATTCACACCTACTTCTATATTTGAGTAAACATTTTCGATATGAAGTTGATGTGTGAGTTGGCAAATATAATCTGCAATATCTTTCCAGTAGGGAATCACTTGAATAATAAGTGGAATATTAAGCTGTTCTAATTCTTTTTTAAGTTGTTGAAGCTGATGTAAATAGAAATTAATTTTTATAGTTGCATCGTGATGTATTTTCCATTGTTCAGGCGACAAAATAACTAACCCAATTGAAGGTCCTTGCTGGCAAGCATGCCATAAAGCAGCATGGTCTCGAACTCTCAAATCCTGACGAAACCAAATCAGCTGATTTACGTTTGACATGAAAGATACCCTTATAAAGTTGAGTGAGTTAGAGGTTTATTATCAAGATATTATATAAAAATAAATACATAAAAAAAGCAAAGCCGAAGCTTTGCTCTTATCTTCATCTAAAGATGAATTAGTGGTGGTGACCACCTGCACCGTGTACGTGACCGTGATCTAATTCTTCTTCAGAAGCTTCACGGATTTCTACGATTTCAACTTCAAAAGTTAAATCTTGACCAGCAAGTGGGAAGTTAGCATCTACAACAACGTTGTCGCCTTCAACAGCTTTAACAGTTACGATCTGAACGCCGTCATCTGTTTGAGCTTGGAATTGCATACCAGGTTGAATGTTTTCAACACCTTGGAACATTTGAGCTGGAACTTCTTGTACTAGGTCTGGGTTGTATTCGCCATAACCTTCAGCTGCTGGTACATTAACAGTAAATTTGTCACCAACAGTTTTACCTTCTAATGCATTTTCAAGACCAGGAATGATATTGCCTGCACCGTGCAAATAGGCAAGTGGTTCGCCTTGAGATTGATCAAGTGTTTCACCCTCAGCGTTTGTTAATTTGTAGTGGAATGAAACCACGTGGTTATTTGCAATAGCAGTCATGTTTTTGATCCATTCAATCAATTAAAGCGTACATCATAAAGTGAAAAATAAATTTTGTAGACTACAAAATCTTAATCTTTGGCACTTTTTCTAATGCGTTTTTATTTAAATAGGGACGAACTTAAAAAATTCAACTTAATACAGCTTAATTTTTGGACGTACACGTCTTGTAAGTAAATCTTTCATTGTGAGTAGTCCAGCTTGAGTGTATCCATGAATCGTTGCTTGATGTAAACGATACAAAGATACGTACATAGTTTTTGCAATATAACCTTGCACACTTACATCGCCAAGTAATTCTCCAACGGCTTTATTACGACTTAAAGACACAAGTGAACCTTTGTCATTAAAAGTGAACATTGGCTGCGAACGGCCATTAAGTCTGGCAGCCATCGCATCAACTAAAAAGCTTGCTTGTTGGCTGGCAACTTGAGCACGTGGTCCAAGAGGAGGGTTTCGTGCATCAAGTTGGCAATGAGCACAATCACCAAACGCAAATACATTTGGATCAGAATAGGTTTGCAACGTTGCATAGACCATTAAGCGGTTAATGTTATCGCGTTTAAAATCTGTAAAGCTTTCTAGTACCTTAGGTGCTTTTACGCCTGCTGCCCAAACGGTAATATCACTTTTGAGTTGGTTGCCATTACTAAAGTAGATGCAATGCTTATCAATTTTTTCAACGCGGTGTTGAGTTAAAATTTCAACGCCCATTTTTCTGAGTTGTTCGGCACTATGTTCAGCAGTTTTATCTGTCAGAGCAGGTAAAATGCGCTCAGAGGCTTCAATGAGTGTAATTTTGACTTGGTTAGGGTGAATTTTCTTTAAACCGTATCGATAAAAGTTTTTGGTTGTTTCAATTAACTCGGCTGCAAGCTCTACACCTGTTGCCCCCGCACCAACGATTCCAATATTTAAAGTCCGTTGATTAGGTTGATTTTGAGCTTCAATATAAAGATGTAATAAATCTTGCTGGAAAACATCGGCTTGTTTTCTGCTGTCGAGGAAATGACAGTTTTCACGCACACCCGTGGTATTAAAGTCATTTGATACTGAACCAAGCGCTAAAATAAGAGTGTCATAACTGAGCTCTTGCGAATGATTCTGTTGATCCTTAGACACTTGAGGGGGCATTAGTTCAATTAATTTTTTATCTTTATTGACCCCAATTAATGTTCCGAGCACAAATTCATAATGATGTTTTTCTGAGTGTGCGAAATAGTTAGTTTGTTCTTCGTGTGGATTTAAAGAACCAGCAGCGATTTCGTGAAGCAAAGGTTTCCAAATATGGGTAAGATTTTGGTCAACCAATGTAATCTTTGCTTTACGATTTTTCCCAAAAGTTTCACCGAGTTGTGTTGCCAGTTCTAAGCCACCAGCACCACCACCAACAATTACAATATGATGTAAATTTTGGGCCATTTTTTTCACCTAATTATTTTTCTATAAAAAAAGATGGCTAAATTATGCCATCTTTTATTTATAAAATTTATTGTGCGTCTGTGCACAATTTGATGTTTTTAGTGCGAATCTACAGGGTAGAGTTTTGCAGCACTATGTTCACTTGATGAAAAAATAGAGAAGAGGCTAGAAAACCACATTGCAATTTTTTGGAAAATATTAGCTTCTTCAATATGTACATTATCTTCGATTTGAAGACTACGGATCAGTTGATTATTTTGATAAATCGATACTGTTGCTAAGCTCATTACTTTCATTAAAGGCGCAGTTAATTGTTTTTCATTGAGTTCAATGTTTACATGTGTTTGAGTCGTTTCGAGAGGAGCAATAACCTTTGGCTGAAGGTTACTATCAAGTACTTGAACGCGCTGAGTGATATTATCAAAATTATTTAAGTCAATTGGTGCTGGGTCAGCATATAAAGAAGTCGTTACAATCGTAGGTTGCTTTGTCGCTACCTTAAACATTTTTAAAGTCGATTTTACAACAGGTAGCTCTGCGATTAATTTTTGCTCAGGAATAATGACTTCATCACGTGTATAGGTATAAGCAAGATTCATTAATTTATCTGCAATCTCAGCACGTTTTACCGCACTCGGTGTACCTAAAACGATGACCAATAAACGTCTTTGAGCCAAATTTGATGAAAATGAAGGACGTGAAGCTGTTAATGCCAAATTATAACCCGCTGCTTTAGTGTAACCAGTTTTTAGACCATCAACAGATGGGTCATATTTCAAAGCAAGGTTAGTCGCATGATGAAAACGTTGATTGAAGCTAAAGCTTGGCATTTTTGAATAATGCAAATATTCAGGCGTTTCTTTAATTACGGCCTGACCTAATAAGCTTAAATCATGTGCCGTAGTGTAATGATCCGGCATCGTAATTCCAGGAGGGTTACTAAAATGGGTATCTTTCATACCCAAAGCCTGAGCTTCCTGATTCATACGTTGTACAAAATGGGGAACATCACCAGAAATTTTTTCAGCTAAGGTCACGGCTGCATCATTCGCAGACATAACAATTAAACCTGCCAATAACTGATCAACAGAAATTTGTTCACCAGCTTTAAGATACATTTGTGATTCGTCCCACTGTACGACACCAACCACTGGTGTTGCAGTAATGATTTCTTCTTTTTTCAGCTTTCCTGCTTTAATCTCTTTTAAAGCAATATAGGCAACCATCATTTTGGTTAAAGATGCTGGCGCACGTTGCACATGGCTATTATGCTCGGCAATGATTTGACCCGATTGAGTATCTACAATAGTCCATGCGGCGGCTTCAACACTTTCAGGTGCAATATTGAGTAGCGCAGCATTGGTTAGAGTGGTGCAGAAAATACTGAAGAGGGTAAAAAGAGATAGAAAAAATTTCACGGATGACCTTAACTTTTACTGGCAAATACGGGACACAGATGCACAGCATGCTATGCCTTTTTTTTATGGATGGCTAGTGGAAATTGTTGCCAAAAAATACATGTACGCAAGACGATACAAAAAAGTGATAATCTAATGCGAAGCCGTTCTTATTTTTAAATTGAAGAATTTATGTTGCATTATCAAATTGAGTTCGATGATTACAAACAACACCTTGTTCACGTGACAATTCGTTTTTTAGCCAATCCGAATCAGGAACTTTGGCTGCCAACGTGGATTCCGGGTAGTTATCTAATTCGAGAGTTCTCAAAACATATTGAAGCCGTTAAAGCTTATGATGAAGCTGGACGTCTGCTGGATATTAAAAAAACGAGCAAGAATCGTTGGCGTTTATTTAATACCGATCATGAGTTAATGACGATTGAATATGATGTTTATGCATATGATTTGTCTGTACGTGGTGCATATGTCGATCAGACCCGCTTATATATTAATCCAGCATGCGTATGTTTAGCTTTAGAAGGACAAGAACAGTCTGCTTGTGAAGTCGAAGTTTTCTTACCCGATGAGTTAAAACATTTTCAGTTAGCAACGGGCTTAGCTTCAAAAAGTCTAGTCAAAGGCCGCTTTACTTTAAAAGCCGATCATTATGATCAATTGATTGATAGCCCGTTTGAATTGGCTGATCAAACACGTTTTAGTTTTGAAACACATGATATTGAACATGAGTTTGTAATTTCTGGCCCACATAATGCCAATGTTGATCGCTTAAAAGCTGACATTGAAAAGATCTGTGCAGCCGAAATAAATATGTTCGGTTCAGCGCCATTTAAAAACTATACCTTTATGACGATGGCAACAGGGAATAGTTATGGTGGATTAGAACATTGTAATAGTACAAGTCTGATTACACCGCGTGACGATTTGCCAAAATCAAATGAACCAACTGAACCTTCTAAAGACTATCAACGCTTTTTAGGCTTATGTAGTCACGAATACTTTCATTCATGGTTAGTAAAGTTTATTCGTCCAGAAAACTTTGCAAATTATAATTTGCACCAAGAAGGCTATACCTCTTTACTTTGGATATTTGAAGGCTTTACTTCATATTATGATGACCTGATTTTATTACGTAGTGGCGTAATTTCTCAGAAGTCTTATCTTGATTTACTCAAAGCACAAATTGATCGCTATTTACAAAACCCAGGCCGTTTTGTTCAAACAGTGGCCGAATCAAGTTTTGATGCTTGGATTAAATTTTATCGTCAAGATGAAAACTCAAATAACGCGGGTACGAGTTACTACAATAAGGGTGCTTTAGTTGCGTTGTGCCTAGATTTAGGCTTACGTCTACGTGGTTCTAGTCTGGATGCTTTAATGCGTCGATTATATGAAAATACTCAAAATGATATGCAGGTAAACGAAAGAACCATTTTTGATTTATGTAAAGAACTGACAGGTGATAATTGGATTGAACAAATTAATCATCTGATTAACACGACTGATGAATTACCGCTTGATCAATTGTTTCCTGAATTTGGCTTAAGCTATAGAGTTAAAACTGATAAATCTTTGCCATTAGGTTTAAAACTTGTCGATAAGCCAGAAGGTGTGCTTGTGCAAAGTGCCCGCCGTGATAGTGCAGCAGCGAAAGCAGGTATTTCTGCCAATGATGTGATTATTGCAATTGATGGTTTAAAAGCATCCACTAAGCTTATTGAGAAGTATGCAAAGCAGGGCGGAACTTATACTGTCTTTGCTTTCCGTCGTGATGAGTTAATCTCTTTTGAAGTCGATTGCGCTACATCTGATTTAACCGAAGTTGAACTCATCGTTGAAGATCAAGCTAAAACTGAAAAATGGTTAAAAGCTTAGATTAAAGCTAAATAGTTTATAAAAAACCGATGTTTTGCACATCGGTTTTTACTTTTAAGTACTTCCAGATGGCGAAATCCGTTTTGCCTTTGAGTTTATTTTGAATGAAAAGTATAATAATTGTCAGAACACTGAAAGATATCTCATGTAATTTAATGATGTTTAATGCCTGGAAAGTGATCTGAATGTGCGTATTACAATGACTTAGATATCAGAAAATTATCTATATATTTGAATTATGTATTATTTCGCTGCGAAATGTCGTTATCACTGGATATTTCGTTGACTGGAAGGCAATGAGAGCCGATACTCTCAGGGTTTTATTTAAGCATATCGGTTCGTAGGCACTGGGCCAAAAGCTCGGTCCTCAACACTCAATCAAACGGAAGGGGCTATATATGGCTGGTGAAAAGTCAACTATTATTTACACACTGACTGACGAGGCGCCACTATTGGCGACCTATTCGCTACTGCCGATCATTGAGACCTTTACTAAGCCAGCTGGCATCGAGATTATTAAAAGTGACATCTCTGTAGCTGCACGTGTGCTCGCAGAATTCGCTGATTACCTAAGTGAAGAGCAAAAGGTATCCGACAACCTTGCAGAGCTTGGTCGTCTTACACAAGATCCAGATACTAACATTATCAAACTCCCGAACATTAGTGCGTCTGTTGCGCAATTAACTGCATGTATCAAAGAGCTTCAATCAAAAGGTTATGCAATTCCTGATTATCCGGAAAATCCTGCAACCGAAGAAGAAAAATCAATCAAAGCTCGTTATGGTAAGTGCCTTGGTTCAGCAGTAAACCCTGTCCTTCGTGAAGGTAACTCTGACCGCCGTGCTCCAGCAGCAGTTAAAAACTATGCGAAAAAACACCCTCATTCAATGAGCGAGTGGAAACAGTGGTCACAAACTCACGTTTCACATATGGAAGAAGGTGACTTCTACCATGGTGAAAAATCAATGACACTTGATCGCGCACGTAATGTGAAAATGGAACTTATCACGACCAGTGGTAAGAGCATTGTTCTTAAGCCAAAAGTTGCGCTTCAAGAAGGCGAAATCATTGACTCAATGTTCATGAGCAAGAAAGCACTTTGTGATTTCTATGAAAAAGAACTTGATGATTGTAAAGAAGCGGGAATTTTATTCTCTCTACACGTAAAAGCGACAATGATGAAAGTTTCACACCCGATCGTTTTCGGTCACTGTGTGAAAATTTACTACAAAGAAGCTTTCGAAAAACACGGTAAGTTATTTGACGAATTAGGCATTAACGTTAATAACGGTATGGCTGGGTTATACGAGAAAATCGAAACTCTTCCTACTTCATTACGCGAAGAAATCATTGAAGACTTACATGCTTGTCAAGAACACCGTCCTGCACTTGCAATGGTTGACTCGGCAAAAGGCATCACTAACTTCCATTCACCAAACGACATCATCGTTGATGCTTCTATGCCAGCAATGATCCGTGCCGGTGGTAAAATGTGGGGTGCTGATGGTAAGCAATATGATGCTAAAGCTGTTATGCCAGAATCAACATTTGCCCGTATTTACCAAGAAATGATCAACTTCTGTAAGTGGCATGGTAACTTCGATCCGAAGACTATGGGTACTGTTCCGAACGTTGGCTTGATGGCTCAAAAAGCTGAAGAATACGGTTCTCACGACAAGACTTTTGAAATTTCAGAAGCTGGTATTGCAAACATTACCGATCTTGACACTGGTGAAGTGTTATTGACTCAAAATGTTGAAGAAGGCGATATCTGGCGTATGTGTCAGGTTAAAGATGCTCCGATTCGTGACTGGGTAAAACTTGCAGTAACTCGTGCACGTAACTCAGGCATGCCTGCAATCTTCTGGCTTGACCCGTACCGTCCACACGAAAATGAATTGATCAAGAAAGTACAAACGTATTTAAAAGATCATGACACGACTGGTCTTGATATCCAGATTATGTCTCAAGTTCGTGCAATGCGTTACACACTTGAGCGTGTAGTACGTGGTCTAGATACTATTTCTGTAACTGGTAACATCTTACGTGACTACTTAACTGACTTGTTCCCAATTATGGAACTTGGCACTTCTGCGAAAATGTTATCTATCGTTCCGCTTATGGCGGGTGGTGGTATGTACGAGACTGGTGCGGGTGGTTCAGCGCCAAAACACGTACAACAGCTTGTTGAAGAAAACCACTTGCGTTGGGATTCGCTTGGTGAGTTCCTTGCTCTAGCAGCTTCTTTAGAAGAAATGGGCATTAAAGAAAATAATGCTCGTGCTAAGTTACTTGCGAAGACGCTTGATGAAGCGACTGACAAGTTACTTGATAATGGTAAGTCTCCATCACGCCGTACAGGTGAGATTGACAACCGTGGTAGCCATTTCTACTTGTCACTTTACTGGGCAGAAGCACTTGCTGCACAGAACGAAGATGCTGAGTTAAAAGCTAAATTTGCTTCACTTGCAAAAACATTAGCTGAAGAAGAACCGAAGATTGTTGCTGAACTTGCTCAAGTACAAGGTAAACCAGCTGACATCGGTGGTTACTATGCAATTGATAAAGCAAAAGTAGATGCTGTAATGCGTCCAAGTGCTACATTTAATGCAGCTCTTGCAACTGTTGGTGCTTAATTACTAATTCGTTAGTGAATAGCTCAAAAGCCGGTGTATAAACACCGGCTTTTTTATTTTTATAAAAATAAATGACATTAAAAAAGCCCACCGAAGTGAGCTTTGAAAATTTAGATCTTAACGACTATTACGTCCACGACCACGTGGTGCTTTTGTATTTGGACGAGTTGTACCATTAGTCTTACGACGCGGCTTCTCGCTTTCATCCATTTGCCAGATACGTTTTGTACCCGACTTTTTCGCAGAACCATCTTTGTTTTTACGAACCATCGGTTTGCCGCCAGTACCACCTGGTTTTTTCACATATGAACGTGAACGATAAGGCTCTTCCGCAGGAACATCTTTAAAGTCAGGATAAAGCAAAGGCTCAATTTCTTTCACATCACCAGGTCTTAAACCGAGTTGAACTAAATCAATTGAACCAATTTTAGTACGAATTAAACGTAAAGTTGGAAAACCTACCGCAGAAGTCATACGACGAACTTGACGGTTACGGCCTTCGCAAATTGAAATTTCGACCCAAGATGTTGGAATATTTGCACGATAACGTACAGGTGGATTACGTTCCCATAACCACTCAGGTTCACTTACTTTAATGGCAGTAGCCGGAAGCGTCATACCATCATTAAGTTCTACACCTTTACGAAGCTGCTCAAGCGCTTCTTCAGTTACATCGCCATCAACTTGAACTAAATACGTTTTGTATTTTTTATTTGCAGGATTGGTAATGAACTGGTTCAGACCACCATGATCGGTTAAAAAGACTAAACCCTCAGAGTCCATATCAAGACGGCCTGCCAAGCGCAAAGTCGGGTCATCAACAAAGTCCGAGACGGTCATATGCGCTTCGTCTTTACGAAACTGGGAGAGAACGTCATAAGGCTTGTTGAGAATGACAATTTTCATAAAAAATGGCTTCTTCTTTCAAATAACTAGAGAAAACATTGAGCTATATTTAAGTGTGAAATTTGCTTATTTCCCACATAAATCTCAAAAAGAATTAAATTCGATTAAGCTATTATGCGTTAATAAAAGTTGAAAGTATTGTTTATCGATAATTATTTTTAGTTAATTAAGTATTATAAAAGGGAGAATTTACACAATGGGTTATCAGAAGATCGTGGTTCCTGCTGACGGCGACAAAATTAAAGTAAATGCAGACCTGTCACTGAACGTACCAAACCATCCAATTATTCCTTTCATTGAAGGTGATGGTATTGGGGTGGATATTACGCCAACCATGAAAACAGTTGTAGATGCTGCTATTTTAAAAGCTTACGGTGGCAAGCGCTCAATCGAATGGATGGAAGTGTATTGCGGTGAAAAAGCTAATAAAATTTATGGCAACTATATGCCAGAAGAAACTTTTGAAGCTCTTCGTGAATTTGTTGTATCAATCAAAGGTCCGTTAACGACACCAGTGGGTGGAGGCATTCGTTCACTCAACGTTGCCTTACGCCAAGAATTAGATCTATATGTTTGTGTACGTCCAGTACGTTGGTTTGAAGGCGTTCCTTCACCTGTTCAGCACCCAGAATTAACAGATATGGTGATTTTCCGTGAGAATTCGGAAGATATCTATGCAGGTATTGAATGGAAAGCTGATTCTGAAGAAGCTAAAAAAGTGATTAGGTTTCTTCAAGAAGAAATGGGAGTCACAAAAATCCGTTTCCCTGAAGGATGTGGGATTGGAATTAAACCTGTATCGAAAGAAGGTTCACAGCGTTTAGTCCGTAAAGCCATTCAGTTCGCAATCGAAAATGATAAGGCTTCTGTGACGCTAGTTCACAAGGGGAATATCATGAAATATACCGAAGGGGCATTTAAAGAGTGGGGCTATGAACTGGCTCTAGATCGTTTCGGTGGAGAACTAATTGATGGTGGTCCATGGGTTAAAATTAAAAATCCTAGAACTGGTAAAGACATCATTATTAAAGATGTCATTGCAGATGCATTTTTACAACAGATCCTCATGCGTCCAGCAGATTATTCCGTTATTGCTACTTTAAATTTAAATGGTGATTATATTTCTGATGCTTTGGCAGCAGAAGTAGGCGGTATTGGTATTGCACCTGGTGCGAATATTGGTGGTGCAATTGCAGTTTATGAAGCAACTCATGGTACTGCACCTAAATATGCAGGTCAGGATAAAGTAAACCCTGGTTCTATTATTCTTTCCGCAGAAATGATGCTACGTGATATGGGCTGGACAGAAGCAGCTGACCTGATCATTAAAGGAATTGCTGGAGCGATTGCTGCTAAAACCGTAACTTACGATTTTGAACGCCTAATGCCGGGTGCAACCTTATTACGTTGTTCTGAATTTGGTGATGCGATTATCAAACATATGGAAGATTAAATAAATTTTGCATAAGAAAGCCCTCGATTGAGGGCTTTCTTTATTGCATAAATTCTGGATGCTTCGGAGTTTTAATAAAACCAGTTTTCTTTTGATAACTCTGGTCTAGGGCTTGAATAACAAGAACGAAAGCAACTAGAAATAAAGGAAAGAGCAGAGTTTTCACGATTTGTTTTCTCCGAGAGTTGAGGTGAAAGAAGGGCGTACAGGAAATAAAAGGCAAACCGCAAAAAGAAGAACGATTCCACCCAAAAGAAAGAGATGGGCATAAGACCAATGCAAATGATGCAGAGTACTAATGACAACCCCACCTAAAAGCTGAGTGCTAGCAAACCCAATAGTGGCAAGGCTCCAAAGCTTTTGATAACTTTGCTCATAAATCTGTAGCAGACTATAAGAACTAATAAATACGGTGGCGGGAGTCAGTAAGCCTGTCAAAAGTGAAGACAAGGCGAGTAAAGAAGTGGTCTGTGAAAGGAAAGGTAAAACAACGGCTAGGCAGTAAATGCCATAGAGCCATTTAATGGCCTGTATATATCCCACTATTCGGCTTAAGCAATAAGCGACAAATGCACCAATGCAGCTTCCTAATCCATAGAGAACCCAAAATAAATTCCTTTGCTGTAAGGGGAAATGCAGAGTTCCAGATAAATAATCCATCCAAAACAAAGAATGTGGAATATAGGCAAAGGCACTACACATATAGGCAATAATAATGACCAGACCCAAACGTGATTTTTGTGAGGCTTGTAAAGTAGTAGATTGCGGTTTAATCATCTGGGAAGTATTGCTACTTAATAAGCAATAAAGAGTTAAGCTTCCTAATAAAGAAATACCTGCAAAAATATCCCAAACATAATGCACGGGCATATTTTTAAGTAGGGGAATAATAATGGTGGCAGATAAAACCCCCACACCAATTCCGCTAAATCCTAAAAAGTTAACTTTTAATCTTTGCGTGGTGGGAATGTATTTCATTGCAAAGCTAGGTGCCAAAATCATAAGTAAGCCGCCAGCAATACCTGAAATCGTACGCCAGAAAATGAACCACACCAAAGGCATATCCATGAATGAACAGCATAGTAGGCTGAGACTGCCAGCTATAGTCGAAAGTACGATCATGAATGGAATGTACTTTTCTTTAATACTCAATAGCGCTAATAAGGCACCTATGAGATATCCCAATAAATTTGCGCTGCCTAAGTAACTGGCAAAATCATGGGTCCAGTGGTACTGCTCGATCATGATGGGCATGAGTGCGGTATAGGAAAATCTAAAAACACCAATTCCCAAACAAGTTGCCAAAAAGACAATTAAGCTCATTCGATAAAACGTAGACATGAGAAGACGCTCAATTTTTTTATTATTAAAAGCGAGTTTATCAATCATTAAAAATGATTTAATATGATAGCAATTATCTTATTTTGAGATAGTGAAATGTTACTTAAGTCTTTAGAGTTTTTTTTAGCGGTTGCAGAGAGTGGAAGTTTTTCATTGGCTGCACAAAAAATGTATACGGTTCAATCGAATATCACGAGCCATATAAAAAAACTTGAAGAAGAGTTAGGGGTTATTTTATTCAATCGTAATAATCCTGTGACTTTAACGAATGCAGGACAACAGCTACATAGTTACGCTGTTCAAATGATTGCATTGCACGATAAAGCTAAAAAGATCTTTCAAGAAGGTGATATTGACCCGAATGAAACTATTCGCTTGGGCAGCATGGAAACAACCGCAGCAATACGTTTGCCACAGTTGCTCAATCAATCTATGCAGCAATATCCTACTTTGCCTATTGAGCTTCAAACTCATCCGACCCGTTATTTATTAAATGCGGTACATCAGGGGGAATTGGACTGTGCTTTTGTGGCATCTAAACATTCGATTCCTGAGTTATATAGTTTTCCTGTGTGGCATGAAGAGCTGGTTTTGGTTTGCCCTAAGCAACAACAGAGTTTTCCAGACAAGGCAACCCTTGCAAAGACCAGATTTATTGCATTTCGGCAAGGTTGTTCATATCGACATGCCATAGAGCTTTTCTTGAATGACTTTAGTATTCCGCCTTCGCAAATTATGGAAATGGGTAGTCTTGACGGAATCGTGAGCTGTGTAGAGTTGGGTGTTGGTTTTGCTTTATTACCGAAATCATATCTCACAAAAGTTGCAGATAAAGTTTCAGTTAATTGTTTTGGACTAAATACAGAATCTGCTTTTTTCACTACCTATTTAGTTGCCCAGTTACCAGAAACATGGGGGACCAATTTAAAGCAATTTATTCATTTTATTGAGCAGCAATTTGAATTAAAGGTTGCTTAAGTAGAGGCTGGTTTTTATACATAAATATCTCACTTAATTTATAAATTAAAAGTGATATATATGTATTTAAAAGTCATTTTATATTCTCACGCAAGTTTGTAATCATCTTGATGCTATAAAATTGTTGAAAAGGGTAGTTTATATAGGCCGGCTATGGTCAAATATGCCCCCTTGAAAGATGACACAAGCAATAATTTGGAGTTTGGGAATGAATATACCCTTAATCATCAATATTGTGGTTTTTGTCGGGTTAATATTTTTACTCGCCCAAACACGTAAAACAGACTGGAGCTTATCGAAAAAAGTTCTGGCTGGCTTAGTTCTAGGTGTAGTGTTTGGTTTAGGACTACATTTGATTTATGGCGGTGGCCATCCGATTCTTGCTGAATCTATTAGCTGGTTTAATATCGTTGGAAACGGCTATGTAAAACTTTTACAAATGGTCGTTATGCCTTTGGTATTTGTGTCTATTTTGGGAGCGGTTGCAAAATTACACCAAGCTTCATCTTTAGGCAAAATCAGTTTTTATACAATCGGTACTTTACTCTTTACAACACTGATTGCTGCACTCGTAGGTGTATTTGTTACTAACCTATTTGGCTTAACGGCAAAAGGTTTAGTGCAAGGTGCTGCTGAAACTGCACGCTTAACTGCCATTAATACAGATTATGTAGGTAAAGTTACTGATTTAAGTGTACCGCAATTTATTCTTTCTTTTATTCCAAGTAATCCATTTGCCGAATTAACTGGTGCAAACCCAACTTCAATTATTAGTGTGGTTATTTTTGCTGTCTTTTTAGGTATAGCTGCGCTTAACCTAATGAAAGATGATGCAGAGAAAGGCCAGCGTATTCTGACTGCAATTCAGACTTTACAGTCTTGGGTAATGAAGTTGGTTCGTTTAGTGATGACACTTACACCGTATGGTGTTTTTGCCCTCATGACCAAAGTTGTGGCAAGTTCGAATGTGGCAGATATCTTAAATCTAGGCGGTTTCTTGGTGGCATCTTATTTAGGTTTAGCCATCATGTTTGTCGTGCATGCCATTATTTTGACCCTGACAGGCGTTTCTCCAGTTAAGTTCTTCAAAAAAGTTGCTCCTGTTCTGACTTTCGCATTTACCAGCCGTTCAAGTGCTGCCAGTATTCCACTGAGCATTGAGACGCAGACTCGCCGTTTAGGTATTCCTGAATCTATTGCAAGTTTTTCTGCTTCTTTTGGTGCGACCATTGGTCAAAATGGTTGTGCGGGTTTATACCCAGCAATGTTGGCAGTCATGGTTGCGCCAACCATGGGAATTAACACGCTAGATCCAATGTGGATTGCTTCGTTAGTGGGTATTGTGACTTTAAGTTCAATTGGGGTTGCTGGAGTAGGTGGTGGTGCGACTTTTGCTGCACTGATTGTTCTTCCAGCTATGGGTTTACCTGTGACTTTAGTTGCACTTCTTATTTCAATTGAACCCCTCATTGATATGGGACGTACTGCGTTAAACGTAAATGGCTCAATGACTGCGGGCGTAGTTACAAGTCAATTTATGGGTCAGACCGATAAAGACATCTTAAATAGTGAAGATGAAATTGAGTTAACTCAACATCATTAAGAATTAGTATTAAACGGCTCATTCACTTTGGATGAGCCGTTTTTTTATATGCTTTAATTGCCACTGTGATGTTAATTTTTAAAAAACTGTATCTTTTTTTCTTTTAAATAATTTTCGAAAATGAACCTGTTACAAAAGAGAGCACTATCATGAAAATGTATCAAGTCGATGCTTTTACAAAAGAGTTATTTCGTGGCAATCCTGCGGCTGTGATTGTTGAAAAAGAATGGCTAGATGCAGATTTAATGCAAAAGATATCACTTGAAAATAACTTATCTGAGACTGCTTTTGTAAAAATCATAGACGCTGAAAATTATGAAATTCGTTGGTTTACGCCAACAGTTGAAGCCGATTTTTGTGGGCATGCGACGCTTGCAAGTGCTTTTGTAATATTTAAAGATTTTACTGATAAAAAGACCATTAATTTTCATGTCCGAAACTTAGGTCTTTTTATCGTTCATCAAGATGAAGATGGCAAAATCAGAATGAATTTTCCGATTCGTAAAGCTCATCAAGTCGAAGATTATCCAGGTGTTTTACGTGAGGCATTAACCAAACCATTTAAAGCGGTTTATCAAAATGTTCAAGCTTACATTGTTGAATATGAGTCAGTGCAAGATGTATTAGACGAGCAACCTGACATGAGCTTGCTCAAAATCCTAGGTAAGCGGACTGCGATTACAACGACGGGAATGGAGGTTGTAATTACCTCAAAAGCAGACCAACAATATGACTGTATATCGCGTTATTTTGCACCTGTCGCGGGCATTGATGAAGATCCTGTTACAGGTTCAGTTCATACTGCAATAGCGCCGTTATGGGCAGAAAAGCTGGGCAAAAATAATATATTGGCTTATCAGGCTTCTAGCCGTGGAGGCGTTTTATATTGCAATATCCTGTCTGAAGAGCGTATTGAAATTTCAGGCTATGGAAAACTTTATATGCAAGCTGAAATTTTTCTTTAAAATATAAGGCCGTTTAAATAAACGGCTTTTTTTTCAAATCTTTACTATTAATGTCAGCTTAAATTTCCTACTATACTCCCACAACTATTGATTTTTTATTATTCAAATTAATTGGTATTTATATGTTTATGCAGTTTAAACAACTGACTCTCTCCCTATGTATTCTTGGTTTAAGTGCTGCGTCTTTTGCACAAACTACACTAGTAAAAAGCAAGCAAAATATTGAGGAATATAAATTAGATAATGGTTTTCGGGTTGTACTTGCGCCGAACGACAAAGAAAATAAAATCTTTATTAATACCATTTATTTAACTGGTTCATTAAATGACCCGCAAGGTAAAAGTGGTTTAGCTCATTTGCTTGAGCACTTGGCTTTTAAGGGGACAAAAAATGTTAAAGGGGAAGAATTCCAGCGTCGTCTAGATCAATATACATTGATGACGAACGCCAGCACAGATTATTACTCGACCAAATATACCAATATCGTTCGCCCGGAAAAGACTGCACTCAATGAAGTGTTATATCTTGAATCGGAACGTATGGATAAATTAGTTCTACAAGAAAAATTTGTTCCTTCTGAAATCGAAATCGTAAAACGCGAACGTGAAGTCCGTATGGATCAGCCTTTTGCTGTCCTGATGGATCAAATGTGGAAGTCAGCTTATGGTAACCAATATTTAGGTCGTTTACCGATTGGCGATTTACCTGAGCTTAAATCTATTAAAATGCCTGAATTGAATCAGTTCTATCGTAGCTGGTATGCACCTAATAATGCAGTCATGGTGATTTCAGGTAAGTTCGATAAGACAGATGTCTTAAAAACCATTGATCAATACTTTAGCCCAATTGCGGCGCGTGATGTTCCTAAGCCTGTACAGATTCCTGTGCTCGACTCTACAAAAATAAAAAATCGTCAGTTTGTCGTGAAAAAGGGGAGCGATCTCGCTAAATTCCATATCTATATGAATGGTAAAAATACCAAAATTCAGCCAACACTCGCTTTAGCACCTTTGTTATATACCATGCAGCCAAGTGGTCATCTATACCAGAATATGGTTGAAACAGGCATTACCACAAATGTTGATGCAAGTACGTGGTTAGACCAAGATTTTAATGTGGTGTTTTTGGGTGCCATTTATTCACCAAGTAATGACCCTAAAAAAGTTGAAAGCTCTCTGCTAGCGGGTATCGAGAAAGGAAAGCCTTTTACTGAGGTTGAATTAAATCGTGTTAAGAGTTTAATGAAAACTCAAGGTGATTTAATTACTAAAGATGCGGTAGCACTTGGGTCACGTTTAAGTGATTACACTGTCGCTGGCGGTCAGTGGGATCAATATTTTAAAGATTTAGATTCAGTAGAAAACGTTAAGTTAGACCAAGTGAATCAAACTTTAAAACAATTCCTTGTTGCAGAGCATCGTATTGACGGTGATATTTTACCAACACCTGAAGATCAGAAAAAAGCTCAACAGCAAAATGCAAAAGACGCACCTAAAACTCTAGATCAGGTAGAAGCAAAGGCAGAGCCTTTAAAAGATCCAAAGGTGTATCAACAAGAAGTCGCGGAGTTTTTAAAAACTTCTAAGCAATATGTTGAAAGTAATGAGAAAAAGATTATCCGTGGAAAACTGAAAAATGGAATGAAGTACGCTTTATTCCCAGTTGAAACACGTGATGATCGTACTTATGCAACGATTACGATGGACTTCGGAACAGAAAAATCTTTATTTAATAAAGGTACGGTCGTTGATTTAACTTCATACTTATTGCTTCGTGGTTCTGATAAATACAGTTTGCAAGATATTGCCGATAAATCGATTGATGCGGGCGGCGCGGCTTATGCAAGTGCTGACGGCAATGGCATGACTATTAATATTCAGTCTAAATCAGAAAAATTTGATGAGTTTTTCGAGTTTGTTCTTGATGTGATGAAAAATCCAAAATTTGAGCAATCTCAATTTGATTTAATTAAATCGCAAAGTTTATCAAGTCTTGATCGTCCTTATACCGAGCCAGATGTAGTAGCGGGCTTAACACTTTCACGTTTACTCGAAGAATATCAACCGGGTGATTTGCGTTATCACTTTGAACCTGAACTGGCAAAACAGCAATTGAAAAATGCAACTCAAGAGCAAGTGAAAGAGTTGTATGAGCGTTTCTTTGCAATGAACCATGCTCAAATTGCTATTACAGGTAAATTTGATGCGAAAAAAATGCAGAAATTACTTAATCAGGAATTTGGTCGTTGGAATGGTAAACAGCCTTATCAAAAAATCTTGATTAATCATGTTGATTTTCCAGCTCAGCAAGTTCATGTTTTATCTGAGCAGCGCGAATTTGGTAGTTACCAAAGTGTGCTTTCAATTCCAGTTGGGAAAAACCATCCAGATGCATCTGCATTAATTTTACTTAACTATATTTTAGGTGAGTCTCAAATTTCATCACGTTTGGCTCAAGAGCTTCGTGAGAAAAATGCGCTAGTCTATGGTTTTGGAAGTGGGCTGCAACTTGACCGTGATACGAATGTAGGGGCCTTAAGTATTAGTGCAAATTATACTTCTGGTCGCTCAGCACAAGTGTCTGCATCAATACATAAAGTGTTGAATGACTTGTTGAAAAATGGTGTGACTGAGCAAGAGCTTGAAGCTGCTAAAGCAGATATCATGAAGAAACGCGTTACGGCATTAGAAGATGAACGTAATATTCATGGGATGTTAAATCTACAGCTTGAAACAGATAAAACATTACAAGACCGTATTCGACATGATCAAAACTTGACTAAACTGACTGTTGCAGACGTAAATGCAGTAATTAAAAAGTATATTAAACCTGAACATTTAGTTGAGGTGATGGCTGATCAATATGGTCAGGCAGCAAAAAAATAAAGTCTTATCGCAAATAAAAAGCCACTAAATTGTGGCTTTTTATTTGGATGTTTAAATCATCTTAATGATCATGTTTATGCGCATGAAAATCTTCATTTTTACGGAAACGTAAATAATTTTCGAACTGTTCACAGTACTCATCAAAATTATCTTCAAGCATCATTTGAAATTGTTGCACAAGATAAGACATCACTTGATCTTTAGCAGCGCGCATTTCTTCGCCATCTTTAAAATTATTTGCTGCTACCCACGTGTTAAAACGGGCACTAGCAAACAACATTGCTGCGCTTACTTGACCACGCAGTTCGGCTGGATCTGGCTTTTCACCTTTTGGCGGGCGACAAAAATCATTGGCTTGTTTAATGAATTCATCCGCACGCTCAAAGAAAACCGCATTTAACGCTTCTTCTTCAGTAATATCTGTTGCATTAATCTTTTGAGACATGACTTATTCCCGCAAAAATAGAGCTGCTTATTATAGGCAAACGCTTGCGGAAACAAAACCTTTGACTTAGTCTGTAAATAGCCTAAGTATTGGTTGGAGAGTCTAATATGCAAGATGCGATTGCTATTCAAAGTTTAAAAACAGATATTGCTTTATTACGCCAGCATGTTTTCCCACCTCAATATTTAGAACATGTTGAAGGATTGCCAATTTATTATGGCTTGCAAGAAGAAGTCGAAAATTATTATCACCAATGGCAGGACCTAATTGAAAGGGCACAAGAACTTTTTCAGCCATTTATGGAAGATGAATTACCAGATGCCATTCATTTGCCAAGTCATTTAAATTTACCGCTATTCTTTTTTCATGTAGATCGAATTCGGATTAATAAAACACGCGCAAAAGAATCGAAAACTTTCCGTGGTGTGGCAAGTCTTATTGAAAAATGCGGGCAGTTCGAAACTGATCAGATTTTTACAATGCAAGAATGGTTGCAGAGCGATGATACCGCGGCTCTAGTTGCTCACCGTGAATTTATCGATTTAAGAACGTATGTATTTCAACATGGACAAAGTGAATATACCCGTTCACGGTTTTATACCAATGGTATTGTGTTAGGGGTAGAACCACATTTTAAATTGGTCGATGCCCGTGATAAGCCAAGAAAGCAACGTAGTGATAGCTATAATGACCCGTTAGCAGATAACGGTGTGTGGAAAGTATTTGGTAAATACCGATAAAAAGTCGCTGCCTGTTTACAGCGACTTTTTATAAATTACCAGAAAGTTTCAGCTTGGCTAAAAGTTTGTAAAGCTTTTGCTGAGCGCTTTTGTAGGTGCGGTTGTTTGGCTTTTACCCAGCCTAAGGCAAACCAGAAAGATGAGTCATTTTCGACAACTTTATTGAAAATACCTTCCGCAATAAATAAGTCGTTATATTGACCTAAGGTGTTTTGTACAGGTTGTAGATGTTTTAAATATTGCTGTACTTTCTTGTCAGGATAAAGACTTGAAATAAACTCAACACAATAACGTAACTGCTTAGCTGTCTTTCGTATTTTGTGCTGTTCAGAAACTTCAAGCTCAGAGAAGTGTTCAGCATTGCTAATCACTTTATGATGTAATTTATCTAAACTCTTTTTAATATGTTTTTTTAATCCACCTGTTTTGTTCTTTGAATCTTCTTCTGAATACGCAAATGCTAATAAATCGAGTAATAGCTTAATCGTGTCCGCAGAGGTAAAGATTGTTGAGAGTTCTTTTGAGGGCTGAACTGAAACAGGTAGTAAAAGTTCTGGTGAGCCATGTTGTTGAATGACAGGTAACACCTCGGTACGGATAGCATCTTCATCACGAGTGTCTCCAAGCTTACGGAAAAGCTCGGCAATTTGTTCTTCCCAAACAGGGTTTAGCTCGCTTGACCAGCCAGAGAAGTGTTTTAGTGCACTGCGTAAACGACGTAAACTTACACGTGCCTGATGAATATGCTCAGGTTCGGCAACTCCATCGGCAATTACAGCCATATTGGGTAAGAATTGTCCTAAACAGTTTTCGATAATCTTTTTTAGAGCCTGTTCAGCAGTAATATCTTTATTTAATGTCAGCGCTTTGGCATGTACAGCGGGTGAGGCTGCTTGCCCCAGTGCTAATAAATTCCCACGCTCGGCTTTACTTCTGACATCAAGCCAAAGGGCATAACGATTAATCCATTGCTGTGCAAATTGAATTAGCGTTTTTACTGCGCCTTGCTTAAGTTCAAATTCGACTTCACAAATTATACTTTGTGTATCTGCAGTTTTTACGACGCCGTCATCTAAACAAACTTCAATAGCTGTATTATCTGCTTCAAACACATGATAGGTGCGCTGTACATCGGTCTCAAACTGCAAACTTAGTTTTTCAGCTTGCGTTCCTAAAACCGCATTGATTAAATCAGTTACGACTTTATTATCTTGATATAACTCAAGGTTTAAGTCAGGTTCTTGGTCACACGCACCTAAATGAATTTCTTCTTCAACACGGTGCAGGTGGCTTTGACCTGCGGCTTTAAATGTTTGTACCCATTGATCATCTTCTTTACGTAAACGTAGGGCCATGCCATTTTTTGCGAGTAATCGATCAGGGGTATCGTAATATTTTGCCTGTAAGTGAATATATTTCGCTTTATGTTTTTTTAAGTATTGCTGGACAGTTTTTTTCTTCGATTCAGGTAACTGAAACTTTAGTTCGACTTCGACCATAATATATCTCCCTGAATCAGGTATTTAAACTATCTTGAATAAGTATAATAGCTTAGTCCTAAAAGTAATGCTTTTGATAGAGAAAGTTACAATCAAACATATGACGCTAGGCTTTTATTTAGGTGTACAATCAGGTGACGTTTTGATCAAATAAAAATCAGGAAGATGATCGTGAATGCACCAGTAAACTTTAGCCATGAAGCTCAGCCAGAGTTTGAATTGCCGATTAAAAACTATCAGGAATTTTATCGTTTTTATTTAACCGAACACCGTAACATCATGAGCAGACGCTTACATGTGGTGGGTAGTAGTATTGGTATATACTTTTTTTCAAAAGCAATTCGTAAGAGACAGGCCAAATATGTGATCTATGGTTTGGTAGCGGGTTACGCAAATGCTTGGGTTGGACATTTTGTGTTTGAAAAAAATAAGCCTGCCAGTTTTAAACAACCTTTCTATAGCTTTATTTCTGATTGGCGAATGTTGTCTGATGTTGCACGTGGTCGTTTGAGTTTGACTGATCGCAAGCATGACAAAATACCAAGTTAATTTTACTTTCTATTCTTAACATACCGATTGGTACTGGTAAGCCTATATCAATCGGTACTTATGATGTCCTATAAATCCGTTATACTAGCGAAGTTTTTTAAAGCGAGAGTAGAGTATGCGCGGTTTATATCTCATTACCAATGATGACCCAATCCAATTATTATTAGAAAAACTAGACGCCGCACTCGCAACTCGTCAGGTCGCAATTTTACAGTACCGCCGTAAGAAAGTAGAAAAAGTCGACCAACCCGCAGAAGTCGAACAAATCAAACTATTGTGTGAAAAATATCAAGTTCCATTTGTAATTAATGATGACCTAAAACTGGCCGCTCAATTTGGATTAGGTGTGCATTTAGGGCAAAGTGACGGCGAAATTACCGACGCAAAATCGCAGTTACTTGAAGGTGTCATTATTGGTCGTACTTGTCTAAACTCATTAGAACTCGCCCAAAAAGCAATTGCAGATGGCGCGACTTATATTGCATTTGGTGCGGTCTATGCGACTTCTACAAAACCAGAAGCAGGTAATGTGGGTATTGAAGTGATTAAGCAGGCAGCAGCCCAATATGATTTACCAATTTGTGCGATTGGTGGTTTAACGGTTGAAAACTCACAACCTGTGATTGAGGCTGGGGCTGACCTGTGTGCAGTCATTAGTGATATATTAGGCCGATCAACTGCTGAAATTCCTGCCCGTGTACAGGCGTGGGCACAACTATTTTCTTAAGCTTTCAAAATTATTTTTTAGATATTTAAGACGAGCATTTCCATGAGTTTATCTCCAAAGCAAGAACAGTTATTTAAACAAGCCAGCAAACACATTCCAGGTGGTGTGAACTCTCCGGTACGTGCCTTTAATGGCGTTGGAGGAACACCTGTTTTCATCGAGAAAGCAAAAGGTGCTTATTTATGGGATGTAGATGGTAAGCGTTATGTTGACTATGTTGGTTCTTGGGGACCAATGATTTTGGGTCATGCTCATCCAGAGATTATTAAGGCTGTACAAACAGCAGCAGAAGATGGCTTAAGTTTTGGTGCTCCAACCGTACACGAAACAACACTGGCAGATATTATCTGTGAAATCATGCCATCAATTGAATTGGTACGTATGACTAACTCTGGTACAGAAGCGACCATGACCGCTATTCGTTTAGCGCGTGGTTATACTGGCCGTGACAAAATTGTGAAGTTTGAAGGTTGCTACCATGGGCATTCTGACTCACTGTTAGTAAAAGCAGGTTCGGGCTTACTCACTTTAGGTGAAGGTGAACCAACTTCAAAAGGTGTTCCAGTTGACTTTGCTAAACACACTTTAACGCTTCCATACAACGATATTGCCGCATTAAAAGAGTGTTTTGCCAAATTTGGTCATGAAATTGCTGGCGTTATTATTGAACCTGTTGCAGGTAACATGAACATGGTGAAACCAATCGACGGTTTCTTACAAGCTATTCGTGATGTGTGTGATGAATATAAATCTGTATTCATTATTGATGAAGTGATGACAGGTTTCCGTGTTGCTTTAGGTGGTGCTCAATCGGTTTATAATGTTAAGCCAGATTTAACAACTTTAGGCAAAATTATTGGTGCGGGCTTACCTGTTGGTGCATTTGGTGGTAAGCGTGAAATCATGGAATGTATCGCACCTTTAGGTGGCGTATACCAAGCAGGTACATTGTCTGGAAACCCTCTTGCTATGCGTGCGGGTATCGAGATGTTTAAACATCTTCGCCAACCAGACTTTTACAGTAATTTATCTGCTCAACTTGAAAAGTTACTTGCGGGCTTACAAGCCGCAGCTAATGAAGCAGGTATTCCATTTAAAACTCAGCAAGCTGGTGCAATGTTTGGTCTTTACTTTACAGACCAAGAAGACATTACAAGCTTTGACTCAATGTTGGCATGTGATATTGAAGCTTTCAAAAAGTTCTTCCACGGTATGTTAAAGCGTGGGGTAAACTTGGCACCTTCAGCATTTGAAGCAGGCTTTATTTCATCTGCTCACTCTGATGAAGATATCGAATATACGATTCAGGCTGCCAAAGAAACTTTCGCTGAAATGAAGTAAGCAAAAAAGCCCGTGTTAAACGGGCTTTTTAATTTGAGCTATTTTTTACTTGTTGAGAACAATGTTTTATCCCTTACCTCGAAAAATCCAATTAGCAGCAAATACTTCAAATTGGCCTATTGAATCTACACAAAGTATTTTGCTCATGGTTGGGCTAAATGAACTTGAGAAATCACCTGACTGGGCGCACCAGCCATTAGCCGATCATTTAGAATTGCTAAGTAAAAGAGCACAGGCACTCGAAATTCCAGTTATTTTTATTGATGCATCTCAGCTTCAACAAACCATGTTGCAGTTGGGGCAGCGACTGTCGTCAAATGCTAAAGCCCAAGTTGTGATGGCTGGTGATTTATCACCTCTGTTTAAACAAGTCATGCAGCTTGTTTTATCTATTACCGATTATGTAGCTATTGTAAATGATGCGATCTTGGCGGCTAATCTAGAGCAGCACATTCAATGGGTTGAAAAGATCAGTTTTGACCATATAAAACACTTAAATACGCAGAGCTTAATACGCTTATGGTCTTTAAGTGCCCCGTCTGAATATATTCTGTCGGATAAAGGAATCTTATTGGCAATTGCTGAGCAGGTGGGGCGACACCCCATGGAGATTCATCCTGAAATTGATTTACGAAACTACGGTTTAGATCAGTCTGCTGTGAATTATCTGGTCGAAGTGTGGCATGCGAATGGTGCGAGCTTGAGCGTTGAAGAGTTAATGCAAGCACCGACATTGCAGCATATTATGCAGTTATTGAAGCCTTGATTAACTATAGACTCCAAGTGATCCATAATATTTGCAAATTATGCTGTTAATTTACCCGAACGGCATTGTAATTCGGACGTAAGCTTTTTATTATTGCCCGCTTGTTTTTCATCTTGCCTTGGGAATACAACTTTGAGTGATTTTCTAAGTGAACATCTGATCTATCGTGATGATGATTTTATGGTGATTCATAAACCTTCGGACATCTTGAGTGTTCCTGGTAAAGGTGATTTACATGATAGCGTTTTGACAAGGTTGGTTGCGATTGAACCTAAAACTTTGCTCATTCATCGTCTAGACCGAGATACTTCAGGTATTTTAGTATTTGGTTTATCAAAGCGCGGTCAAAGTGCGATTGCGCGTCAATTTCAAGATCGTCAGACTTCAAAAATATATGAAGCGCTTGTCGCAGGTCATTTAGAGGGTGAGGGGACTGTAGATATTCCTGTCATCTATGATCCAAGCCGACCACCTTTACATATTGTCGACGCTTCTCACAACAAACCTGCTTTAACACATTGGCAGGCAGTAGAACATTTTCAGATTCAGGGACAGCCTGTAACTCGTGTGAAATTAACACCAATTACGGGCCGATCCCATCAACTCCGTGTACATATGCAATATCTTGGGCATCCAATTGTAGGTGACACGCTGTATGCAACGCCGGAGCAACAACTTGTTCCGCGTTTATGTTTGCATGCCAAACAGTTAAGTTTTAATCATCCTGTCACAGCAGAAACATTAACTTTTGACTGTCCCGTACCGTTTTAATGTAAAAATTTTAATGCGTGATTTTTTGTAGCAAAGTCATTTAATTGGTTTTTGCTTCAAAATTTTGCTTTAAAGACTACATAAAAAGATGCAAAAATAAGCTAATTTGCATCGTACAATATGTAGTGCGAACTTGAGAGAAAGGTGGAAAAATTGCAGCAGTATGCTATTGGTCAACGTTGGCTATCAGACACAGAAACTGAACTCGGTTTAGGTGTGCTTATTGATGTAGATGAAAGATCTGTCAGCATTTTATTCCCCAAAAGTGATGAGACACGTGTCTATGCACGTAATAATGCTCCACTATCTCGTATCATCTTTAACACCAATGATGAAGTTCAAGATCAAGAAGGCAAGAAGTGGATTGTTGAGTCTGTTGAAGACCGACATGGTGTTTTGCGTTACAACGTTGTTCGTACCTTAGAAAATGGCGAACAAGATCGTAAAGCGCTGAATGAAACACGTATTGGTGCGCAAATTCAGTTGTCGAAGCCTTTAGATCGTTTGCTTGCAAGTCAGGTCGACTATAAAGAGTGGTATGACCTGCGTATTGAAGCGATGCTTATGCAAGCACAAATGCAGAATAGCCCTCTACGTGGGATGGTGGGTGCGCGTGTTGGTTTAATTCCACATCAGCTTTATATCGCACACGAAGTTGGTAAACGTTTTGCACCTCGTGTTTTACTTGCCGATGAAGTGGGCTTGGGTAAAACAATTGAAGCTGGGTTAATTATCCACCAACAGCTTAAAACCGGTCGCTCAGAACGAATTCTTATTTTAGTCCCTGATTCTTTACAGTATCAGTGGATGATTGAAATGCGCCGTCGTTTTAACTTGCAATTCTCTCTGTTTGATTTAACACGTACAGCATCTATTAAAGAACATGATCCAGAACTTAACCCGTTCTTGACTGAGCAATGCATTATTGCCAGCGTTGACTTAATGGTTGACCATGATGATTTACGTGAGCAAGCCATAGAAGCTGGCTTCGATTTGCTCGTGGTCGATGAAGCACATCATTTGATGTGGAGCGAAGAAGAAGGCGGTAATGATCGCTACGATTTAATTGAAGAGCTTGCTGAAAATACCGCTGGGGTGTTATTGCTTACAGCAACACCTGAACAGCTTGGTGTGGAAAGTCATTTCGCACGTTTACGTTTACTTGATCCGCAGCGTTTTAGTAGTTTAGAGCGCTTCTTAGATGAAGAAACTCAATACCAGCAGACTGCAAAAATTGCTGAAGTACTCATGTCTGATCAGCCTTTAGCTCCAGAGCATTTATCTGCTTTAGAAGGCTTATTAGGTCACAGTATTGAAGACCAACCTGACCAACGCTTTAGAGCAATTCACGAATTATTAGACCGTCACGGTACAGGTCGTATTTTATTCCGTAATACGCGTGAAGCAATTCAAGGCTTCCCAGGGCGTGATTGTCAGCCAGCACCATTACCAGCACCAGAAGATTGGTCAAAAGATGGGAAACTGCGTGAGCAAATGTGGCCAGAAGAAGCACAACTTGATGGTTCATGGATGCAAAATGACCCACGTGTGCTATGGGTAATGGAAATTCTGCGCAAAGATCTCAAGCATAAAAAAGTGCTTTTAATTGCGCGTAGTGGACCAGTTGTTGAAGCTCTAGAAAATGTATTGCGTTTGCATGCGGGCATTCGTACTGCAATGTTCCATGAAGGCATGAGCTTACTTGAACGTGACCAAGCAGCTGCTTATTTTGCTGAAGAAAGCTATGGTGCACAAATTCTACTGTGTTCAGAAATTGGTTCGGAAGGCCGTAATTTCCAATTTGCCAGTGATCTAATTTTATTTGATCTGCCAGCTAATCCAGATGTTTTAGAGCAACGTATCGGACGTCTAGACCGTATTGGTCAAGAAAACCGTATTCAGATTCATGTGCCATATCTTGTTGGAACAGCTCAAGAGCGTATGTTCCGTTGGTACAATGAAGCGCTTAATATTTTCAGCAATATTTCTCCAACAGCGCAAACGCTGCAAGAGAATTTTATTGTTGAATTAAAAGACTGTTTACTGGCAGACCAAGGTCAAACATTTGAAGATTTGCTTGAAGAAGTGAATGTTCAACGTCAAGCTTTAGAAGCTGAACTTCAAGCGGGCCGAGATCGTTTACTTGAATATAACTCATGTCGTCCTATCGTGGCGCAAGAGATTGTTCAGGCGCTTGAAGATTATGATGACAATACAACGCTACCAATGTTTGTGAAGCGTTTCATGTCTTCAACCAATATTGACTTTGATGAGCAAAGTAACGGTACGGTAATTATTCGTCCAACAGACCAAATGCAAGTGCAAGGTTTGGCGTTAGACGAAGAAGGCATGACCGCTACTTTCTATCGCGACCAGGCTCAGCTTCGTGAAGATGCTCAATATTTAACTTTAGAGCACCCATTCATTGAAAGTGTAATGGAAATGATCCGTACGCAATCATTTGGTAGTACCAATGTTGCTGTACTCAAATCTAATGCATTAAAGCAGGGTTCAGTATTAATTGAAGTGTGGTTTAAAGTCGATGTAGTTGCGCCTAAGGCGTTAAACTTACCATCGAGCTTGCCTAAGCAGTTAATTCGTGTGCTATTAAGCGAAACTGGTCAAGATTTGTCTGAAAAAATTGATCCAGCAATTTTGAAACCATATTTACATCACTTAGATGGCAATAGCTGTCGTCAGGTGGTTAAAGCTCGCCGTGATATTATTGAGCAACGTTATAAACAAGCGTTGGATATCGCGAAAGTTGATTTGCCACAGCTTCAGCAGCAAGCAAAAGAACACTATGGTAATAAATGGCAATATGAAATTGACCGTTTAACTTATCTAAAACAGTTCAATCCAAGTATTCGTCAAGATGAAATTGAACGTTTGCAAAAGCTGCAAAAAGAAGGCTTGAGCTTGCTTGATGGTTTAACTGTTACACCAGAAGCAATTCAGGTGTTAGTTGTGGTTAAACCGTAATTAACTCAAACTAAAAAAAGCGCCTAGAGGGCGCTTTTTTTTATACATCGATTTTGAATTAGATGAGACCGGCATCTTTTAGTTCTAATTTTAAATATGCATAGAAAATTGGAGCTGCGATTAAACCACCTAAGCCAAAAATTGACTCAAATACCAGCATTGCTAATAAAATCTCCCATGCATTTGCATTGATTTTATGCCCAATAATTTTAGCATTAATAAAATATTCAAGTTTATGAACAAGAACGAGATAAAGTAATGCTGCACCTGCGAGTCCGAGTGAAACAGTAAGCGCGGCAATGAATGTCAATGTATTGGAAATAAGATTACCTAAAATTGGAATCAGTCCAAACATGAAGGTCAAAATAGTAAGTGTTTTGGCAAAAGGAAGGTGCACTCCCCAAAGCGGTAATAAAACAAATGCAAATAAAATAAAGAGCAGCGTATTAATTGCTGAAATTTTTATCTGTGCAAAAACAACATTTTTAAATGAAATTGATAGTTTCTGAATACGTTGGATCAGAAGAGATTTAAAAACAGGTTGGGGGGTACGGCGGTGAAAACCATGTATAGCCACCAAAATACCGATAATGAGGCCCATAACCATCGTCACGAAGTTATGCAAAATATCGGAGCTGGTATTTTTTAATATGGTCACGTTATCTTTCATAAACGCGAAAATTTCATCTTTTAATTCTGTCACGCTATCGGGAATATAACCTGGAAGATATTTGCTAATTTCAGCTTGTAAATGCAACAGGGTTTGATCGACTTTGCTGTTGATATTATGGATGCCTACACCTTTTAAATCATGAACCACAAAGCTAATTAAACTTGTAAAGAAAAAGGCGATTAGTGAAATCGTAATAATACTTAATAAAATACTAATAAAAATGCGGGCTCTTTGACCATCAATATAACGTTCGACAACCGAGCTTAAGCTAATAATAATTTCATAAATAAGAAAGCCTGCAAAAAAACTTGCTAATAGGTGTAATGGGATAACCGAAAGCAAAAAGATGCCCATAAGAATGTAGCTTGCAATCAGACTTTGACGATTATTCAAATTTTGCATGTTGATCCCTGAGATCGTTGGGAATATAGAAGAAAGAGCAAATGGAATAATTATTTATACTCTCGCAAGCTATTCGCTTCAATCGGTGAATTATATTTTTATTGGAAAATAGAGGAGTTAGATGTAAAAATGGCCTGTTTATTAACAAGCCATTCATCAGACAATTTTAACGAATTTCTGCTTCATCTAAATGCCGAGCACCTTCTAAAATCATTCGAATCATAATCATCGTTTGCTCAGCAACTTCCGCACGTTGATGAATTGGAAGATCAATCACTTTGGCGCCCATGTGAAACACAAGTTGCGTAATTGCTTTTGCAACAAGATCAGGGTGGTATAAGTGGTTATTATTTAAGTGCTCTAGACGAATTAAATCTTCTTGTAGTTCTTGCTGGAAGAAGTTTAATTGACGATCAACCGCTGCTTTATAAGAAGTAGAACCTGTAAAACCTTCGCGTAGTAATAAGCTTAAATTACCTTCATCGGCATCGAGCTGCTGAAGAAAAATATCGACAGAACTGCGAATAATACTTTCTTGTAAGGAAGCACGTAGGCGAGCCTGTCGGATAATTTTACGTAAGACGATACCTGCACGGTCAATTAAAGAAATTGCTAACTCATCAATATCTTTAAAGTGTCGATAGAAACTATTTGGCGCAATGCCAGCTTCTCGTGCTACTTCACGTAAACTTAATGAAGCAATACTCTTTTGTGGGCCAATCAGATTTAGAGCAGCCTGAAAAAGTTCTTCTTTAGTAATTGTCGCTTTTCTTCCCACAGAACGCGTAGCTGTTTTAATTTCAATGACATCTTGTTGTTGAGGTGTGTCATTCAGGTTCTGAGAAAGTGAAGATTGGGTCATGCTGTTCAATATATTTGTAAACTCTCAGGATTATAGCCTTAGAAGCTGAACTTGTGAAATTGTAATTAAAAGTACGGGTGTATATACAAATATATATACATGTGTATAATAATTAAAAAAGAGCGACAGAGCGTCCATCTATGCAAGTAATCGAAAAGAGAAATTCTCTATTCAATTCATTGACACAAGCCATCTTTGATAAAGAAATGGCTAACTTCTGGCTACAAAAAGTTAATCCTTTATGGTCGGTAAAACATGGGCTTGTTCAAATTGTAAAAAAAGAATTTGTCGCTCATGACATGGTGAGTCTTACATTAAAATGTAACCGTTTAGTGAAAGTAGGTGTTGCTGGTCAGCATCATCCTGTCATTGTTGAAATTGCTGGTCGTCGTTATGAACGTACTTATAGCTTGACGCAAATTGATGAACAACATTTACGTTTAACGATTAAAAAAGTGGCTGATGGTATTGTCAGTAACTGGTTTATGACTGAAAGCCAAATTGGTGATGTTTTTGAGCTTGGTCAGCCTTATGGTGACATGCAACAAAACATCAAGACACCGAAATTAATTATGCTAGCTGCGGGTAGTGGTATTACCCCAATGTTGAGCTTAATCACTGCAATTAAACAAAGCCAGCAGTTAGATAAAGTTCAAGTACAGCTTTTATATTGGGTAAAGCAACGCTCTGATGCAGCTTTTGTTGAATACTTTGAAAAAGTTGCAGAGCAATTCCCAAATTTTAGTTATCAGGTTTTTTATACACAAGAAACACCAAATGATGAACGTTTAAATGCAGAGCATTTAGCATTAGTAGACGATTTGGAAAATAGCACCATATATGCATGTGGACCTTCTGGTTTCGTTTCAACAGTGGAACAGCTTTTTGAAAAAGCACCGACTGTATTAACAGAAGCTTTTAGCTTAACGCGTGATAGTACGGCTGAAGTTGGTTATGTAAATGTCACATTAACCCAGTCTAATAAGGTTATTGCAATTCCAAAAGGCGAATCAATTTTGGTGAGTCTGGAACATGAAGGCCTTAAGCCAACACATGGCTGCCGTATGGGAATTTGTAATAAGTGCGTTTGTAGTAAAGCTCAAGGTTCTACACGTAACTTACTCAATGGTAGTGAAAATACCGAACCAAGCCAATTACTCAAAATTTGTGTGAACTCAGCACAATCTGATCTAGTTATTGATCTTTAAGAGAGAACTTTTATGAATATGCCAGTGAAAGTCGAATATTTTAAAAATCCTAAAAATCGAGATTTGACGCCAGCAGAACTTGACGCATTTGCAAAAGAGCTTGATCAGATCAAACAAGAAGTATTGGATGATTTGGGTGAAAAAGACGCTAAATATATCCGCCGTGTCTATGCAGCAGTTCGTTACAGTAGTTTTCTAGGCCGAGCTTGTTTATTTGCAGGTTGGTTCCCACCAGCATGGATTTTAGGAACAGGTCTATTAGGCTTTTCTAAAATTATGGAAAACATGGAACTTGGGCATAATGTGATGCATGGCCAATACGACTGGATGAACGATCCTAAATTTAATGGTCAAACCTACGAATGGGATACGGTCGGTACTTCTGATAACTGGCGCCAAACGCATAACTATAAACATCACACATATACCAACATTAAAGGTATCGATGATGATATTGGTTATGGTTTACTTCGTTTATTCCCAGAGCAACGTTGGAAACCTGGTTTCTTGCTTCAACCCGTTTATAGCATTCCATTTTGCTTATTGTTCCAATGGGGCGTAGCGATTCAGAACCTTGAAATTGGTCGCGTTCTTTACAAGCGTAAGAGCATGGCTAAATTCTTGGAAGAATTGAAACCAGTAAATAAAAAGATTGGTACCCAGCTTTTCAAAGATTACGTTTTTTTCCCATTAATTGCAGGGCCAGCGGCATTACCTGTATTGACAGGAAACTTGGTTGCGAATGGTCTTCGTAATATCTGGACGTTTACGATTATTTTCTGTGGTCACTTCACAAAAGATGCAGAAGTATTTCCAAAGTCTGTTTTACAGGAAGAAAGCCGTGGTCACTGGTATATGCGCCAGATTCGTGGTTCTTCAAACTTAAAAGGTTCAGAAGCATTACATATCTTAAGCGGACATTTGAGCCATCAAATCGAGCATCATTTATATCCTGATGTTCCTGCGCGCCGTTATCGCCAAATGGCTCCAAAAGTTGAAGCTGTATGTAAAAAATATGGTCTAAATTACAACAATGCTAGTCTGGCTAAACAGTTTGGACAGGTTGTGGGTCGTATCTTTAAATATGCTTTACCCTTTAAAAAATAATCAAGAAAAGCCCTGATCAGTTCAGGGCTTTTTTATTATTTCTTTTTAGAAATCCACATGGTAATTATAGCTTGAAAGACTTTTTCTTTCTGGGAATCATAGATTTCTACATTTACTAAATATTCGCCAGCTTTATCCCAGTCATAATTTTTTTCTACAGGCGTTGCAACTGCAATTAAGTCTGTTTCTGCTTTTTTCAAATATTCGACAGTCATACCTTTAGGAATCCAGCGATGAGTAGAAGGTACAGTGACTTCGGTCATTGTTCCACCTGCAAGCTCGGCCATATTACACATCGCAATCGCATGAACTGTTCCAATATGATTGAGAACAGATCGTTTTTTCTTAATGGCTATTTCACAATAATTAGGTTTTAACTCAATAAATAGCGGCGAAATACTGCCGAAATAAGGTGCTTTTAAACATAGCATGCGTGAGAAAGTCCATTTTCCTTTCGGAAAAGTAGACACTTTGTTCCAAAGTTCTAAAGTGGTTGCCATGATTTAAAGCTCCATATTAATAAAAACAGAATTATATTCTTTAACAGAATATAATTCTGTTTACAAAAGTGAGTCAAGTCATTCAGAATATCTCCGATAACTGGTTAGGGAACAAACAATGCAATCTGCACAAGAGTTATTAGAACGGTTATATCCAGGCAGAAGGGCTGCTTTAAAAAGACAGATTTTATTAGATGCCTTGTCTTGTTTCTTAGAGAATGGAATTGAAACCACTAGCATTGAAATGATTCGTTCGAAATCTGACAGCAGTGTAGGGGCTATTTATCACCACTTTAAAAATAAAGAAGGGATTGTTGCGACTTTATTCTTTGCAGCTTTAGATGACCAAGCGGCATTAAGAGATGAATATTTGGAAGGTACAAAATCCCTTCAAGAGGTTTTATATGCTTTTATTCATAGCTATGTTGATTGGGTTAGTGGACAGCCTGACTTTGCTAAATTTTTGATATCTGCTCGTTTTAGTGTGATGCAGGGGGAAGATCAGGAACGTCTTATTCAGAAAAATAAATTAAGAAATCAAAAGATCTTTAGCGAAATTTCAAATTATGGTGAGGCTGAGTTTTTAAAATCTATACCGCATGAGTTATTACTTTCATTAGTCATTGGGTCTACAGAAAACTATTGCCGTGCGTGGTTATCAAAACGTGTAAAGTCCGATCCAAAAGTTTATAAAGATATTCTGGCGAAAGCTGCTTGGGATTCTTTGCAAAATTTGGGTTAAATATTTTGATTCACACACAAAAAAAAGCCGCATATTTCATGCGGCTTTTTTAGCTCAAGCAATTATTTAAATTGAATTGAACCGTTTGCATTCACAGTAATTTTAGATTCACCAGCTGCCATGTCTTGAGCTGGTGCAGCTTCGGCCATAGCAAACTTAGCCATACTCGCTCTCATTACAGGCTGAGGGAAATAGTTGTTGGTATTTAAGTTTAAGTTAACGAGCGTGTATTGGCTTTTATTCCACGCTTGAGTCAACATTTGAGCACGTTGTTGAAAGTTTTTAGATGCTTCGACCATCAAATCATTTTCAACTTTTTTACGTTGCTCATCTGAAACCGTAAAATTAATCGATTGAGTTTGGAAGCTTTGTTGCAATTCATTGACTAACTGGCTTGCTGCTTTAAAGTCTTTACTTTCAAGACGAATTTCAGCACGGCCACGCCATTCTTTTAGCTTATTACTATCGTTATCGTAAATTGGATAAGTGCTTTGAGCACCAGTTTCCACTTTTACTTGCGGATATTTACGAGAAACGGCAAGTGCCTGATTCATTAATTGATTAATCTGATTTGAAAGTTCGGCTGGTTGCTTGTTACTTTTTTCAATATATAAAGTTGCGTGCATTTCATCATTAGAAACTTGACGAGAAGCTTCAGCTTGTACATTCACTATATTATAGTTCAAAGCATTATCATCCTGAGCAAAAACTAAAGGGCTTAGGAGAGAACCTAAAAGAAGGGTTGAGACAGCTAAAGTACGCATAATTTTTTCCTTTAAAAATTAATATAAATTTAATTTTTTTCATTAAGAAATGTTAAACATAAGTTATGCATAACTTTTGCAGATTTTGTGGCGTATTTGTAATATTTAGATCAGTTTTTTTAAATTTTGGTAAATATAAAGTCTTTTAAAAATAAATACTTAAAAATAAAGTGTGTCAATGTAACTTAAAAAATCAAAGTAATATAAAAAAAGAATATTTTCTTTAGGTTGTCACATAGTATGATGATAATTCATCTTAACTATTGGGATGATACATTTTTTCAATAAGATTAGATGAGTAAAGTACATAAAAGACGTTTTTTTTCTTGTAAAATTAGGTATCATCGCGCTCCTAGTTACAAGATATAAAATAAGTGTCTTTACTAGTTCTATAAAGCACCGAGTCAAAGGACCAAAAGTCACCAGACTTATTTCTTTCTACCCCTATCAGAGATGGTAATCCGATATGAGCGTTACTTCCGTTAACCCTGCCACTAATGCTACTAACGAATATTATTTGACTCGCCAAAGTCAAATGGAATCAAATGTTCGTAGCTATCCACGTAAATTACCGTTAGCGATAGCGAAAGCACAAGGATGCTGGGTTACTGATGTTGAAGGTACAGAGTACCTTGATTGTTTAGCTGGGGCAGGTACATTGGCTTTAGGTCATAATCATCCTGCGGTGATTCAAAGTATTCAAGATACATTGGCAAGTGGTTTGCCATTGCATACTTTAGACTTAACCACACCTTTAAAAGATGCATTCACTGAAGCATTGTTAGCATATTTACCTGGTGGTAAAGAAGAATACTGCTTGCAGTTCTGTGGTCCTGCTGGTGCAGACGCAACTGAAGCAGCAATTAAACTTGCTAAGACTTACACTGGCCGTAGTTCAGTGATCAGTTTCTCTGGCGGTTATCATGGTATGACCCATGGTGCACTTGCTATGACTGGTAACTTAAGTGCAAAAAATGCAGTTAACGGTTTAATGCCAGGCGTGCAATTCATGCCATATCCGCATGAATACCGCTGCCCACTTGGTTTAGGTGGTGAAGCTGGTGTTGACGCTTTAACTTACTTCTTTGAAAACTTTATCGAAGATGTTGAAAGCGGTGTAACAAAACCGGCTGCTGTTATTCTTGAAGCGATTCAAGGTGAAGGCGGCGTAGTTACAGCTCCAGTAAAATGGTTGCAAAAAATCCGTGAAGTGACTGAAAAGCACAACATCGTTTTAATCTTAGACGAAGTTCAAGCTGGCTTTGCACGTTCAGGCAAAATGTTTGCATTTGAACATGCAGGTATTGAACCTGATGTTGTTGTAATGTCTAAAGCAGTAGGTGGTGGTTTACCACTTGCAGTATTAGGTATTAAACGTAAATTTGATGCTTGGCAGCCTGCTGGTCACACTGGTACTTTCCGTGGTAACCAACTTGCTATGGGTACAGGTCTTGTCGTATTAAAAACGATTACTGAACAAAATCTTGCTCAAAATGCGCAAGAACGTGGTGATTATCTACAAGCTGAATTTAAAAAATTAGCTCAAGAATTCCCATGTATCGGTAACGTACGTGGTCGCGGTTTAATGATCGGTGTTGAGATCGTTGACGAGCGTAAACCAGCTGATCGTATTGGTTCACATCCTGCTGATTCACAATTAGCTGCTGCGATTCAAACTGCTTGTTTCAACAATAAATTATTGCTTGAAAAAGGCGGCCGTAACGGTACAGTAATTCGTTTACTTTGCCCGCTTATCATCACTCAAGAAGAGTGTGTTGAAGTAGTTGCTCGCTTTAAGAAAGCAATTGCAGAAGCATTGGTTGCAGTACGAGGCGCATAAGTATGGTGGATTTTGCAGAACATCGTAAAGCGTTACTCTGCAATGATGCACAATCCATTGCTGACTATGAGTCAGCAATGGGCGAAGCGGTAAAAGCCGTTTCAGCATGGTTGCAAAATGAAAAGATGTACACAGGCGGTAGCATTAAAGAATTGCGTTCAGCAATTTCTTTCCAACCTTCAAAAGAAGGTATGGGTGTACAAGAATCACTTCAACGTATGATTGAGCTTTTCTTAAATAAAAGCTTAAAAGTACATCATCCACATTCATTAGCACATTTACACTGCCCAACCATGGTGATGAGCCAGATTGCGGAAGTGTTAATCAATGCAACTAACCAGTCTATGGACTCATGGGATCAAAGCCCAGCCGGTTCATTAATGGAAGTTCAGCTCATTGATTGGTTGCGTCAAAAAGTTGGTTATGGTTCTGGTCAGGCAGGTGTTTTCACTTCTGGCGGTACTCAATCTAACTTAATGGGTGTGTTACTTGCTCGTGACTGGTGCATTTCGAAAAACTGGAAAGACGAAAACGGTAATCCGTGGTCTGTACAGCGTGATGGTATTCCAGCTGAAGCAATGAAAAACGTCAAAGTTATTTGTTCTGAAAATGCACATTTCTCTGTGCAAAAGAACATGGCAATGATGGGCATGGGCTTCCAGTCAGTTGTGACTGTTCCTGTGAATGAAAATGCACAGATGGATGTAGATGCTCTCGAAAAAACGATGGCGCATTTGCAATCAGAAGGCAAAGTGGTTGCTTGTGTTGTTGCGACAGCAGGTACAACTGATGCTGGTGCAATTGATCCATTGAAGAAAATTCGTGAAATCACAACGAAATATGGTTCATGGATGCATATCGATGCGGCATGGGGCGGTGCATTAATTCTGTCAAATGACTACCGTGCAATGCTTGATGGTATTGAGTTATCTGACTCGATTACCCTCGACTTCCATAAGCATTATTTCCAAAGCATTAGCTGTGGCGCGTTCTTGTTAAAAGACGAAGCGAACTACCGTTTCATGCACTACGAAGCTGAATACTTGAACTCTGCTTATGACGAAGAACATGGTGTACCAAACCTTGTTTCTAAGTCATTACAAACGACTCGTCGTTTTGATGCATTGAAATTGTGGATGACAATTGAGTCGCTTGGTGAAGATCTTTACGGTTCAATGATTGACCATGGTGTAAAACTTACTCGTGAAGTTGCAGATTACATCAAGGCAACTGATGGTCTAGAGCTTTTAGTTGAACCACAATTTGCTTCGGTATTGTTCCGTGTTGTACCACAAGGTTACCCAGTTGAGTTTATCGATAGCTTGAACCAAAACGTAGCGGATGAATTGTTTGCACGTGGTGAAGCAAATATCGGTGTAACAAAAGTTGGTAATGTACAGTCATTGAAGATGACAACATTAAGCCCTGTTGTGACATTTGAAAACGTTAAAAACCTTTTAGGTCAAGTATTGGCTGAAGCTGATCGCATTAAAGATGCGATTGCTTCTGGTAACTATGTACCACCAATCGACTAATTGAGTTGATAACAAAAAAGCCCGGCTTCTTGCTGGGCTTTTTTATTACAGATTCTTTTATTCAAAATGTGTATGAGTAAATAGAAATATGCACAAACCATGCATATTTTTCAAAAACAAAAATAATTATGCATGATCTATCTTAAGCAAATTTCTTATTGTATAGGTATGTCCCCAATATTTTTGGTCACATCGATATATCAATATCGTACTTACTTTAAATAATCCCGTTTTAACTGAAAAAAGTAAGTGGCTGTAATTACAATTAAGACAAGGAAGAAGAAATGCAACAAGTTAATGTGCTTAATGAATTTAAACTGATTATAAACGGTCAATCTTGTTCAGGTGAACAGGGTGAACTAGAAGTTATTAACCCTGCTACAGGTCTAACAGCCGCACGCTGTGCAAAAGCATCGGTTGAGCAGGTGAATCAAGCAGTGAGTGCAGCTAAACAAGCATCTAAAGCTTGGCAACAAGTTTCACATGATGAACGTAAATCGATTTTAAACAAAATTGCAGATGGTATTGAAAAGCACGCTGAAATGCTTGCAGAGCTGGTTGTGCTTGAGCAAGGTAAGCCACTGGCACTCGCGCAAATGGAAGTGCAGGGTGCAATTGGTTGGACTCGCTATGCCGCTGCTATGGATTTACCTGTTGAAATAATTGAAGACAGTGAAACCAAGCGTATTGAACGCCATCGTCAGCCATTAGGTGTAGTGGCTTCAATTACTCCGTGGAATTGGCCTCTCATGATTGCTGTTTGGCATATCATGCCTGCTTTACGTGCTGGTAACGTTGTCATTAGCAAACCTTCTGAATACACACCACTATCAACTTTGCGTCTATGTGAAATCATTCAGCAAGAAGTTCCAGCAGGTGTTATTTCAATTGTGGTAGGTGCTGGTGAGATTGGCGAAGCATTATCTTCTCATCCAGATGTGCAAAAAGTCGTGTTTACGGGTTCAACTCGAACAGGTCAACACATTATGGCTGGTGCAGCTCAACAGTTAAAACATTTAACATTAGAGCTTGGCGGTAATGACGCTGGTATTGTATTGCCAGATGCAAATATCGATGAAATTGCAGCTAAGATTTTTAATATGGCATTCTTGAACGCTGGTCAAACGTGCGCGGCGTTAAAACGTTTATATGTACATGAAAGCCAATATGAAGCTCTATCTCAAAAGTTAGCTGACATTGCCAACGCTCAAATTGTGGGTGGTGGAATGGAGTCTTCTACAACGTTTGGTCCGGTGCAAAACCAAATGCAATATAACAAAGTGAAAGCGCTTATTGCTGAAGCCATAGAGCAGGGTGCAAAAGCACTTTCTGGTCAGCAGCAGTTACCAGAGCAAGGCTACTTTATTGCGCCTACTATTTTGACAGAAGTGTCTGACTCTTGCCGCGTGGTACAAGAAGAGCAATTTGGTCCAGTGTTGCCTGTTTTAAAATATACTGATATCAACGATGCCATTGCTCGTGCCAATGACAGCGAGTTTGGTTTAGGTGGTTCAATCTGGTCTTCTGATATTAAAGCTGCTCAAACTTATGCTACACAGCTTCAATGCGGTACTGTTTGGATTAATACCCATGCAGAAGTGCTGCCTCATGCCCCTTTTGGTGGCTGGAAAATGTCAGGCTTAGGTGCTGAGTTTGGCTTAGAAGGTTTGCTTGAAAATACGATTGGGCAAACGGTTCATATCAGTAAAGTCTAAATATTAATTTTAAGGCGGATGATAGATCCGCCTTTTTATTTTAAATTATCTTATTAAATACTAAGTTGCTTAAGTCGTGTGATGGTAACCGTGACCTTTAGGCTTGATTAAAAAATGATTCTGTTCTTTAATTTTTTTCAGAACAATGTAAGACTTTATGTGGCCAATAAAATTATAGGAAAGCAATCTTTCGGTTACAAATTGAGAAAGCTGTTCTAAGTTTTCAGCAACGACTTTTAAAATAAAATCCGCATCGCCACTAATTGAAAATGCATCTTGAATGTTATCTTCCGCTTCAATTAACTCTTGAAATGCCTGCTGAGATTTTGCCTCGTGTGTTCTTAAATTAATGTGAATCATCGCTGTGACTTCCAGTCCTAGCGCTTGTTGCTGGATGCGGGCCGTATAACCTAAAATTATGCCTTTTTGCTCAAGTAGCTGTCTTCTTCTAGAACATTGCGAAGCAGATAAACCGATTAAATCTCCAACTTCCTGATTGGTGAGCCGTCCATTCTTTTGTAGTGCCTGAATGATTTGCCAGTCGAACTTATCCATTGCATAAAATCCTTTTATGATACACAAATCATGTATTTTTATTAAAATGCGTTTTCATTATGCACGAAATCTAAAAGGTAGATGAAATATTATTTTTCTATGGAATAAAAATTGGTCTCAAAGGATATAGAGCAATGTTCATAGAAATCGGTGACTTTTTAAATCTTCGTTTAAAACAAATGGGTATCCAACATCTCTTTGGTGTACCTGGTGATTTTAACCTCTCATATCTCGAACAAGTTGAAGCAGATCCAGAACTCGAATTTATCGGAAATTGTAATGAATTAAATGCTGCCTATGCAGCTGATGGTTATGCACGAATTAACGGTTTTTCTGCCTTAGCAACTACTTATGGTGTAGGTGATTTAAGCGCGATTAATGGCATTGCAGGTGCATATGCAGAAAATGTACCTCTTATTCATATCTCAGGTATTCCGCCTTTACATGCAGTTCAAAAGGGCACTTTAATTCACCATACGCTTGTCGATGGTAACTACGACAATATTATGAACTGTATGAAAGAGTTTACGGTTGCTCAAACACGTTTAACTCCTGCCAATGCAGCTTTTGAAATTGATCGTGTATTACGTCAGTGTTTCCTTGAACGTCGCCCTGTGCACATCCAGTTAGCGGGAGATATTACTCACGTTAAAATTGAAGTTACTGACCGCCCACTTGATTTAAGTTATCCATCTGTTGAACCAGACTTATTGCAAAGTGTGGTAAGCAAACTTTGCGACATTTTGAACAATGCAAAAAGCCCAGCACTTCTTATTGATAATGAAGCTTCAGTTTTTGGTGTAACTTCACTTTTAAATGATTTATCTCAAAAATGCTCAATTCCATTTGCGGGTATGAATACTGCAAAAAATATTATGGATGAAGGCTCACCTCGTTATATCGGAACGTATGTAGGTGGGGCAAGCCAACCACATGTAAAAAATATTATTGAGCAATCTGACTGCCTAATTGGTATTGGTGCACGTTTTACAGATGTTGGTTCAGCTGTATTTACTCATCAAATTGAGACCAAGAATTACATCGAAATTAAATCTTATGGCTTAAATATCTTTGGTCAGGATTTTCCAGGTATTGAAATTGGACAGTTACTTGTTGAGCTAAATAAAAAAGTTGCGCCACGTAAATCGTCAATGCCTTTTCTTGAAAAACAGCCACAGAAAGTAATAGAAGCTCCAGCCCAACAAAAGCTAAGCCAAGATGTGCTTTGGAACTATATTGCAGGTTTCTTAAAAGAAGATGATGTGATTATTGGTGAAGTAGGAACTTCAAACTCAGCTTTGTCTGGTTTAAAACTTCCTGCTACAGCTAAATATATTGCTCAGCCACTTTGGGGTTCAATTGGTTATACCTTGCCGGCTTTACTTGGTAGCTTGTTGGCAGCTCCTGAACGCCGTCAAATTTTGTTTATTGGTGATGGTTCTTTCCAGCTTACGGTACAAGAGCTTTCTACGATTATTCGTCACGGTTTAAAACCTATTATTTTCTTGCTGAACAATGGCGGCTACACCATTGAGCGCTTAATTATGGGTGAAAACGCAGCCTATAACGACGTGCAAAACTGGAAATATACCGAAATTCCTGCGGTATTTAACGGTAAAAAAGGCCATACCACCTATGTGGTTGAAACTGCTGGACAGCTTAGAAGTGTTTTAGAGAATGTTCATTTAAATGATCAGTTAACTTTTATTGAATTAAAACTACCGGCAATGGATGCGCCAGTAAGTTTGAAAAAATTTGCTTCAGTCATCGCGCGTTTTGATTACGGCGATCGTGGTTATGAAATTTTAAAGGAGCGTTCCCAGCCTATTAAATGTAAGGATGCAAGCTCGTTTTAAATAGAAGATAGGACAAGTCTTCTCAAAATTAAATGGACTCATATTAAAGCAAACGTATTTCCGAAGGTCGGTTTCTGGCCTTCGGATATGGTGCTGAATAAAGGTGTACAGGAAGTGACACCAACATTGGAGATAATGTTATGGATGCAAACAATAAGCACGAGTTAAAACAAGGCTTATCCAATCGGCATATTCAACTCATCGCACTAGGAGGCGCGATCGGAACAGGGTTATTCTTAGGTCTTTCTCAAACGATTAAACTGGCAGGTCCTTCAATTTTATTAGGATATGCAATTGCTGGAATTATCGCTTTCTTAATTATGCGTCATTTAGGTGAAATGGTTGTTGAGGAACCAGTAAGTGGTTCTTTTAGTTATTTTGCGAACAAGTATTGGGGCAAAATGGCTGGTTTTATGTCTGGCTGGAATTACTGGGTGTTGTATGTGCTGGTAAGTATGGCTGAACTCAGTGCAATTGGAACCTTCATTCAGTTTTGGTGGCCTGAAATTCCGACATGGCTGACTGCTTTATTTTTCTTTATTTTAATTAACGGCATTAACTTGGTGAATGTCCGCTTTTTTGGGGAATCCGAATTCTTATTTTCCTGCATTAAGATTGTTGCAATTTTAAGCATGATTGGTTTTGGTACTTATCTCTTATTTACAGGTTCGGCTGGTCCGCAAGCAGGTATTGCAAATTTATGGCAACACGGTGGTTTCTTCCCGCATGGGATTCACGGTTTTGTCATGGCTTTAGCCGTTATTATGTTTGCATTTGGTGGTCTAGAACTTATTGGTATTGCTGCTGCTGAAACGAAAAAACCTGAAACCACTATTCCAAAAGCAGTGAACCAAATTGTTTATCGTATTTTAATTTTTTACATCGGTGCTATTGGGATCTTACTGTGCCTTTACCCTTGGAATATGGTGGCAGAAGGCGGTAGCCCATTTGTTATGATTTTCCAGTCATTAAACAGTAATGGCGTTGCGAATGTTCTTAACTTTGTAGTTTTAATTGCTGCTATTTCGGTTTATAACAGCTGTATCTATTGTAATAGCCGTATGTTGCATGGTTTAGCAGAGCAGGGCAATGCTCCTGCAATTTTGAAAAAAGTAAACAGCCGTGGTATTCCAGTTCCAGCAGCGGTTGTTTCTGCATCAATCACAGCAATATGTGTGGTCGTAAATTACCTAATTCCTGGACAAGCCTTTCAGCTCTTTATGATGCTTGTTGTGGCTGCACTTGTTATTAACTGGCTTATGATTTCAGTCACGCATTTGAAATTTACCAAAGCAATGAAATTGCAAAAGCGTCAAACTAAGTTCCAAAGTATTATGAGTCCATGGAGTAATTACTTAACCATTAGCTTTGTATGCTTTATTCTTATTATTATGGCAATGACGCCTGATATGAGATTGGCCGTTATTTTGGGTCCAATCTGGCTTGCTGTTTTAGCGCTGATGTATTTCTTCAAATACCGCAGAAAAATGGTCGCAATGCCAGAAGTGCAATCGAATTAATCCACTAAATTTACAATGATATTGCGGTTACCTTACATACGGTAGGTAACCCTTTATCTTTTGTCATATTATTTTCATGTTACAAAGAAATTATTATCTATCGTAATTTTTTATCAGAATTTTTGTCATAAAATTATTTTTAGTAGTAAAAGTAAAAATACAGTTAAATTATCGATTTTTAAAATAATTATAATATCTTTTAGTTTTATATTTTATGAAGACTTAAAATCTATATTTTTAATCAGTGTCATAATAGAGACTAATATACAGAGTAAAATATCTGCTTAAGTTGAATTAAATATTTGATAACAGATAAAAAATAATAATGTGACAATTAACAATATCGAAATCATTAAAGCGTCATCATACTGTAACTTAATTGTCATATTTTCTATTCACAATGCAGCTATCGAAGAGCGTACAAGCACTCAACAAAAAGTGACGTACAACCTATTGCATTAATGAGAGAGAACAGAATGCGCTTAAATCCACGTCAAATCGCAATTGCGTTAGCAGTAACTGGGGCAGCTGTAACAACGACTGCAAATGCAGCTCGTGATACGATTCAAATTGCTGGTTCTTCAACTGTACTACCATTTGCCAGCGTTGTAGCTGAAGAGTTTGGTAATACATTTCCTCAATTTAAAACTCCTGTAGTTGGTTCTGGCGGTTCTTCTGCTGGTTTGAAACAATTCTGTCAAGGCGTTGGCGATAACACAATCGACGTTGCTAACGCTTCTCGTAAAATTAAAAGCACTGAAATTGAAGCTTGTAACAAAGCTGGCGTAAAACAAATTCAAGAAATCAAAATTGGTTACGACGGTATCGTATTTGCGTCTAACTCACACAAAGCAGCTTATAAATTAAAACCTTACCATGTGTTTGCTGCCTTAGCTGCACAATTACCTTCAAATGGTAAATTGGTTCCAAACCCATATACAAACTGGAACCAGATTGATAAATCACTTCCAAATGAACCAATTACTCTTGTAATTCCTGCATCCAACCACGGTACTCGTGAAGTTTTCCAAGAGAAAATGGTTGATGCTGGTTGTGAAGCATATGAATACTTCAAGAACTTAGATAAAGATGCTCAGAAGAAAGCATGTTCTACTTTCCGTAAAGATGGCCGTGTAATTGAAATTGCTGGTGACTATACAGAAACTCTAGCTCGCTTAAAGACTTCTCCAAGTGCAGTAGGCGTGTTTGGTTTAAGTTTCTATGATATGAACCGTGACAAGTTACGTGTAGCAACTGTAAATAACGTTGTTCCATCTGAGAAAACTGTATTGAACGGTACATATCCTGTGTCTCGTCCATTATTCTTCTACGTGAAAGGCGAACATTTAAAATCAGTTAAAGGCTTACCGCAATATGTAGAATATTTCGTAAGCAAAAAAGCAACAGGTAAAGGCTCTAAAGCTGAACGTGATGGCTTAATCGCAATGTCTGATGCTGAACGTGCAAAAGTATTGGCTGACTTTAAAGCAGGTAAAACTGTTAAATAAGTTAGTTTGAATAGGGGCTGGTGATCTTGAGAGTTCATCAGCCTTTTTGTCTAACTTGTTTTTCCAAATTATGACAATTGAGAAAACAGTGGAGAGTACATGAATCTGCTACTTATCGGTGTGTTGTTAGCCCTTGTGGCAATCGCATATCAACTTGGGCTGAGAAAGAGCCGTAGCCTAGCAGGTAAGGGAAGCAACTCGGCGACATTACATTCTCGTCCTGGTTATTATGGTGCACTGGTTGGTCTTTGGTGCGGTATCCCTGCTTTTTTAATTTTGATCATTTGGAGCTTGGTTGAACCAAGTATTTTAAATCACATTATCTTTAATAATATTCCTGCATCTGTAAGTGCATCACTTGATGAAGCTGGCAGAAGTGTCTTGATTGATCGTGTTCAAGCGATTGCTTCAGGTTTTGGGGTAAGTGATAAGCCAGCAGCCTATGAATTAGCTGCTGCACAACAGTTTGCAAAATTTCAAACCATTGGCTCTTTTGCCAAATTTGCTGTTGTAGTTTGTGCAGCTTTATTAGGTTTAGTGTGGGCAAAGAAAAAGATTAATCAACAATATCGTGCACGTAACCAAGTTGAACGTGCGATTAATGTTGCTTTGATTTTATGTTCTGGTGTTGCGATTTTAACAACCATCGGTATTGTGATGTCGATGTTTGGTGAAGCAATGCACTTCTTCCGTTTTGTAAGCCCGCTTGATTTCTTCTTCGGGACAGAGTGGAACCCAGGTTTTAGTACTTCGGGTAATGCAGAAGGTAGTTATGGTTTATTACCATTACTCTGGGGCACACTCATGGTCAGCGGCATTGCTTTATTAGTTGCTGTACCCATTGGATTAATGATTGCCATTTATTTAGCTGAATATGCTTCTCCGTGGTTACGCTCGTGGGCAAAACCAACAATTGAAGTTTTAGCGGGTATTCCAACAATTGTTTATGGTGTGTTTGCCATGATGATTATTGGACCATTTTTCAAGACAGCTGGTGCTTACGTTGGTCTTGAAATTAACGCGACCAGTGCTTTAACTGCTGGTTTCGTGATGGGGATTATGATTATTCCGTTTGTTTCTTCTTTATCAGACGACATTATTACCCAAGTACCTCGTGCCTTACGTGACGGTTCTTTAGGACTTGGAGCAACTAAGTCAGAAACAATTCGTCAAGTCGTTTTACCTGCTGCGTTACCGGGTATTACTGGTGCCTTTTTATTAGCTGTCTCTCGTGCCGTAGGGGAAACCATGATTGTGGTTTTGGCAGCAGGGAACAGTCCACTTTTACATGCAAATCCATTTGAAGCTGTTTCGACAGTGACCGTTACGATCGTAAAACAGTTAACTGGTGATACTGACTTCGCCAGCCCACAAGCTTTGGTTGCATTCGCGTTAGGTCTGACACTCTTTGTGATTACCTTATGTTTAAACATTGTTGCACTGTACATTGTGCGTAAATACCGTGAGCAATACGAATGAGTACATCAAATACATCGTCTCCTATGGATCAGAACGTATTTGATCCACAAGCTGCTGCTCAAGCACGTGATCGCCGTAAAAAAGTGATTGAAAAGTCATTGGCTAAACGTCACCGTAAAGAAAAAGCTTTCCGTTTTGCTGGTTTATCGGCAGTTGTTATTGGTCTTGCATTCGTAGCGCTATTGTTTAGCAGTATTTTGGCAAAAGGTTTACCTGCTTTTTGGCAAACGAGCATGAATGTTCCAATTTATTTCGATCCGAAAGTAATTGATGCAGGTCCAGTACCTGTACGTACTCAAGGTGAAACACCTGCTCATTACCAAGAGCGTTATGTCGATTGGCAGACTAAAATGGGTATGGTGGATTGGGATGGCATTATTGTAAATGGAATGATTGCCAAAGATCCTGCACTTGCTAGTGAGCGTGATTACTTAAGTAGTCTTTATGCAAGTTCAGAGGCTTATCGTTTACGTGACATGGTTTTTGCAGACCCATCACTCATTGGTAAAAAAGAAAATATTAATTTCTTGGGTGATGCCAATGTTGATGTCTGGTTAAAAGGTAATATTGACCGTTCATTGCCAGACGATCAGCAACAACTTGAACCAGAAGTACGTAAACTTGCGGATGAACTAAAAGCAAAAGGTGTTCTTGAAAATACGTTCAATTTGAACTTGTTTAAGAATCCGGACTCTCGTAGTTCACCAGCAATTAGTGGTCTTGCTGGCGCATTTATGGGTTCATTATTCATGATGCTGATTGTGATCATTATTGCGATTCCAATTGGTGTTGCCAGCGCAATCTATCTTGAAGAATTTGCTCCAAAGAATATTGTCACAGACATTATTGAAGTTAACATCAATAACCTTGCTGCTGTTCCTTCAATTGTGTTTGGTTTACTCGGTGCGGCAATTTTTATTGGCTGGATGCATTTACCTTTATCGGCTCCGCTAGTCGGTGGTTTAGTTTTAAGTTTGATGACATTACCAACAGTCATTATTACTACGCGTGCTTCATTAAAAGCAGTGCCACCTTCTATTCGACAAGCCGCACTTGGTTTGGGAGCTTCTAAGTTCCAGACCATTTTCCACCACGTTTTACCATTAGCTTTACCAGGCATTATGACCGGCTCAATTATTGGTGTTGCTCATGCGCTTGGTGAAACTGCACCTTTACTTTTAATTGGAATGAGTGCATTCGTTGCTAGCATTCCAGCAACACCATTTGATCAATCAACTGCATTACCTGTCCAAGTTTACTTATGGCAAGGTAATGAGTTGCGTAACTTCTTCGAAGGCCGTACTGCCGCTGCGATTATCGTACTACTTGCACTAATGATTGGTCTAAACAGTCTTGCAATTTGGTTACGTAAAAAGTTCGAAGTGCGTTGGTAATAGAGGATAAATAATGAATACTATTGATATTACGAATTCCTTAGAAAAGGATAAGTTAGTGAACACTGAACAATCTCAATTTACAGATAAATCGCAGAATCATGGCACTTCGTATGTTTCGCATTTTGAACCACAAACTTCAAAAAAGCAGAACTCAACCGAAATCAAAATTAGTGCACAAGATGCCCATGTTTATTATGGTGATTTTGAAGCGATTAAAGGTATTGACCTCGATATTTACAAGAACGAAGTTATTGCTTTTATTGGACCGTCAGGTTGTGGTAAATCTACCTTTCTTCGTACGATAAATCGTATGAATGACACCATTGATGGTTGCCGTGTGACAGGTAAAATTACACTCGATAACCACAATATTTATGATCCAAACCTTGATGTCGTATTATTACGTGCTCAGGTTGGTATGGTATTCCAAAAGCCAAACCCGTTCCCTAAAACTATTTTTGATAACGTGGCTTATGGTCCTAAACTTCACGGTCTAGCGCGCGATAAATATGATCTTGAAGAAATTGTTGAAAATAGCTTACGTAAAGCGGGTCTATGGGACGAAGTGAAAGATCGTTTGAATCAACCGGGTACTGGTTTATCAGGTGGTCAGCAACAACGTTTATGTATTGCTCGTACGATTGCAGTAAGTCCTGAAGTGATTTTGATGGATGAGCCATGTTCTGCGCTTGACCCAATCGCAACAGCAAAAATCGAAGAATTAATTTCTGAATTATCAACGCAATATACAATTGTTATTGTGACTCACTCAATGCAACAGGCTGCACGCGTGTCTGATCGTACTGCTTATTTCCATTTAGGTGATTTGATTGAAGTTAACTCAACTGAAAAAGTCTTTACTCAACCTGACCACCAGTTGACGGAAGCTTATATTACTGGACGATTCGGTTAGTTAGTCATCCATATAAAAAAAGAGCCATGTGCTCTTTTTTTATTTTATAAATGAAAATGACTCTATTTTGCAAAAACGCTATTGAATTTTAATCAAAACGACCACATCTTAAGGCTATAAAAGATAACTTATGAGCTTAGAATTTTATGTTATTCCATTTGCCTAAACTCCCTGCAGAAATACGTGTTAGTCATTTAAATGCACGTGTAAATGAACAGAGAAAAAAAATTGCACAAACAACTGCAAGCCGTTTAGAACTTTTACAATTGGCTCAACAACTTGCTAAAGAAGCTAAAATTCGCCGTAAAAACAATCAGAAAATCTTTGTTTTAGATTTTAAGGGTGATATCCAAGCCTCAGCAGTTGAAAACTTACGAGAAGAAATTACCCTCATTTTAGCAACTGCTAAAGCAGGCCGTGACCGTGTTGTGGTTCGCCTTGAAAGCCCAGGAGGCATGGTACATGGTTATGGTCTAGCAGCAGCTCAATTAGTACGCTTACGCGATGCAGGCTTCCATTTGACGATTTGCGTAGACAAAGTAGCAGCAAGTGGCGGCTATATGATGGCATGTATTGCAAATGAAATTATTGCAGCGCCGTTTGCTATTGTTGGTTCAATTGGTGTGGTTGCTCAAGTTCCAAACTTTAACCGTCTTTTAAAACAACATAATGTGGATTTCGAGCTTTACACAGCAGGGCAATATAAGCGTACTGTCACGATGTTTGGTGAAAATACTCCTGAAGGTAAAGCGAAGTTCGAAGAAGAGCTTCAACAAACTCATGTGTTATTTAAGCACTTTGTAGAAAAGTACCGTCCACAACTTAATGTTGATAAAGTCGCTACAGGTGAGCATTGGTATGGTGAAGATGCGCTAGAGCTAAACCTTGTTGATAAATTACAAACATCTGATGAGTATCTATTGGCGTTATTACCACAACATGATGTTTATGTGATTAATACACGTAAGAAAGCGACCTTGGGTGAAAAGTTAGGTTTGCAAGCGGCTCAAATGGCAGATAGCTTGATTCCGGCTGTAATGAATAAAGTTGCAGACACGTTGGCCAAAGCCAATTCAACCTTAGTACAAATGCGTGATACTAGATTTTAATTAAGCTAAATTTTGAAAAAGAGAGTGCCTGTAAGGGTGCTCTTTTTTTATGTGAGTGATGAAAGAAATTTGATTAATATTTGTTTAAGTTTCAATTGTAAAAGTTATAGTTAACTTTTTACTTCTGAGTTTTTGTGATGTCAAAAACATGGCCACACATTGATATTCTCATACGTATTTTACATATCATTATTATGCTTGGTTTTATTGGTGCTTACTTCACAGGAGATAATGAAGATCTACACCAAGTCCATATGATGTTTGGTTACGTACTTCTTATTAGTATTACCGCGAGAGTGATCTGGCATTTTTTGAGTCCACGTATTTCAAGTACAACACCGTTTGGTATTAAAAAGCGAAGTAACATAGCAATAAATGCAATTAAAAAATCCTTCAGTCATTCAAACTTTAAGAGTATTTTTTCTAAAAATTCAATTCATTCAATCAGTATTGCACTTTTTCAAACTTCAATTGTACTTATTTTTCTCGTGATTCCAATTGTGGTGGGACTAGGGTATGCGACTGAGCATGTTAATTTTTCTTTGAAAGATCTACACGAATTTTTTGCAAATTTGTTTTTAGCTTTGGTTTTGTTACATATTTCAACTCTTATTCTAAATAGTATTTTTACAAAACGTTTTCAGGGCTGGAGTATGCTAAAAATGACCTTGTTAGATGCGAAAATAACTAAATTTGCTGCTTTATTTCTTTTGATTCTGATAGGTACTTTCAGCTTCTTTTACTTACGAATGTAAATGATGGCCTTAATATATGAGAGATTTAGTAAATACTCGAACAGGGTGCAATTTAAGGTTGATATGAGTTTTATGAGGAATGGATATTTTAATTAAAAGTCAAAAATAATTATTGATAAACATGCTTTTTGAATTGTGATAAACACATGGTTTTGATATTTTAAACAGCAATAAAATAGCTTTTAGATGAAACATTTAAAAAGTTAGACATTTAAAAATATAACTGAAATTCAGGATAGGAAATAATGACAAGAATAATTGTGGCATCCAAAGAGGGTTTGGACGTTCTACAAGATGGTCAGCTCAATAAAGTGGTTTTAAACCAACCAGCAATCATTCAAATTGGTGTAAGTCAAAAAGATATAGCATCGATGGAAAAGCAAGGTGGTAGTCTTATCATCCATTTAAAAAATGGTGAAACCCTTGTTTTAGAAAATTTCTTTAATGAAGCAACAAATACAACAGACCATTCACTTGTTTTTCCGACTGAACACGGAAAATTTGTTGAAGCCCAATTCGATGCACAAGGTAAGGTGATCGACTATACAGGTTTAAACCATGTCACAGATTTAGCCTATACAAGCACTAGTCAACCAGCTTCAACAATGGCGGTTGATGATTCCCCAACGTTTTCGATGGGCAATGTGTTAAAAGCTGGCTTAGCAGTTTTAGCTGCTGAAGGTTTATATTTGTGGGCTTTTGATAAAGATGACAAAGATGATTCTTCAGGACCTGTAGATATCTTGGCACCTGCTGCACCGACTGCTACTGTTGCCGATGATACCGTTACGGTTACTGGTAAAGCAGAAGCAAATGCAAAAATTTATATTAAAGATGCTGCTGGTAATACGGTCGCAACGGGTGTTGCAGATGCAAGTGGTAATTTTACAATTAAACTCGATAAGCCTTTAGCAAATGGAAATAAATTAAATATTTTAGCTGAGGATGCTGCGGGTAATATTTCTAAACCAGGTCTTGTAACTGGTACTAAAGACACAATTGCGCCAGATGCTCCTCAGGCTCAATTAAATGAAGATGGTTCGATCTTAGATGGTAAAACTGAAGCGAATGCTACTGTAAATGTCTATGATGCTAGCGGAACATTATTAGGAACTGTAAAAGCAAACTCAGAAGGAATCTTTTCTTTAAAGCTAACTCCACCTTTGACGAGTGAAGCTGGTGGTAAAGTCATTGCTCAGGATGCTGCCGGAAATAAATCTGAAGCAACACCCATTTTTGCAGGTAAAGATACTATTCCGCCAGCAGCTCCTTTAATTGAAGTAAATAAAGAAGGAACAGTGGTTGAAGGAAAAACAGAAGCTAATGCAAAAGTTCAGATAAAAGATGCTGATGGTAAAGTCATTGGAACTGGTACGGCAAATGCGCAAGGTGAGTTTCAAATTACGCTTTCTTCTGCCTTAAAAGAATCACAAAAGGCGACAATCATTGTTGAAGATGCAGCAGGGAATAAATCTAAGCCTTTAGAAGTCACCTCTGGCTATGACACCATAGCGCCAGATAAACCTACAGCTCAAGTGAATGCAGACGGAACTTCAGTTACTGGTACAGCTGAACCCAATGCAAAAATAGAAATCAAAAACTCAGCAGATAAGGTTATTGGTACTGGAACAGCAGATGCGAATGGAAAATTTACAATCGCGATTTCTCCTGCTTTAACCGATAGCTTAAAAGGTTCAGTAATAGCAACCGATAGTTCTGGAAATAAATCTACTGCGCTGGAAATTGTTGGGAGTGATAAAGATACGATTCCACCTGCTAAGCCTGTGTTAAGAGGTTTAGATGATGATGTAGGGCCTCTAAAAGGAGCAATTACAGCAGGTTCTGAAACCGATGATGCTAAACCAAAATTTACTGTTCAAGTTGAAGCTAACGCAACCTTAACTATTTATGATAATGGGGTCGCAATTTCCATTCTTAAAGTTGGTCAAGTAGATGCAAATAAATATTGGTCATTTATGCTTGATAAAGATTTAGCCCTTGGTAAACATACGATTACTTTCGTGCAAACAGATGTAGCTGGGCTGACGAGTGAAGTGAGTTCACCATTTACCTTTTATGTCGTTGCACCAAAAGTGGCGAGTACCAGTGAAGTTGTCAGTAGTGATGTAAATGAAGTTGTTCCTTCTGTTGCGGATAGCGTTGGGTTAAATACATTAAAGTTAGCGCAAACTACAACTAATGAAACGACTAGTCAGCAGCAAAAATCTGTGTCATTAGATGATTTATTAAAAAGTTCTTCAACGGATGCTTCTGACCCAATCGCAAAAATTTTATCTGCAACAGATTCTAAACCTCTAGTGAATGAGCAGAGCGAAGTAAATAATACAGCGAGTGATGTCGCAACGAATCTAGAACAGCTTCTACCAAATACGACTTCTTCAGCTTTATCAAATTTGTTAGATCAAACTCATTCAGTCGTCTAAAGAACTCTTAAAAAAAGCGCTCATTGAGCGCTTTTTTTTATTTATGAATTATTTATTTTAGGTGCTTTTATAAGAGCTACGAATCCGTAGAGAATGGCACCAATCGTTGCTAACAACATATCTTTATGGGCATCCCACATGTCGCCTTGTTGGCCATTATAATTCTCGGCTTGCTCTGGCGATAAGCCAATCGCAATTACCCATTCAATGAGTTCATAAAAGACACTAGATGCCATGATGAATTGGATCACAAGTAAAAACAGAGTAAAAGGTCGAGCTGTCGGTAACCAAACTTGAAAGACTCTATAAATAAGAGGGTAGAGTAAAATACCATAGGCAAGATGAACTAAACGATCATACATGTTACGGGACCATCCCATGTATTGATCTAGATTAAAATGGAATATGTGTTGAATCCAGCCATTGTACGGAACATATGAGTACAGGTAGTGTGCACCGATAATATGGATGAGCAAAAAAACTAAATAGAAAGTAAAACTTAAATAATCGAGACCAATCTTTTTAAAAATAATAAATAAGAGGACTAACATAAAAATTGTACCCACCTGATGAAGTAAATAAGCTTCAAATTCAAGGGGCTGAATGCCAGACAATATGATGGCAATAAAAATAAGGCCAAGAGCAATATAGTGTTTAAGTTTGAATTGTTTTTCGATCATTTTAGAAATAGTACTTTATTGTGCTTTATATCAGTGTAATAAAAAAGCGAAGCCGAAGCTTCGCTTTTTATGAACTTTTTAATTAGATTTTGCTAATTAAATCGTTAATTTGTTTAGCTTGTTCAGCTGCATTACCTGTGTAAGTTGCAGGAGTAAGTTCAGCTAAACGTGCACGTTCTTCGCTTGGTACTTGAGAAAGTTCATCACCATTTACGAAGTTAACCATCATGTCGCGAGTCATTGCTTGACCACGAGTTAATGCTTTTAACTTTTCATATGGTTTTTCAACGTTATAACGACGCATAACAGTTTGAATTGGCTCTGCTAAAACTTCTTGAGCCTGATCAAGATCTTCAAGTAAACGGTTTGCATTGAGCTCAAGTTTACCAACACCTTTTAAACACGCATCAAAAGCAATTAAACTTTGCGCAAAACCAACACCCATATTACGAAGTACAGTAGAGTCAGTTAAGTCACGCTGCCAGCGAGAAATTGGTAATTTTTCGCCTAAGTGCGCTAATACAGCATTCGCAATACCTAAGTTACCTTCAGAGTTTTCAAAGTCAATTGGGTTAACTTTGTGTGGCATAGTTGAAGAACCAACTTCACCATCTTTCAATCTTTGTTTGAAGTAACCTAAAGAAATGTAACCCCATACATCACGGTTAAAGTCGATTAAAATCGTATTAAAGCGACGTAACGCATCAAACAACTCTGCCATGTAGTCATGTGGTTCGATTTGTGTCGTGTACGGGTTGAATGCTAAACCTAAAGATTCAACAAATGCTTGAGCATGTGCAGCCCAGTCAACATCTGGGTAAGCAGAAAGGTGAGCATTGTAGTTACCTACAGCACCATTGATTTTGCCTAGTAGCTCAACATTTTCAAATTGTTTAATTTGGCGAGCTAAACGGTATGCAACGTTCGCCATTTCCTTACCCAAAGTTGTTGGGCTTGCAGTTTGACCGTGTGTACGAGACAACATGGGTTGTTCAGCGTGAGCGGTTGCTAAAGTAGAGATCGCATTTAAAATTTGCTTCATGCTTGATACTAAAACTTCGCGGCCGTTTTTAAGCATAAGTGCATGAGACAAGTTATTGATGTCTTCTGAAGTACATGCAAAGTGAATGAATTCACCTGCATTTTGTAATTCAGCAATACCTGCGATTTTCTCTTTTAAGAAATATTCAACAGCTTTTACATCATGGTTAGTTGTACGCTCAATTTCTTTAATGCGGTTAGCATCTTCTTCAGAAAAGTTGCTAACAATTGCATCTAAAGCTGCATTTGTTTCATTTGAAAAAGGAGCAACTTCAACTATTTCTGGACGGTTAGAAAGCGCTTGTAACCAACGCACTTCTACAGTGACACGAGCATGAATTAAACCAAACTCAGAAAGAAAAGGGCGTAGCGCATCACATTTGCTGGCATAACGTCCATCTAATGGTGATAGTGCGGTTAAAGCGTTCATAACGATTCCTTAATGTTGGAATAAACATAAAACAAAAAATAATCTCTTTACAGCCTTAGATGACTTGGTACTGTAAACGAGCAAGTGCCTGAATATCCTGTAGCAATTTACGTTTGCTAAAAATCATGTTCCACGAACTACCACCGAGTTGTCGCCATAAATGGGCCATTTGCAAGCCAGTAAACAGACAAGCACGGATGCGGTTAGTATGGTTGGTATCTTTAAATGCTTCTGCATTACCACGAACGAGAATGCGAGGGTTAATCTGCCCAGCAGTATCAACATAAGTTTGGGCCAAATTGGCTAAAATGCTTGGGTGTAAGTAGTTATTATCAAAAAAAGAAAGCTGTTTTAAAATCTTTTGCTGAGCTTTTTCAATGATTGCGACGTATTCAGGGTTGCTATAGACCTTCTTTTCTAATTGCAAAAGGGACATCGCATATGACATTGGAAGCTTGGCAGTGCCCATTTTCGGAAGGCGAGATTTGGGCATATTTGTAAAAGGTTGAGTAATACAATTTTCGAGGGTTTTAAGCCCCAAAGAAATATCTGCCAACTGATTGAAAAAATCTAAAGTTTGAACACCATTGTTGACTGTAGGACGAATATTTAAACTCGCTTTAATTAACAGCTCAAAATAGAAGTTACCACTTTCACCAATACTCTGCTGACCAGTTAAAGCTGTCATGTGCGTGAGCTGGGTAGCCTGAAATACCCCAGCCAAGGCAAGGGCACGGTTTTGGCGAACATTCAAGGCTTGTGATTGTTGAAATGGTAACTCCACCATGTCATTCATTCCCTTAAATAAAATTTGGTGTAGGGGCATTTGTATGGTGAATGACACCCCCGCCTAAGCAAACTTCATCTGAATAAAATACAACGCTTTGACCCGGTGTAACAGCGCGTTGAGGTTCATCAAACTCAACTCGTACACCGTGTTCACTATTTTCATCAATAAAAACTGTACATGTCTGATCAGGTTGGCGATAGCGTGTTTTAGCTGTACAGCGTAAACCTTCAACAGGAATATTCTGTTCACCAGCCACCCAGTCAATTGACTCACTCCAAAGCTGTGTGCTTTGCATGAGAGGGTGTTCATGTCCCTGACCAATAACGAGGCGGTTATTGGCAATATCTTTATGTAGTACGAACCATGCACCTTCCGCTGCACCTTTCAAACCACCTAGACCAATTCCGCCACGTTGACCGAGCGTATAGTACATCAGACCGTGATGTTCACCAACTTCTTTACCTGTATCAAGTACAATTTTTCCAGGTTGAGCGGGCAAATATTGTTTAAGGAAGTCATTAAATCGACGTTCGCCAATAAAACAGATTCCTGTAGAGTCTTTTTTCTTGGCTGTAGCAAGATCAAGTTCTTCAGCAATTCTGCGAACTTCTGGCTTTTCAATCTCACCTACTGGAAATAGGGTTTTGTTAATTTCTTTACCATGAACAGCATGCAAGAAATAAGTTTGGTCTTTGTTATTGTCTACACCACGTAATAATGGTGCGTATGCTTCGCCTTTTGAGTTGTATGCAGTTTCACCACGGCGAGCATAATGACCAGTCGCGATAAAGTCTGCACCTAAAGTCATGGCATGATCTAAAAATGCACGGAACTTAATTTCTTTATTACATAAAATGTCGGGGTTTGGGGTGCGTCCAGCTGCATATTCAGCTAAGAAAAGTTCAAACACGCGGTCCCAATATTCCATAGCAAAGTTTGCTGTATGGAGTTTAATACCGATTTTATCTGCTACTGCTTGAGCATCGGCTAAATCTTCCATTGCCGTACAGTATTCCGTGCCGTCGTCTTCCTCCCAGTTCTTCATGAAAAGACCTTCAACTTGATATCCTTGTTGAAGTAAAAGTGCTGCAGAAACAGAAGAGTCTACACCACCAGACATACCGACGATGACACGTTGTTGCATAGGACTAGGCATCCAAATGAGAAGTTAATGAGGGAGAGAAAGGGTGCTCATAAATAAGCGATAAAGGATAATGGTGACCTTTCATGGCATCTTCAACTGCTTTGAGTACGAGTGGACTACGGGCACGAGCAGATTCTTTGAGCTCATCTGGTGTCATCCACACAGCAGCTACAATACCAGTATCGAGTTGAGGATTATTTTCAACTTGAGTCACATGTGCTAGAAAACAGAAGCGGTAATAGGTACGGTCCGGAAACATGGGCGGGGTATACGTATAAATACCAAGCAAGGCATCAATTTCAACATGATGACCTGTTTCTTCAAGTGTTTCTCGAATGGCTGCTTGAGTTAATGACTCACCGCATTCCACATGACCAGCAGGTTGGTTAAATACTGTGTGTACAAAACCTTCGCTATGTTCTTCTACAAAAAGATAGCGTCCGTCTTTTTCTACGACTGTAGCAACAGTGACATGAGGAGTCCATGCGGCCATAAAAAAGCACCATGATTTAAAAGACGTATGATACGAAATTTAGGGGTTTTTGGCTATGGTGATCTGCTAAACGATATGAGCAATACTACAAAACCATATCGTTTAAAAAATCAGAATTTTATTGCTGATATTTCATAGAGCTAATTAATCTTGCTCTGCTTGAGCCGCTTTATGATTATTTTGTACTTTTACATAATGCCTTGCCGAATAAGGAAGAAACGCTAATTCTTTTTCAGTCAGTGGTCGCACTTGTTGTACAGGGCTTCCTACATATAGATAACCACTTTTTAAGACTTTACGCGGTGGAACCAAACTTCCAGCACCAATCATTACATCATCTTCAATAATCACATCATCTAAAATAACAGTATTGATTCCGATTAAAACTCGGTTGCCGATGGTGCAGCCATGCAAAGTCACATGATGTCCAACCGTCACATCTTCACCAATAATAAGAGGTGAGCCATTAGGTTTTGCATCATTTTTATGGCTAACGTGCAACATACAATGGTCTTGTACATTACTGTTTTTACCAATTTGAATACTATTTACGTCACCACGAATGACGGCAAAAGGCCAGACAGAAACATTTTCGGCTAAGCTGACTTCACCGACTACAACGGCCATTTCATCGACATAACATGTTGTATCAACTTGAGGACGGTGTTCAAGATAAGGACGGATGTTCTTTGCCATGAGTAGTATCAAAATAAAATTTGTAGGATTATAAAATAAAAAAGCACTCAGGCTAAATAGCATGAGTGCTTAATTCAACTATTCAAAAATTAGAATAAGTTGCTGAAGAATTGTTTAACATGGTCGATTAAGCGTGCAAAGAATCCTGCTTCTTCAACTGGTTTTAATGCTACTAATGGTTTTTCAGCAATTACTTTTCCGTCAAGGCTAGCAACAAGTTTGCCCACAACTTGGCCTTTTTGAAGCGGTGCATTTAAGTTAGGTTGAACAACTAACTGTGTTTTAATACCGTTAGCTTTGCCTTTAGGCATAGTCACACTAAAGTTTTCAGCTAGACCAATTTGAACTTCATCTTCTTTACCAAACCACACTTTTGCTTTTGCAAGAACTTGATTGGCTGGTTGAATATTTGCAGTTTCAAAGTTTGCAAAGCCCCAAGACAATAATGTACGTGTTTGGTTAGCACGTTCATTAACGCTATCCGTTCCGAAAATAACGGAAATGAGACGCATCGGACCACGTTTGCTTGAAGTTGTTAAGCAGTAACCCGCTTCATCTGTATGACCTGTTTTTAAACCATCTACGCTTGGGTCTGTGTAAAGCAAGGCATTACGGTTACCTTGTTTAATACCGTTAAACGTAAATTCTTTTTCAGAGTAGATTGGGTAATATCTTGAGCTGTCTTTAATAATATGTTGCGCTAAAACAGCCATATCTTTAGCTGTTGAATAATGACCTTCTGCCGGTAAACCGGTTGAGTTAATGAACTGGGTATTTGTCATACCGATACGTTTTGCTTCCTGATTCATCATGTGAGCAAACGTGCCTTCATTTCCGGCAATATGTTCAGCCATTGCTTTTGATGCATCATTACCTGACTGGATAATGATACCGCGAAGCATTTCTAGAACAGTCGCTGTACCATTTAAAGGAACATACATACATGATTCAGAGCTGCTTCCTTTACACCATGCAGACTCGTTCATACGAACCTGCTCATTTTCAGTCAGTTCACCTTTTAATAATTTTTGTTCAATGATGTAGCTTGTCATCATTTTTGTCATTGAAGCAGGTGCAAGCTTTTCGTTTTCATTTTTAGAAGCGAGAATTTGTCCTGTCTCATAATCCATTAATACATAAGACTTATTATTTAATTCTGGCGGAGCTGATAAGACAGTTGCTGCATAAGAAAAACTTGGTAAGAGGAGGAGTGCAGCAATAGCGCTTTTTCGAGTCATTCTAGGTAATTCCAATATCTTGTATGAAGCAGAAGAACCTAGCATTTTAGGATAAAGCAAAGCCGACTTCTATGGGGGAAGTCGGCTTTTTCAAACAGTATTGTAACTCAAGAGTTTTTTACTAATTTAGTTTTGCGATTGATAAGCTTTCACGTCTTGACAAACTAATGTGTTTTGCTCGTTACCAGCAGCTTTTGCATCATTACGCGCTTCTTTTAAGACTTTCTTGAAACTTTTATCTTTAGCACGTTTCTCTAAAGCTGCAACTGGGTCGGCTTCATTTGGTAAATAGTCTTTTACTAAACGTTCATAACCTTGAGCAAAATCAGCATCTTTTTTGCCAATAAGGCTTGGGCAAATTTCAGAAAGTACTTGAATTGCAGCTAATTCTTCAGGAGTAATAGTTTGCTGTGGTGTTACTTCAACAACATTTTCATTTTCGGTTTTCTTTTCAGCTGTTTTCTTCTTATCAGCAGCAAAACCAACTGTTGCCATGCTCATAAGTAAAACCAAAGAGAGCGATTGAACTAAGCTTTTCTTCATAAACATCGATAACCCAAAATAAAATTTTTAAATATGTCGATAGCTTAACCAATTTACAGGTTAAAAAAATGGAAAAAATGTATTGTTATGTTGGTTTTCTGCTTAATACCAAACAGAAAACCTCAGTAAATAAACTTCTACCCTAAACGAGCAAAAACCTATTCTTTATAGTTGACGATCTCTTCACAGAGTTCGTGTTGCTCATGATGGTCCATTTGTTTTGAAGCTTGACGTGCTTCATTTAACAGGGTTTTAAACTCTGCATCATTTTGTAGAGCAGAGAGGGTAATTGATTTATTCGAATACCCTTGAAGATACGTTGTGATAATTTTTTGAGTATTTGACTCAAGTTTTTTATTTGTCCCTACGAATGCTGGACAAATTTCCTGTAAGACTTGCGTTGCCGCAATGTCATCTTTAATTAAGCTATCAGCTTCTTGTGTTGAGATATCCTCATCTGCAAAAACCGCTTGCGTACACAATGTGATACTGATCCCCAATACCTGAAAAAAAGGAGCAAAAGTTTTCATTTTTTCACAATTTTATAATGCTATGGAGGCATAAATATATATAATTCAACAAATAATTCAATTGTGAAAACCTTTAGGTTTATTTGTAGAGAAAGATTTTAGTGAATATTTTAATAGCGAATGATGACGGTGTTTTTGCGCCAGGTATACAGGCTTTAGCTGAAGCATTAAAACCGCTTGGACGTGTGGTTGTGGTTGCACCAGAAAGTGAAAGAAGTGGTTTTTCAAGTGCATTAACATTGGATAGACCATTGCGCCCAATTCAAATTGCCGAAGATGTATGGGCTGTGAATGGTACGCCAGCAGATTGCGTTTATTTGTCTATGAATGGTTTGTTTGATTTCGAATTTGACTTGGTCGTAAGTGGAATCAATAGTGGCGCGAACTTAGGTGATGATGTTTTATATTCTGGAACAGTCGGTGCTGCATTTGAAGGGCGTTTAATGAAGCAACCTGCAATTGCCGTTTCTTTAGCTGGTCCTGATGTACGCGCTTATAATGTTAAAGAAGATTATGCTCAGGCTGCTCAATGGGTTCATGATTTTATTGCAAGCGGATTGCCAGCTTTGCCTCCGCGACACATCTTTAATATCAATATTCCTGATGTACCGAAGTTAAAAGGAGCACAAATTACGTATCAGGGACGTCGTGCTCAATCTAAACCTATTACCAGCCATGTCGACCCAAGAGGACGCCAAGTTTACTGGATTGGATTAGCAGGCGAGGCGGTTACAGATCCGGAGCGTGTTTCAAGCCAGATTCAATCGGATTTCTTTGCGGTAGCAAACGGTTATGTCAGTGTTACACCTATTCAAATGGATGCTACAAATTACGCCGTTTTAGAAGACCTTCAGGTCAGTTTGAGTCAATAATTGAGCTCGAATGTTATAACTTTGTGAATAAAGAAAAAGAGGAACGTGTTTCCTCTTACTTTTTTGGTACTCTTAGCCGAAATGATTTGTAGCATTTAGTGAGGGAGATCAATGCATTTAATTGGGCAACAAAACAGAGTGCATATCCAAAAAGACAAAATAATGAAAATTATGTTGTTGTCTGCGGTTGTAGGTTTTACCGTAGCTATGGCAGGTTGTGCTTCTAAACCACAAATTAATAATAGTTCTCGCTATGCAATGGCTCCTAACTATTACACAGTTCGTTCAGGTGATACTTTAAGTGGTATCGCAATGCGTTATGGTCTGGACTACATCAGTATTGCCGAAATGAATGATATTCCTGCGCCATATCGTATTTATGTCAATCAATCATTACGTTTGAAGAAAGGTTCTTCACCAAGAACGGTATCTACACAAGTCATGGCACAGCCTGAGCAAATCAAGCGTCAAACCATTGCTTTGCCAACTACACAGCCTGTTGCTCCAGCAACACAGCCGTCTACTGTACCGTCAACGAATACGACAGTGGCATCAGTTGCACCAAATTCGAGCTTACGTTGGATAAAACCGACCAATGGACCAGTGATTCAAGGGTTTAATTTGGCAAATAATGTCAAGGGAATCCGTTATGGTGGAAATCAGGGTGACCCTATTTATGCCGCAGCTGATGGTCAAGTTGTCTATGCAGCTGATGGCTTAAAAGAATACGGAAATCTGGTTTTAATTAAGCATATTGACGGATATATCAGTGCGTATGCCCACAATAGCAAGATGTTTGTGAAAAGCGGTGATAATATAACTGCTGGACAAAAAATTGCCGAAATGGGATCTACTGGTGCATCTCAAGTCATGCTCGAGTTCCAGATTCGTTTGGATGGAAAACCGATTAATCCTATAAATCTTTTACCAAAATAGCTAATGCAAAAAACTTAGGTTTCCTCGTATAATGTAATTGGTTGCTTTCATTACAACAATAAGCATTTTTTATAAATTTAAAATTAGATTCGAGGAAACCTATGTTAGATCAGCTTCGTGCGATGGGTGTTTTCGCTTGTGTGGTTGAAAAAAGTTCATTTAGTGGTGCGGCACGTGAATTAGGAATTACAACAAGTGCGGTGAGTCAGCAGATACGCTCGCTTGAGCATGAAATGGATGTAACTCTATTACATCGCTCCACTCGTAAACTTAGTTTGACAGAAGCCGGACAGGCTTTTTTTTCAAGCTGTCAAGAGATGTTGGCGGCGGCTGAAAGGGGAAAAATCAGAATTAATGAATTGAGAGATGACTTAATCGGGGATTTGCGTATTGCGACAACTCCTGATTTGGCAGTTCAACACCTCATTCCTGCATTATCTCACTGGATGTCGGCTCATCGCGGTTTATCTGTGCATTTCGAAGTTGGGCATCGTTATATCGATTTAATTGAAGAGCGAATTGATATTGCAGTTCGCATGAGCTCTACTCCTGTAGAAGAGAGCAGCTCGATCATTCCGATGGCTTTTGTAGATCAAATTTTGATTGCTTCTCCTAGTTATCTCAATCAATCTAGTCCAATTGTGCATCCTAATGATTTAAGAGATCATGAATTGTTGTCGATTAATGTCATGAATGACTCACGCCATTTCAATTTTCAACATGTAAAAACAGGTGAAACGCTCAATATTGAAATGCAAAGCCGTTTGCAGAGCAATAATTTACAAGTTGCAAAAGCGTTATGTCAGCAAGGGCATGGTATTGCACGAATTTTATATTTGGATGCTCAGAAAGAACTAAAAAATGGTTCTTTGATTGAACTCATGCCAGATTGGAAATTACCAACGTTTACATTGTATGCAGAGGTTGCCAAGCATGATCAACAACCAATGAAAATTCAACGTTGTGTTGAAGCACTTAAACAATATTTTAGCCAGTTAGCAGGAGGGCGAGCGATTCAAATCGTTCGTTAATTTTGCAAGTCTAAAATAAAAAAGGGCCTGTATTTTACAGGCCCTTTTTTATTACTTCTGTTTTAAGGTAGCAATCTCTTCTGCATTTTCTTGTGGCAGATCGTCAGCTGTAAGTTCTTCATGCTTCTTAATTTTTTTCTTATTTTTCTTTTTCTTTTTTGGCTCTTCTTCAATTTCAGCACCATCTTCAATGGCTTGCCAATATTCAAGTTGTTCCATTACTGCTGCATAAATTGAATTTTTGCTGTATTTACCCTTCTTATCGAGCGTACCGACCGGACGAGCCATCAAAATTTCAAGTGCCTGATCAATCGTATCAATTGCATGGATATGGAATTGACCACTGCGAACAGCATCAATAACATCTTGACGTAACATCAAATGCTGCATGTTTTGACGAGGAATAATGACACCTTGCTTACCTGTCAGACCTTGTAGTTTACATGCATCATAAAATCCTTCAATTTTTGCATTTACGCCGCCAATAGGTTGAACTTGTCCTAATTGGTTCATAGAGCCGGTAATTGCCCATGATTGATCAATTGGTATTTGGCTAATCGCAGAAATCAACGCTGAAAGCTCAGCAACAGTTGCACTATCGCCATCAACTTGACCATAGCTCTGTTCGAATGCAAGCGCAGCGGAGAAGTGTAAAATCTGTTCACGGCCAAAGTGAGCTTTTAAGAAGCTAGACATCAGCAGCACGCCTTTCGCATGAAGTGAGCCACCAAGTTCTACACTACGTTCAATATCAAGAATATCACCGCCACCTTGATAAACAGATGCCGTTAAACGTGAAGGTAAACCAAACTCAACATCTGCATAATGAATGACGGAGAGGGCATTGATCTGCCCTAAACGGTATCCCGACGTTTCGATTAATTGTGTACCACGTGAAAGATCTTGCCAGTAAAGCTCTCTTAAATAGCCTAAGCGATATTGGCGATGTTGTAGAGCGAGGTTAATGTGCTGGTCGGTTACCAGCTTCTCATTCGCTTTAAATGCATGATGATGTGCTTCGCGAATTAGGTCACCTAGGGTTGAAGCATGTAACGACAGTGAACTTTGGTCTTCAGCCTGGCGACTTGAGTCAGTAAGTAACGCTGCTAAAGCACTACGATCAAACGGAAGCAATTTATCCGCTTGTACATAGTCAGCAATAAGCTGCATGTAGGCTTGTTCATTTTCGTCATTACGTTGTAATGTATCAGTAAAATCTGCACGAATTTTAAATACACTACCAAGCTCTGGTTCTACTTCTAAAATTTCATAATAAATTTCAGGTTCTGCCATAAGAACCACTTTAATATCAAGCGGAACCGCGGCAGGTTCTATCGAGATAGAGCCTGTTAACGTCAGCATATGTTCAAGAGAAGATAACTTGAGTTGGCCTGATTTTAAGGCACGCTTTAAACCTTGCCATGCATAAGGCTGTTCAAGTAGTTGCTCGGCCTCAAGCATTAAAAAACCACCATTCGCTTGATGTAGAGCACCTGGACGAATGAGCGTGAAATCTGTAGTAATTGTGCCGTTATGGGTGAGCTGTTCAACATGGCCGAGTAAATTATAGTGCGTTGGGAAGTCTTCAAAAATAACAGGAGCGCCACTATTTGGTTTATTTGAAACAATCACATTGGCTTGATAACGTGCTGGAACACGATTGAACATTGATGGAGTAAAATCATCTTCATCTTGTTCTAAGATCAGTTCAACATTATCAATAATATCTTGGGCATATTGTTTTAAGTAATCTTCGAGTCCTTTCACTTGGCCATATTTATTTAAAATAAGCTCCATTCTTGGCATAACAACTTGCGTTGCAATATCCCGATTTAACACAGACACTTTGTCGCGTGCATCATCTTCTAAATCACCTAAATGTAGACCAAGGCGATCCAGTTTTTTATCCATATAGCGAATATTGGCAGCAATTTCAGCGCGTTGCTTACTATTTAATGCATCAATATCTGTTTGGGTAAGTTCTTGAACCTGATCATCTTTGACTTGTACAGGAACAAAACCGTGTTTCTCATTACGAGAAATGAGTTTTAAATCGAGTTCTTCACCTTCTTTGGTTAGTTCAACAAGCGCTTGTTGTTGTACATCACCTGTTTCCTGACGAATACGTTCAATACGATTGTGATAAGTCTCTGCACTAAAACGGCGTTCAAGTTGCTTTAAAATAATTTGCCAAGTTTGATCATGTGCCTGTTGAAACTTAGTTCCTTGACCTGCTGGAAAGCGTAGGGCAATAGGTTGACGTGCTTGCTTGAAATTATAGACATACACCCAGTCATCAGGTGTTGGCATTGTTTTGGCGTGCTGCTGTAACAAACGTTTAATCATAGTACGTTTGCCTAAACCAGCAGTTCCTACTGCAAAAATGTTATAGCCTGAGTAGGGTAAAGAAATTCCCGCCTCTACAGATGCTTTGGCACGATCTTGACCTAAAAAATTATTAAGAGGTTTGATGCGTTTAGTTGAAGCTGGAATTTTTTCAAAATCGGGGATATGCGTAAGTTGTTCAGGTTTTAAAACGGTCTTATCTAAGGTCATTTTTATATCAGGTTGCTCAAAAGCTGAAGGAAATGCATTTACTGTGACGTTTGTGGTGGTTGTTTTAGCGAGTGATAAAGTTGAAATAGTCACTTGATCAAGTTTTTGTGTCACTGTTGATATCCAGCAAAAGAAAACGAAGGTTGAAGCCTTAAGGTATACAGGTTTAGCATAAAATATCAAGCAAACTTGCGGTTTTTATCGCCAAAACAAAAATGTTTGCATAAAGAATCTTGAAAGCAATTGTAAGAAGGGTTTGAATAGGCACATTTATAATTTATGGAAAATAAAAAACGAATGACCACACAAGCTTCGGGTTGGGTCTCGGCTTTTAAAGCGTTTTTAGATCGCCGTGCATTAATTATGCTGTTTCTGGGTTTTTCTGCCGGAATTCCAATTTTATTAATTTTCTCTAGTCTCTCTTTATGGCTTGGAGAGGCGGGCATTGATAAAAGTGCAGTCACTTTTTTTAGTTGGGCGGCTCTAGGTTACTCTTTTAAGTTCGTTTGGGCTCCTCTTATTGATGAATTACCTGTACCGATCTTAACTAAAATGTTAGGACGAAGACGAGCTTGGTTGTTAATTGCACAGTGTTTGATCGTTCTTGCTATTTGTATTATGGCTTTCTCTGACCCGGCTTTAGGTCAGAGTTATCTGGTTCAAATGGCAGTGGGTGCAGTATTGCTTGGTTTTTCAGCAGCAACACAAGATATCGTAATTGATGCCTATCGTATTGAACTAGCAGAAACAGAAATGCAAACCGTGTTGGCATCTACCTACAATGCTGGTTATCGAATCGGAATGATTGTGGCTGGAGCGGGGGCATTATTTTTAGCTGCACACTTAGGGACTGCTAAAGGTAATTACATTTACGAAGCTTGGAAAATGACTTACTTAACCATGGCAGCGGTTATGCTAGTTGGTATTGTAACGACATTACTCGTTCGTGAACCTCAGGTAAATCGTGTCTATAAAAACTATAAGACTAGTGATTATTACCGCTTAGTTTTTGTATTTTTTATTGCTGTTATTTCATTTGTAGTCACCTATATTTATTCTGGGCAGATTACAGATGCAATTTCACAAGCTGGAAATATAAAAGACAACGCAGCATTATTTGGTTTAGAAGCTTTAAGATTTTTAACGGCTACAGCTTGCGCCATTTTTGTGGGTTATTTACTGGTTAAATTTGGTGTAGTTAATCAGCAAATGGCGAAAGAAACGTGGATTGCTCCCATTTTAGATTTCTTTAAACGTTATGGTGTCAAACTTGCATTAGTCTTATTACTTCTCATTGGTTTTTTCCGTATTTCAGACATTATTGCTGGTGTCATTTCCAATGTGTTTTATCAGGATCTGAACTTTAGCAAAGAAGAAATTGCCGAAGCAGTCAAAATCTATGGTGTGTTATTCAGTTTAGTCGGTGGATTCTTAGGGGGACTTTTAGCACAGCGCATAAACATTATGAAGCTGATGTTTGTGGGTGCAGTTTTAGCAAGTTCTACAAATTTAATTTTTATTGGGCTCGTAAAATCTGGTCAGCCATTAGATATGGTTGATGTAAAAGTTGGTGGTCAAAGCTATCAAGTTAAACCAGATGAAGTAGGCTTATGGAAATTAGAAGTTCCAAGTTCTGCTTTTAGCGGAACAAAACAAATTGAAGTGAAAGCTGCTTATGCTGCACAAAATACTGTGCCGCCTGTAGTACGTACTCAGCCGTTACTGACCACTGAATTGGCAAAATCACCTCTACAAATTTTACCTGTTATGGGAAATGATCAGGTTTCATTAAAAGATGGAGAGGGAAGTGTTGTTGTTCGAGGCCAATACTTTGGGCAAGCTTTAACTCCTGCACAAAAAATCATAATTAGTCTTGATGGGCAAAATTTTGATGCAAAAATGACTGATCAAAAAGGTGTTTTTAGTACGACCATCGATGCGAAAAAATTAGTAGCATCAACGAGTAAAGAGCTTAAGGTCGCTGTAGTAGAGGGCGAACAGAAAATACTTTCTGCATCTCATCCATATGCAGTGAGTGCGAATCTAAAAGCGACAAGTGAATTAGATGTGAATATTGAGCCGCTCCCATACATTGATCCTCTTTCTGGCCAAACAGTTGAAGTCAGCGGTAAGGTAATTAAACCATATAGTTCTTTATGGCTCTATTTTGCCATTATTGTCGACAACTTGGCTTCTGGCTTGGCTGGTGCAGCATTTATTGCATTCCTTTCAAGTTTAACGAGTGTGTCATTTACAGCTGTTCAATATGCGATCTTTAGTTCACTCATGACGCTCACGCCAAAACTTTTGGGTGGATATTCAGGTACCATAGTGAGTAATATTGGCTATCCAAAGTTCTTTTTGATGACCACTCTTATTGGTATTCCAATCTTGATTTTAGTGGTTTGGGTTGGAAAGCTTTTAAAAGATCATCAAACTCATGAATCAGAAAAGGCAGGTGAATAAACATGCGAATGCTTCATACAATGTTGCGAGTAGGCAATTTAGAACAATCTTTAAAGTTCTATACCGAAGTATTAGGAATGAAGTTACTTCGTAAGCGTGATTATGAAGAAGGGCGCTTTACACTGGCATTTGTTGGTTACGGTGATGAAGAAACCAATACTGTGCTTGAGCTTACCCATAACTGGGATACGTCAAGTTATGAGTTAGGCAATGCCTATGGTCATATTGCGATTGGTGTTGACGATGCCTATAAAGCGTGTGAAGAAATTAAAGCACGTGGTGGCAAAGTTGTGCGTGAAGCGGGCCCAATGAAAGGCGGTGTTACCGTTATCGCATTTGTTGAAGATCCAGATGGTTATAAAATCGAGTTGATTCAACAAGATGCTAATGCGACAAATAACTAAAAATTGACTATGACACTTTAAGATTTAGGTCTTAAAAGTCTAGCTTTATTTTTTTAGCCCAGTATGATGAACGCTTGACCAGATGGTCAATTTATCAACTGGGTTTTTTATTATCTAAAATAATCATAGGATGTGGCTATGTTGAAGTTATTGGCACTTGATCGATTTACAATTTTGTTAGTTGGAATGGTACTGCTAGCAACATTTTTTCCAGTCAGTGGTCAAGCAGCACAATATTTCAATACACTGACTACTGTCGCGATTGCAATTTTATTCTTTTTGCATGGTGCGAAGCTGTCTCGCGAGGCTGTAATTGAAGGCGTTTTGCATTGGAAAATGCATTTACTTGTCTTCGCATTTACTTTTTTTATTTTCCCCGTGCTTGGTTTGTTAGCTAAACCGATTCTGTTACCTCTACTCGGCCAGCAGCTGTACTGGGGTTTTCTGTTTATGTGCTTTTTACCCTCTACAGTTCAATCTTCTATTGCATTTACATCAGTTGCAAAAGGGAATGTGGCTGGAGCGGTCTGTAGCGCATCTTTTTCCAATTTGATTGGTATGTTTATTACACCCGTGTTGGTGAGCTTTTTTATTTTAGGCCAAAGCCAACATGGGTTCGACCCGACTGCTTCAATTATACAAATTACATTGTTGCTATTAGTGCCGTTTATTTTAGGGCAAATATTACGTCCTTATATTTTCCCGTATATGGCAAAAGTCCCAAGTATCGTTAAAGCATTCGATCAAGGCTCGATTTTGATGGTAGTGTATGGCGCGTTCAGTGGGGCAGTGGTTGCAGGTCTTTGGCATCAGGTAAATTGGAAAACCTTGCTTATTTTAGTGGTTGCTTGTTCAGTTCTTTTAACGGTCATTATGTTATTAGCACTGTATCTACCTCGTGCTTTTGGATTTAACCGAGCAGATCAAGTCACGGTTTTCTTTTGTAGTTCAAAAAAGACGTTGGCAAGTGGTGTGCCGATGGCGCAAATCTTATTTATTGGTCAGCCTTTAGGCATGATTGTGTTGCCTATTATGATCTTTCACCAAATTCAATTAATGGTTTGCGGGGTCATTGCAAATTACTGGGCTAAATCTAAAGATTAATTCGCAAATAAAAAATATTTGGCGTATAATCTTGTCCACTTGTTGTGCTTAGCTCTAACCCTAGAGGTTTCGGTGGGCCAAAAGAATGGTCTGTTGTGGTGTTGATCTGCTCATTTTGAGCTTTCCTCGATTTATATTGAGAGTGATCAATTGCGATGACAGCTTAAGCCTTTCTACAATTAGGAGTAATCGACGATGCGCGCCGATATTCACCCAAAATATGAAAAATTAGTTGCAACTTGTTCTTGCGGTAACGTAATCGAAACTCGTTCTGCTTTAGGTAAAGAAACTATCTACCTTGACGTATGTTCAGCTTGCCACCCTTTCTACACTGGTAAGCAAAAGAATGTAGACACTGGTGGTCGTATCGACAAATTCAAACAACGTTTCTCTGGTATGTCTCGCTCTATCAAGCGTTAATACTGAAAAACGAAACAAAAAACGGGCTTTATGCCCGTTTTTTGTTTATGAACGACAAGACCATTATTGGTCTTGTACGTCTGTTAATCGATCAAGTCGTTTCTGGAAATAACGACCTTGTAAGAAACGTGCTTCCACATTCCAAGCATTAGCAAATAAGTTCATATCATTAAGATCAGCAAGTAAAATCCCAACAGGTTTTACAGTCAAATAATTTAGAATTTTTTCTTGTAATTGCGCTAAACCAGCATCTGAGTTTAATAGCTCTGTCTTCTTCGATTGCAATTTTAAATATTGAACATCAAGTTGTTGCAATATCGATTCACTATACATAGAAGATGTGAAATCCCGAATTGAAATTTCTGCGCCGTGTTGACGTAGGCGGGCTATAAGTTGCTGTGCAATTGCAAGATGTGGCTGAATCGCTTGCTCTGAAAATTGTAAAATCAACGGGCTTTCTTGCTTACTACCAATAATGGTGAGTAATTTCGAAATGAGTTCAGGGGCTGATTTATCTTTGAGTAAGATATCAATATTTAAGTTAATAATCAGCTTGGCTTTCGGGTACTGCGTGATGAAATTATGTAGCTGCTTGCAAGCCTCGACCAAAATCCAACGGTCTAATTGAATCGAAAGTTCACTATCATCTCGCAAAGCGGCTAAATCATTTAAATCATGCCACTGTTCATCTGCAATAAAACCACTCGTCACTTCGTAGTTATGGGTTTCTTGATCATGCTTATCATAAATCTGCTGATATTTTAAATGAATTTCACCCCGTGCCAGCTGTTGCTTTAACTGCTGCAATAACGGTGAAGGCATTGGAGCATCAACATCTTGAAGGCTTAAATCAAGTGACAAAGACGAGCTGATAGGTTCAGAAGGGATAAGATCGATTGTTGGCGTTAGCTCAATTTCTGGCTTGGCTTTAGGTAACGCTTGCTGATTTGTTTGATCAAGAAGCTTTGCAAGGCTAGCTTCATTTAATGGTTCTGTAATTTGCGCATAACTCAGTTTGAATTGTACTGAGTAATTAAGTTCATTAACCGTTAATAAATGCTCTTTTTGCAAACTTTGCAGACTAGCCAATTGGGAGTTAAGGACTGTACTGTTTTCAGCTTGCAAAACGCCAAGATACGCCCCAAGTTCAAGATTGAAAATCGGCATTTGAGCCTGTTCTTTCAGGAAACTTTGCAGCTGATTAAAATATTGTCCGGGTATTTGCCAGTCTAGTTGAAACACTCGTTCTGGGCACTGATTTAGTCTGAATAAAACCAATGCATTCGCTTGAGCAGGGTGTGTCGATAGTTGTCGATTAATTTGTTGCCAAGGCGCAGTGGATCCGTAACTTTTTTCAGAAAATGCTGTATTGGCAGGTGTTTGTAAATCCAGTTGATAGTCAATGGTTAACTGTACGGCGTCTTCTTCCTGACTCGGAATAAATTCAAGTTTTAAAGCATTATTACCTGAAATTGCTGCATGTTGACTCTGGATTTCAAAACGAGCCTGATCAAATTGACCTAATGAAATCTTCTTAAATCTTTGTTTAAAAATATTTAAATCATTGGGTTGTAAAACATCTAAGATGGGTAGGCCAATAATCTCTTCTTCTTGCTTAAAGCCAAAAAGGTTGAGGTATTCTGTATTTGCCTTAACGTGCATGCCTTCTTGAAAGAGGGCAACTGCTTTATGACTGTTATTAACCAATGTTTGTGTATGAGAATGAATAGTTTCCAATTCATTGGTCAGGCGTTGTTCAGTTTGCAATAAGTGGCTATACGACAAGGTCCGAATAAGCGTGATATAAAAATAATCTAATGGCTCTAATGGAACTACGTCATAAATACCTTTATGAATATAGGCTTGATATTGCTGAGGTTGATAATCTTCAGGTTGCAATAATAAAACAGGTAAATGTGGCTGCTCAGATGCTTGAATAAGGGAGAGTGTTTGTTCAATTTTTAGGTCATAAGCACGACCAAAAATAATAGCATCCCAAGGCGTATTTAACTGTTTTTCGAAACTTTTTAGATCATCAAGTAATAAAGCATGAACTTGATAATTATTCCCCAATAATAAATTTAAAATCTGGTTATAACGTAGCTGGTTGTCATCAATAATGAGTAAACGTGTTTCAGTACGTTTTAACTTTTTAGATAATAAAGAGTTTCTCACTTTAGTGCTTCCCATAAATCTTGACTGCTAGAGTTGCTATTCTTTTTCATCATGAACTGATCAAGCAGATTTTGTTGCTGCTCATTCAGAAGTTCGAAATGAAATTGAATAAAACTTTGAGTAATGAGTTGTGCTTTGAGTAGATACACTTTGATTTCTTCTGTCCCCAATCGTAAATGAATTGTTTGTTGCTCTCTAAAAATTTGTGAGCCCGGTAAAATTAACGTATTTTGTATTTCTTCTAGATTTTGTGTTTGTAGTAATAGTGCAGGATGATAATTGCGTGTATGACGCTCTGCCTGAACATGCACTGCACAAGGGAACATCGCCTGTGACAAAATCTCTAGACCTAACTCTAGAGATTTTTCTGTCGACTGTTTAATCCAGCGGATTACGCCGCCGCGCCATTGTCCATGCAAAGTTTCTTTAACTAAAATATATTCACCGGTTCTTAGATTTTTCGGTGCTTCCCCAGACCATTTAATACGATATCCATTGACACTAATATCGAGAACAGTGGTTTGATAAATGGTTTTGCTTTCACGACTTAAGCGTTGATAAGATGTCGTTTGTTGTTCTTTTTTCTCTAAATTGGATAAAACTTTAGACTCACTTTGTAAGTTGTAATTATTGTTAAGTTGTAGCGTTTCTTCAAAGTTTTTTGCTTTCGCTAGATAGAAATGAGCCGTACTTAAACCGAAACAAATTTGGAGTTCTGCATTATATTCATAACGTTCGTGACGACGTTGAGCCGTTGTACCTAAAATCGTTTGAACATGAAATTTTAAAGCTGGGCTTAAATAAAACTTTTCATTTTTGGAAATATATTGCGCATTTTTATGCATGGTTGCAGTGACATGCTCAAGTAAAGCCTGAGTGCCTATAAAAATGCTTGGGCTAAAGTTAGAGCTGCGTTTGGTGTTATAGACTGGCGGATGGTCTTTACTTGGGTCAACTACATATTTGGTTAATGCTGTATCTTTCGGCAAAATTTGAATCATTCTTGCCCAGTCAAAACTACATTGAAATAAGGCTTGAATTTCTGATTGGCGAATCTGATTCGTATTTAAAATATCGAGCAAAATTAGCTGAGCATAAGCTTGGGTAATATTTGCTAGAGGGTGGTGGATACCCTGAATATGATTAATATTGATGAGATGATATTTGTGTTGAACAGCGGTTTCATAGAGCTGATGTGCAACCAGCCACTGTCCTTTAAGAGGCTCACTATAGAGCATATGCTGCTGATATAAGAGACTCGTTAATTGTTGTAGGGCATGAAATGTCGATAAGGTACGTGCCGTTTGCAAATTCTTTTTTTGCTTATAGGCAAATAGAGAAAACTTTTGATGCTGTAATTGCCCATGGCTATTTTGTGCAATATTTAAATAAATACTGGCGAAATAGCAACGCAGCAACATCGCTAACTCAATAATATGTTCGTTACGGTCTGTACTAATAACACCTTGGTTAAAAAAGTTTTTTTCTAGACTAGCAAGAACGTTATTAATGGTGGGATGAAGCGTTTGTATAAGATCAAAACGTAAGGTTTCACTACATTTTAATTCATTGAGCTCTAAAATGGCGGTGAATAATGCTTTTGACGTATCGCCGAGTTGCATAATAGAAAGGGTAGTGACCCATTCATTAAGATCTTTAATATTGGCTTCACAAAAGCTTAACCGCTCACGAGTGAGTTCGGTTTGATTGTGAAAAATGTCCGATAGTGCATTATTCATCATCACTTATTATATAACTCAAAATGTTGTTGCCCCAAAAAGCGGTGTTTTATTCTTTTCGCCCGCAATTTCCCTGACGAGTTTAGGAACCAAATACCCCGGTAGGTTCGCTAACACATCACGATATATATCATCTATCTCAGATGGTATTAAATCAAAATGTTGTGCACCTTTTACTTTATCTAAAACATGTAAGTAATAAGGCATAACGCGAGCTTCAAATAAACGATAACTTAAATCAATTAATGTCTGTGCAGAATCATTAACGCCTTTAAGCAATACTGCCTGATTAAGTACAGTAATGTGCTCGGCAGATAACTGCAACAATTTTGAACAGGTAAAGTCATCGAGTTCAGAAGCGTGGTTTGAGTGTACCACCAGAATAATACGCAGCCTACTGTTTTTTAATAAAGAAATCAGCTCTTCGTCGATCCGGTTTGGAATCACAATTGGAACTCGTGAATGAATTCTCAGAATCTTAATTTGTTTGAGAGATGATAAACGTTCTAGCCAAAGTGCTAATTTACGGTTAGAAAGCGTAAGGGGATCTCCACCACTTAAAATGATTTCATTAATGTGCGGATTCGCTTCAATGTAATTTTTAATATTTAGCCAATCATCATTTTTCGGTAAATTTTCTTGATAGGGAAAATGACGACGGAAACAATAACGGCAATGTACGGCACAAGCACCCGTCAAAGTCAGTAAAAAACGTGATTTATATTTATGTAATACACCGGGTAGTTGATTTGCTGCTTCTTCACCCAAAGGGTCTGTTACAAATTCAGGATGTTCTTCAAGTTCTAAATGATGAGGTAAAACCTGTAGCAAAAGCGGGTCAAAAGGGTTTTTAGCGTTCATTTTTCCGACGAACGCGCGAGGAACACGCAATTTAAACTGTTCAGAAGCCAGAATCGCACCTGATAATAGCTGATCAGAGGATAACTCGAGTAGGCTTAGCAACTCCGACGGATCAGTAATAAGGTCACTCAGTTGTGATTGCCAGTTTTGCTCTTGGTATAAATAGTTTATCATTTGACACGATTAAGATAATGCAACAACGCATTATATCGCATAGTTGACTTGTTAAGTTTGGAGTGTGCCTTTCATGGCCTATTATTCTACAAATGATTTTAAAGCAGGCCTTAAGGTTATGCTTGATGGTAACCCATGTTCAATCATGGAAAACGAATATGTAAAACCAGGTAAAGGTCAAGCGTTCAACCGTGTAAAATTACGTAACCTTAAAACTGGTAAAGTATTAGAAAAAACTTTCAAATCAGGTGACTCTTTAGAAGCTGCTGATATTGTTGAAGTTGAAATGGAATACCTATACAACGATGGTGAAATGTGGAATTTCATGGATCCTGTATCTTTTGAGCAAATCGCTGCAGACAAAACTGCAATGGGCGATGCTGCAAAATGGTTAAAAGACGATTCAAATGAAAAATGTACGATTATGTTGTTCAACGGCGTACCTTTAACTGTAAACCCACCGAACTTCGTTGTATTAAAAATTGTTGAAACTGATCCAGGCGTACGCGGTGATACATCTGGCGGTGGCGGTAAACCAGCTAAGCTTGAAACAGGTGCGGTTGTTCGTGTTCCGTTATTTGTTCAGCAAGAAGAAAGCGTTCGTGTAGATACTCGTACTGGCGATTATTTAGAGCGTGCATAATAGTTAAAAAATACACTATTATCGAAGGGATGATGTAAATCATCCCTTTTTTTATGCGAAAGTATAAGAGGAAAAAAATTAAAGGAGGAGTACAGTCACAAGGATTTGATAGAACAGTACATAACAATATAAAAATGCTGTAGTTATTTATTGAGAGGTTAAGAATGGACACAATGCAAGCGAAATCTACGCTTCCCTCCAAGCTGGTCTGGAGCCTAGTGGCAATTATAGGTGCAATTTCTTTTGGGATGCTGGCACTCAGTCGTGGTGAACATGTTAATGCGGTTTGGCTTGTACTGGCTGCAGCATGTGTATATAGCATCGCATATCGATTTTATAGTCTATTTATTGCAACTAAAGTATTTGAATTAAACCCAAGACGTTTAACCCCAGCCCACCGTTTAGCCGATGGTCTGGATTATGTTCCCACCAATAAATATGTACTTTTTGGTCACCACTTCGCTGCAATTGCAGGAGCGGGGCCATTAGTCGGGCCAATTTTGGCTGCACAAATGGGTTTTTTACCAGGGACAATCTGGCTACTGGTCGGTGTGGTTGTCGCGGGTGCAGTACAAGACTTCTTAGTTTTATTTATTTCAACGCGTCGAGACGGTCGTTCGCTTGGTGAAATGGCAAAACAGGAACTGGGTTCTTTTGCTGGTATCGTTGTAATGCTTGGTGCACTTGGGGTAATGATTATTATCCTTGCGGTATTGGCTTTAGTTGTGGTTAAAGCACTTGCCCATAGTCCATGGGGTGTTTTTACGATTGCAGCGACTATTCCAATTGCATTATTTATGGGCGTTTACATGCGTTTTATTCGCCCGGGACGTATTGCTGAGGTTTCGATTATTGGCTTCGTCTTAATGATGCTTGCAATTGTTTACGGTGGACATGTTGCAGCGGATCCTTACTGGGGTGAGTTTTTCACCTTAACAGGAACACAGCTGACATGGTGCTTAATCATTTATGGTTTTATCGCCTCAGTCTTACCTGTCTGGTTATTGTTAGCACCGCGTGATTATCTATCAACATTCCTTAAAATTGGTGTCATTCTCGGTTTAGCAGTCGGTATTATCATTGCATTACCTGAACTGAAAATGCCAGCAGTGACTCATTTTATTGACGGTACTGGCCCTGTTTTCTCGGGTAGCTTATTCCCATTCCTATTTATTACCATTGCCTGTGGTGCGATTTCTGGTTTCCATGCGCTTGTATCAAGTGGTACAACACCAAAACTCGTCGATAACGAAGCGGATATTCGTGTGATTGGTTATGGCGGTATGCTCATGGAATCATTCGTCGGTATTATGGCGATGATCTGTGCAACTGTCTTAGACCCAGGTGTGTACTTTGCAATTAATGCTCCTGCGGCTGTACTGGGTACAACAGTAGAAACTGCGGCAGAAGCTGTGCGTAATTTAGGCTTTGTCGTTACTCCTGAAATGTTAACTGTGTTGGCACAGGAAGTCGGAGAATCTTCGATTTTATCGCGTACGGGTGGTGCGCCTACCTTTGCGATTGGTATGGCACATATCATTTCGGAAATTTTCAATAGCCGTTCAATGATGGCATTTTGGTACCACTTTGCGATTTTATTTGAAGCGTTATTCATTTTAACTGCTGTAGATGCGGGTACTCGTGCTTGTCGTTTCATGGTGCAAGACACAGTTGGTATTGTTATTCCTGCGGTTAAAGCATCAGGTTCATTCTTTGGTAACTTGGTTGGTACGGCAGTTGCAGTCGGTGGATGGGGCTTCTTCGTCTATCAAGGTGTGATTGATCCACTCGGTGGTGTTAACTCCTTATGGCCTTTATTTGGTGTTGGTAACCAAATGTTGGCTTCGATGGCACTCATTTTGGGTACAGTCATTCTGTTTAAAATGAAAAAAGAAAAATATGTTTGGGTGACGATCATCCCAACAATTTTCTTATTCATAACCTGTATGACTGCGGGCTGGCAAAAGATTTTCCACGAAAATCCTAAGATTGGTTTCTTGGCGCAAGCGCATAAGTTCTCTGACGCGATTGCTCGCGGTGAAATATTAAAACCAGCTAAAAGTATTGCTGAAATGCAAAACATTGTGATGTCGAATCAGATTAATGCTGCGCTTTGTGGCTTCTTTATGATTGTTTCGATTGTCATGATTATTGCTTCAATTGGTATTGTGCGCCGTGCTTTAGCAAGCCCTAAACCAACTGTAAATGAAGCGCCTGCCGTATATGCTGATCCGGAAGTGGTCACCCCACGAGGAGAGTAATGATGAATTTTAAATTTGCAAAAAATGGAACTGTCATTATTGCGAAAATCATCAAAATGACGGTGCTCTCGCAGAAAGAGCTGTTGCTTTCTCCAAAGAACTGGTCGCGTATTGCAACCTTGTGGCAGCGTTTGCAGCAAAGCTTTCGACTGATGGTTGGCGTGCCAGATTATCAGACTTATGTGGAGCACATGAAAGCTCATCATCCTGATTTAACACCAATGGATGCAAAGACTTTCTACCGTCATTGTGTCGATGCGCGTTATCCATCGGCAGGCGGTACTTTAAAGAAATGTCCTTGTTAAGTTGAACTTGATATTCAGCTAAATAAAACGGTATGTGGTTAAACCATGTACCGTTTTTCTTTTTTTGAAAATGAAAAAAGGCTGCTTAAAGTCTGCTCATTTGTATTTTTTTCAATTGAAAATCACTTGTTTTGCTTTTGAAAAATGAATATGATGCTTTCCATTCTAGGTGTATAGCTCAGTTGGTTAGAGCGCTACGTTGACATCGTAGAGGTCTCCAGTTCGAGTCTGGATATACCTACCAAGATTTATAAAGGGTTTACATCGTTTCATAACGTGTAAGCCCTTTTTTTATGCCTGTTTTTATCATTTTATATTTATAGAACTGGTGATCCAAACTCGATTATTAGTCGTTCTTTGACTGAGAATACAAGCACAAGAAGAGATCTATGATTTAAAGCCATTTAGAAAGCTTTATTTTTTATATAGTTTTTAATTAAAAAGTAAAATAAAATATTTGAAAATAAGGGGAAATAAATGAAAAAACTATTTTTTAGTAGCAATATTATTGGGGTTGACGGGAAGTGGGATAATAACCAGAGCGATACGTCTCAATCTGATCCACAGATGACACAATTACAAACAACAGATTTCTTATTACCAATAACATCTAATTACAAGTTAGCAGCTTCGTCACTAATGCTGAGTCCAGCAATATCACCTTTAATGCGTTGGTCAATTACTAATTCGGAAGTTATAGGAGCGTCGACATTAATTGATGCTGTTAAAGACTTTAGAGTTTCTGCAGCATTAATAACACCAAATACTTTACAGGTAGCCAAAGTATTAAACGGTTTAATGAGATGATTCAAAATGATTAAATTAGATGTTACTAAGCCTTCAAAAGGGCAACCAATTAAAACAATTCACTTCACTGATCAATATGGTTGGTGTTTTAGAGTTTCTAGTTTTCTTGAAGAAAAATTGGTTCTAGATGAGTTGAAAGAGTTTTCAGAAGGAAAGAAAATTGTAAGTGAAACTTTATTTAATTCAAACTATGAGGTAATAGCTTATAAAAATTATTTCACAGATTCATCAAGTAAGATATTCGGAACTGAAGATTTTGAAATGATCGATGGGCAATTGAAAAAGTTGAATACTATAGTTTATGAAGTTGCCAATGAAGATGAGGAGTATATTAATCAAAAATGGTATAACGACCTTGATGAATTGGTTTATACATTTGAAACAAGCGAGAAATTTGATTTCAGATTTGTGAAACCAGATGGAGAAATAGTCGATGATAATGAACTTCATGATTTTTTTAAAACTTATAAACCTGTGGAATTTAAAGATGTTCCAGATAAATATCTAAAGAAGATCATTGAAGAAAATACTTAACTTAAATGAAAATTCCTACGGGGCTTCTTATTATATTGAAATTATGATGATGTCAGATGGGCTTAATACACAAGTTTAGTAATTATATTAACTTAAACAGAACCCGCTCATTGACTGAGTTGTTATTGTTTGAAGAAAAGTTATGTACAAGATCGCTTTAATAACATGTGAGCTTTTTTATGTCTGTTTGTCGCATTTAATAATTGGCAGAGTTGAAAATTTTGGAAAAAAATTTATCTAGGGGTTTTAGGACAATAAAATGAATATCGATACTTTAAAGAATCAAATAGAGTTTGAATTTAAAAATGTTACTTTGGGGAATGCTTATACTCTGCCTGAGGAAGATTATGCCGATACAAGCTACTGGTACTTTGATAAAAGGCGCACCGATTTAAACTTAACTGAGGAAGAATGGGTAAAGCAGGAACTTTTCCTTCTTGAGACTGGTAATTGGTTTAGAGAGGACTTTAAAGAGGCTGTAAATGCAATTAAAGAAAAGAGGAAAATGAATAATAGGTACAGTAATCCTTTTGAAATACCTGTTTCATATTTAGACAACTACCATACGGGTTTTGGTTTTTTAGAACCTCAGGGATTTCTATTTTATACCCCAGCTATTATGAGTTCTGTTTTAAAAGATACAGAAGTTCTATCTTCACCTAGTTTTTTTTCTTGGTTTTATCGTTTAAGAAGTTTAAATACTTTTGAAGAAATTTCTAAATTATTAAATTGTTTTACCAAGGCACAAATAGAAGTGCTAAAAGACTTTCTGTTATTTACTTCCAATCTATCTCTAGAGATGAAAGAAGGAGTAGATGAGTGTTTAAATAATATAAGTTTATTAGGATTCTGAGTGTAACGATAAAGTGTTTACATCGTTCGGAGTTGTTGACGCGCAAAATGCTTTGAGTCTAGGTGAAAATTAATTATGAATATCAATATTAAAGAACTTTTTGAAAAAGTATTTCCTCCATTCCAATTAGGTGGGAATCGCTCACTACTTGAGTGTGATTTTTATGATACTCATTATAGATATTTTGAACAAATTGATAACGATTATTTATCTGCATTAGAACTATCGGCAGAAGATTTACTTCTGTCATATGGCTTTGATTGGCCTGATTTTTACTTACAAATTGGGCTAGAAGCTGTTCGATCACGTGGTAGACCACAAGAAGGCATTAAAATTTGGACAGATGTAAGCTATGAATATTTATATTATTTTGGTGTTAATTGTAGCTATTTAAGCTCAGAAGGTTTTAAGTTTTTTTTACCAGCTGCTATTTATTACTTTCTAACAACAGATAAAAATAAAGCTTATATGGATAGTTTTATTTTTAGATTAGAAACACGTTGGGAAGAAGATAATCATGTTTTTAGTGATGATCAAAAAAAATTTATTAAAGAGTTTTTAACGGAGAACACTTAACTCAAATGAAAAGTCCTTCGGGGCTTTTTCTTATATTGAAATTATGATGATAGTGATGTCAGATGGGCTTAATACACAAGCTAGGTAATTATTTTTAACTTAAGGAGAGCCTGCTCATTGCGTGAGTTTTTATTGCCTGAAGGGAAGTTGTGTATAAGATCATTTTAATAATATGTAAGCTATTTTTTATGCTTATTTTTCTCATTTATATTTGGCAGAATTGTTAATCTAAAATCTATTATTAGTCATTCCTTGACTGAGAATACAACCGCAAAAATAAAACGATAATTTAAAGCCATTTAGTGGGCTTTATTGTTTCATTCTATTTTTTTATTAAAAATTAACATATACTATTATAAAATAAGGGGGAATAAATGAAAAAACTATTTTTAGTAGCAATTTTATTGGGGATGTGAGGATAATAATCAGAATGATACTTCTCAATCTGATACTCAGACGACACAATTACAAAAAACCGAGTTGTATGACTAAAACTGGTAGACCGATTCATTGGCATTGTGATGTAAATAATCAATTACCTGATGGTCGTTGTATTGTCAAAGCTCATAACCTTGCTGGATGTGGAGTTGGGCTATGATCAGTAAGTATGATGATGTTTTAGGAGTATTACATGACGCAAGATTTTATGGATTTTTATTAGATTCTAATCCAAAGACCTTTAACTTAAATGTACTTCTGTATATACATATTTTTTCAAATTTTGAATCAGGAAAATATTCCCTTGAAAAGGGATTAGTTATCTTTGAAAATTCAGTTATTAATAGATTTACTATTACTGATGATTTGAGTTCTGGGCAATTCTACATAACTGATTATGATATTGAAGATTCAGATAATAATAGGTTTAAGTTTACATTCTTCTTTAATAATCCTTCTATGGAACTTGTTTTAACTGCAGGAAACATAAAAATTACAAGAGCCGGATTTAGTGAAGAAAATGATGAACAATTTTTACCAACGAATTGGATCAAATTATTAGATTAATGGTTATTTATCAGAAGATTAGTGGTTAAAAAAGCTGCTAACAGCTAGCTTTTTTTGCCGCAAGGAAACTTATGTACAAGATCGTTTTATAACGTGTAAGCCTTTTTTATGCCTGTTTGTCGCATTCTATATTTGACAAAGTTGAAAATTTTGGAAAAAAGTTATCTAGGGGGTTTAGGACAATAAAATGAATATCGATACTTTAAAGAATCAAATAGAGCAAGAGTATAAGGATGTTACTTTAGGTGATAACTATACTCTTGCCGAAGAAGATTATGCGGATACCAGTTATTGGTATTTTGATAAACAACATCCAGACTCTCATTTAACCGCAGAGGAATGGGCGAGCCAGGAGCTTGGTTTTTTTGAAACATGTGGATGGCTTGCAGCAGATCAGGAAGAGGCTATTCAAGCAATTAAAGAAAAAAGGAAGATGGCTAATAGATTTAGCAACCCTTTAGAAATACCTTCTTTATATCTAAATATGCACTTTACAGGTTTCAGTTACTTAACCCCTCAGGCATATTTATTTTACACTCCTGCGATTATGAAGCACTATTTAAATGAACCAGATTCTTTGTATAGTAATAGCTTCACATGGTGGCTTTATCGATTAGAAAGAGCTAATAGTCCTGATTTGATTAAAGCATTATTAGAATACTTTGATGTACAACAAGTTGATGTACTTGAAAAATTCTTATTGTATGTTTTCAAATCAAGTAATGAATACAAAGATATCAATATCGCTTTAGATAATCTAAAGCATATAAAAAAGTAGATAATTAACCAGTAAGAAAGTAAAGCCCCCTTTAAATTAGACTATGAGTGTCCAACTTTCGGGGGTGCAGTTCACTAGTAATCATTCCTATCTTTATAAACCCCCATTTAACAATCACTTATTCATTATTTATCCTTACTTTTTAATGATCTAATTTAAAACAAATGTCATTGTGTGTGCTTGACTGCTAAAGGGCAGAGCACTATCCTTTGCCTGCTGGCCACATTGCCAGTCGGTTTTAGCAGACCGTTCCGAAAAGCATTAAAAGTTAATTCTTTTAGTGACGGACCCTCGTGCCCCCTCTACGGTGGAACGGGAGGGGGACACCTTCGGGTGTGCTGGGTTTTTTCGGCCAGTCTGCTAACCCCCTTTCGTTCTGCCACCATAATTCTATAAATGTCTGGCAGAACTCCCAATAAAAAGGAGTTGGCTTTGCACATTCTTAATTTCTTGGCAGCCTTTGCCAAAAGCTATAACGACACAACTTAAAAATTTAAAGCAGCTTGATAACCTTTAGGGTTTTCAGGCTTTAAGTCATTACGGCTCAAAAACTTAATCAACAATAAAACTTGAGATGTGCCAAGCACAGTCTTTACGGGCTTTGCTATGCCTTTTTTTCTCCCAAAAAAGTATCTCATTAAGAAACAACAAGAATTTATAACGGTAAAACGATGCCAAATTTAGTTCTCCCAACGCGCGCTATAGAAGTTGTTAATACATCAATTCATTTGTTTCACCATCACGGATTTCATATCGTTGGAATCGACCGAATTGTGAAAGAGTCAAAAATTCCAAAAGCGACTTTTTATAACTACTTTCACTCGAAAGAGCGGTTTATTGAAATCTGTTTGATTGTGCAAAAAGAGCGATTAAAAGAAAAAGTGATTTCAATTGCTAACGAGGTCAACCGCATCAACGTAACTGATCAATTAAAGAAACTTTATTTCTTACATACCGATTTAGAAGGGCCGTACTATCTATTATTTAAAGCCATTTTTGAAATCAAACTGACCTATCCAAAAGCCTATCAAGTCGCAGTGAGATATAGAACGTGGCTAATTAATGAGATTTATAGCCAGTTGAGAACACTCAAAAACGATGTGACTTTTCAGGATGCCAAATTATTTTTATATATGATTGAGGGCGCAATTATTCAGCTTTTAAGCTCGGATCTGGCAATCGAACGGGAAAGGGTGCTGGACTGTTTCTTGAAAGGGGGGATTTAACGTTCATAAAACAATTTAATATTTTATCGTTCCGCTAATGTTTAAAAGTTCAGTGATAAAACGAATTTAGTTCAGTTAAATCTGATAGTCACATAAAAAAGTATAACTATCAGATTTAAACGGCAACACACAAGAAATGAAATCTATGCAGGCTATTCTTTTTTGCTATGGATTTATTAAACAATCGTAAGAACGTCAGCTACAGGCTTACGTATTTTTTGCGCCCAATTATTAATGGTTGGATAACCCACAGCAACAATCATGACAGGTAATTCATTCGCAGTAAGTTCAAAATCTTGAGATACTTGTTTTGCGTCAAATCCACCCATTGCACAAGTTCCTAAACCCATTTCTTGTGCAGCGAGTATTAAGGTCATGGCTGCTAAAGATGCAGAGCGAACAGCCTCATCGCGTTGTAATATAGCGTTATCTTGATAAGCATTGGTCGCTTGTCTTACCCAGCTATCAATAACTTTATGTCCCATAATATTATTTTCTAGGGATGGCTGAAGTGCGTTATGCAGTTGATGATGTGCATCAAATGTCCCGCAGATTATGAAATTTACAGAAGCATCAGTAATTTTATCTTGCCCAAAAGCTGCCGCTTTCAATAATTGTTTTGACTCTTCAGAGCGTACCGCTATGAAACGCCAATTTTGTAAATTATAAGCCGAGGGAGCCTTTGTTGCTAATTCGACTAATAGCTTGATGGTAGCTTCATCTAAAGAGCGATTTGGCTGAAAGTTATTAATTGATGTGCGAGTTTCAATAGCGTGTTGTATAGAGATATTCATATAAGCCTCAGAAAAGAAAAATAATTTTAAAGTTAATGATTAATTACGACGTGCACTTGTCCATTGCACTACGAACACACTAATAAGCACGATAACTAACCCTAAAAGGGCAGTTCCTGAAATTGACTGTGATAATAAAGCCCAACCCAGTACCACCGCAGTTAGAGGACTAAGTAACCCAAGAGATGCAACTGCCACACTTGGTAGACGAGTTATGCCTCTAAACCAAAGTACATAAGCAACTAAAGCACCCGCTAAGCTCAAATAAGCGTAAGAAATATATTGGACAGGTTTTAAAGTAGGGAGAGGTGCATCTACCATCCAAGCAATAGGGAGAAGAATTAAGCCCCCAATCACAAGCTGCCAACCTGTAAGAGCGAGTAATGGCATATCTAACTTCCAGCGAGATGTGAGCCACACACCACACGCCATGCATATAGCACCTAATAATGCAGCTAAGATTCCAATCGGTTCAAAAACGGTATTCGGCGATAACAGCAAGATTGCCATTCCAAACATACCGATCACAGCTGACCAGAGTGTAGCTCTGAGTGGTGACCGACCATCTATTACCCAAGCTAATACCATTACCAGTAAAGGCTGGATTGCACCAAGTACAGCAGCTAATCCACCTGGTAAACGATAGGCTGCGACAAATAGAAAAGCTTGAAAAAGCCCGATATTGAGCGTCCCCAATATGAGTAAACGCCACCAATCATTTTTGGCAGGCATGCGGCGAGTAAATAACAATAAAAGTAAACCTGCTGGTAATACTCGTATTAGTGCTGAGGTGAAAGGGCGGTCTGATGGTAAAAGTTCTGATGTCACAATATAAGTGGAACCCCAAATAATAGGAGCTAATGCGGTGAGTAAAATATCTAACCCACGTGAAGCTGGAATAGGCTTTGACATATATTTGCCATTTATCTTCAATTCAAGATATTATTATGTTGTCACACCAATTAGCTTGAAGTCAAGATAAATGAAAAAACAGAACGATAGTCTGCAAAAAGATGAAGTTGATAAAATTTTAGAACAATGGGCGAAAGAACGACCGGATCTTGATGCCAGTCCGATGGGGCCTATTGGTCGTATTAAACGGTGCGCTACTCTGTTAGAACGGCTTTTGGAATCTACCTTCTCAACCTTTGACTTAAGTCTTTGGGAGTTCGATATGTTGGCTACGCTTAGACGTTCCGGATCCCCATATAGGCTAAGTCCAACTGAATTGTTTTCAGCATTAATGATTACTTCTGGAACAATGACACATCGTTTAAAGAAACTGGAACAAAGGAACCTTATTGAGCGTATCGATAACGAAGAAGATGCCCGTAGTATGCTTGTACAGCTTACAAGTCATGGATTGGAGTTAATCAATAAGGCAGTAGAAGCACATGTAGAGAATGAACGTCATATACTTTCAGTACTGTCTAGTAATGAAATAGATAATATCAATGCTTCTTTGTCAGTGCTGCTCCAATCTTTAGAAGCATCTACAAAAAAGGGTCGGTAAAAATATTAAGAAAATAAACCTAGATGAGATCTTAATTAAAAATCTAAACTTCATAATTAAGATCTCATCATAGAGGTGAGTGAGGCCAAAATCACAATGGAGGAGGTATTAATATTGCTAAGGTTTATATAGAAATATCAGTAATAGGCTGAAAATGTTGCTTTAGCGAGTCTAAAAAGAGCTGAACCTTTTTGGGAATTTTTGATCCATAGGGTGTGGTTGCATAAAAATGAACCGTTGATGAAAAGATGTCCTGTGAGCAATTAATAATAAGGCCCGCATCTTCATATTTTTTTGCTAAGAAATCGGGAATAAACAAAATACTCTGGTTCTTTTGGCAAAAATCTAAAAGAATTTCTATATTATTGCAGATCAGTTGAGGGTTTGAGTTAATAATCTTGGCTTTTAAATTTAGTATTAAATATTAAGATTTCTTAATTATTTTAAATTTTATTATTTATTCGGGGAAATTAGGTTTTTATTACAAAAGAATTTTTAAGTTTTTGAAAAATAATTTATTTTTATTTTATGGTGCCGATTGCGAATACTGATTTTATTCTCATATAATTGAATATATTTTATTTTTTTACTTAATAGTTGTGAATATAGAATTGAACTATAATATTTTTACTTTTTTATACATTACAAAAAAATAATATAAATTCTTTTTTATACTAGTTTTTTAAGTTATTGTTCTTTTTCTAATAATATAGCTCAGCCAAAAGGTTTTATTCATTTCATGAAAAATATTTTTATTTTGAGTGCATTACTCATTTCTAGTAGTTCTATTTATGCTGTTTTACCTCCTTTTACAGCACAAAATTTATTAAAATATGAAGGTAAAAAAGTTGATCATTTATCACGGTTGAGAGTCAACCTAACCGTGTCTAGTAAGACAGATGCGGGTGAAATTAATGTTTCAGATTTAATTCTTTGCTCAACCTCTTCATGCTGGAAAGCTGATGTTAATAAGTATATACCTGTAGCTAATAGCAGTACTACTAGAGGTCAGCTTATAGCAGATGTACTCATTCCTGAAAATGAACAAATTAATCAAATTCTCTTCGAACCGACTACTGGCAAGCAATCAATAGAAGGTGAACTCAAACTTGCCCAGCCAGTAAAAATTGATTCTGAATATCAAGGAACTAATCTTTATATTGTTTTAAATAAAATAGATAGAGGTAATGGGGTAGCGAGATATCAACCTATGGCTGCGACGGCACTACCTTATAATCCTGAAGCCAAATATTATTTAGTTGATCCTAAGTTTAATCAATCAATCAATTTAAATAGTAAAAGCTCAATTACTTTTCCTTCAAATTTTCTAAATCATCCTCAGCTTTACATTATTACTGAGCATAATGTTGGCAAAAAGTTTCCTATGCTTGATATTTACCCTTATATCAAAGGAAATGGAAATTTAAATATTAAAATTGCTGAAAAAGATAAAAAAACAACTACCGCAACTTTAAGTAGTAATGCAACAACATCTATAGCTTACTCAGAAATTTCCGAGTCAAGTACTCGTATCATTGAAGGCTCAGACTATCCCAGTAATGCCGCACAAAAAGTCTCTCTGGCTGCGGCTGCTACAACTTGTTCATCTACTATAACTGCAAATTTAGCTTCCTATAGAACTACATTACAATCTACAGGAGTAGCACGAATTTCAGCTTGTGAAAATATTGCACCTAATATTCATATTGCATTCATTAATGCAAAAGATACTCGGATCAAATATGCCTTGCCCGTATCAGTTTCAAGTACTGCATCTGTTCCCCATCAACTTAATCTAGTGCGTATGACAAATTATGGAGGCATCGCATTAGTCAATGGTTTTATGTGGGATGGGGATGCTGGTGCTTTAAGCGGAGGCAAAGGCACAGCTAAAGGTTTTCTCAATACTGATAATGTAATAAGGGCTAAAAATACCGATGGTGGAAATAAATTAACTTTTGGAGTAAGTAGCACGAAAGGGTTAGGTTTCTTTGAAACGAGTAGTCCAACTTATAATTTCCAAAGTTATGGTTATAATTTAGTTAGTAGCTCAACATCTGTTGTTAAAAATGGTGTTTGTACAACAAGTACTGAAAATAATAGATGGTCTGCAATAGGAGCTAACTTATCTACAGGTGAAATTGTTATGGTTTCATCTACTTCATCAGGAACGACAACAGCTGCTGATCTCTGTTCTGTATTTAAAGCATTTGGTATCAATTATGCAATTCGTTTAGATGGAGGACCTAGTGCAGCAATGATTATTAGTGGTACACATCTTAATCCTTTAACCGGAGCTTCTTATTTGAAGTATGGGAATATGAGATATATTGCTTACCCTATTCAAATCAAAAACTAAATTTCATTGTTAGATATATAAAAAGCGTAATTCAATTATGCTTTTTATATCTTAAATAACCTGAATTGTGGATAAGGATTTTTCTTTAAAAAAGATAAGTGCAATATTATGTTCGATTTTTGGTTTTATCAGATCGAAATATTTAAGTTGTTATACTCAAAAATATAGGGAAGCTTCAAGATAAGGAGTTGCATTTCCTTAAGCAGGATTCGGGTTAGATAATGTAGCAGGGAGGCCAATTATTAGCTTTATTAGGAGATAGTTATTTATTGTAATTTTTCCAGTATTGGACTGATCTGTTTAATTGCTCTGCTTAGAAATTTAAAAAATTATTCGCCATCTAGCGAGCATGATAATTCGTCTTATTTACATCATTCTTATGATAACAGCCATCATCTCAACGCTAGCTATTCAATGCATGTTCACCTTCTGGTTGAGGAGGATGTGATGGGGGGTAATTTGTAGCTAATAAAAAATGCATAGCTGTATGTGATTAAAAAACTAAATTAAAGAGCCTCAGTGTTAGGCTGAAAATGTTGCTTTAGCGAGTCTAAAAAGAGCTGAACCTTTTTTGGAATTTTTGATCCATAGGGTGTAGTTGCATAAAAATGAACGGTTGATGAAAAGATGTCTTCTGAGCAATTAATAATAACGCCTGCATCTTCATATCTTTTTGCTAAAAAATCGGGAATAAATAAAATACTGTGATTCTTTTGGCAAAAATCTAAAAGAATTTCTATATTATTGCAAATGAGTTGAGGGTTTGAATCAATAAAATTATTTTTTAAATCTGATTTTGAATATAGCGATATATTACATTTTCTTAATTCTTCTATGCTTTTAGGTTTTCCGTATTTATTTAAAAATGTCGTTGTTGCATAGAAGTTTCTTTTATAAGTGTCTAGTAAAAAGATATCTTGCTCTTTAATTTCATCATCAATTTTTAAAATAATATCAAATTTATTTTTATTGATGTCAACTGAGTTTTCTGAAAATAAAAGATCAATTTCGATATTAGGATATTGGTTTAGAAAATTGGAAATAATCTCTGAAAAGCATGTCTGAATAAAAGCATCTGGAACGTTGATTTTTAATATACCTTCAGGATACTTTTGATCATAGATGAAGTCATTGGCAGCTAAATCTAATTCTTTAATAATGACTTTACAACGTTGATAGAACTTTTCCCCTGAGCGGGTGAGGTCCATCTTTCTGGTATTACGTGTAAACAAGGATGTACTGAATAAACTTTCTAAATAAAAAATTCTTTTAGAAACTTGATCTCGAGTAATACCTAAGTTTCTGGAGGCATTACTAAAATTTCCACTTTCTACAACACTAATAAAAGTATGAATACAGTCTAGTTTATCCATTAAATTTTGAAAGGCTAAATTGGCGTGTAGCTAAACTATATTATGAATTTTTACTTATCAATCATTGTATCTTTTAAGGATACAGTTTGTATTTAAATAGGTGTCTAGTAGTTTACGCTTATTTTTGATTTTATATACTCTGCTAATTAATTTTTTGGTGGATCATATAAATAATCATTTTAAATATCTAAATTAAAATCATGGTTCTTGCAAATATTAATATTTTTATAACTTTATAGGGTTGTTAAAAAATCGAAATACCAATGAGGTAAATAGATGAGTGACTTAATTAATAATAATCCTGTGTGGGTAAAAAAGATCTTATCAATTCATGGATTGCTCCCACTTCTTCGACTTGCATTAGTTTCAGCCTATTTAATCGGTGGAATGAATAAATTAATCGGATTTCATGCGGCTATTGAGGAGCAGGCAAGTTTTGGTTTACAACCTGCTTGGCTCTGGGCAGCTACAGCGATTTTTATTGAAATTGTGGGTTCGCTCTTGGTGATTTTTAATCGTTTTGTCTGGTTAGGAGCGGGGGCTTTAGGTTGTCTAACCGCAATAGCAATGCTGGTTGCAAACGATTTTTGGAATCACACAGGTCCAGTATTTTTTAGCACGTTTAATAGTTTCTTTGAACATCTCGGTCTCATTGCTGCTCTAGTGATGGTCACCATTCTTTCTAATCAACAAACAAAGTCACAATAAGTTGTAGCACTTAATTCTTACGGAGTCTTTTATGCGTAAATCATTATCAGCCTTGCTTTTAAGCACAATGCTAGTGGGCACAAATGTTACCATTGTTCCTCAAGTTTTTGCTAAAACAACAACCAGTGTAAAAAGTGAAGCGCCCGGTGTAGCTCCTCAATACGATACAACGCATGTGTATGTTAACCCCGAAGACTTCGATAAATTTACCGACAGCTTAGTCGCGACTTTTGGCGGGACCAAATCTAAACAGGGCGTTTTTCAGGTGACGCCAACACCAAGCCAAACCATTTCCCAGCTTGTATTGACTCCAGTAGGAACACTGTCTGTATTTGGTTTTAAAACTCCAATTCCATATCCGTTTGGTTTAGAAAGAACGGGCTATTTAGTCAAAGATATGGATACAGCCGTCCAGTCTGCCAAAGCAAATGGCGCAGATGTGATTGTTGATGCATTTCCTGACCCAATCGGGCGTGATGCAGTCATCCAATGGCCAGGTGGCGTAAATATGCAGCTTTATTGGCACACGACTAAACCGAGCTATAACAAACTAGAAACCGTTCCAGAAAATCGTATTTATGTTTCAAAACAAAGTGCCGATTCTTTTGTTAAAAAGTTCGTTAATTTCTCGCACGGCAAAGTGGTTTCAGACAATCCGAAAGCGGCTGGTGTAGAGATTGGACGTCCAAATGAAACGTATAGACGTATTCGCGTTGAATCTGATTTCGGCAAAATGACTGTGTTGGTTACCGATGGTCATCTTCCATATCCATATGGGCACGATATGACAGGTTATGAAGTCAAAAATTTATCGGAGACTTTAGATAAAGCCACAAAAGCGGGTGTATCTGTATTGGTAAATACCTATAAATCGGATGGTCGTGAAGCCGCAATGGTGCAGTTTCCAGGTGGTTATATTGCCGAAATTCATGCCGCTACAAAGTAATTTATTGTCTTAATGATTGTTAGAAATCAACGCTCATATCGCCTAAGGGCGGTGTGAGTGCAAAAGACTAAGTCTCTGCAATGACCTGTTTATTACCGTGGATAACCATATGGCTCAGCCTATTTCTAATGATAGAAAATATCGAATTAAGTGCTCAGAAACATACCTTAAAATTATAAAAATGAGCGTCTTGCTTACGGGGAGTTTATTTCTTTATGAATTTGCGCATGCAGAAAATGAAGTTTCAAATACAAATGCATGTCCAGCTCGCCCAAAAATCTCAACCAATCGTTGGCAAGAAAATTGGGATGTTTTAAAAAACTCATGTGTACCAAAGAAAATAGGGGATAATTTCAAATATATACCCTTTGGCGATAATAATTATTTGTCATTGGGTGCGAATATTCGCGAGCGTTTTGAAGTCAATAATAATACGAGATTTGGTAGCGGAAATAATCAAGCCGATCGTTATTTAATTCAAAGATTACAAGTTCATGCAGATGCACGTATTGGCGATCATTTACAATTATTTACTCAGCTCAGTGATGCACGAGCGTTTGATAAAAAGAATATTAGCAGTACCGATCAGAATAGACTCGATGTAGAGCAAGCTTTTATTGCTTGGGTGAGTCCTTTAAACAATGGAACTTTTAAATTTAGAGTGGGCCGTCAAGAGATGGCTTTTGACTTACAGCGCTTTATTTCAAATCGTGAGGGGCCAAATGTTAGGCAAGCCTTCGATGGAATTTGGTCGAATTATGAATATGGTGATTGGAGAGTTTTAGGCTATCTCACCAGACCTGTTCAAATTGAAAAAGATTCAACTTTTAACGACCACTCGAAGCGTAATTTAAGTTTTAGCGGCTTTCGCGTAGATAAACAAAATGTGTGGGGAGGTGAGTTATCTGGTTATTACTCACGTTATGAACGGGATAACGCATCTTTTACGAGTGTTAAGGGCAATGAAATTCGCGACTTATATGACCTTCGCCATATGGGTAAAAAGAATAATATCGATTGGGATGTTGAAGGCATGTTGCAACATGGAAAGATTGGTGGACAAACTATTCAAGCATGGGGACTCAGTAGTATTACAGGATACACGTTTGCTGACCAAGCTTGGTCGCCGCGTTTAGGCGTCCAGTTTGATATTGCTACAGGTGATAAAAACGCCAACGATAATGAACTCAATACTTTTAACCAGCTCTTTGCAAACGGCTCATACTTTACTTTGGCGGGTTACAGTGGCTACAGCAATATTATTCACATAAAACCATCTCTGACACTTAAGCCTTCCGATAAACTTACTCTGTTAAGTGCATTAGGTTTTCAATGGCGTGAAACCACCAATGATGCAGTTTATTTCCAAGGTAATAACAGCATGGTAAACACAGCAGGCCAAGGTTCAAGCTGGACAGGGGCATATATTCAACTGAGAGCAGATCAAAAAATAAATGCTAATTTGTCTGTTGCTGCCGAAGGAGTGCACTTTGAAGTCGGAGATACCATTAAGAAAGCAGGTGGTAAAGACGCAAACTATTTAGGCCTTGAGCTTAAATATGCATGGTAAAACGAGAAGAGTAAAAATATGAGCACAGATATAAAGCAAACTAAAATTGGGCGTTACCAAAATTTAAACATTGAACTCGTGACTTGGGACTGTACCTCGGCTGAGGTTGAGCTTTCCTGTGCTTGTATTTTTGAACATGAAATGGATAACCGTTCTTTTTCTGGTGGTTTGGCACATTTAGATGAAGCTCTAAACGGAAGACTATATGAAATACGGAAAAATAACTGGTTTAGTGCGAAACTCAATGACTCTCTTTTAATAAATCAAACTCCCTCAACCATACAAGCTTCTAAAGTTTTGCTTATAGGCATGGGAGCGCCAGAAGATTTCACGATAGAGCGAATCGAGACTGCGATAAAAACTGTTGTAAGAACAGCGCATCAATTGGAACTCAAAAGTGTGGCATTTGCACCGAGTCTTTTAGATACAGGTCTGAATCCTCCCACTAGTTTAAATGAACTCATGCTAAGAAGTTTAAAAGAAGAATTAGACCGATATCATCAGCTTTATTTGCAAAATTTAGTCAAAAAATCTGAAATTGAAAGATGGGTTTTTGATGCGGGTTTTCAAAATTATGAGGCGAAGGCTGAGCAATATATAGCGTCTTTTGCCAAAGTTTTTACTCAAGATTAATTCTGATTTTAAGAAAGAATTCGCAAAGCGTTATCAAAAGAAAGATGTTTTAATTTAACTGCATCAGCCTGAATGATGCAGTTAAAAGTAAAGATTAAGAAATTTCTAAAATTTTCTGGGCGATATATAAATCTTGGATCGATAGCCCTGAACTGTCATAAATTGTGATTTGTTTCTGAGACTGCCTACCTTGGGCATTTGCTAAGAGCACATCACCTATATTTGTTAAAGTTGTAGACTCAGGAGCATGTTGAAATTCACCAATAAGTTTAGACTGTACATCAAGATCACAAAATAAACCACTATGTGCAAATAACTCTGGCGGAAGTTCTTGTTTGCCTTTTTTATCGGAACCCATCGATGAAATATGAGTACCAGCTTTGACCCATTCTGCTTTAAAAAGAGGAGTGTGCGAAGAGGTTGCAGTCACAATAACATCAGCCTGTTCACAAGCTTCTTTTGCACCCGTAATTTTAAGCTGAATACCTAAGGGCTTGAGGGCATCTGCCATTTTTTCAGCTTTATTTAAGTCGCGTCCTACTATCAAAATCTGTTCAAAATTTCTAATTCTCGCTAGCGCCTCACATTCATATTTGGCCTGATTTCCTGTACCCAATATAGCCAATACTTTTGAATCTTTTCTTGCCAAGATATTGGTCGCAACTGCATTAGACGCAGCTGTTCGAAATGCATTAACTTTGCCTGCTTCAATGGCTGCTGCCATTTTTCCATTGGCTTGATTAAATAATAAAATGAGTGCGTTATGTCGAGGCAAACCATGTTTAGGGTTGTCATCCCAAAAAGAACCAACTTTAAGACCAGCCAAGTGCTGAGTCGCCGATGACTTAATACTAAAGGTATTTTTGCTATCGGACCCTTGACCATGAACCACAGAAAAACTTTTAGTTTCTGGTTGAGTTACAGCAATTAAAGCTTGGTAAATCGCGTCATAAGCCAGTTCATGATTGATGAGAGCAGAAGATTCAGACTCAGAAATAAATCTCATCACCATCTCCAAAAGTTTATTTAAATTAAGACACGAACAGGTCGAGAGGCGAGTAGTATGGAATGCCTATCTATGATGTATTAACTGAACTCATAGATAGACATTGGCTTTTATTAAGCAGATAAAAACTCTACATATTTAGAAATATCGACGTTTCCGCCACTAATAATGATGCCTATACGTTTACCTTTTAACTCGTGCTTTAAATTACGCGCAGCAGCAAATCCGAGACATCCGGTCGGTTCAACCACCATCTTCATTCTTTCAGCGAAGAACTTCATACAGCTAATCAGGTCTTCATCTTCTACTGTCAAAATGTCATCTACATTCTTTTGAATAATAGGGAATGTTAATTTGCCTAAATATTGAGTTTGAGCACCATCAGCAATGGTTTGTGGCGTATCAATATGGACAATTTCTCCTTTTCTTAAAGACATTTGTCCATCATTTCCTAGAGCAGGTTCAACACCATATATTTTACAGTTGGGAGAGAAATGGCGAGCAGACAGGGCAGAACCTGCCAATAAACCACCACCACCTAAACATACAAACAGATAATCTAAGTCACCCACTTCTTCAAATAACTCTTTTGCAGCCGTTCCTTGACCTGCAATTACATGAGGATGGTCATAAGATGGAATGAGTGTCAGGCCATTTTTTTCGGCGATCTCTTTTCCAATTTTTTCCCGATCTTCTGTATAGCGATCAAATTCAACAATATCGGCGCCGTATTCTCGTGTTGCTGCCATTTTTGCAGCAGGAGCATCTTGGGGCATAACGATTATGGCTGGAATACCAAGAGTTTTTGCTGACAGTGCAATCGCTTGTGCATGGTTTCCCGAAGAGAAAGCAACCACGCCCGCTTTTTTTTGAGCATCATTGAATTGCAAAAGCGCATTCATTGCACCACGAAATTTGAAAGCACCAACACGCTGAAAATTCTCACATTTAAAAAATACTTCTGCTTCAAACTCATTGTTCACAGTACGTGAGGTTAAAACAGGAGTCTTATTTGCAAAACCTTTTATACGTTCAGCAGCGGCTGAGACATCTTCATAAGTGGGAAGGGTTAAATTTTTCATAATTAAACCTAATTCAATGTTTTTGGATGCAAGATTTACTATTGCTCAAGCAACGCACAATATATGGACCTTGTTTAGATAAAATATATATATTTAGATAAAATGTCTAATTTTATTTTCTAATGTGATAACAATGAGATATAAGATTTTGATTTACATTAAGTTTAAAATTAGATAAAAAGTCTAAATTACTATTGCATGCTTTACGCTAGGGTTTGAAATAGTAAGTAAGTCATTTGGAGGAAATACATTGGGCAATCGTGATAAACATTTACTCACTCAGCTAGATACAATTGCAAAGGGATTAAGTGAAACGCTATCTCCTTTTTGCGAAGTTGTGGTCCATGACTTAACAAATCCTGAACATGCCATACTTTCAATACACAATAATTTATCTGGTCGAAAAGTTGGAGATCCAGCAACTGAATTAGGATTGGCTAGAATCATGTCTCCAGAATTTCCAAACCTTATTTCAAACTATGCAAATCAGTTTGCAGATGGCCGTCCCGCAAAAAGCACGTCTATTGGAATTAAAGATGAAGAGGGCCAGTATGTGGCTGCTTTATGCATGAATATTGATTTAACCCTATTTAGAGGGATGCAAAGTGCTTTAGAGCATTTCACTAAAATTGAAACTGATAACATTGTTGAAAATTTGGAGCCGAGTGGCACTGAAGCAATCCGGAAATATATCGATCAATTTGCCTCAAAACATGCCACTACACCGCGTATGCTAAAACTCAATGAGAGAAAAAAATTAATACATGAGTTAAAGAATAATGGTTTGTTAGATATTAAAAAGGCTGTCGAGACAGTTGCGCAACATTTAGGTATATCAAGAGCAAGTGCTTATTTGTATGTAAAGGAAAATTAAAAGATTTTCTATAGTTTATAAGATTGAACATAATGTTTTTGAAATTGGTATTGCGTAACCTTTGTGCTTTTTAAAAGGTTATTCTGCCAATTTTTCTGTTTTTATAAGTTGTATCTTATTTATCAAAAAACAACTTGTTTCTTCAGCATGACTCATTTAAATAATGAAATAGGAACACAACACACATCTATGTTGCTTTAGTAGGAGGTCGTTATTTGAAGTTATTTATAATTATATTTATTGCAATTTTTTCTAGTATTGGACTGATCTGCTTAATTGCTCTACTCAAAAATCTAAAAAACAATTCGTCATCTGGCGAACACGATCATTCATCTTCTTCAACACATCATTTTCACGATAATAGTTCTAGTCATCATAGCTCAAGCTATTCAAATGATTGTTCATCATCTTCAGATTCAGGTAGCTGTGATAGCGGCGGCGGTGGAGATTAAAAAAAGCCCTTTTATGCAAAGGGCTTTTAATGATTTAAGGTAAATCGAACCAGATAAATTGACTATCTTCAGTTGCCTGAATTGTTGCTTTACCTTCAAACACGAAAGCATCGCCTGCTTTGACTTCTTGATCACCAATACGGATTACGCCTGAAATCACGTGAACATAGTTCACTTTTTTAACTGGCTCAACATTTAAGTCATATCCTTTTTCCAATACAGCTGACTTTATCTCTGTATTTTGGCGAATATGCATCGGTGCATTTGCATCAGGTCCTGCGATTAAATGCCATTTGTTTGGATCATTGCGTGGGTCAAGACTAATTTGCTGGTAATTTGGCTCAGCTTCTTTTACGTCTGGAATAATCCAGATCTGTAATAAATGTACAGGCGTATCAGTGTTGTTGATTTCACTATGCGCCACACCTGTGCCAGCGCTCATGAGCTGCCATTCACCTGCTTTAATCTGGCCTTCATTTCCCATGGTGTCGCGGTGTGAAATAGCACCATCTAGCACACAGGTTAAGATTTCCATGTTGTCATGCGAGTGCGTACCGAAACCATTATGTGCATCAATTCGGTCATCATTAATCACACGTAATGCACTAACACCCATATATTTAGGATCGTACCAGCTACCAAATGAAAAGCTGTGATAAGACTCTAACCAACCCGCTTTTATATGTCCTCGATCTTCACCACGATGTAGATAAGTATTCATGATTTAATCTCCCAAATTTTTTATTTATCTCTTGAGAAATATATTAATGTTCTATGGAGACTAGAAAAATAGGCTAACTGCAACATGTCGTTGCATAATTGATATGGTTGTAAAGTTTTTTATTGATCACTTTTTTAAGAATAAAAAAACCTGCCATGAAGGCAGGTTTTTTAAAGAATATATGGATTACTCAAGGAATTTAACAGTTACGCCAGACCGTACTTTATTTCCTAAATCGTTTGCATCCCAGTTTGTTAAACGGATACAACCGTGTGATGCTGTTTTAGAAATTAAAGATGGGTTTGGTGTTCCGTGAATACCGAAAGATTTTTTACTTAAACCAATCCAGATATTACCTACTGGAGCATTCGGGCCAGGTGGTAAAGAAAGTGGTTTTAAGTTTTTACCTTGTACGAAGTTCGAAGGTGAATAGCTATACCAAGGGTTACGAGCCACACCAACTACCTTGTAAGTACCGGCCGGAGAAGGCGTATCAGTACTGCCAATTGTTGCAGGAAATGAGGCAATCATTTGGTTCCGGCTATTGAAGAGATACAATTGTTTTGCACCTTTATGGGCAATAATCAAATGAATATCTTCTGGTAAATCATTGCGTACGTTTGGAACAATGATTTTTTCACCCGCTTTTTTGAATGTCGCAGTTGGGTTAATTTTCTTTAAGAAAGCTTCATCAATATGAAACTTCTCACCCAACATTTCGGTTACACGTGTGTAGTACAAACCTTTCATTTTAGCTTGTAATGCGTAGTCAGAAGGAATCGACTCAGCATATGGGCCTTTTAAGTCAGCATCAGAAATCGTGTATTCAATAAATGCTGGCTTGGTTTGTTTAGCAACCAATGCATCCCAAGTTTCTTTGGTCAGGTCACCAGTAGGTGATAAACCATTCATTTGTTGGAATGAAGAAATTGCTTTTAATGTATTTTTACCGCTCATGCCGTCAATTGCACCTGGCGAAGCATGTGCATTATTGAGCATTACATGTGCACGCGCATAAACTGGAAGTTGGCCTTTACCAATATTTTCAGACCATTCTGCCGAGTTTAAGCTATCTAAAGTCCATGATGCAGCGGTTGTCGCAGGAGCCGTAGACGCAGCAGTGCTTTTAGCAACAGCTGGAGTAGACGCCGCGATGCCTGATTCAGCATTTGGATCTTCAGTTTTCTGTAAATTTTGTAATGTTGTTGACGCTCGATTTAAGTCGTTTTGTTCTTGAGCGGTAATTTGTGTCGAAGCTTGAGCTTTTACAGTTGAAGCTGCATCTACTGCTAAAGGATCAATCGGATCTTCTACAGGAGCTGATACCTTTTTAGGGTTCAGGGGTTGCTCAGTTGTTGAAGCAGCAAAAGCAACATTAGCAATAATACAACTTAAACTCATAGCGAGTAATGAGCGAACAAACATGTAATTCAACCTTAAGAATTTTCATATAAGCAATAGGGGATTGATCTAATCTCAAAGTGCATAAAATTACCAATAACTCATTTCTATGAGCCCAAGATTGGTAATTTAGTGATTAAAAGAATATCCAACGACCCCAATGTAACATGTTGCAAGTATTGCAGAAAACCCCAAGGCTTGCAGTAGACTTTTGTGTAAATATGCATTTTTTAGTAGATTGACGAGTTTTTTGTGTGAAATTGAAATTATAAAAATGTCTCTGTTTTTGATATGATGCTGCCACATAAAGAAGATAGAGATTGGTAATGACGACTTTGAAAAATGATCGTTTCCTCCGTGCTTTGTTACGCGAACCTGTAGATACCACACCGGTGTGGATGATGCGTCAAGCAGGGCGTTATTTGCCTGAATATCGCGAAACACGTTCACAAGCAGGTGATTTCCTATCTTTATGTAAAAATACAGATTTTGCCTGTGAAGTGACTTTACAACCTTTGCGTCGTTACGACTTAGATGCAGCAATTTTATTTTCAGATATTTTAACTATTCCAGATGCACTCGGTTTAGGACTTTATTTTGAAACTGGCGAAGGCCCTAAGTTTCAAAAGACTGTACGTACTGAACAAGATGTCGCAAATTTACCAAAGTTAAATGCAAAATCAGATCTTGATTATGTGATGAATGCGGTAAGTACAATTCGTTCTGCTTTAGGTGGTCAAGTTCCACTGATTGGTTTCTCTGGTAGCCCTTGGACGCTAGCAACTTATATGGTTGAAGGTGGTTCAAGTAAAGAATTCCGTTTTACCAAGCAGATGATGTACGCTCAACCAGAAGTTTTACATGCTTTGCTTGATCATTTAGCAGACTCAGTCATTGACTATTTAAATGCTCAAATTGATGCTGGTGCTCAGGCCATCCAGATCTTTGATAGCTGGGGCGGGGCATTAGCACACCGTGAATATGTCGAATTCTCTTTAAACTACATGAATAAAATCATTGCAGGTTTACAACGTGAGAAAGATGGCCGACGTATTCCTATCATTGTGTTCACGAAAGGTGGTGGTCAATGGTTAGAACCAATGATCACAACAGGTGCTGATGCTTTAGGTTTAGATTGGACGACACCATTAAATACAGCTCGCACTACAGTGGCTGGACGTATCGCTCTGCAAGGGAATCTTGATCCGGCTGTTTTATACGGTTCAGCTGCTTCAATTGAGAAAGCAGTGAAATTGATGATAGACGATGCTTACGCAAATGGCGAAAAGACCGGTTACATTGCTAACTTGGGCCATGGGATTACTCAATGGGTGGATCCTGCACAACCAAAAATCTTTGTAGATACAGTGCATGAGTATAGTGCTAAATATCTAGGATAGTTTTTGTGCAATATCTAACTTTACCGTTTCAATTTATCGGCAAGGCTGTTTCGGCAGCCTTGTTTGGTATTTTATTGTTAATTGCTTTTGCTTTAACAGCGCCGATGGGAAGCCATGAATACATGGGGTTCTATCGTTATGATTATTTACTGACCTATGCACTTTTAATCCAGATATGCTTACTCTATTTAAAACTGGAGTCATGGGAAGAAGCCAAGGTCATCGCTTTATTCCACGTTATGGCAATGGTTATGGAAATATTTCTAACGCATCCTGCGATTGCATCGTGGCAATATCCACAGCCCGCCGTATTTAAAATTTTAACTGTGCCTTTATTTGCAGGTTTTATGTATTCGGCTGTAGGTAGTTTTTTTGCACGTTCAATACGACTGTTTCAAGTATCTTTTGAAAAACTTCCAAGTTTTGGAACGATGCTGTTACTGGCATTTTTCTCATATATAAATTTTATGAGTAAATTTTTTGTTCCAGACATTCGCTATATTTTATTCGCGATTAGTATTTTTATTTTTTGGAAAACAAAACTTTATTTCCAGTTAAATGAACATAAATTTAAAATCCCGATGTTACCTGTTTTGTTTACACTCGCGTTTCTGATCTGGATTGCTGAAAATATAAGTACATTTTATAAAATCTGGCTTTATCCAAGTCAGGTCGATGCTTGGCATATGGTCGGTTGGGGCAAACTGGGGTCATGGTATTTATTATTACTTTTAAGTTTAGTATTGGTGCTTAAAATACTAGGCAACAGGGATAATCAAGGTAACTGGAATTTAAGATAATTTTTCTTTTGCACTTTTTATCATATTGTTTATTTTTTAATTGCTAAATCACAGCCTTCTCGTTATCTTTAATATCGTGTAATAAGAATTACACATAACAATACAACACATAAGAAACAATCAATAATGATTTTTGGAGATTTACATCTATGTTAAAAAAATTAGCTTTAGCTGCGTTATTAGCAGCTGGTTCAAGTGTTGCAATGGCTGACAACGATGTGGGTTGTGGTGCAGGTACACAAATATGGGCTGGTAAAAAAGGAGTAGCGCCTAAAATTCTTGCTGCAACAACAAACGGTATTTTTACTAACCAATTATTAGGGATCACTTTCGGTACTTTAGGCTGCCGTCAAGGCGGAACAGTAACAGCGCAAGTTGTAACATTCACAAATGAAAATGCAGAAGCTTTAGCACGTGATATGGCTGTAGGCCAAGGTGAAAGCCTAAACGTACTTGCTGAGTTAATGCAAATCAAACCTCAAGACAAAGACCGTTTCTTTAAAGTTTCAAAAGCAAACTTTGGTGAAATCTATTCTGCCAATAACCAAAATACTCTTCAAGTTTTAGCATCACTGCAAACTGTAATGGCTAAAGACGACGTTTTAAAAGCTTACGTATAAGTTTGAAACTGAAAACCCTGTCGTCTGGCAGGGTTTTTCTTATATTTAATGATAAAAATTGATGAGCTTAATGAAGTCAGTTGTTTTAGTTTTTGCCTCTTTGGCAGTGAATATTACATATTCAGCAGATATAAATCCATCTATTCAAAAATATTGGTCAATTGCAGAACAGAAAAACTTAGATCAAGACATTACATGGCAAAGGCTCATGTATGCCAATAAAGACCATAAAAGTGATGTCACTTATTCTGGCTATTTCATGGCAGAAAATGGGAAAAATAATTTAAAAGAAGAACTGAAAGCTGACATCTCGGCATTATTTATGCCTGCTCAAGATAATCAGTCGATTCGCTGTAAATTTCCGGCACGCAGTCAATGGCTCATACAAAAAGTAGGCATCCAAGAAAGTGAATTGCCTCAAGTGAAGTGCTCAGAACTTGAAAACTGGATTGGACAGATTAAGCCTCATAAAGCGACATTAATTTATGCGACAGATTTTATGGGCAATCCGAGCTCCATGTTTGGGCATACTTTATTGCGTTTAGACCCGAAAGATCAGCAACAATTAAATTTAGTTTCCTACGCTGTAAATTATGCAGCAACTGTGGCCGGTAACGACAACTGGTCATATGCATGGAAAGGTTTAACAGGGCAATATCCGGGTGAATATTCACTGATGCCTTATTACCGTAAAGTAAAAGAGTACGGCGATTTTGAAAGCCGTGATTTATGGGAATATGAGCTAAATTTGACACCTGAAGAAACACGGTTTTTAGTAAGCCATATTTGGGAAATGCAACATGTGAGCTTTCCTTATTACTTTGTGAGTGATAACTGTGCCTATCGATTGTTAGGGTTGGTTGATTTAGTAAAACCTGAGTCTCACCTGCAAGAGAAATTCACTCATGCTTCCATCCCGATGGAAACTATTAAATCGATGCAGCAGCAAGGGCTCACCAAAGCTCCTGTATATCGACCAGCTTTGGAAACTCAGCTATTAGCACAAGCTCATCAGCATGGTGCCTCATTAGCAAAAGTGGCCCATCAAATTGCGATGATGCCCACTCAGCAGTCTTCTCAGATTTTAAAATCATTTAGTGAGCAAGATCAGGCTAAAATTTTAGAGATGGCTTATGATGATTTATATCTTCAATTTACGAGCCGTAAAATAGAAGAAAGCGTTGCTCAGCCACAGTTACGCCAGCTTTTAGCCCTTAGAAGCCAGATTGATTTAGACAAACAGCGTCAAGAACCTAAAAGACCAACAAAAGAGCCAACTCAAGGTCACAATGCACGTAATATTTCAGTCAAAGCAGGCGAGGTTCAAGGAGAAAAGTTTATCGAACTTGGTCATCGCCAAGCCTATCATGACTTAATAGATCCTCAAGGAGGATATCGTGCGGGAACACAATTACTCTTTTTAAATGGTAATGCACAGTGGCGAGATGACCATTTAAAGCTAGAACGTCTTGATCTGCTAGAAGTAAATTCTTATAACCCGATTCAACCTTTTAAAACACCGCTGAGTTGGGGATTTAATTTAGGTTGGCGTCAGGAAGCGATTCATGATGGTGCTTTTAGTGAAGAAAAACAGCATGGTGTAGCGAATTTTAATGCTCAGGTTGGATATAGTTTTGCTGACTATGAGCGCAAACATGTTTGCTATGGGCAACTACAAACATACCTACAAGCCGGTTCAAATCTAGATAAAGGATGGCGTGTGGGAATGGGCCCGACTTTGGGTTGTATGAATCAGTGGTTTGAACACTTCAACTCTGTAGTGCAAATTGAATTACCTTATTGGGAAGATCAAAACCAATGGAATTTGAGAGTAAATACTCAGTGGCAATATGTGATTAATAGTAATAATACTGTTCGATTAAATTTGGATTATGAACAACAAAATCATCGAGACTGGATGAAATCAAGTCTAGGATATGTTTGGTTCTTTTAAATAGCATTACGAATAAAAAAAGGGAAAAATGAATGAAATCATTTCTCCCTTTTTTGTTTTAGCAAAAGATTATTTCTTTATTGCATTCAATACTGCATACGCTGCTTTAATGCGTTCTTCATTGGGAATACGTTTATTGGTTAACATGACTAAACCAATATTTTCTTTTGGAATAAACACAACATAGGTTCCAAAACCATTGGTTGAACCAGTTTTGTGGAACATCTTAACTGAAGGTTCTTTTGAAATAGCAGTCACTTTATTAGGCTTCATCACGATTTGTTCTGAATTACTGTCTAATAAAGTCTGTAACGGTGCTGGATAAGAGAACTCTTCCCAACCTAATGCTTGATACATCGTGCCTACTTGGTAGAAACCTTGATGTGTTTCATTAATTGCGCGTTGAATATCTGCCGGATATTTCTGTGGATTTAGATTGGCATTAACGAAACTCAGCATGTCTGGTAGTGTCGATTTAACGCCGTACGCAGGTGCATCTAGCGGGCCAGGGTTAACTCGAATCGGCTGATTTTCTTGGTTATAGCCAAATGCATAGTTTTGCATTTGAGTTTTAGGCACATTTACATAGCTATGTTTTAAGCCAAGATCTGGAAAAATGGTTTTTTCCAAGACTTGGTCGAAAGGTTTACTCATAGACAAAGCAACAACTTTTCCAAATAAACCAATGCTTGGGTTTGAATATTGTCGATATTCACCGATTGAGTTTTTTGGTTTCCAGTCTTTGAAAAAAGTTAAAACTTGCTGATTTGTTTGGACTTCATCTGGAAATTGCAAAGCAAGGTTGCCACTCGTATAAGTTGCAAGTTGAAGTAAGTTAACTTGGTCAATTGGTGTGTTTTTTAATTCTTTCCAATATTTTCCGGGTGTGTCTTTAAAAGAAATTGTTCCTTTTGTTTTGGCATATCCACCAGCTGTAGCAGTAAATAATTTACTAACTGAACCGAGCTCAAAAATGGTACTGCTATTTACGGCTTTTTTATCTTGAACGGATTGTAGACCATAATACGTTTCATACTTTTTATTATTTTGGATGATGCCAACAGCCATCCCAGGCACATCATATTTTTCTAATAACGGTTTAAAGTTTTGATCAACCAGTTTCTTAATTTCTTGCTCTTTTGGTGTATTCCCTGCATAAATTGAGGTATTAAAAATAAAAAGAGGGGATAAAAGTAAGCAAGAAATTTTGTTAAATCGCATGATTAACTCATAAATTATTTAAAATTAAAGATGTGTACTTTTATAACAAAAATCACATAATTTGATTGTTATGTTTTATAGAGTAAGTGCTTTATCTAAATATAAAAAAAGCCCAACTGAGTCGGGCTTTTTGCAGTAGTTACCAGATTAGTAGCTTTCTGGTACTGCACTTAAAAATTCACGGCGTGCTTCTTTGTCAGTTTTAAAATCTCCGACAAAAGAAACTGTACGAGTTGTAGATTCCTGTTTACCTACACCACGCATCATCATACACATATGTGCTGAATCGATAACGACAGCCACACCACGTGCGCCAGTCACTTCAGCGACAGCTTCAGCGATTTGCTGAGTTAAATTTTCTTGAATTTGCAAACGACGAGCAAACATCTCGGTAATACGCGCAAATTTAGATAAGCCAAGAACTTTGCCTTCTGGTAAATAGGCAACATGAACACGGCCATAGAATGGGAGGAGATGATGTTCGCAAAGCGAATAGAATTCAATATTCTTCACCAATACCATTTCATGGTTATCTGATGGGAAAACCGCATTATTGGTGACTTCTTCTAAAGTTTTACTATAGCCGGAAGTTAAATATGAAAAAGCTTTAGCCGCACGCACAGGCGTATCTTTAAGGCCGGGACGATTAAGGTCTTCACCGACGGCAGTCAGAATGTTTGCGTACGATTGCTGCATTGACATAAGGCGTATAAATTTACTCTATTAGACAAGCTCGGCATTGTATCAGAAACATGCCCTGATGTTCATAACTCGTCGCACTATATTTATCCTGTTCGGCGCGCATTAGATAAATGGTGAATAAATTTCATGTTTTTTATCGTTAATAGTCAATTATTTGAGCATGAAATGTGCAACTAATATGGGTAAGTTATAAATGATCGCCTGATGGCATCATATTTGCAAATATGCCGTACTATAGAGCATAAGGATAAAACATGTCAGAACGTCCAATCACCTTTTTTTTTCGTGGTAGTCAGCAACAAGTAGAAAATGTATTACCCACAATGACAGTCTTACAATTTTTACGAGAATATACTCAATTGGGTAAGACTCGGCAGACTGGTACAAAAGAGGGCTGTGCTGAGGGCGATTGTGGTGCATGTACCGTAGTAATTGGTGAGTTGGTCAATGACAATCTGCAATTGCGCAGTGTGAATGCGTGTATTCAGTTTTTACCGACTTTAGATGGTAAAGCCCTATTTACAGTAGAAGATCTGCATAATTTATTGCCTACACAAGATGGAACACTTCACCCAGTACAACAGGCAATGGTGGATATGCATGGTTCACAATGTGGTTTTTGTACGCCCGGTTTTATCATGTCCTTATGGTCAATGTATGAAAATGAGCAATATTCTCCAAGCAAAGATCAAATCAGCGATTATCTTTCTGGAAACTTGTGTCGCTGTACAGGCTATCGTCCTATTTTAGATGCAGCACAAAAAGCATATGACTATCCGCGTGTTTTATTAAAACGTCAAAAAATAATTGATGTATTAAAAGAGATCAGAACATTACCTGCATTACATTTAAATGATCATGGTCAACAATTCTTTGCACCAAAGACTTTGCAGGATTTTGCCGCTTTACGTTTGCAGTTGCCGCGAGCACGGATTGTTGCAGGTAGTACAGATGTCGGTTTGTGGGTAACAAAGCAGGGGCGTGATTTAGGCGATATGCTTTATATCGGTCAGGTGGAAGAGCTGAAAAAGATTGTAGTCACAGACTATGCTTTAACGATTGGGGCAAATGTCAGTTTGAGTGATGCACTCATCAAAATTTCAGAGTTTTATTCCGACTTTCAAGAATTACAGCGCCGTTTTGCTTCCATGCCGATCAAAAATGCAGGAACGCTAGGTGGAAATATTGCCAATGGTTCGCCTATTGGCGACTCAATGCCGGCATTAATTACCCTAGGTACACAATTGATTTTGCGTGTAGGTGAACAGATCCGTGAACTTGCCTTGGAAGACTTTTACCTCGATTATCAAAAAACAGCATTACAGCTTGGTGAGTTTGTAGAGGCGATTGTTATTCCACTTCGTGAAGGGCAGATGAGTTTTAAATTTGCTAGCTATAAAATTGCCAAACGTTTTGAGCAAGATATTTCTGCGGTATGTGCGGCCATTTCATGTGAGTTAGATACTTATCATGTCGCTCACAATGTCAGAATTGCTTTTGGTGGCATGGCTGCTATTCCCAAACGTGCAAAATATGCAGAAGCCATATTGGAAGGTCAGCAACTTACAGCAGAATTGATCGTTCAGGCTCAAGAGGCATTATCGCAAGACTATCAACCTTTAGATGATGGACGTGCTAGCTCGGCATATCGGTTACACGTCGCGAAAAACTGTTTACAGCGGTTTTATGTAGAAAAAGTCCTGTCTAAAACGATTACTCGTGTGAATGACTTGATTGCTATGGTGGAGATCTAACATGAACCAAACCATTGACTTAAGAGTTTCTAAAAAATCCGCTAAAGCAGGCGACTCGATTCCACACGAGAGCGCCCATTTACATGTGACTGGGCAGGCGACCTATATCGATGATTTACCAGAGCTTGAGAATACCCTGCATCTGGCGGTCGGATTTTCAAATTGTGCCAAAGGTAAAATTAGTAAATTTGATTTGGATGCAGTACGTCTGGCTGATGGTGTCCATGCAGTTTTTTCGGCAAAGGATATTGATGTTGAAAATAATTGGGGACCAATTGTAAAAGATGACCCAATTTTTGCCGAAGAGCAGGTTGAGTTTTATGGCCAAGCCTTGTTTGTGGTTGTTGCTGAGAGTTATCAGCAAGCCCGTCAGGCAGTTCGCTTGGCAAAAATTGAGTATGTGCCTGAAACCCCAATTTTAACGATTCAAGATGCGATTGAAAAAGAATCGTGGGTGTTACCGCCTGTTGAATTTAGTCATGGTGAAGTTGAACAGTCATTTCAAAATGCAGCACATCAACTTTCAGGTGCTATTGAGCTGGGTGGGCAAGAGCATTTTTATTTAGAAGGTCAGATTTCCTATGCGATTCCACAAGAAAATCAGAGCTTAAAAGTCTATTGCTCAACACAACATCCAACCGAAATGCAGCTGCTGATTTGTCATGCACTAGGCATGAATATGCATCAGGTGAGTGTGGAAAGCCGCCGTATGGGTGGTGGTTTTGGTGGAAAAGAGTCGCAGTCGGCGCAGTGGGCATGCATTGCATCTTTGGCAGCACAAAAAACAGGCCGTCCGTGTAAATTACGCTTGGATCGTGATGATGACATGAGTGCTACAGGCAAACGTCACGGTTTTGCTTATGAGTGGTCTGTAGCCTTTGATGAGAGTGGTGTTCTGCAAGGCTTAAAGGTGCAACTGGCTTCAAACTGCGGCTTTTCCGCTGATCTTTCTGGGCCAGTGAATGAACGTGCGATTTGCCATATTGGCAATGCCTATTATCTAAATGCAGTTGAGCTACGTAACTTACGTTGTAAAACCAATACTGTTTCTAACACGGCATATCGTGGTTTCGGTGGACCGCAGGGCATGTTTGTCATCGAAAATATTATTGATGACATTGCTCGTTATTTAGGTTGTGACCCGGTTGAAATTCGTCAACGTAATTTCTTTGCCGAACAGCCCGGTGCTGGACGTGACCGTATGCACTATGGGGCAGAAGTCCGTGATAATGTTGCGCCAAAATTGGTAGCTGAATTATTGCAGACTAGCGATTATGCGAAACGCAAACAAGACATTCAGGCCTTTAATCAGAACAATGACATCCTTAAACGTGGTATTGCGTTAACCCCATTAATGTTTGGTATTTCGTTTAACGCCGTGCATTACAATCAGGCAGGTGCACTGGTCTATGTCTACATGGATGGCACTGTCGCGATTACGCACGGTGGTACAGAAATGGGACAAGGGCTATATACCAAAGTACGGCAGGTCGCTGCACATGAGTTGGGTTTACCAATCGATAGCGTTCGTTTAATTGCAACCGATACTTCTCGTGTACCAAATACTTCGGCAACTGCAGCATCAAGTGGCGCAGATCTAAACGGTAAAGCTGTTCAAAATGCCTGTATTAAAATTCGTGAGCGTCTGGCTAAACTTGCAGCCGAAATAAGTCAAAGTGAAGCTGAACAAGTCCAGTTTGAAGATAGTATGGTTTCAACAGCGAATGGTCATTCATGGACATTTCCTGACTTGGTTCAACGAGCATATATGGCACGTGTACAACTATGGGACAGTGGTTTTTATAAAACTCCAGAAATTCACTATGATCAGGTCAACCATTTAGGGCGTCCATTTTTCTATTATGCCTATGGTGCAGCGGTTAGTGAGGTCGCAATAGATACCTTAACTGGGGAAACGAAAGTATTACGTGCTGACATTTTGCATGACGTTGGGCGCTCAATTAACCCTGCAATTGATATTGGACAAATTGAAGGTGGTTTTGTTCAAGGGATGGGATGGCTCACGACAGAAGAGCTGTATTGGCAGCCGCATGGACCACACGTAGGCCGTTTGTTTACCCATGCGCCTTCAACTTATAAAATCCCGACCAGTATAGATATTCCTCATATTTTTAATGTCAAACTGTTCAATAATCAAAATCAGGCAGACACCATTTACCGCTCCAAAGCAGTAGGTGAACCCCCATTTATGTTGGCATTATCTGTTTTCTCTGCAATTCGTCAGGCGGTACAGGCGGCTATTCCAGAAAATGCACCGCTCGTACTCAATGCTCCAGCAACTGCCGAGGAAATTTTACGTGCAATTGCTATTGGACGGGGACAAGCTTTGGCTGACCGCCCACAAGCTAAAATGTAGAAGATTATGCAACATTTACAATGGTGGACTGATTTTGTGGAGTGGCAAGTCGATGCTCTACCTATGGTATTGGTCACAGTAGTCCGCGCTGATGGTTCTACACCGCGAGAGGTTGGTGCAACCATGTTGTTGCGGTTTAATTTGCAACAGCAATGGCAGCAGTCAGATACGATCGGCGGTGGGCATTTAGAGTTTCAGGCTATTGATATTGCTAAAGCAATTTTAAAAGAAACGGAAACTTGTGTGAGGCGTATTGAACGCTTTAACCTCAGTGCTCGGTTAGGGCAGTGTTGTGGCGGAGTAATGTGGTTATTGTTTGAAAAAATATCACCCGCTACGGTCACATCGGATTTATCCGTGAGTTTGCAAGCATGGCGAGCTGGAAGGCATATATGGCGTAACGTCTCACATCAATATGCATCCACTTGGCAGACTATGGATAGGGAACAACAACCAAGTTTCGAGTTTGATTCTGACAGTAGTGAGCAATGGCAATTTGGCCAGCAGATTCAACCTTATACCATGCAAGTGCTGATTTGTGGAGCAGGGCATGTGGGGGAAGCAATTGTTCGCTGTTTATTGCCTATTGGTGTTCGGGTGAAATGGATTGATCCGCGTGATGATATTTTCCCAACAGACTTACTGGAACAGGTGCAATGTTTAACGACTGATACGCTTGAAGCCGAAATTGAGCATTTTGACCGTTCAGGTGCAGTTTTAATTTTAACTCATGATCATCAATTAGATTTGCAACTGTGTTTTACAGCCTTGAAACCTGAGGCAAAACCATTTGCTTATGTTGGGATGATTGGCTCAAAAAGTAAAAGGGCTATTTTTGAAAAGCGTATGCAAGTACGCGGTTATACTCTGGAAACACTACAACGTTTGGTTTGCCCGATCGGGGTAGAAGGAATTTCATCGAAACAACCTGCAATGATTGCCATTGCAGTAGTTGCTCAATTATTGCAGGTGTTTGATGTAAAAAAATGATCCCAAAGGATCATTTTTTTTGTTCGAACTTTGGATTTTTTTCTGCGCGTTTAAGCAGCACGAGAACGGCACCTGTACCACCTTGATTTTCAGGCGCACTTACAAATGCCAAAACATCGCGGTGTTGACGTAACCATCCGTTGACATAGGTTTTTAAGACCGCTTCAGGGCCTTTGCCATGCACAATTTTGATGACATTTTGATTTTCATCTTTTGCCATCTGAATAATTTGTAAAACTGCGTCACGTGCTTGTTCAATGGTACAGCCGTGTAAATCTACAGCTTCAAACCAACGCATCTTGCCTGCTTTTAAATCTTCAAAAACCTTATGTTGAAGAGTCGCAATGCGATAGCTTAACGTTGCTTGACTTGCGACAGGATTTAAAGCAGCTTGTGTATCAGATAGTTCGGCATGCTCAGTGTCACGGCCACCTTCGGCAGCTGCACGTTTAGCTAATGTTTGAGCATCAACTTTTCTGGCGCGAGGAACTCTTACATCAGCAATATTACTATTATTGATGGGTTTAACACCTGCTACAGCGCTTTGAAACAGATTTGCATTTTCCAATTCTTCAGACTCAGCCGGAGGTTGTTTGGTCTCAGGCTGACTTGCGATTTTGCTTGAATGAGGATTGGAGATTTGCTTTTTAAATTGCTTCAATAACTTTTGTTGCTCTTTAGAAAGCGATGAATCTTTATTACTCATATATCTTCATTAAACCGTTTGAGGTTGTCCAAAAAGGGCAGTAAAAGCTTGATCTGGACGTGGTTGTTTCATAAAACTTTCGCCGACCAAGAAGCTATGAATATCATGCTCTTGCATCATGCGCACATCATCTGGTGTCGCTATACCGCTTTCAGTAATTAATAAACGTGAGGCCGGAAGTAATTTTTTCAATCGAATGGATGTATTTAAATCCACATCAAACGTTTTTAAATTACGGTTATTCACGCCTAATAAACATTGCTCAGAAAGCTTTAAAGCGCGTTCCATTTCTTCTTCGTCATGAACTTCAACTAGTACATCGAGTTGATGTTCAAATGCAGTTTTAGACATTTCTTCGAGTTGCTGGTCAGATAAGCAAGCAACAATTAATAAAATACAGTCAGCATGCAAAGCACGTGCTTCAACTACATTATATGGATCGATCAGAAAGTCTTTACGTAAAGCAGGCAGGGCACAATGACTGCGGGCAATCACAATATTCTCATCTGCACCCTGAAAGAAATCCACATCGGTCAATACCGATAAACATGCTGCTCCAGCTTGTTCATATTGCTGAGCAATTTCAGCAGGATTAAAATCTGCGCGAATAATCCCTTTTGATGGAGAGGCTTTTTTAATTTCAGCAATTACACCTGGGCGTTTATGTTTTAAAGCATTTGCAAAGCCACGCACTGGAGTCGCAGCTTTTGCTAATTCTTCAACATCTTGCAAATTACGTTGTTTTAAACGCGCAGCAAGTTCCTCATGTTTACGGTCAACAATTTTACCTAAAATGGTATTTTGAATATTAATCATGAGAAGTCCTTAATCTGCCTGACATTGTTTTAATGTTTTGGTAAATTCAGCCAAAACACTCATTTTTTCTAAGGCTTGTCCGCCATAAATAATATCTTGCGCGAATGTAACAGCCTGAGCATAAGTCTTGGTAATACCAGCCACATAAATACCAGCACCCGCATTAAGCGCAATCATGTTTGCAGCTTTTTCACCAATATCGGATTTATTTTTGCTTAAAGCATCTTTAATCAATTTTAGACTTGCCGTTGCATCAGCGACTACCAAACCACTTAAGGTTTGTGACTCAATTCCGACATCTTCAGGATTAAGCGTCCATTCAGTAACTTCACCATCTTTCAGTTCGGCAACAGCAGTAGGAGCAGCAAGACTGATTTCATCAAGACCATCTTTTGAATGAACAACCATCACGTGTTCAGCACCGAGTTGCTTCATAACTTCAGCAATTGGGCGGCAAAGTTCATCTGAAAATACACCAATGACAAAGCGTTTTACGCCCGCTGGATTCGTAAGCGGCCCCAGTAAATTGAAAATACTGCGGACACCAAGCTCACGACGTGGCCCAGCAGCGTATTTCATTGCTTTATGATGGTTTGGTGCAAACAAGAAACCTATACCCATTTCACGGATACAGCGTTCGGTTTGTTGCATATCTAAATCAAGATGAATACCTGCTTGTTCAAGTAGGTCTGATGAGCCTGATTTACTTGAAACACCACGGTTACCATGTTTGGCAATGGTTGCACCTGCTGCCGCAATCACAAAGCTTGAAGCAGTAGAGACATTAAATAAGTTTTGCCCATCGCCGCCAGTACCCACAATATCAACTAAATGTTTGATATCACTGACATCAATTTTAATCGCAAATTCACGCATGACACGTGCAGCTGCAGTCATTTCATCAATACTTTCACCCTTCATGCGTAAGCCCATCATTAAAGCACCAATTTGTGCTTCAGTTGCCTCACCTTGCATGATGCTGCGCATGATGTCTTCCATTTGAGGCTGAGTCAAATGAATGTTTTTGGTAATGTGGTTGAGCGCCTGTTGGATATTCATAGTCATGATTTACAGCATTAATGATTAAAATTTTTAGGTGAAGTTGATCAAGAGTGGAAGGTTCGGCTTGTTGCGTTCCATGATTCACTAGCTACGGAGAGCTATGTTAGCAGAAAATAATCAAAGATTTTTGTTGTTCGATCATAGTTTTAAAAAATTTGCTCGTTTCTTACTTTACTTTGATTAATAAACAGAATTTATTTATGGAAAAAGGTTTTAGTTTATTGTGAGTTTTTATGATAAATAATTAACCATTTGGTATATCTTAAACGCCAATATACCTAGGAAAAATGTGTATAAATCAATCAAATTAAAGTGGATATATTAGGGCAATCTTTATTTTGTCTACTAATAAATATGTATTTAAATAACTTGAAATATCTAGGGGCTTTAAAAAATAAGCGCTCATTTATTTTTGTATTTGTTTCACTGTTTCATCCATTAGAAAGTTATGCACAAGAAACTGTAGAGCAACCACAAAACCAAACTAAACCAGATAAAGTAGTCCGTGTTGCTGTGACAGGATCTCGGATTTCAAAAGCACAAAAAGATGGCCCGACCAGTGTCACCGTAATTACCGCAGCCGATATTGAAAAACAAGGTTTTAGTAATGCATTTGATGCACTCAATAATTTGACGCAGAACACGGGTTTTGTACAAGGTGCCGATTATGGAAATACTTTTACACCTGCGGCTAACGCTATTAGCTTAAGAGGCTTAGGACCTAATCATACTTTAACTTTGATTAATGGACATCGGGTTGCAGACTATCCTGTACCTTATGATGGCTCTGTCAATTTCGTAAATTTAGCCAATATTCCAACTGCCATTATTGATCGTATTGAAATATTAAACGGTGGTGCCTCTGCAATTTATGGTTCAGATGCAATTGCAGGCGTGGTGAATATCATTCTGAAAAAGAAAACAGACGGCACACAATTTAATATCAAGGCAGGTGGAACAAAAGACGGTGGTGAAAACTTACGTTTACAACTAAGTGGCAGTAAGACTTTAGACAAGCTCAGCCTTGTTTATGGGGTTGAACTCAGTGGTCGTGAGCCGATATGGGCAGCCGATCGAGATTTTATGAAGAGCCGAACTCGTTTAGGAGAAAAACCAGACACGATTGTGGGTCGTAAAAATGCTGATACTGGTAAATATCTTTCAATTGGCGGGTGTCAGGCCTTTAATGGTTTATTTAACGGATCAGTCAATAATATTGGACAAGCAGGTGCGGACAATTGTGCGAGTGGTTTGGCACGACCGACTTATTGGACTGTTCAAACTCAAAATCGCAGTCAAAATGGTTATCTCGGTTTAGATTATGAGTTAAATGATAAAACTCAATTATTTGCAGATTTTTTGATTGGGGCAAACCAAATTGAAAATAATACGCGTAGTCCGACATGGACTTCTTTAGCTGCAACGAGTGGTTATTTCCTAAATCAAGATTCGGGAAATTATGAAATTTGGAATCGCCGTTTTGCACCTGAAGAATTAGGCGGGGTAGAACGAATAAATAAAAAATGGAAAGAACTTTCTTCTAACTTAAATTTTGGAATTCGAGGCGATATTGGAGAGACGAGCTGGAGTTATGAAGCAGCCTATAATGGTTCCATCTATACCAGTCAGCTACGCCGCCAAGGCTTATTACGCTCGAATGTTGATGAGTACTTCTTAGGTAAGCAACTTGGTACAGATGCAGATGGTATTCCTATTTATTCGCCTCGCTTAGATCGTTTAAGTCGACCACTGACAGCAAGTGAATTTGAAAGCATTTCGGGAACCACAAAAGAAAAAGATAAGTCGTGGGCACAAAGTTTGACCCTAAGTGCGAATGGTGACGTATTTAAGTTACCTGCAGGAATGGCCAAACTTGCGGCTGTGGCTGAAATTGGGCGTCAAGGCTTCTCGATTAAGCCAGATGAGGCGATCGAAAATGGTGAATATTATAATTTAAGCTCTAGTGGCGAATATGGCGGTACACGTACCCGCCAAGCTCTTGGCGCAGAATTATTCTTACCTTTAGCAAAACCGTTAAATTTAACGCTGTCTGGACGTTATGATCGTTATGCTTTGTCAGATAACAGTATTGATAAGCTAACTTTCGGTTCAGGTCTCGAGTTTAGACCACATCCAACTTTATTGGTGCGCGGTAACTACGCGACCAGCTTTCGTGCACCAGATATGAACTATCTGTTTTTAAATAAACAAAAAGGTTATTTCGAAAAGACCACCGATTATTTACGTTGTAGCCAAACGGGACAACCTTTAGATAAATGTAGCTTTAAAGATTACGCGCCTGGGGCGAATTACACTTTAACCGGAAACAAAGAGCTTAAACCTGAAGAGGGTAAATCTTATGGTGCAGGTTTTGTTTGGTCGCCAACCAATAAGTTTGACATTAGCGTCGATTACTGGGATATCAAAATTGATAATCTTGTGAGAAATTTGAGTGATGACAAAATTCTACGTTTAGAAGCAGATTGTCGTTTAGGCAACCAAGATATTAACTCTGCGGCCTGTATTGATGCTTTGGCACGTGTAGAGCGTAACCCTGCAAATGCAGTTGTCGATCCAAATGTGATTAAGAATATTAATATTGTGCCGATTAATGCTGCATCAGACCATACTCGTGGGATTGATTTCACTAGCAGATGGCGTTGGAAAACAGACAGTTTTGGTAACTTTCTCTGGACGGTAAATTATAGTCGTGTACTAGAACATGAATATCAACAATCAAAAGATCACGAGAAAGATGACTACTTAAAAGATTTAACTATTCAGGATTGGCGTGACCGTTTTAATACCAGTCTCAGCTGGAGCTTTGGTGATTGGGCATCAACAGTATTAGTTAATCGTTATGGCAAAATTCCAAACGGCGACCAGACTGCCTATTTAAGCCCAACGTATTTAGTGAACTGGAGTGGTACTTATCAAATCTCTCCAAAAGCTTCTGCTTCAATCATTATTAATAACTTGTTTGACAAAGTGAAACGAGATGACACAGGCGGTTGGCCGTATTATCCGGTAGGATTATATTCGCCATTCGGCCGTCAAGGTTGGTTGGAGTTTAACTATAAATTCTAAGAATGATGTATGGATGCAGCGAAGTGGTACAGCATTTGCTGCATCTTTTTATTTAAAACTACAGAGGATAGATCCCTTATGTTGGTCAAGCCTTCATTTAAAAAAAGATTACTACTTACAACATTATTATCTTTATCGGCAACACAGATTTTTGCATCGAATAACAGTGAACAAATCCCGATTGGTAAATTACCCGAGTGGGTCGTACCCGAATCTTATGATTTAGATTTTAAGATTGATCCCGCACAAAAAGGCTATACCGGTACAACTACTATTCATTTAAAGCTGGCTCAAGCCACAGATCACATCTGGATTCATGGTAAATCTTTGACGGTGAAAGATGTGAATATCACATCGGCAGAGGGCGTCCAAACCAAAGCAAAATATGAGCAAGCCTCTGAAGTTGATGGGGTAAGTAAAATTAAATTTGCCAAGACTTTGCCAGCAGGTCAGTATCAACTCGTTCTAGATTTTAATGCAGCGTATGACCAGCAACTTGACGGTATTTATAAAATCGAGTTTGAAGGCAAGCCTTATGTCATGACACAAATGGAAGCAATTAGTGCACGCCAGTCATTCCCATCATTTGATGAGCCACGTTTTAAAACGCCGTTTAATATTCGTTTGACGATTCCAAGCAAATATTCAGGTTTTGCCAATACCCAACAAACGTCAGAGCAAGCAGAAAAGTCGGGTTGGAAAACACTCAGTTTTGCACAAACTAAACCATTGCCAACTTATTTACTTGCATTGGCTGTCGGACCGTGGCAATTACAAAAAGGGCCAGATATTGGGACAACTTCATGGCGTAAGCAGCCGATTCAGTTACGTGGTATTGCGCCCGATGCTAAAGCTGAAAAAATGCAGCATGCCTTATCTGAAACGCCAGCCATTTTAAAAACTTTAGAAGATTATTTTGCCTTTGGTTATCCATTTGACAAGTTAGATTTACTTGCAGCACCAGACTTTGCAGCTGGTGCAATGGAAAACCCGGGGCTGATTACTTTTAGAGACTATCTAATGTTGCTAGATAAGGACTCGCCAGTCTCTTTTGTACAGAATTCATTTAACGTCAATGCACATGAGCTGGCGCATCAATGGTTCGGTGATGTGGTCACGATGCCATGGTGGGATGATCTGTGGCTTAATGAATCTTTTGCCACATGGATGCAAAGTAAAATTACTCAAAAACTACATCCTGAATTTAATGCTGATCTAGAACGTATTGCAGATACTGCTGATGCGATGAAAAGTGATAGCTTGGTAAGTGTACGTCGTATACGTCAGCCTATTTTAAGCAATGCCGATATTCAAACGGCTTTTGATGGCATCACTTACCAAAAAGGTGCGGCTGTTTTAAATATGTTTGAAAGCTATTTAGGCGAAGAAAAATTCAAACAAGGCGTACGCAATTATATTAATAAGCACCAATATGGTAATGCAACAGCCAATGATTTAATTAGCGCTTTAGCAGAGCAGTCTGGACAAAGTGAGCGCTTTGCTAAAGCGATGAAAAGTTTCCTTGATCAACCGGGTGTACCTTTAATCAATACTTCACTACAGCAAGAAGGCAATAAAGTCTTTTTAAATGTGAAGCAAACTCGTTATTTACCTGTGGGCTCAAAAGGTGATGCAAGAAGCCTCTGGGGCGTACCGTTATGTGTACGTTATGAAGTTCCAAATGCAGCCAGTAAGGTCCAGTGTGAGCTGGTAGACCAAGCAGAAGCTAAGATTGAACTCAAAGGTGCTAGCCTTGGCAGTTGGTATATTCCAAATGCAGATGCGGCAGGGTATTACCAATTTAGTTTGCCTCAAAAAGAATTTATTCGTCTGACTGCTGCTACAGAGAAGCTTTCTAACAGTGAACAGTTGGCCTACGCCTATGCGATTTCAGCGGCATTTAACCATGGCGATATTAATTTATTGGCTGTCGTAGATGCTGCGAAGAAATTTGCCAATTCAAATAGCCGACAAATTAGTACAGCGCTGTTTTCTCAGTTAAGTACCATTCATCGTCATGTATTGAAAACTGACGCTGAACGTGAACATTTTAGAAAAGTCTTGGCCAATTTATATTTACCTAAATTAAATCAGTTGGGTTATGTCAGCAAAACAGGTGAATCAGCCGAAGACAGTTTATGGCGTAGCGAGTTAGTGAAGTTTCTTGCTTTAGATATTCAAGTTCCAGAAGTCCGTACACAACTGTTAAAACAGTCAGATGCTCTATTTGCTCAAAAGCAGCTTAACTTTGCGCAAGTAACCCCTGAATTATTACCAACTATTTTAGCTGTACGTGTACAAGAAAAAGGCCAACCTGCTTTTGATCGTTTATCTGGAGAGCTACAACACGTGACTCAACCGACACAACGTCTTGCGATTCTTACGGCACTAGGTTCAGCAAATCAAGAAGCAACACGCCAACAAGCACGACAGTTGATTTTAAACCCGCGTGTTAAAGTCGGTGAAGTTCGTACCGTGGTTAACTCCATCAATAATTATGGAGATGAACAAGGTGGCTTATGGTCTTGGTTTAAGGTAAATCATGACGCCGTGTTTGATCGTTTAGGTAAATCTTCGGCTGGGCGTTTTCCTGCAATGTTCAGTGGGGCAGCATGTACCCAACAACAAGCGGCACAGTTAAATGACTTTTTTGCACCACGAACTAAAGAATTGGTCGGGGTGGAAAGAGGATTGAAACAGACCAAAGAGCGTATTCAACTCTGCGAATCTTTGGTGGCAAAACAAGATGGATCAATTGTGCAGCAGTTAAAGTTGTAATTGATTCAAGCATGAAAAAAGCCAACTGATCGTAGTTGGCTTTTTTATTCAGTTTCTTATCAAATTACTTTTAAAATAATCTATTTACGGCTGCCTTATGCATAGATATCTAAAAAGTTTTTAAAGATTTGATGGCCATGTTGACTCAAGATTGATTCAGGATGGAACTGCACGCCTTCAACAGGAAGTGTCTTATGTTTAACACCCATAATTTCTTCCATTGAGCCATCTGCTTCATTGGTCCAGCAGGTTACTTCAAGGCAGTCAGGTAGTGTTTCCTGATCGATCACCAAAGAGTGATAACGAGTTGCCGAGAATGGGCTAGGAAGATTACTGAAAATACCCTTATTGCTGTGGTACATATCAGATAAACGTCCGTGCATTACTGTTTTGGCTCTTACAATTTTTCCGCCAAAAGCTTGCCCAATACTTTGATGGCCTAAACACACGCCAAGCAAAGGAATTTTTCCGGCAAAATGGTTAATTGCAGGAATTGAAATACCAGCTTCACTTGGAGAGCAAGGGCCAGGACCAATCACGAGATATTTTGGTTGCCATCGTTCAATATCCTCTAATGTGACTTGATCATTGCGAACAACTTTTACTTCCTGATCCAACTCGCCAAAATACTGGACGATGTTGTAGGTAAAAGAGTCGTAATTGTCGATCATTAGAAGCATGATGAACTTAACCTCATGATAGTTAATATATATTTAATAAGTGACTAAAATAGTTACCCATATTGATACCCGTTTCCAGAAAAGGCTTTTAGATTTGAAATAAGAAGCCACTTTCTAATCGGCTAATATAGCAAAAAAAGAAGTAACCAGTTTAACTATTTCATTCGTTAGAAATTTGCGAAAAAAACGATTTTGAGAAGTGAGCCTTTTTGAGATGATAGATAAGTACGGCTCAGGCAAAATAAGCTTTTTATTAGAAATAGAAAATTATTCTGCCTGAGTTAAAAAAAGAAGATTAAATCGCTCTAGTGTTATAAATCAGCCAGTCTAAAACATCGCCAGACAAGTGTTCAGCTAGTCTTTCCTGAACAGTTTGATGGTAACGATTTAACCAGTCTTTTTCTTCATTATTAAGCATATCAACAACGATACAATCTAAATGAATCGGGCAAAGGGTCAGCGTTTCAAACTCTAAAAATTCACCGTAAGTTTTTTCAAATCCAGAGTGAAGTTTGTTTGCAACCAGATTTTCAATGCGAATACCATATTGTCCCTCATGGTATAAGCCCGGCTCGTTAGAAATAATCATTCCTTCACGTAACTTACTATAAGCATGTATAGGCGCGTAATAAGAAAGAACTTGCGGACCTTCATGAACGTTAAGTGCAAAGCCTACGCCGTGGCCTGTTCCATGTCGATAATCTAAACCATGTTGCCATAAAGTATTACGACAAATTGAATCGAGTAGAGGAGCAGCTAAACCTTCTGGATAAATCGTTTTTGCCAAAGCAATGTGACATTTTAAAACTAAGGTGTAGTCACGTTTTTGTTGCCCTGTTGGCGTGCCTACAGGAACAACACGAGTAATATCCGTTGTTCCATCTACATATTGACCACCTGAGTCAATGAGTAATAGACCATCGCCTTCGATAAATGAATAGTGCTCTTCAGTTGCACGATAATGAGGTAGAGCACCATTAGCATTAAAGCCAGCAATCGTTGAAAAACTCGGCCCTATAAATCCATCTTGCTGCGCACGGAAAGCTGTAATCTTTTCATCAATAGTGAGTTCTGAAATGCTTTCACCATGATGAAGTGCTTTCTCTAACCAGTGGAAAAAGTGGCAAAGCGCGACTCCATCTTTAACCATTGCATGACGGATATGAGCAATTTCGCTTTCATGTTTACGCGATTTTAAAAGTGTACTCGGGTTGATGTCATATACAACCCGAATATCTTTTGCGATGGCTTGTTCATGAAAAATCGAGACTTTGGCTGGATCTAAAAGTACTGAAACATCAGAAATATTTGCTAAAAACTGAGCTGTATCTTGGTAGTTACGAATTTCAATACCATCGGCTGCCAAAGCTTGCTGAATGCTTACATCAACTTTTTCAGCATCAATAAAAAGAACAGTTTGTTTTGCACTGATATATAAATGTGAAAGGAACACAGGGTTATATTCTACATCTTGCCCACGTGCATTTAAGATCCATGCAATATCATCTAAAGATGAAATAAAATGGCCCGCAATATTCTTACTATGTAAAGTTTCACGAATAGCCTGAATTTTCTCTTTACGAGATAGGGCATTTAACTCTTCAGGCATGAGATGAATTTTCTTTGATGGAAGTTCTGGGCGGTTTACCCAAATCTCTCCAACTAAATCTTGCTGGGTTTCGAGTTTATAATTATTAACTCGTGCAGTTTGTTCGAGTGCCTTAAATTGCTGAATTGATAAGGTATGCCCATTTACTACAATAACTGATTCTGGTTGTAGATTATTTTCAATCCAAGCGAGATGCGTTGAAGATTCATCACTTGTTAATTTTTGAAGATCAAAGCCAGTTCCAACAAGCTGTTGCTCTGCTTGTACCCAATAGCGACCATCTGCCCAAAGGCCAGCAAAGTTTTGGGTTATGACGAGCGTACCAACCGAACCACTAAAACCACTTAACCACTGCCTTGCTTTCCAGTAGTCTGGTAAATATTCTGACATATGCGGATCGGCACTCATCACAATCAAAGCATCTACATGCTGATTGCGCATGAGTTCACGAAGTTTCTCAAGTTTTTCTGGAACAGTTAAAACGCTCATATAGTTTCCAACTCAGGTTGAACTTTACTGGTACTTTTGTTCATTAATCTATTGATAGGTTTCTTTAATAAAAATAACACGATTGCGCCAATCACTAACGCTAAAACACATCGCATAAATAGGGTAGGTAAATGATTAATGCCATCCGCCGATACGTGCCCGCCAATTAAACCAGCGATAAGATTACCTAAAGCTGAACCTGTGAACCATAGACCCATAATTTGACTACGTATAACATCAGGTGCAAGTTTAGTCATGGTAGATAGGCCAATCGGGCTTAAACAAAGTTCTCCGATAGTAAGTAGAAATAAAGTTCCGACTAACCAAAATGGTGAAACTAATCCACCTGCAATAGCAAAACGGCTTGCAAATGACATCAACAAGAAACCACCTGCTGCCAGTAAAAGTGCAATAATAAATTTGCTGATATAACTTGGGTCTTTATTTGACTTACCAAGTTTAGCCCAAAGCCATGCTGCAATTGGGGCAAAAATAATAATAAAGAGTGCGTTAATTGATTGAAACCATACTGCTGGAATCTCAAATCCGAAAACAATACGGTCTGTGTAATCTTGCGCAAATAGGTTAAAAGATGTTGGTTTTTGCTCAAAGGCAGACCAAAAAAGAGCTGATGTTGCTAATAAGACAAAGCAGATAATAATTTTAAATTTTTCATGTTTTTCTAAACCAAGGAAAAATAATAAATAGATAAAATAAGCGATAATTCCAACGCCGATTCCGACTGTTAAATAAGTTGCTACCGCGACTGGATTGATATGAATAACGCCAAAGAAAGTAAGAGCAATAACGACTGCAACAGATAGTAAAAATGAGAAAGCAATTTTTGGCGCATTTCTATTTTCTACGACAGGTTTATTCCAATTGTCAGTTTGCTGACGCAATTGATTGAATGATTGTAGTTGAGGAATGGCTAATGCACGGAAGATGAGTAATGCAATCAACATTCCAAGGCCGCCAATCCCAAAACCTAGATGCCAGCCATGATCGCGAGCCAATATGCCTGTAATAAGCGGGGCAATAAACGACCCCATATTAATCCCCATATAAAAAATGGAGAAGCCGGCATCTCGTCTACTATCCTGAGCTTTATATAATGTTCCGACAATCACTGAAATACAGGTTTTAAATAAACCTGAGCCAAGAACAATAAGGACTAAGCCGAAATAAAAAAAGAATTGATCAAAGATGGGGGTAAGCGCAATTGATAAATGACCTAAAGCAATAATGAGGGAGCCATACCAGACGGATCGTGCTTGACCTAACCAGTTGTCGGCAATCCAACCACCTAAAACGGTCATTAAATACATAGAGCCTGCAAATAATCCAACAATTGCGGCGGCAGTAGGACGATCAAGACCTAAACCCCCATCATTGACCATCGCGACCATATAAAGAACGAGTAAGGGGCGAATTCCATAGTAAGAAAAGCGTTCCCATAGCTCTGTAAAAAATAAAGTTTTTAAGGGTTTTGGATGGCCGAAAAAAGCTGTGTCACATTGTTCGAGTTCATGCTTCATTTCAAATCCTTTGAACATATTTGTAGTTTAATAAGCCAAACTTTTAGTTTGTTTAGTTATAAAAAAAAGTTATGTTTTATTTTTTAGATTTTTTTAAATTGAAAAGCAAGTTGGTCATGTATAAAAAAGGTATATAACAAATGGTAAAAAATCCCTTTAGTTTCTTACTGCACCAAAGCTGATCAAAACCTGTTTCACGGTAGAGAACTTGATAAGCGAAAGAAAACTAATTTTATAAAACTCCATTATTTATTGAGGTAAGGGATGATTCGATCGCTGACGTTTTTAAATTTTTAAGAACTATTTTTTGAAGAGATATTTGCATTAGAACTTTTGGCAAAGGCATGGATAGATATAGAAGGGGCAGCTAAAGGTTAAAATTTTATAAGTCATCTTTTATTATTTTCATTCATTGTAATAAGAAAGTCAGCTTTATATATTAGAAAGTATTATGATCATGAATGACTGTTAGATATTGATGCGATGATTCATATTGGCGCAACAATTTTGCACTAAATTAGGGCGATTGCGAACTATTCTTGTATGCCATAATTTGAAAATGTCTGAATATGGTGCATTTAACTATGCAAACAGTATAATGGGTTCAAGACAAGGGACCTAAATCATAGATAGTTATAAGCAATTCAATGTTTTAGGTAAGTCTTATAAAGTTGGTATGAGAATTGCTATATAAATACCAGCAATTAACACGCACTTAACAAGTGCAACAAAATTTCATTGGAGCAAAATGAGCATGGCGAACAAGGTCCTTCAACTCATACAAGAAAGTGGCGCAAAATGGGTCGATTTTCGCTTTACTGATACTAAGGGTAAAGAACAGCACGTAACTTACCCAGCTGATTCTATTGATGAAGATACTTTTGAAGACGGTAAAATGTTTGATGGTTCTTCAATCGCTGGTTGGAAAGGCATTGAAGCATCTGACATGATTTTACGTCCAGATGCAGAAACTGGTTTCATCGACCCGTTCTTTGCTGAACCAACTGTAGTTGTGACTTGTGACGTTATTGAACCTTCAACTGGTCAAGGTTATGAGCGTGACCCACGTTCGATTGCTCGCCGTGCAGAAGAATACTTAAAATCTACAGGTATCGGTGATACTGCATTCTTTGGTCCAGAACCAGAATTCTTTGTATTTGACGAAGTGAAGTGGGACATCGATATGTCTGGCGCTCGTCATACATTAATCGCTGAAGAAGCTGCTTGGTCTACTGGTAAAGATTACGAGTCTGGTAACTCTGGTCACCGTCCACGTGTTAAAGGCGGTTACTTCCCAGTTCCTCCAGTTGATTCTTCACAAGATATGCGTGCAGAAATGTGTGCAAAAATCGAAGACATCATGGGCCCAGGCCGTGTAGAAGTACATCACCACGAAGTTGCTTCTTGCCAGTTAGAAATTGGTGTGAGCTTCAATACACTTGTACGTAAAGCTGACGAAGTTCAACAGTTCAAATATGCTGTTTGGAACGTTGCTCACCAATATGCAAAAACTGCAACGTTTATGCCTAAACCAATGGTAGGTGATAACGGTTCTGGTATGCACGTTCATATGTCTATCTCTAAAGATGGCAAGAACTTGTTTGCTGGTGATGAATATGCAGGCCTTTCAGAAATGGCATTGTACTTCATCGGTGGTGTTATCAAGCATGCTCGTGCATTGAACGCAATCACAAACCCATCTACAAACTCATACAAGCGTTTGGTTCCTCACTTCGAAGCGCCAATCATGCTTGCTTACTCAGCACGTAACCGTTCTGCGTCTATCCGTATTCCATACGTTTCTAGCCCTAAAGGTAAGCGTATCGAAGCTCGTTTCCCAGACCCAATGATGAACCCGTACTTAGGTTTCGCTGCATTGTTAATGGCTGGTATCGACGGTATCCAAAACAAGATCCATCCGGGCGAAGCTGCTGATAAGAACTTGTACGATCTTCCTCCAGAAGAAGAAGCAAAAATCCCAACAGTTGCTCATAGCTTAGATATGGCTCTTGAAGCACTTCAAGCAGATCACGAATTCTTGTTAAAAGGTGGCGTGTTCACTAAAGAAATGCTTGATGCATACATCGAACTTAAAACTGAAGATGTACGTCGTCTTAACACGACTACTCACCCAGTTGAATTCGATATGTACTACAGCTTGTAATACATATTTTCATAAAAAAGCCTGCTTATGCAGGCTTTTTTATTGCTTGGAATGTTGATTGAATTCTCTACGTTTTTTATCAAAAAATTGGGGTAAACTAGGTGCGAGTTTTCATGTGAGCAGATTATGCGTAAACGACAACCGGTACTTAAACAGGAAAAGACTTTAAATCCTGAGTTGAAAACATGGTTGTATGCGTCCGGTTCTCTGACTCAACAATTGACTGAACTTGGTGGTGGCCAGTTTAGTGTAAAGCCCTTTCAAGAACATTTTCAGCGTTTAACTTTTGCAGATAGTCAGTGGATGAAGATGTCTCATGCTCACACTTCGTGGGTAAGGGAAACCTATTTATATGGCTGTGAAGCAGAGCCATGGGTGAAAGCAAAAAGTATTTTTCCAATTCAAAGTTTACAAAAAAAAGCCCGTATATTTCAGCACATTGGTTCTAAGCCAATTGGCTTTTTTCTATTTCAAAGAACAACACCACTTTGTGACCGCCGTGTCATTCGTTTGCCTGAGGGCTGGACACGACAAAGTTGCTATACTTGGCATGGATGTAAATTTATTGTTCAAGAAACATTCTTACCGGCTTTTGAAGCTTTTTTAAATCAGCAGCACGACAAGGAATTACTATGACGACTGCAACAGGTATAACATGGCGTCAGCGTTTAGAGGCTTATTATTATCTCTGTCGATTTGATAAGCCTGTTGGAACAGAACTGGTGTTTTGGCCAACCATGTGGGCACTTTGGATTGCAGCAGAGGGAATGCCACCTCTACATATTCTTTTGGCGATGGTATTAGGTACAATTTTTATGCGTGCCGCTGGCTGTGCAATTAATGATTTTGCTGATCGTAAAGTGGATGGTCATGTAGAGCGTACAAAAACACGCCCTTTGGCAACAGGGGTAATTCGTCCAAGAGAAGCGGTGTATGTATTTTTAGCATTAGTATTTGCCAGTGCTTGTACGTTGTTCTTTTTACCTATCGCGACGTTCTACTGTGCATTAGGAGGTTTAGTTTTAGCGTTTGTATATCCTTTCATGAAACGTTATACCCATTTGCCGCAAGTAGTTTTAGGTATGGCATTTTCTTGGGGTATTCCAATGTCATTTACAGCAATGGGTAAGCCTTTAGATATAACATGTTGGCTACTTTATTTTGGTAATTTGGCTTGGACAGTGGCTTATGACACTCAATATGCAATTACAGACCGTGAATATGATTTAAAGATTGGCGTCAAATCTACTGCTATTCTTTTTGGTCGATATGACATCCAAATTATTGCACTCTTACAGGCAACCAGCCTTGTTTTGATTGGGGCTGCACTGTATTTAGAAAATATCTTATTCCCATGGGCGATCATTGCTTTAATTGTTGTTGCATTTGATTTTGTATATCAAACAATTAAAACCAAAGACCGCAACCCCCAAGCATGTTTTTGGGCATTCCGTCACAATCGCTGGGTTGGATTAATCATTTTTCTAGGAATATTTTTAAATTTCATATAGTAAAAATGACCGCAAGGTTGAAAAGTGTTCTATGCAGAGCACTTTTTTTATGTCTTAATATTCGTGCATAAAAAAATATGCGGAATAAATAATACATAAAAAAGGATATTCTATGAAACGGTCAAAAATTGCTTTAGCTATAACATTATCGGTTTCAACATTATTTCTTGCAGCATGTAATGACAATGATGATGACTATGTTGGCGTAAACCCCGATAAAACTTATGTGTCTGAAAAAGCCTATTCTAAAGATAGCTTAAGCGGTGCTTCATCTATAAAAGTCATGACTTATAACATGGTCAATGTACAAGGAAAAACAGCTGAAGCAACTGCTTTGGTAATGTTCCCTAAAGCGACTCAGCCTAAAGATGGTTATCGCGTAGTGGTATGGGAGCACGGCACTGTAGGTGTAGGAGATAGTTGTGCCCCAAGCAATAATACGATTAATCCACGCTTTAAAATTCTAGCAGATACATTATTGGCAGCTGGCTATGTTGTGATTGCTCCAGATTATGAAGGTTTGGGTACGCGAGGCATGCATCCATACCTTAATTTAGGAAGTGAGGCTAAATCTGCAATTGCAGCAGTTAAAGCTGCAAAGGATCATTACGGTAGTCAGTTAAATAGTTCATGGATGTCAATTGGGCAGTCTCAAGGAGGCCATGCTTCATTAGGAACAGCTGAATTTGCTAATAACGATACTAATTATAAAGGAGCGGTTGCAACGGCACCAGCTTCCAGCCTTGGTTATATTATTTCTAAAGTTGCTCCGCAAGCAATTAAAGACATTCTTGATAAAGAGCAGGCTGGTACAGCACCTGTTGGTACGGCTGTAGAAGTGTATGCTGAGCTACTCGCGTATGCTGCATATACCACAGTAGGTATTACTGCTTATGAGCCTAAATTTAATTATCGTGAAATTTTCCAACAACGTTCTCAGAGTGTAGCTGAGTTCGCAGAAGGGACTACTGGTGAAAATGGCGTATGTTTAACTGATTTGCATAATAAATTTGCAGATGACATTCGAGATTTTCTTGCGACTAATACTGGCAAAACAGTTTTAGATTATCCTGGTTTAGCTGGTAACTTCCAAGAGAACCCAACTGTGAAAAAATTCTTGGCGGATAACCAACCTGCAACCAAAAAAATTAATTCACCGGTCATGATTGTTCAAGGTACTGCTGATATGGCTGTACCATATCCTGTTACTCTTGCCTTACAAGAGGGGCTTAAAAAAATGGGAACTGATGTGACATTTGTGCCTGTTCTAGGGGCTGCTCACACTCAAGCGATTGTATGTAGAAATGCTGAAATTTATCAATTTGTTCAATCTAAGATGCCAGCTAAAACAAATATCGTGCTTGATCCATCGGTAATCGATGCTAGTAAGAATGTTGAATGTACAGGAATAGCTCAATAATTTTTGTATTTAAAATATTCAAATTAAAAGGGTCCTAAAGAGGACCCTTTTTGTTATATTGTTACGCATTCTGAAATTGATATCGTTTGAGTTTGAAGTAGTCATGAGCCAGCAACCTGTTGAAAAAAAATCTGTTCCTTGGTTATTAATGGGATTAGGTTTGCTTATTCCTTTTTTAATTATTGGAATACTTTTCTTGGCTGCAAAAAGTGATGCTAAGACTAAAAAACAATATGAACAGCAACGTTTAGAGATGGAAAAAAGAATAGCTGAAAAAGAAGCAGCAAGTTCTGAAAAGAAATAATAACAGTGCTTTTAATGAATATCCTTTTGTAGCTGACGTACACTTGGGATGTTTGTATAGCGTCTTACTATATAACCTGCTTCTGTGAGCATTTGATCACGAATACGGTCTTCTTCTGCTTTTTCAAGATGGGTAGGGTCATCTAGCTCAATAATTGCGATGACTTCCATCTTGTCGTTAAGCACAACAAAGTCGGTTACTTTACGGTTGAACTGACTACGAATTTTATAGTCATTGCTGGTAATCAAAGCACTAAAAGCCACTTGTGCTAAAACATGATGACTTGGAAAACTTTGTTTTAAACGAATAAACATCTGAGTTTCAAAGTTGGTAATGACAGGACGAGCAAAGAATTTTTGTTTTGGAAATAAATAAGGGCGTAAACAAACAACAAGAAAAATGCAGGTGCTTAAGCAACCTAAAACAATAAAAAATAAGTGACTCGATTCGAACATGTGAAGGCATCATACAAATAAAAACCCACTCATGATGAGTGGGTTTTTAAGAATCTTGGCTCTCCAACCTGGGCTCGAACCAGGGACCTGCGGATTAACAGTCCGTCGCTC
>NZ_JASCAI010000030.1:0-332571 GCF_029967875.1 Acinetobacter sp. V89_4
CGTCGTCATCACGGCTGCGACCTCGGCCTCGTCCGCCTGAACGGCCTCCGCGATCGTCATCATCATCATCGTCATCACGGCTGCGACCTCGGCCTCGACCACCTGAGCGACCACCGCGATCATCATCATCGTCGTCATCACGGCTGCGACCACGACCTCGTCCGCCTGAGCGGCCACCGCGATCGTCATCATCATCGTCATCATCGCGACTACGGCCACGACCTCGTCCGCCTGAGCGGCCACCGCGATCGTCATCATCATCGTCATCATCGCGACTACGGCCACGACCTCGTCCGCCTGAGCGGCCACCGCGATCGTCATCATCATCGTCATCACGGCTGCGGCCACGACCTCGTCCGCCTGAGCGACCACCACGATCATCATCATCGTCATCATCACGGCTGCGGCCACGACCTCGACCACCTGAGCGGCCACCGCGATCGTCATCATCATCGTCATCATCACGGCTACGACCTCGGCCTCGGCCACCTGAACGGCCACCGCGATCGTCATCATCATCGTCGTCATCACGGCTACGACCTCGGCCTCGTCCGCTTGAACGGCCACCGCGATCATCGTCATCATCGTCGTCGTAACGGCTTCGGCCTCGACCACCTGAGCGGCTACCGCGATCGTCATCATCGTCGTCATCATCACGACCGCGGCCACGACCATTACGGCCATCATTTTTATGGCTTAATGCACCCGCTTCACGCGCTTCTTCAGACGTAAATTCATGAGCGTTACCACTTGCATGGGCTGCTCGGCCAGCTTCACGAGCCTCTTCAGAGGTAAACTCATGTGCATTACCACTCGCGTGAGCAGCTCGCCCACCTTTGCTGGCTATTTCTCGTACTCTTTCAGGATCCATACTTGCAAATCCACGATTTGAAGTACCTGTTCTATTGTTATCATCATCTTCATATCTAGTATTAGCCATAGTTATATCTTCCTATATTTAATTATAGTCACTACCGCTTTTAGTTAACGGATTTAATAACAATAGAATATCTATAATATTTTCCCACCCAAGTGATGTATCAATCCTTTTAAATGTATATCAATCAAAAAATGAAATTTCTTATAAACATATTATTTTTAAAATATTTTAAAAATTTTAATTATTAATAATTTTACTCTTTAAATATTGGATATACTCATTATTACCTAAGAGCACACTACAATATATTTTTACAAACACAGTTAAAATATTTTAACTGATAACAAAAAATTTCAAAATGTACAAAACAGTAAACTAACACAACACCAGATCTATTGAGAAAATAACAAGCAAACAATTATTTTAATTAAAAACAATAACATATATCATTACATTTTCAGAATTAATTTACTTGAGAGATTAATATGAATATTTAAAACTAATTTTAATAAGATGGTTTGAGTAACTTAACTATGCAATTAAAAAATCAACAGTCAACTCTACAATATATCCATATTTCTATCCCTGAAATTTTACTAGGACATATTAAGTCCAAAAACTCATGGCAGGACTATGACAAAGAATGGAGCTATAGATTAGATCCTCCGCATGCGAGCCATCCCTTCCAAAGAGATTTACATATTATTAAGTCAAAGAATATAGAGCAAGAAGATATAAAGTTATTGCTTGACAATATCATTATTAAAAATAATAAAGAAACACAAAATATTGAAGGCGCCAAAAAAATTATTAAAGAAATTTTAGACTTATCCAATAATATATCTATTGAAAACTGGTTAGAAGATACTGGAAATAGATCCATTATTGAAAGTATGATTGATAAGAACAAAATCAAATTAATAGATATTATTTAACTTTTAAATATAAAATATTTTTTTTACATCCTTATAAATAAAATAACAAAGACAACTTATTAAAAAATTCATTTTACTCATATTTACGTAGTAACAGCGCACTATTTATAAATTAGATATTTAACCGAGGTATTTGAAGTATGGAAAACACAACAAATCAGTATCCAACATCTGCACCAGCACAAGTTCAATCTCATCAACCAGGCGATCAGGAAAAAATGCATCCTGAACCTGAGATTATAAAAAGCTCCCATAAAGGTAGCGATAAGTTAAAAGATAAAGTTGCCGTTATTAGTGGTGGCGATAGCGGTATAGGTCGTTCTGTCGCAGTATTGTTTGCCCGTGAAGGTGCGGATATTGCCATCCTTTATCTTGAAGAAGATAAGGATGCCGAAATCACTAAACAACTTGTTGAAAGAGAAGGACAACATTGTCTTTTATTAAAAGGTGATATTTCTGACCCAGATGTTGCAAAACTCGATATTGATAAAGTTCTACAACATTATGGAAAAATTAATATTTTAGTGAATAATGCTGGCGTGCAATATCAACAAAAGGAAATTGAAAGTATTAGTAATGAGCAATTAGAAAAAACATTTAAAACTAATATTTTTCCAATGTTTTATCTTACTAAAGAAGCTATTCCATATATGGAAGAAGGCGACAGTATTATTAATACGACCAGTATTACTAGCTATCAAGGCCATGATGAGCTTATTGATTATGCAAGTACCAAAGGTGCGATTACGACTTTTACACGTAGCTTATCGAACAATTTAATGAAACAGAAAAAAGGAATTCGGGTAAATGGTGTTGCACCAGGTCCGATCTGGACCCCATTAATCCCAAGCAGTTTCGATGCAGAAACCGTTAAGGAATTTGGTAAAGACACACCAATGGGAAGAATGGGACAACCAAGTGAAGTTGCACCTGCTTACCTATTCCTTGCCTCAGATGATGCAAGTTATATTACAGGTCAGGTGATTCATGTAAACGGTGGTCAAATCATAAATGGTTAATCACTAAGATATAAAAAAGCCCTGAAAGATAAATCTTTCAGGGCTTTTTTTTGTTTATTAAGCTGGTACCTGAGCGGCTATTTGTTCTCGTGACCAAACACGATGAGCCATAATCAGTTTTTTGAATTTTTCAGCAATAGGCTGGAATTCATCTTCAACTAAAGTACCCTCATCGGCAACTAAACCTAGTGGTTCAAGCAAATCAGATTTATTACCTAAAAACGCAATTGGTTTTAAATGCTTGTAAGCTTCGAGTACATAATGGCGTGCTACGCCATCTTGCAGCACGGCATTTAAGTTATCGCCATCAGGAATAATCACCGCATCATAAGCAATTGAAGGTTCAGCCATTTGCATACCATCAGCCACAATAATGTTGTCTTTATGGTCTTTTACTGGAGCCAAGCTCGGCGCTAGTAAATGAACAACCGCACCTTCTTTAATCGCCCAATTTTTAATAGCTTCAAGTGTATCTGACTTCACAAGGTTATGAATAAGCACAGCAACTTTTCGGCCTTGAATATCTTCTGGTGGGAAAGCCAAGAAAGATAATTTAGCCGATTTTTCAACTGCGGTTTTCTTATAATCTAGAGTCAAATCAGGAACTTCAATTCCTAAGTTAGCACCTACTTGTCGAGCTAAGTCGAGATCGATATTTGCCAAAATTTGTTGAACTTGGCGCTCACGAATGTGTTTTCGTTGCACTTTACTTAATTCAAAAGTATAGGCATCGACCACATGCTTTTGCTCATGAGGGGCAAGGCTCTTGTAGTAAAGGCGCGGTTGTGAAAAATGATCGGAAAAGGTTTCACTTCTTTGACGAAGTTTGTGTCCACTAATTTGTTCAGGATAGCTTTCAAAACCACCATTTGAAGCAGCAGGTGGCGTTTCTGCTGGCCAATCATTATCAATTGAGTTTGGTTGATATGAAGCCTGCCCTTTATGAATCGTATGTTGGTGGATACCATCACGTTGATTGTTATGGAATGGGCATACTGGTTTATTGATCGGAATTTGGTGGAAGTTCGGTCCACCCAAACGACTTAACTGTGTATCGGTGTACGAAAATAAACGTGCTTGTAGAAGTGGGTCATTTGTAAAATCGATCCCTGGCACGATGTGTCCCGGACAGAAAGCCACCTGCTCTGTTTCTGCAAAGAAATTATCTACATTTCTATTTAAAACAAATCGGCCGATTGGAGTCACTGGAACCAACTCTTCAGGAATAATTTTGGTTGGGTCTAATAAATCGAAGTCAAAGTTCATTTCATCTTCTTCTTCGACAATTTGTACACCCAATTCCCATTCAGGATAAACCCCATTCTCAATCGCTTCATAAAGATCTCGACGATGGAAATCTGGGTCTTTACCTGCAAGTTTTTGAGCCTCATCCCACACTAAAGCACTTAAACCTTGTTTAGGGGTCCAGTGGAATTTCACAAAATGAGATTTTCCTTGGGCATTAATAAGACGGAATGTATGAACACCAAAGCCTTGAATTGAGCGTAGATTACGTGGAATAGCACGGTCTGACATTGCCCAAATTACTGCATGAGCTGACTCAGGGACTAAAGACACAAAATCCCAGAAAGTATCATGGGCAGTTGCTCCTGTTGGCATTTCTGTATCTGGTTCAGGTTTTACCGCATGAACAAAATCAGGAAACTTAATACCATCTTGTACAAAAAACACTGGTGCATTGTTGCCGACTAAATCGAAATTACCTTCTTGGGTATAAAATTTAAGCGCAAAACCACGAATATCACGAACGGTGTCAGCAGAGCCACGTGGTCCCTGCACTGTTGAGAAACGTACAAAAATTGGAGTTTGAATGGTTGGGTCAGTCAAAAAACCGGCTTTTGTTAAGCGTTCATTTCCTTCATAAGCCTGAAAGTAACCATGAGCACCCACGCCACGTGCATGCACAATACGCTCAGGAATACGTTCATGGTCAAAATGAGTAATCTTTTCTCGTAAAATAAAATCTTCTAATAGTGTCGAACCGCGAATACCTGCTCTTAAACTATTCTGGTTATCAGCAATTTTAACCCCTTGATTTGTGGTTAATGCTTCATTAGTTGCATCATCTCTGACTGAGTCTAATTGTTCAGTTTTTTGGGTAGTATTGGCTTTATTTGCAGCGTCAGCACCAGCCATTTCACTTGTTTTATTTGTTGATTTAACATTATCAGTCATGTTCATTACCTATGTTTTTAAAGTTAAACGTGGGGTGAATTAAAAAACTTCAAGAGTTAGTTTTGTTAAAGGAACTTAAATATGGAAAAAGGAGTTCGACGTATTTACGAGTACTCCAAAGTCCAATGCTTTTATGATGTGAATCGGGGGCCAAAAACGGAGTTAGCTTGCATATTTTTATGGCAAGATCATGTGATTTCTGAACACGCTCTTGGAGTGCATCCAGTTCGCCATCGGAAATATAGCTAAAGAGATAATCTTGAATACGCTGGCTATTCTTTAATTCCCTGCTATAGGCCAAGAAGTTAGAAGAATGATCACTACCAGCAATCCAATCATGAATAATTTGACGTTCTACAGGGTTAAATACCCCAAACATTTTTCCATTTTCTTCATTAATCATTCGCCAGAACACACTCTGTTCAGGGTCGGTATTAAATTTAATCCACTTGTGATCAATAAGATGTGTAACCAGCCCTTTAACGTCTTCTGGATTTGATAACCATTGGTTAATCGTTTTACATCCAAACTGTCTAGTTTCGTTATGAATGAGCTGCCCCACGAGCGCTTTTCTTTTTAAAATTTTAAGGACTAAATCTTCAAGATTTAAATTTTTAATAATTTTTGAAGACGAAACCCCATGGCCATTAAGCGCAAAACCGCGCTTCAATTTATTAAAGAAAAGTTCTTTATCTCTGTATTTATCGTAAATATTTTCTATAACTTTAATTGCTTTATCTGCATGCCCGTTATCAATGTTATCGATAGTGATGTGCAAATTAAAATATTTAGAATCAATACCCAGTTCAGCAAGCTCATAATTACTAATGAGTAGATGTAGTGGCAGTTGCTCATAACCCAAATTAAAGCCGACAATTTCAGGAATGAACTCAGGTGGAGCATAACCAAGCGCCAGCTGAATCACGGCATTATGATAATATTCATCTTCTAATAGCAGATCAAAACTATCGAGTCCTAAGCTACGTAGCAAGTCATCATAGATACAGACATGGTTTGCTTTCGGCTCACCTAACCCCAGCTCTTCCAAATAAGTAATAATGAGGTCATGAAAAACCGGATCGTTCCAGTAGTGAACTGAACTATATAGCCATGCACCATCTACTTTTTTAGTTGGGGAAACCTTAATTAAAAATTCGAATGCCTGACCAACATTCTTAAAATACTCTCTCTCACCCCCGTTTTGTCTACGGTTTAGGTAAGTCTGAAATAATTCACAATTTTGTTTATTATCGTTTTCACACCATTGTTTAACCGTATTTATAGTTGCAGGAAAATCAATTTTCTTTTGATCTATTTTATCAATTTCTTTATTAAGAAAATCTCGTGCCTTCTTTTCTTTTTCAAAACTAGAAATATCAGGATCAAGGAAAAAAACAAATAATTCGTAATAGTTTTGTTGATTATCTTGTAATAAGTCTAATAATCTTTCTTTCACTACAACAGGCATTTCTATTCTCCTTTAGTGAGATATAAATTACCATACTTCAGCTAAACTATAATCCCAGCCTATCTTTGTTATATTATGTTATTAAGAAATAACCTATAATTTTAAAAGCGTTAAATTTCAATTAGATAAAAAATAACACAAAATTACATTCTCACCTTTAGAATTATTTAAACATCTGTTTTTATAAAAAATATATAAATAATAAATTTTAATTACATTTAAGTTACTTTAAAAATCATAAAGTTTAAAAACTTAACAAAAATAAATTAAAAATAATCTTATAACTAAATTAAAAAGAGTTTTAAGGAGAAAACCAATGTTTAATTCATGTTGCAAATTACTCGCACAAGAAAAAATTAAAATTGCACTTTTTGAAAGTGCTTCTGCGGGCTATTTAGCTTATCGCTTCTCTTTAAGTCCCTATTCAGGTGATATTCTTATTGGAAGCTTAGTCAGCTATGACTTACGTGTCAAAGAAAATACACTTCATATCTCACGTGAACTCATTGAAAAATATACACCTGAATCGATGCAAGTCACTGTGGAGATGATCAAAAAAGGCAAAGAACTCCTACATGCCGATCTTTATATTGCCTGCACAGGCCTCTTAAAAAAAGGAGGTTCTGAGACTAAAGAAAAACCTGTAGGCACCTTTTTTTATTCTATTTATTATAAAAATAATTTTTATAACTTTAGACGGCTATTTAAAGGACCAGCATGCCTTAAAATTAGACAACTTATTTATTGCATTTCTAAAGATATAGAATACATAATATTAGATAATAAAAAATAAATTCATTTTAATAAAAGATAACATATACACATTTAGAAATGACCATTGCATTTATTTAACACCACTTTACTCAAATGTAATTTTGTCTATCTTCATATTAATTATGTTTACTGATAAAAGTTACATTTTATAGAAATCAAGGTTTTATTTATTTTTCAGAGTTACAGTTAAATATAGGGTAACACCCCAAGGCTACACATTAAAAAATTTCATGTTTTAATAAAACTATCTGAAGCTCTCAGATAAAACACACATCATAAATGATATGAGGTAATTAAAGATGAGCACTACTAATAATCAAAGCAATCAACGCGATAATCAACAGCAACAACAACAGCAAAATGACAACCGCAACAATCAGCAACAGCCAAACGGCAATCAACAGCAACAAAACAATCAGCAACAACAGCAAAATGACAATCGCCGCCAACAACAAGGCTCGAATCAAAAAGATTCAGGCCAACAAAACTCAAATAACAATAATCAGCAACGCTAATCCGATGCTGACTTAAATGTCATTTGATGCGGTCATTCATTTTATTTAGGAAGGTGCCCTCACCTTCCTAAATTTACCATAAGCATAAAATTAAATAATAGATGAGGAAAAACTGATGACAGATCAAAATAGCGATCACGCACGACTGCCAGCCGGCGACCATAATTATTCTGACACTTATTGGCGCGAAAGTTACCTTACTCGTCCTTATTATCAAGAAGCTCAGCTTACTACTCCCGATCTCGATTATGACCGAGACTTTTCGACAGCCTATGAATTAGGTCATCGTGCACGTGCTGAATCGGAACAAGGCACTCAGTTTGAAGATGTCGAAGGCGGCTTGGAACAAAAATGGGAAGAACTCAAAGCTGAATCTCGCTTAAAATGGGAACATGCTAAACAAGCAATTAAAGATGCATGGAATGGAAGATAAGTTGTTTTTATAACATTCTCTTTTGGTCCAAAAACTAAGAGCCTATTTCCGATTGGCCCTCGGAAATAGGCTTTTTTATATGCCACTATTTAACTTTCTTTTTTCTTAAAATATTCAATAATTTCTTCTCCATTATTGACTGGTTTTACTGGAGAAGAATGTGTTTCTTCATAGGCGTAGTCAGGTAAAGCAACTTTAGTCTGAATTGGCGGTAATTTTTCTTGTCCACCTGTAGTAATTCTTTCAATAAAACCTGCAAGCCACAGCACAAATTCTTGTGTATTTTTACTCTTTGGAATAAGGCTTAAATCCAATTTAATTTTAGATTCCTGTAAGGGTTTAATCAGTAAGTCAGCAAAATCAATGTAATTGTATAAAAGCTTAAGCTTTGTCCCCTTAAGCTCATGTCTGAGTTCAATCATCAAATTGTTAAGGTCCTCCATAGGCTCATCTGTAAAGCCTTTTTTCTCTTTAACATTTTGATAGATTTTCTCAGCTATTCTTAAGTACTGGGGCATATCCTTACCTTTATAAAACTCTCATCATTAAAATGAATTTTGGATGAATATAAGTAATTTATTGTGTTTATTTTATTAATTTTTTGAAACTATAATTTAATAGCGAAACAATTCAGTAACAACAAATTATTCAAAAGATAATATCAACCTAATTCATTGATTAATTTTATCTTTTTATATAATTATCTTTTTTATTGTGTTACATATTTTATAGAAATTAACGATAAGAAAACTCACGTAAAAGTAAGTTTTCTTTGATGAAATAATTATGAGTTTTTATCCATTTGTTGAGGAACGGTTGGATCATTAGAGCCATGTGTTCCATCATCATCTGTTGAATGTCGATCTTGGCAAGCACTCATACCCATCGCGATTGCAAATACCATACTCACTGCACAAAAAATTCTTAACATTGAGATCACCCTGATTAATCTTAAGATGTAAGCTTATGAATAACATTATCTTCTGTTGCCTACCGCAGTGGTTCTCTTAACTTTTGTAGATTATGCAAGCTTTTGTAAAAATCAAAATTAAATAAATGATCAAAAAATATCATTCTTGCAATTGATATTTTAATTAAATTTTGGCACTAGCTAATTAATTCAGATTGTCATATTCATGAAAGTAAAATTATTCATCCTTTCCGAGTTTGTGTCTTATTAAGTCAATGATTACAAACAATATATAAATTAACAATTAATAAATATTTGATATATAAACATTAAAACTCAATTATAAAGATTAGGTATAATAATTAATCAAACCTTTAAATACCAAATAATCAGTTATTTTATTAATCAGAATTTAAAAATATTAATATTTGTTTATATAAACCAATCTTTTATTTTTGCAATTGACCGGCTTTAACACTCAGCTTATGATGCTCCCGCTGACCTATTTTGTCAGTCGGTTTTAGCAGATCGTCTACCTAAGTGCACTAAAAACACGTTTTTTGGTGTGGAGCCCCTCGTGCCTTTGACGGAGGAACGGGAGTGGGACACCTTCGGGTGTGCTGGTTTCTTAGGTATCAGTCTGCTAACCCTCTTTCGTTTCACCACCATAATTAATAGCAGTGATTGGGCGTAACTTCTTTTATCAAGGAGTCTCTAATGACTATTATTTTATATCATTTTATTTTTCTTAAAATTTATTATCTTATCGTTCAGCTTAAAACACTTTTAAAGAATTCCTACCATCTTTTTACCTATCCAAACTTTTATCTTTATACGGAAAAAATCTCAAGATTTAACGCCAACTAAAGATTAGAACATCTCTATACCAAATCGAACGATAACAACAACCAACTAAGAGCAATTATGATGTTTTTTTTATATCGTATTGTTTTAATGAGCATCCTATTAATAAGTTCTATAAGTTTATTAGGTTGCAGATCTATCAGTAAAAATGAATTTAACAGACATTGTGTGTGGGCAGGACGCGCACTTTCGCAATGCAATTGTATATATAACTCTTTAGAAGAACATTATTCGCCACAATTTGTAGAAAACTTACCTAAAGTAAGCTTACAAAATATTGATGCGGATATGCACTTTGTGGAAACGATGAATGAAACCATGCACCAATGTCAGTTAAGTGCCAGAAAAAACTTAATTAACTAATCTTTGCCTGCTCTACCAAGAAATCTAAAAATGCCCTTACACGTTTAGGGACATATTTGTCATGTCCTATCCAAACAGCATGAAATTCTTCAGAAGCATTGATATTCCAGTCTTCAAGAACTTTAACCAATAGTTTTTGCTCTAGCGCTTTTCTAACTTGGAATTCATTAAGCTGTGCAACCCCAAGACCCGCAAGTGCTAACTGTAAGATTGCTTCTCCATGATTTACTCTCAGCACTTTAGTAGGTGCAAGCGTGATTTCTTGCTCATTTTTTTTAAAAAACCATGTTTTATTCTGACGCTGATAACTTACATCTAAAAGCTGATGTGCATAAAGCTCTTCTGGGTGCTGCGGACAACCATACTTTTCAATATATGCAGGTGAACAGACATAATGTTTCTGTGTGCTTCCGAGTGAGCGAGCAACCAAATTTGAGCTTTTTAAAGGCCCTGTCCGGATTGCAACATCAATCCGTTGCTCAACTAAATTAATGACTTCATCACTCAAATGTGCCTCTAATTCAATTTGTGGATAGCACTCGTTAAATAGAGAAATACAAGGCAATAAAAAATGCGTCCAATATGAAAGACTGGTATGAATTCTAATTCGCCCTTGCGGCATGTGATTTGCAGTAACTGATTGCTCTAGTTCATCTAAGTTATTGAGTATGTGAATGCCTTGCTCATAAAACTGACATCCTTCACTGGTAAGCTGAAACTGGCGTGTTGAACGGTTAAGCAATCTAACGCCAAGTCTTTTTTCCAACCGAGAAATTAACTTACTGACCGCAGACGGCGTAATGTCACAAGCTCTTGCAACGGCAGAGAAACTCCCAAGCTCGACCACTCGAATAAAAATTGCCAACTCGCCAGACCGATTAATATCAAAATATGACATAACAAAAGCTATTTATGAATTTCATTCACAAATCTTATTCCGCTTATGTCGCTATAACAAGCCAGCAATTTGTTTCAAGATAACTTTAATTCGTTTTAAAGAGTTCACGAGATGAAACTTTATCAACCCGCCCTATTCTCTCTCGTTTTATTTACGAGCTTTGCACAAGCAGAAGTACAAAAGAGCCAATGGATTACCACTTGGGCAGCCAGCCCCCAAAAAGTCTGGAATAAAGATTTCGTTTTCCCGACCAATATTCCAGAGCAAATATCTAATCAGACCATCAAACAAATCAGTCAAATTAGTTTAGGTGGTGACGCTGTTAGGCTCATTTTTACCAATCAATATGGGGATCAACCGTTATATATTGATAAAATAACTGTGGGGCTAGTCAAAGGACAAAGTCTAAAAGCTACGAGTGCTTATCCTGTTTATTTTTCTGGGAAACTTAAAGCACAAATTTTACCTGGCAAACAACTGATTAGTGATCCAATCCAGCTACCTGTTCCCGATCATGCGCAGTTAATGGTAAATAGCTTTATTGAAAAGCCCACTACATTTAAAACTTTTCATTGGGATGCGAAACAAACCAGTTGGCTCATTACGGGCAATCAGACCGCGAACTTAAATACGCCTAGCAGTGCCAAAACAACAACTGCACGGTTATTATTATCGGCTATTGAAGTAAAACCGAAGCATAAAGCACATGTTGTTGCAGTCATTGGAGACTCAATTACCGATGGAGCAACTGCAACTTTAGATGCAAATACTCGATGGACCGACTTTTTAGCTAAGCGCTTATCGCCACATCAAGTCGCGGTCATTAATAGTGGAATTTCAGGAAATCGACTACTCACAGACGGTATGGGTGACAGTGCTTTAGATCGTTTGAAAAAAGAAGTATTTCAATATTCAGGTGTGAAAACATTAATTGTTCTGCTTGGTATTAATGATATTTCATGGCCCGGTACTGCTTTTGCACCTAAACAAAAAATACCAACTTTTGAAGCACTCACCCAAGGTTATAAACGTGTTGTAGATGAAGCACACCGCCAAGGTATTCAAGTGATTGGGGCAACTTTACTTCCATTTTCAGGTGCCTTACCCAATACACCGTTAGATAATTATTACCAACCGAATAAAGACCAATTACGTCAGCGCATTAATCACTGGATCAGAACCAGTCATACATTTGATGGAGTACTTGATCTTGAGCAAGGTTTAAAAGACCCTAAACATCCTGATCGATTAAATCCAATTTATGATTCGGGTGATCATTTACATCCGAATGACCGTGGTAATCAACAAATGGCAAATCTGGTTGATGTAAACCAGTTACTCCATAATTAATGTCTAGATACAGGTAGGAATTTGCTTCCTACCCGTATTCATATTGATTAATTACCCTCTAACTCGACATTAAGTTTTGGTGTAATAGGCTGTTTTTCAGCTGCATATCGTCTTAAAACCATGACGGCGAAAAGCGCTAAAATTGCAGGAATTGCGATCATCACAAAGTTCATCTTATGTGGTAACTCTAAACCCAATAACAGGCCCGTTAAGATAGGTCCAACAATAGCCCCAATTCGACCTACACCAGAGGCACAGCCAATCCCAGTAGAACGCACACTTAGTGGATAATATTGTGCAACATAACTATAAAGAAGAATTGAAGTACCAATTGTTGCTGCTCCTGCAACAGTCACTAAACCATATAAAACATAGGCTGGTGAGTTAAAACCTAAACCGACTAAAGCGACAACACCTGCCAGTAGCATTCCCATAATTACAGGTTTTAAATGGAATTTATCAGATAAAATACCGCCACCGATTGAACCGATCATTGCCCCCACATTTAAGGCAAGCAAGAATAAAATACTCTTTCCGAGCGAATAGCCTGCTGCCAGCATGAGTTTTGGTAACCAGCTACTTAAGGCATACACCATGAGTAAGCACATAAAGAATACGAGCCAAAACATGAGTGTATTGAAAGCACGGCCTTGCTGAAATAATCCCTTTACAGAACTACCTGTGGGTACATTATCCTCATTAAGCACTAAGTGCGTAGTGATCGTTAGGTTTTGTTCAGGTGAAATCTTTTGAATAATGCGCTGTGCTTGCTCAGTCTTACCCGTCTTAACTAAAAAGGTTAAAGACTCAGGTAAAAACTTCCAAATGACAGGTAATAAAAATAGTGGGATACCGGCAATTAAAAACATAATTTGCCATCCTTGACTTTCAACCAAATAACTACCAATTAATGCTGAAAGAATCCCGCCAATTGCATAACCACTAAACATACTCCCCACCAGCGTACTTCTTATACGTTTAGGTGCATATTCGGATGTAAGTGCAACTAAATTTGGCATGACCCCACCAATACCTAGTCCCGCCAAGAACCGAAGTACCCCAAACTCAAGTGGGCTTGATGCAAAAGCACCTAAAAAGGTGAAACCACTAAAAAAAGTCACACAGATTAAAATTACCTTTTTACGGCCTATTTTATCTGCCAATGTTCCAAAGAACATCGCCCCAAACATCATTCCGCATAGTGCCGTACTTGCTAACATCCCCGCCTGTACAGCTGTTAACGACCACTCTTGCATTAGCAAAGGCAATACAACGCCATAAATCACCAGATCGTAACCATCAAAAATAATAATTAATAAACACCAAAGTAAAATACTCCAGTGAAAAGGGGTAAATCTGGCCTGATCAATAACTTCATTTACATTTAATTTAGATGTTGTCATTTACTCACCTCCTTTGTGAGATAAATTCATATTCAATTTTTTAAAACGACATATTGCACCCTAAAGAAAAAACAAATTATTCAAGGTCTTATTGAATAAATTAAAAGTCATAACTCGCCATCATATTGAAGCGGTTATCAATCCCGTTACGTCCATCAAAAGTTTCTCGTTCGCCATACACATATTCGACGCCCAAGGTAATGGGTTTGTATGGGTTATACAGTGCATTCACCCAGCCCTGCCAAAGCTCTTTATTTTGAGTGGTGCTATTACGTTGTAATTCAGCAAAACGGTTATCATCTTTGGCTTTCATATAGCCGTAGCCTACAGTCGAGCGAATTTGCGGTGTAAATTGATGAGTAATACCGAAAGAAACAGTATCAAATTCATTGCTATGCATATTGTTTTGATCATCTATTGCATAGCCGCTGTTACTCCATAGTAGGAAACGCCCATCTCCTTTGACATGGTAATAATCGGCTTTGATTAATGTATCAGGTGTAATTTGGTATTTACCGCCCAAGCCTACGCCCCAAGCGACTTCCTCATCATGATTAGTTCTCTTTTCGGCAACAAAACTACGTCCCGATAACATCGATCCATTAGTAAATTTATGATTTAAGCGCCCTACCAAGGCTGGTAAGCGCATTTTATTGTCAGGATCTGAGGTCGCAGTATATTTCGGATCTTCAACCGATATTGCAAAGCTTGTATTTGCCGTTAAGTTATCGCTATAGCGAACTAGCGGTGATCTTAATAATGCACTGCCTACAAATGTGCCCGCATCAATCGTTTCCGGATAATATTCAGGTGCAATAAATGTTGACCACGTTTGACCGATAAGCCATTTATCAAACGTTAAATAAGCATGGCGTATTCGAAACTGATCACGAGTGGCTGCCCCAAAGAAGTCCATTTCTAACTTTCCACCCACATCACCCACAGCAGTTGGGGTTTTAAAATTCAACCCGAAACGTGTCACATTAACCGTACTGTGCAACTGGTCTTTTTGTGCAGATTCTTCTGGCGTGTTCTCAAGTGGAACACCGCTAATATTGTTATACATCGTAGATGCCCCTTTCATTTGATAAGAAGCATCTGCTCGTATATAACCATATAAGTTAAATTCTGCACCAGACTTGGTTAAACCTTGCCGTATTGGTGGTACGGGTACGGCTTGAGAAGTCGCTGAATTTGCTAGTTCCACTCGTCCTTGCGATAAAGATTTTTGCGCCTGCATATTGGCTTGTAACATAGCCCGAAGTTCTTTTACTTCTTGGCGAAGTTGTGCTATTTCAGGATCTGTTTGACCTGCAAAAGCAGAAGACACAAACAGGGTCACAGAAACAGCCAATAGGCTTTTGGGAACCGTTGTATTTAAAACTTTCATCATGAAATTTTCCTTTTGATCTTTAATTCGACTTAAAGATCTCGACATCCTTTTTGTTATGTACCTATCTAAAATAGGTGCTTAAAATTTGCTTTTCTTTCACAAGAAAGACCTTCAATCATATTTTTTAGACAAAACCTCCCTAAAGCGGCCTGAAAACCACTTTTAATTTGTTTTTAAGTAAAGCTAAATCTTCTAATTTTTTTCAGTTTTTATATTCTCTTCCTCATTGAGAATATGCAGGTTTTATATCCGTATTAATGCTTCCTCAAATCCATTATTTTTTCGCAATAAACCCTTGATAGGTCAAAATTTGTGTATAAGGCTGTACACTTTCAAAACCAGTTTTTTCTAAAAGTTTTATATATCCTTCAGTGGTTAGGCTAAAAAAGTCTTGCGCCATACGCTCTAACATTTTTTGACATTGTTCTTCTGTTAAGCCTTGTGCCAAGCATAAATAACGTAAAGCTTGAAGATGCTGTGGATTTACACACGTCATTAAATCGTAGGTCAGCAAAACAGCTTTTTCTTTTAAGCGATCATAAATATCTTTAAAGAAAACAGGTTTTATATCATCTGCAATAAAATGAGCCACAAGAATAGAAAGTGCAGCATCAAAGCAATTCTCAAGAGGTAAAGCTGACGTTTCACCGTGAACAAAGGTGACTTGAGAAGATTTATCTAAAAGTTCAACCTGTTCCTGAGCTTTTTGCAGCATAGTCAAAGATGGATCAACTGCTGTAAATTTCCAGTTCGGATGACGTTTAAGTAAATATTCGAGTTCATACCCCGTGCCACAACCCACAATTAAAATATGAGCATTTGGTGGTAACACTGATTGCAAAATGGCATCCACCTGTTGATGGATCACCTCATAACCCGGAATTAATTTACGAATATGTTCGTCATATCCTTCGACTACCTTTGGGCTATTAAAGTCTTTTGCCATTTTGCTTATCCTCTATTTAAGCTGCCTTTCAACTTATAGTTTGCTGCACTTTGACCAAACTTTTAACCTCTTTAGTCAAAGACATTTCCAGTTAAGTTAAGTTCAGCTCGCATAATTTCCTGCAATTTAAACTTCTGCGCTTTGCCTGAAGCTGTCATTGGAAACTCATTAAAGAATCGGACATAGCGCGGCACTTTATTATGAGAAATATGCTCTTTGCAGAATTGGCGAATGCTGTCTTCATCAATTTGATGATGCTCATGCAAAATAATACAAGCACAGAGTTCTTCGCCATATCTGGCATCTGGCAAGCCAATGACTTGGACATCGCTTACATCTGGATGAGTGTATAAGAAGTCTTCAATTTCTTTTGGAAAGAGATTTTCCCCACCACGAATCACCACATCTTTAATACGGCCTTTAATTTTAATAAAACCGTCTTGATCCATTTCGGCAATATCACCTGTATGCATCCAGCCAGCAGCATCAATCACTTCACGGGTCTTTTCTTCTTCGCCCCAATAACCCGCCATCACTGAATAACCGCGAACGCATAGCTCACCCAAAGTGCCTTGCGGAACAATCTGCCCTTCTAAATCGACAATTTTAATTTCAACATGCGGATGAACATGCCCAACTGTGCTTACTCGTTTATCAATCGAATCATTTACCGAACTTTGTACACTCACTGGCGAGGTTTCAGTCATACCATAACAGATGGTGATTTCAGACATATGCATTCGGTCTATAACACGTTGCATAATTTCTCTTGGACAAGGACTACCTGCCATAATGCCCGTTCTTAAGCTCGACAGGTCAAACTCATTAAACTGTTCATGTTCTAAGGTGGCAATGAACATGGTGGGCACGCCATAAGCTGCCGTACAACGCTCTTGATGAATCGCTTTTAAAGTTTCTAAAGGATTAAATACCGCCGATGGATAGACCATGGTTGAACCATGCGTAACGCAGGCTAAATTCCCCATCACCATGCCAAAACAATGAAACAATGGCACAGAAATACACACTTTATCTTGAGGGGTTAAACGAATGCCTTCACCGACAAAATAGCCATTATTTAAAATATTATGGTGAGTCAACATGGTCCCTTTAGGATTACCAGTCGTACCTGAGGTAAATTGAATATTAATGGTTTCATCAAACTGGAGCTGTCTGGCTAATTGTTTTAATTCTTCTAGCTGTTCAGGAGTTGGTGTAGTGACTAAATCACTAAAGCGATGAATACCCGTATGATGCTGGTCATCAATTTTAATGACAAATTTTAAATGTGGTAGTCGAGCTGAACTCAGCACTTTATCTGGACTGATAGTTAACTCAGGGGCAATTTTTGTAAGTAACTCTTGATAATCAGTCGTTTTGAATTGAGAAGCAATAATCAATCCTTTACATGAGACTTTATTCAACACATATTCAAGTTCATGGCTTTTATAAGCTGTATTTAGATTGACTAAAATAATCCCTGCTTTAAAGGCTGCAAATTGGGTTACTGTCCATTCCACACAATTAGGTGACCAGATCGCTAATCGATCTCCTTTTCTTAATCCCAATTTTAAAAGGCTACAAGCAAAAGCATTTACTTCATCTTGTAAAGCTTTATAGGTTAATCGTCTGTTTTGATGAAAACTAACGATTGCTTCCTTTTCAGCATATTGCCGACAGGCCTGATCAAATTGTTCACCAATGGTCATACCCAATAAGGGCTGTGTGCTTGGTCCCGAGGCGTAGCTTAACCGTTCTTGTTGCATTGAATCATTCTCCTTGATTCTTCTAATTCTCTTCTTACCTGATCTAATTGTTGTTACTGCAACTATTTTTCTAAACCGCCTTCTTTGTGTTGTTTTATCCTTTATATGCTCTATTTCCTCTGCACAGCATCTACACAAAAATCAGCAATCTGTTTTGAAAAATAGTCTTTATGCGCATGATCAAACTTTGTATTTTGAGCTGGGTCTAGAGGTTCAACCACCACATAGGTCATGGCACCGACAACACAGAGTGCTGCTGTATTTAAATCATCCAAGACAAACTCACCACTTGCATTTCCATCCGCAAGTATTTTTTTAATACTTTGTTTAATCAATTGCTTCACACGAAAACGCTCATGTTCAACCGTTGAATCGACAGGTTCAAACATGAGTGAATATGCAAGCTGAGGGCTATTCAGTGCCCGTTTTACAAAGGTTGCCACAGCCTTATGTAATTTCTGCTTTGCCGATAAGTCACTTTCAGTAATCGAATCAATCACCAATAGTTCCGTATTAATGGCTTCGGACAAAACCTCAATCAGCACTTGGCTTTTATTATCAAAGTAGCGATAAACCAGACCACTTGATACGCCCGCTTGCTCTGCAATTGTTTGTATTTGCGCGTCTTTGAACCCTCCCTCTGAAATTAACTTTCTGGCTGAACTCAAAATCGACTTACGATTTTGTTCCATCCGCTCTTGCATTAAAGATGATCGTTTATAGCTCATAATTTATTCTCTAACAAATAAAATGAATTGTAAATCATTTTATGAATCAGTATTCACTTTTTTAAAAAATCATTGTATGGTAATTATCAAATACCCACAAAATATTTTATGGACAACAAATATAACCAATAGGATGAAGATATCATGAACCTACGCAGCTTGAATTTCGGTCTAGATGAAACTTTAATTGCGCTTCAAGATTCGGTAGCCGCATTTTGTGCAAAGGAAATTGCACCAATTGCCCAACAAGTTGATCAAGACAACAAATTCCCTGCACATCTCTGGAAAAAATTCGGAGATATGGGCCTTTTAGGCATGACGGTTTCTGAAGAATATGGCGGTGCCAATATGGGTTATTTAGCTCATATTATTGCTATGCAAGAAATTTCTCGTGCTTCGGCAGCCATTGGCCTTTCTTATGGAGCTCATTCTAATTTATGTGTAAACCAAATTAACCGTAACGGTAACGAGCAGCAAAAACAGAAATATTTACCTAAACTGATTTCCGGTGAATATGTGGGTGCCCTTGCGATGTCTGAACCGAATGCGGGTTCTGATGTCGTCAGCATGAAATTACGTGCCGAACAGAAAGGTGATCACTTCGTTTTAAACGGTTCAAAAATGTGGATCACTAACGGCGGTGATGCAGATGTACTCGTGGTTTACGCTAAAACTGATCCGCAAGCTGGCGCGAAAGGTATGACTGCTTTTTTAATTGAAAAAGGCATGAAAGGCTTTAGTCACGGCAACCATTTAGACAAACTCGGTATGCGTGGCTCTAACACTTACCCACTGTTCTTTGACAATGTAGAAGTCCCTGCTGAAAACGTACTCGGCGGTGTCGGTAACGGTACAAAAGTACTCATGAGTGGTTTGGACTATGAACGTGCAGTTTTAAGTGCCGGACCTTTAGGTATTATGGATGCCTGTTTAGATGTGGTAATTCCATACTTGCACCAACGTGAACAGTTTGGCCAAGCTTTAGGTGAATTCCAGCTTATGCAAGGCAAACTTGCCGATATGTATTCAACATGGTTGGCATGTAAAGCCCTCGTCTACGCTGTTGGTGCTGCGTGTGACAAAGCTGACCATGACCGCAGCCTACGTAAAGATGCTGCAAGTGCCATTTTATATGCTGCTGAAAAAGCAACATGGATGGCTGGAGAAGCAATTCAAAGTTTAGGCGGCAACGGTTATATCAATGAATTCCCAGCTGGCCGTTTATGGCGCGATGCAAAACTTTATGAAATTGGTGCCGGAACTTCTGAAATTCGCCGCATGCTGATTGGTCGCGAACTCTTCAATGAAACCAAATAATAATTATAAATAAGGACACATCTTATGAACCAATTACAAAGCAAGATTAATGTTCGAAGTGAAGACTTCAAAACAAACCAGCAAGCCATGCAAACATTGGTCACAGATCTCAAACAAGTTGCCCAGCGTATTGCTTTAGGCGGCGGTGAAAATGCCCGTCAAAAACATTTGGCTCGAGGCAAGCTTTTACCTCGTGAACGTATTGATCAACTGATTGACGTCGGCACGGCATTTTTAGAAATTGGTCAATTGGCAGCGTACAACGTTTATGAAGATGATGTTCCTGCTGCTGGGGTGATTGCTGGTATTGGTCAGGTCAACGGCATCACTTGCATGATCGTTGCTAACGATGCAACGGTTAAAGGTGGAACGTATTACCCACTTACGGTTAAAAAGCATTTACGCGCACAAGAAATTGCCGAACAAAATCACTTGCCTTGTATTTATTTGGTGGACTCAGGTGGTGCCTATTTACCAATGCAAGATGAAGTCTTCCCAGACCGTGATCACTTCGGACGCATTTTCTATAATCAGGCACGCATGTCGAGCTTAGGTATTGCCCAAATTGCTGTGGTGATGGGTAGCTGCACCGCAGGCGGTGCTTATGTACCAGCCATGTCTGATGAAACCATTATTGTTCGTAATCAAGGTACGATTTTCTTAGGTGGCCCTCCTCTTGTAAAAGCTGCAACGGGCGAAGTGGTGAGCAGTGAAGATTTAGGTGGTGGTGATGTTCACACACGTCTTTCAGGTGTGGCAGACCATTTAGCCGAAAATGATGAACATGCAATTGCGATTGCACGAAACATTGTCGCTAACTTAAATAAAAAGCCAAATGAGTTAAACAAGCAAATTGATGAGCCTCTGTTTGATGCATCGGAACTCTATGGTGTGGTGCCAAGTGATGCGCGTAAACCTTTTGATGTACGTGAAGTGATTGCCCGTATTGTAGACGGCTCGCGTTTTGATGAGTTTAAAGCACGTTTTGGTTCAACATTAATTACGGGTTTTGCTTCACTCTATGGTATGCCAGTCGGCATTATTGCCAATAACGGGATTTTATTTTCCGAGTCTGCACAAAAAGGTGCACACTTTATTGAGCTATGTACTCAGCGCAATATTCCATTGTTATTTCTACAAAACATTACGGGCTTTATGGTTGGTCGCCAGTATGAAAATGAAGGGATTGCAAAAAACGGCGCCAAATTGGTGATGGCAGTTGCCACCGCAAATGTACCTAAACTTACCTTGATTATTGGTGGTTCGTTTGGTGCAGGTAACTACGGTATGTGCGGCCGCGCTTATTCACCACGCTTTTTATGGACTTGGCCGAACTCTCGTATTTCAGTGATGGGCGGCGAACAAGCAGCGAGCGTACTCTCGACTTTAAAACGTGATCAGATTGAGCAAAAAGGTGCCCAGTGGTCAGCACAAGAAGAAGATGAATTTAAACAACCGATTCGTGAACAATATGAACGTCAAGGCCATCCATACTATGCTTCTGCCCGACTTTGGGATGACGGTGTAATCGACCCAGCTCAAACTCGTCAGGTACTTGGTTTAAGTTTGGCTGCGGCAATGAATGCCCCAATCCAGCCAACCAAATTTGGCGTGTTCCGCATGTAAGAGGTGTATATGAGCTATCAATTTTTACAACTCGAACAACAAGGTCAGGTTGCCTACGTTTGGCTGAACCGCCCTGAATTGCACAATGCTTTTAATACAATCGTCATTGAAGAACTACATGCCTGCTTTAAGCAAATTAATACCCGTGATGACATTCGTGTTGTGGTTTTAGCTGGTCGCGGTAAAAGCTTTTCGGCAGGTGCCGACCTCAACTGGATGAAACAGGCAGGTCAGGCATCTTCAGCTGAAAATGAAGCAGATGCATTAAAACTTGCACAAATGTTAGATGCACTTGCAACGCTTAAACAACCGACTATTGCTCGTGTGCATGGCATTGCTTTTGGTGGTGGCATGGGTTTGGCATCGGCATGTGATATTTGTATTGCCAGCACCGACGCCAAGTTTGCAACTTCTGAGGTTCGTTTAGGGCTTGCTCCATCTACCATTAGTCCTTATGTAATTCGTGCGATTGGTGCAAGACAAGCTTCTCGTTACTTCTTAACTGCCGAGCGGATTTCAGCACGTGAAGCCAAACAGATTGGCTTAGCCCACGAAGTGGCAGACGCTGAAGACTTAGACAGAAAAGTTCAAGAAATGATTGATGCGCTATTACTCGGTGGCCCGCACGCTCAAGCGGCATCAAAACAACTCATTCAAATGGTGAGCAACCAGACCATGAGCAATGATTTGCTGCAACAGACAGCACATCATATTGCTCAAGTTCGTCAAGGCAGCGAGGCAAAAGAAGGTCTGAGTGCCTTTTTAAATAAACAGCAGCCTGCTTGGGTTTCTAACTCGAATAACAACAATTAAGGACGATCATCATGTTTGAAAAGATTTTAATTGCGAACCGTGGCGAAATTGCCTGCCGTGTAATTCGTACAGCTAAAAAATTAGGTATTGCAACGGTTGCCGTTTACTCAGATGCAGACGCAAATGCACAACATGTCAAACTTGCAGATGAAGCGGTTTATATTGGTCAGTCCCCTGCAACTCAAAGTTATTTGCAAGCCGACCGCATTATTCAAGCAGCGATTGATACAGGTAGCCAAGCGGTTCACCCAGGCTACGGCTTCCTTTCTGAAAATGACCAGTTTGCACTCGCTTGCCAACAACACAACATTTGCTTTATTGGCCCGCCAGTGGATGCCATTTTAGCGATGGGCTTAAAAGCAACCTCTAAAGCTTTAATGGAAAAAGCAGGCGTTCCTTTAACACCGGGTTATCACGGAACCAACCAAGATGCCGACTTTTTAAAACAACAGGCAGACCGAATTGGCTATCCTGTTTTAATTAAAGCCAGTGCTGGCGGTGGTGGTAAAGGCATGAGTCTGGTGGAACGCAGTGAAGATTTTCTGCATGCCTTAGCCTCTTGTAAACGTGAAGCCAAATCGAGCTTTGGTAATGATGATGTCTTGATTGAGCGTTATGTGATTCAACCTCGCCATATTGAAGTTCAAGTGTTTGGCGATACACATGGCAACTATGTACATTTGTTTGAACGCGACTGTTCTGTACAACGCCGACACCAAAAAGTGTTAGAAGAAGCCCCTGCTCCACAAATGCCAAGCGAAAAGTTAGATGCAATGCGCCAAGCTGCAATTGATGCTGCACGAGCGGTAAATTATGTTGGTGCAGGTACGGTTGAGTTTATTGTGGAACAAGACGGTACGGCGTATTTCATGGAAATGAATACCCGTCTACAAGTCGAGCACCCAGTGACTGAAATGATTACAGGTGAAGACTTGGTCGAGTGGCAACTTCGTGTGGCGTATGGTGAACCTTTACCTAAATTACAAAACCAACTCCAAATTAACGGACATGCGCTCGAAGCACGTATTTACGCCGAAGAACCAGAAAAAGGCTTTTTACCTGCCATTGGTAAAATTGACTATTTGCGTTACCCAACTCAAAACCAATATGTGCGTGTAGACAGCGGTATTATTGAAGGCGATGAAATCACGACCTATTACGACCCAATGATTGCCAAACTCATTGTATGGGGTAAAAACCGTGAAGCTGCGCTCATTCAAATGCGAAATGCTTTAAGCCAATTCCATGTGGATGGCTTAGGCAACAACATTGCTTTTCTTGAAAAAATTGTACGCAGTGAGTCTTTTAAACAAGCCAAGCTTGATACCAACCTGATTCAACGTGAACAAAACTTCTTGTTTAGTCCTGAAGAGATCAAACCTGAACTAATAGTAGCAGCGGCATTTATTGAGTTTCTAAGTAAACTTAATAACAACAGCTCAAGTCAAAAACAGCTTTGGCAGGCTCAACCACTTTGGCGTTTAAATATTGCTTATCAGCACAGTATTAAACTGAATTATTTAAATCAGAATATCCAAATCAAATTTGCCTCAAATGAAGATGGCTTCACCGCAGAATATAACGGTCAAAGCTACCCGATTTCAGGTCAATTGATTGATGCGCATACGGCGTCTGTTCAAATTGGTGGGTCTAAGCAAAAGCTGTCTTTTAACCAAAGTCAGCAAGGCATTACCTTATTCCAAAATGGACAGAGCTATAAGTTTGCTTATATTCGCCAAGACTTTAATCAAGCAGATAGCCAAGCCGATGAAGGCCACCTAAAAGCACCAATGCCGGGTGTGGTCACGCAAGTACTGGTGAGTGCAAATCATAGCGTGAAGAAAGACGATATTTTAATGACGCTTGAAGCAATGAAAATGGAATATACCATCCGCGCCCCTAAAGACGGCGTGATTGTAGACTCCTATTTCCAAGTCGGTGATCAGGTCAAAGCTGGCGATGAGCTTGTGGAATTTCAGCCTGCACAGGAGGAAGTTGCATGAGTGAGTTTGTCAAAATCGTGGAGGTCGGTCCCAGAGATGGCCTGCAAAATGAAAAGCAGGCTTTGACTGTCGAACAACGCTTAAACTTTATTAATGACCTAATTAATGCAGGCCTAAAATCAATTGAAGTGGGTTCATGCGTTTCGGCAAAATGGGTGCCGCAAATGGCTCAAAGTGACGAGCTATTTAAGTTATTACCCCAAACAAGCGATGTGCAATTTAGCTTGCTTACCCCCAATATCAAAGGTTTTGAAACTGCTCAAGCGGTAGGATGCAAAGAAGTTGCGGTATTTACCGCAGCTTCTGAAAGCTTTACACGTAAAAATATTAACTGCTCAATTGATGAAAGCTTTGAAAAATTTAGCGATGTCATGACTGCTGCAAAAACACATAACATCCGTGTACGCGGTTATGTCTCTTGTATTGTCGACTGTCCTTATGAAGGCGCAATTGCCCCTGAACAAGTCGTAAAAGTGGTTAAACGACTCTATGACATGGGCTGCTATGAAGTATCTTTAGGTGAAACTATTGGTACCGCAACGCCTGATCGCGTTCAAAAGGTTTGGCAAGCATGCCTTGCTGAACTCGATAGCAAGGTTTTAGCTGGGCATTTCCACAATACTTACGGCATGGCAATTGCCAATATTTATCAGTCTTTACAGCAAGGTATTCGTGTTTTTGACTCGTCCCTTGCAGGACTTGGTGGTTGCCCTTATGCCAAAGGTGCCTCAGGTAATGTATCGACTGAAGATTTGTTTTATTTGCTGTCACACATGGGCTTTGAAACTGGCATTGACTTAGAGAAACTGATGCAAGCCAGCCAAAATATTAGCAATGTATTAAACCGAAAAAGCTTGTCGAATTATGCAAATGCTTATTGGCAAACCAAGTGTGCCTAGTCATAAATTAAAATAGGTCAGCATCTGGTATAAGGCTTAATACCAGATCATCCTATCTCATCTTTATCTCATTTCATTCAGGAATTGGGACTAAATCCCTCATGCAATTTTTTTAAAATCTATTATTTATCTCTGTATTAAATGCCTCTTTTAAAAGAAGCATTCTCTACCCTATTTTTGTTCTAAATCCGTATTATTCTTCATCCTTTTCTATCTTAGTCCTTAAAAAATTTATCTCATTATTTATAAAAATAAGATGCATCCATTTCAATTCTTGGGGAAATATATTCTTCCACCCAATCTAACCATGCACGTGTTTTGGCATCGATAAAATGGCGTGAAGGCAACAAGGTATAAACTCCGATGTCGGGTGAACGCCACTCAGGCAAGATATGACATAATCTTCCATTTTGAACCGCATCTAAAGCTGAAAACATCGGCAATAATGCGATGCCCATATCCTGTTGCACCACATCTAATAATAACTCAGGATTATCTGCAATGAGTTGTCCGCCAATGTCGATTTGGTAAGACTCACCACTTGTATTTAATAAGTGCCAATCTGGTGTAATAGACGGGTTTACCAAGCGTAAACAGGCATGATCTTTTAAGTCTTCTGGAGACTTCGGCATACCATGCTTTTCTAAATAAGCAGGTGAAGCACATAAAACAGAAAAGATAGTGCCAATTCTGCGTGCGACAAAACGAGAATCTGTTAATGATTCAGTGAGATAAAGACTGACATCGACCCCTTTTGCCAATAGATCTGGAACGTACTGTGAAGTCGTATATTCCACTGTTAATTCGGGATAATGCTTACAAAACTCGGCCATCACTGGAAAAACATAATGATGCCCAAAGCTTCCCATGCTTAATACGCGTAAACGCCCTTTGGGTTTAGATGCCGTTCCTGTGACTTCTGATTCTGCTTCATCCACCATTGAAATGACTTGGCGACAGCGCTCTGCATAAGTCGCACCAATATCGGTCAGTGCCTGCTGGCGCGTTGAGCGTTGTATTAATTTTGTACCTAAGCGTGTTTCTAGCTCGCTGATAAGACGTGAAACCTGTGCTGTGGTCAGATCCATCTGCTCAGCTGCTGCTGTGAAACTCCCGCTATCAATCACTTTCAGGAATGCATGCATTGCATGCAATAGTCCACCATCGAGATTTTTGCGCATAACGTAAATATGTTTTCCTAAATTACGGATTGTTGCACCAGTTTAGTTCAACCACAATGACTAAATGTACATACATTGGCACTAATTCTTTTTAAGAAGAGGAACCGATCTTTTTTTATTTCGTATGTCACTTGCTCCAAATATTCAACTGGATGTTGAAAAAAGAAAGTAGTCCGAGCTACTAAAAATTCTAAGGAGATATAAATGAATATAGCTACAAAAGTCACTCCAAATATTATTGCAACAAAGGATGTGTCACTTGAAGATAAATATGTAAGTGATAACGGTACAGCATATATGACTGGCATTCAGGCACTTGTTCGGTTGCCTCTTGCCCAAACTCGCCGTGACGCGATCAATGGTTATCATACTGCTGGTTTTATTTCTGGTTATCGCGGTTCTCCTGTTGGTAACTATGATAGTTTCCTTTGGCAAGTTCAAGGATTACTTAAATCCCATAATGTTGTATTTCAACCTGGTGTAAACGAAGACTTAGCTGCTACCGCAATTTGGGGTACGCAACAAGTTAACCTTTCAGGCCAAGGCAAATATGATGGAGTGTCTTCATGGTGGTATGGTAAAGGCCCGGGTGTTGACCGTTCAGGCGATGTACTCCGCCATGCTAACTTAGCTGGTACCTCTGAACGTGGTGGTGTCGTTGCTTTATTTGGTGATGACCACTCATGTAAATCTTCTACAATCCCTCACCAGTCTGAACATGTCATGATTGGTTGCGGTATTCCAATTTTCTACCCAACATCCGTTCAACAAATTTTAGACTTTGGTGTTCACGCCATTGCAGTTTCACGTTTTTCTGGCCTTTGGTCTTCAATGAAGCTGGTTAGTGAAATTGTAGAAACTTCTGCTTCTGTACATGTTGACCTAGACCGTGTTACTCCGGTTATACCAGAAGATGTCAATTTCCCAGAGGGTGGCGTCAATATTCGTTGGCCAGATCATGGCATTCAGCAAGAAGAACGCCTTTATAAATATCGCTTACCTGCTGTTTTGGCTTATGCCCGCGCGAATAAAATCAACACCGTTACATGGCCTTGTGAAAATGCCCGTATTGGTATTGCCGCAAGTGGTAAAGGTTATTTAGATACGATTGAAGCCTTACGCATTTTAGGTATTGAAGATGAAACTGCCCAACAACTTGGGCTACGTGTTTATCAAGTTGGTCTGATTTGGCCTTTAGAACCACAAGGTGTTCGTGAGTTTGCCGAAGGTTTACAAGAACTGATCGTTATTGAAGAAAAACGTCCAATTATTGAAACACAAATTAAAGATGAGCTGTACTCACTGCCTGATGGCAAACGCCCACATGTGATTGGTAAAGCAACTGATGGCAAAGGTGAATGGAGTACCTCTATTGAAGAAGCACCGCTCATCGGTCACTATGAGTACCAGCCTGAACCTATTGCAAAAATGCTGGCTGCTCGCTTCTTAAAACTCGATATTCCAGAAAGCTTAAAAACACAAATCCAAAGCAGAATCGACTTACTGCTAAAAGCAGAGCAAGAATCAAAACGTGTTATTGATCTTGCTGAACGTAAACCGTATTTCTGTAGTGGTTGCCCACATAACTCTTCAACAGTCGTTCCTGAAGGTAGCCGTGCATTAGGCGGTATCGGTTGTCACTATATTGCAGTTTCACTTGACCGTGGTACCGAAACATTCTCGCAAATGGGCGGTGAAGGTGTAAGTTGGGTGGGTGCATCACCATTTACCAATGAAAAACATATTTTTGCGAACCTTGGTGACGGAACTTACTTCCACTCTGGTTACTTAGCAATCCGTCAGTCCATCGCTGCAAAAACTAATATTACCTATAAAATCCTCTACAACGATGCCGTCGCTATGACAGGCGGTCAGCATGTAGATGGTCATTTGAGCGTTGCACAGTTAACTCGTCAGCTCGCTGCTGAAGGTATTAAAAAACAAGTCATCGTGACTGATGAAGTTAAATTATTAAATGAAGAAGACGCCATTGCACCAGGTGTAGAAATTCGCCACCGTAATGAGCTCGACGCAGTTCAACGCGAGCTTCGCGAGGTTTCTGGCGTAACCGCTTTAATTTATGTACAAACCTGTGCCAGTGAAAAACGCCGTCGCCGTAAACGTGATGCCTACCCTGATCCAGCTGAGCGTTTATACATTAATAGTGATATCTGTGAAGGCTGTGGCGACTGCTCGAAAAAATCAAACTGCTTATCTATTGAGCCAGTAGAGACAGCTTTAGGTACTAAACGTCAAATTAACCAAAGTAGCTGCAATAAAGACTTCACTTGTGCCGAAGGGTTCTGCCCTAGTTTTGTGACTGTTCATACACGTGATATGAAACGTCCAGCTAAATTTGAAGGAATTGGTGCAGGCTGGCCAACATCACCAATTATTCCTCAGTTATATGATGTTCCAAGTCGTATCATGGTTGGTGGTATTGGCGGTACAGGTGTTGTGACTATTGGTGCACTTCTTGGTATGGCAGCTCACCTAGAAGGTAAGGCAACTCGTGTTATGGACATGGCTGGACTTGCCCAAAAAGGTGGTACGGTTTATTCATATGTACAACTTGCAGCAAGTGATGAACAGATTTCTTCTACCAAAATTCCAGCGGGCCAATGTGAATTACTGATTGGTGCCGATGCGGTAGTCGCTGGTGGTAGCGCTGCTCTATCTCGCTTAAAAGATGATGCTTTAGTTATTGTGAATGAAGACAGCACCCCTACTTCTGAATTTATTAAATCTCGTGATTGGTATGCGCCTATTAGCGATTTAATTGATCGTCTTCGTGGTCGTGTTCGTCAAGGTCAACTGGTTTCTTTGCCAGCAGCTCGTATTGCAACACAACTGTTAGGTGATTCAATTTATACCAACCAGTTATTACTCGGTATGGCATGGCAGTCTGGTCGCATTCCGCTATTACGTGAAAGTATTGAAAAAGCAATTCACTTAAATGGTACTGCTGTTGAAAAGAATATCGAAGCTTTCCGCGTGGGTTGTCATCTTGCAAGTGACCCAACTTTAGCTGCTCGTTTACTTGCAGCAATGCCAAAAACCAAAACTCCGCAAACTTTGGCTGAACTTGTTGAAGACCGTTCTGCTCGTTTAACAGACTACTGGAATGAAGCGTATGCAGCTAAATACCGCACACTTGTAGAACTGGCAGCTAAAAAATTACCTGAAGAGTTAACAGGTACGATTGCAACTCAGCTATACAGAGTCATGGCGTATAAAGATGAATATGAAGTTGCACGTCTTTTAACAGGTAAGAGCTTCAAAGAATCGATTGAAACCCAGTTCGGTAAAGGCTTACGTTTAACGTATCACCTTGCTCCTCCAGCGTTACTTGGTGGCCTGAAAAATGTTCGTAAACGTGCGTTTGGTTACTGGATGCGCTTCCCAATGATGATGCTTGCTCGCTTACAATGGCTTCGTGAAACTTTCCTTGACCCATTTGCACGTCAAGAAGAACGTCAACACGAACAAGCATGGCGTGACCGTTACATCACATTTGTTGAAGCACTTGTTGAAGCACCAGACAATCATAACTTGGCAGTTGCTGAGCAAATTGCAAAATTACCAGCAGAAGTTCGTGGTTATGGTCACATCAAAATGAAAGCAATGGACGCTGCAAAACAACGTTGGGATGAACTTACCCCAACACTGCTCAAAGTCCGTAACTAAAAATTAAATCTCAAAATAAAAAAGTCATCCTTAGGGATGACTTTTTTTAGCTCAAATATTTATTTAGCCATTTTACGTAAAGTCAAAATCTGCTCACTGCGTCCAAATGGACCATACACGTCATGTAAAACCGCACTGGTTAAACCAATACCATCCGAACCATATTGCTGAACGGTTTCCAGCCCCAACCATTTACCTTTCGGATAACGGTGCATGTGAATCTGTAAATCAAGATTTGGAAAACCCCAAGTAAATTCGCCTTCTTGTCTAGGCACAATTCCATTTGCGGTATCTATCATGCCAATCAAATGGGCAAAATCTGTCGTCGACTGCCCTTCAACCATTTCGTTATCATTATTGAGCCAAACAATGCCTTTGCCTGCGCGATGCTGATCATCAGTTTTAGTGACGAGTGTCTGGATAAAACCACCCGGCCATCTTTTCATACCTGTCCATTCTGTAAAGGTATCTGGATGATGAACTGGCTGATCTTCAAGCCCCGCAATCTCGGAACTGTCTTGAGTACACATGCGCCATGCTCTAGCCACAATACAGGTTTTACCTTGTGCTTGCATTTCGGCTTCAATCAATTCAATGGTTTTACCGGCACGAATCACATGTGTCTTAATCGTAAATTCACCAAATGCAATCAATCCAAAAATATCAAAACTAATTCGACCAATTCGCATATCTTGTCGTGGTGAAAATTGCTCTAACTCTGCTGCGATGACACCACTTGCAGGCGCCATGTGTTGTTCATGAGGATTCCAAGCACCTTGCGCATGAACAGTTGAGCAATAATGAGCAATGACTTCACCTTGAGGACCAATTGTTCTATTCAGTAATTGATAATAAGCATTCATGATTTTCTTTCCGTAGTCCTTATCCAACATCAATATTTGATGAAAATTCACGTTTTAATGCTTATGTTAACCCTCTATTTCTTTGGCTCAACTGGTTTTTCCTACCAAAAACTCATGAGTCTAAAATTACAAATTTAATCACTAGGTAAAATTCCGCATATCAATTTCACCCAGTGATTCTAGATATTACGATTCATTAAAATGCAAAAGCATCTTGATCGAGCTCCATCACAGATTCAGCTCCAGACTCAATAGAAGCAGCGTGGCTCTGTGTACGATGTAAAAGCTTTTGATAGAAAAACTTAGCTGTCGTTAACTTCGCTTTATAAAAAGCTTCTTCTTGTGTACCCGGTTCTAATTTTTCATGGGCAACTTGTGCCATTCGAGCCCACAAATAAGCGAACACAACATAACTAGAAAAATAAAGATAATCCACCGAAGCGACCCCTATTTCCTCTGGGTTGTGCTTGGCTTTCTCTGCAATCGTTTTGGTCAGTGACAACCATTGTTGCTTAAGCTCAGCTAATTTTTCTAAATAAGGTTTTAAGACTTCATTTGATTGCTGTTGATTAATAAATTGATCAATTAGATCGGTCATATTTTTTAGAAGTTTACCTTCCGACTTGAGGACTTTACGTGCAAGTAGATCTAAAGACTGGATTTCTGTCGTTCCCTCATACAATGTTGAGATACGCGCATCACGTACAATTTGCTCCATACCATGCTCAACAATGAAGCCATGCCCACCAAATACTTGAATGCCATGCTTTGCAGATTCATTGCCTGATTCTGTTAAAAAAGCTTTAGCAATTGGCGTTAAAAAAGCCAGTAATTCATCAGAGTTTTTTTGATGTTCTTGATCGTTTGAACTTTCCACAATATCGACATGTTGAGCTAAAAAGTAAGCCAATGCACGGCCACCTTCAGAAAAAGCTTTTTGTGTCATTAACATCGAGCGCACAGCGGGATGCACAATAATTGGATCGGCATTTTTCTCAGGATATTGAGGACCTGATAACGATCGCATGGCGAGTCGCTCTTTGGCATAACTTAATGCGCCTTGAAATGAACTCTCAGAAGCAGCGAGCCCTTGTACTGCCGTTCCAATACGTGCGGTATTCATGAAGGTAAACATACAATTGAGCCCGCGATTTTCCGGTCCAATCAAATAGCCTTGAGCACCATCAAAATTAAGTACACAAGTGGCATTGCCATGAATCCCCATTTTATGTTCAATCGCACTACAAACGACTTTATTACGGTCCAGCATCTGACCGTCGTCACTCACATTAAATTTAGGTACAATAAATAAAGAAATACCTTTAGTCCCTGCTGGTGCCTGAGGCAAACGGGCTAAAACAATATGAATAATATTTTCAGAAAGATCATGCTCACCTGCCGAGATAAAAATTTTTTCACCCGTAATTGAGTAACTACCGTCTGGATTTGGTTCTGCTTTAGTTCTAATTAACCCAAGGTCTGAACCCGCATGAGATTCGGTTAAACACATCGTTCCGGTCCAAACACCACTAATGAGTTTAGTCAAAAACTTTTGTTTTTGTTGCTCAGTACCATGGTGCTCAATGGTTCTCATCGCCCCATGAGACAAACCCGGATACATTGCCCACGCCCAATTAGAACCACATAACATTTCAGAAATGGCAATCCGCAACAATGTCGGTAAGTCTTGCCCACCATATTCCGGATCGGCCGTTAAAGATGTAAATCCAAGCTCAGCATATTTTTGGTAGGCTTCTTTAAAACCTTTCGGGGTTGTGACTACGCCTTGATTTAAATGACAGCCTTCCTGATCACCATTTTGGTTAATCGGTGCCAACTCATTTTCACAAAAATCTGCTGCTGCCTCTAAGTATTGATCAATTAATTCTCGATTTACGCTTTCCTGATATTTGCTTAAACCTTGATAGTTCTGTTCTGTTTGAAGCATTTCATGCAGTACAAATTGCATATCGCGTAATGGAGCTTTGTATAAAGGCATAGTTTTTTTCCTTTAACCTCTCTGCCTGTGTCATGGGCAGATATCGTTTTTCCTTGAAATGGACTTTTATTGTTTCAATCTCACCAAAATATCAAAAAATTTCTTATAGCAAAATATATTTTCACTAATTTAATAAAATTATCGTAACTCATGAGTGGAGATAAAACATAAATGCATGTTTTAAATATAAATATAGAATAAAAAGTAATTAGCACTGCTTAATCAGAATAAATTTATATTTTGTATTGCAAAATTTTATTCCGTAAAAATTTAATTTATAGTATCGTGATTAAGACTGCTTAATCATGCAAGGACGATTTATGGAAAGCCCGAAATACACAGGTCTTGAGTTTTTAACCGCTTTAAAAAATGGTGAAGTTTCTCCATCACCTATGGCTCACACCATACCAATGGAACTCGTTGAAGTTTCCGAAGGTAAAGCAACTTATAAAGTTACCCCTCGCAAAGAACATAGAAATATACAAGGCGGTGTACACGGTGGCTTTTGCGCCACAGCTTTAGATACGGCAACTGGCAGCGCAGCTCATACATTACTTGAACATGGCGTTGGCTATGGAACCATTGATTTAAATGTAAAAATGATCCGCCCCATGCAGGTTGATACGTCTTACTATGCGACAGCCGAGTTGATTAATGCGGGCCGTAATATAATTAGTACCGAAGGAAAAATCGTGGATGAGAACGGCAAAGTGTATGCTTTTGCTTCGGCAACCTTAATGATTATTCGCAAATAATAAAATTTTAAAGCTCCTGTTTATGGAGCTTTTTCTTGCTTTGCAATCTTATTCATTTCATAAAAATCTAAACGATCAATCGTAAAACTCACCAATGCCATCACTAAACCTAAAGCGGCACACGCTTCCCACCCCCAGTGTTTCCATGCATACACCGCAATAAAAGAACCCAAGGCGGCTCCACCAAAATATAAGGTCATATAAATTGAATTAATACGAGACCGCGCCTCGGCCGAAATTCGATAGACCAGATTTTGGTTAAGTACATGAAATGCCGATAAACCAAAGTATGCCATAACAACCCCTACAGCGTAGGCCACCAGAGACTGCTGTGCAAAAAATAGCGGTATCCATGCACTGATTAATAAGCCCATACAAATCACTGCAATTTTATTCTCAAGCCCTGCCGCAATTTTCTTACCTGCCCAAGGGGTCGCAAACACACCTGCCAGTCCAACAATCCCAAATAAACCAATCTGGAAATCGTTAAAGTTATAAGGCTCATTCGCCAAAATAAAAGTCATGGTAGTAAAAATCAGAGCCAAAATACCAAAGCCAATTCCCCCTGCCAAACCACGGCGCAGTAAATGAGGCTGGTGAGCTGCTAATGAAAATAATGAACCATAGATTTGTAGAATATTGAGTTGGTGAGACTTACGCGCAACTGGCAACTTCACCCACATTACCCAAGCAAACACCAAAATGACAATTCCGCTAATTAAATAAACCGCATGCCAAGACCAAACTGTAGAAAGTAAGCCTGCAATAGAACGCGCCAACAATATTCCCAAAAACAAACCACTCATGAGAGTGCCTACAACTTGAGGGCTTTTTTTAGGACTAGCTAAACCTGCGGCGAAAGGAACTAAAACTTGAGTCGCAATCGAAAAGAATGTGGCTAAAAAGGTAAAGCCATATAAAGCTGGCAAGGTTTGACTTAAGGATAGTCCTACTTGGGCAAGGCCTGTACAACACATGAGCAAGCAAATATAACTTCGCTTTTCAAAGAAGTCGCCTAAAGGAACTAATATAAAAAGGCCAACTGCATATGACAGTTGGCTAATAACAATAGTTAAAGCAACTTGATCAGCATTAACTTTTAATGCTTCAGCAATGGAGTAAATTAAGGGCTGGTTATAATAGTTTGAACCCGCACAAATTCCACATGTCATTGCCATGATAAAAATAAAGCTTTTTGACAGTATATTTTCTGCATTGGGCTCAACTATTTTTTCCATTTTTAATTACGTCCCATTTTAGAATTTATACATCGATACAAAGTTTACGCGTGATACATCAGCGGTTCTGCCATCAAATACTTCTCGTTTGCCTTGATGATATTCCATACCAATATCCATTTGCTCAATCGGTGAATAGAAAACGTTAGCTGCGTAGTCCGTTAAGCGTTTGTTGGCATCTGGGTTGAGTTTGGCATAAGCCGTGTCGTCATCATAATCAAACATTGAAGCCGATAAGTTTGCACGCCATTGCTCATTGAATTTATATGAATAACCGATATTGATGCTATTCAACTTATTCATAACCAAATCTGTTTTGTCTTCGTTTAAAGAGAAATCACCCGCGGCATTTAAAGTTGCTGAATTTGCCAATCCACTTTGGGTGGTGTACGGCATAAATTTTTGATCACCAACAATATATTGATAATTTGCTTGTACCGACTGCTGAGGGGTGAGTTGATATTTTAAGCCGCCTCCAGCGCCCCAGCTTACTTTTTTCACCGTGGCAGTTGCGACATCAGTAGATTTTTCATTAATAAAGCCTTGAGCAAGTGCCGTTAAAGGCCCTTGTTTAAAGCTATAGCGTCCCGTTAAAGTTGGAAATGCCGAGACTCTCGAACCTGTATATTCCAAGGCTACTTTTAAATCATTATTGGCATCAATTTTCCAGTCATAGCGAATTTGAGGAGTACGCGTATACGAGGTTCCCACAAATTGCGTGTAATCGACAGCTTCGGTACGCGTTTCCATGTTAGACATGAGTGACCATGTTTGACCAAAGGTCCAGTCTTTATAGGTAAAAAATGCATGGCGAATACGGAATTTACCATCGCCCGTTCCCATGTTAGAGCTATCAAAGAAATCGGCTTCAATATTTCCAGTCACAGCTTTATTAGGGCTATTAAAATAAACACCTAATCGGCTTGCATTAATCATGGCATCGGAACGTGCATGGTTTGAACGTTTTTCACTTTCAAAAGGGGTTCGATACAGGCTGCTGGTCGTTCTACCGCCCGAGTCTGGTGATGATTTAAAATCGACCGCTGCATCAATACGGGCAATACCGTAAACCTTCACGTTATCCGTCCAAGTGACCCACGAAGGAGCAACAGGCTTCTCTGTTACAGTCGCTTTAGTTTTTTCAATGTTCTCTTCGATCTTTACCTGTTTGACCTGTAAATTATTTTGAGTTTGTTTCTGAGCAGCAAGTTCTGCTTTTAATTTTTGCAGCTCGGTTTCTAGCAAATTGATTCTTTGTTCTGTGGTATCTGAAGAATTTGCAAAAATAGTCCCTGAAGCCGCAGCGCAAGCTGCAGCTAAAATTAATTTTTTCATCTTTTAATCCTTAAAGAAGCGTTTTTTCCGTGTGTAATTTAGGCTACACGTGCATCTATCAATTCACAGTCTGTAACTGCCTGTAATTCTTCGAAACTTAAGCCTTCGACTATTTCCGTGACGTAAGCTTTTTGGTCTTTGAGTTCAATAATGCATAAATCTGTATAAATACGATTAACACACTGCTCACCCGTCATTGGATATGTAATTTCCTTTACAATTTTGGGCTCACCTTTTTTGGTGACATGCTCCATATAGACATAAATCGTTTTTGCGCCGACTGCCAAATCCATAGCACCGCCAACTGCGGGTACATCATCTGCTTTACCAGTATGCCAGTTTGCTAAATCTCCATTTACCGCAACTTGGAATGCCCCAATTACGCAAATGTCCAGATGGCCGCCACGCATAATGTCAAATGAGTCACCATGATGCATAAAACATCCACCATCTAATAAAGTGACAAGTTCTTTTCCGGCATTTACTAAGTCTTCATCTTCCTCACCAGGTTGTGGTGGTGGACCAAAAGCCAAGACACCATTTTCCGAATGTAAAAAGATTTCTTTGTCTTTTGGCAAAAATTTAGCAACGTTGGTCGGCAAGCCAATCCCTAAATTGACATAAGAACCTTCTGGAATGTCATTGGCGATGAGTTTGGCAATATCTTCACGAGAACGCTTTTGAACTGACATTAGATATCTCCTACTTTTACAACGTGCTGAACAAAAATTCCCGGTGTAATAATGCACTCTGGGTCAAGCGTTCCTAGCTCTACGGTATCATTCACTTGAACAATGGTGGTCTTGGCAGCTTTTGCCATGATCGGCCCAAAATTGCGGGCTGCTTTGCGGTAAGTTAAATTACCCCAGCGGTCAGCTTTATCGGCATAAATCAGTGCAAAATCAGCTTCGAGTGGATATTCAAGTACATAGTTTTTACCGTTAATGGTACGAGTTTCTTTGCCCTCGGCAACTTTGGTGCCATAACCAGTCGGAGTAAAAATAGCACCTAGACCCGCACCTGCTGCCTGAATACGACAAGCCAAATTACCTTGCGGAACCAGTTCTAACTCAATTTTTCCTGCGCGGTATAAGTCTTGAAAAACGGTTGATCCAGCAGATTTTGGAAATGAACAAATCATTTTTTTAACGCAACCGGCAATAATCAGATTTGTTAAACCACGATCACCAGAAGCCGCATTGTTATTTACAATGGTCAGTTCTTTTTTCCCTAAATCGATTAAGGCTTCAATTAATTCAGCAGGTTGCCCCGTCACACCGAACCCGCCTGTCATGATGGTTGCTCCATCAGGAATAGCTTTTAAAATCGGTTCAATGTCACTGGTGATTTTATTTATCATCTCACTTGTCCCTTTTCATCCTTAATTTAAGGTGACAGATTGATCTGTCACTCTGCCTTTTGCGGGTTAAATAGTCGGTCTTTAATAAATAACAATGGAATTACCCCGCAGATAAAATAAGCCGCAGCCATCACCAAAAGCCCTAAGCCAATAGAACCGTTTTGCGATAGAAAACCAATTGTTAATGGAGAGAAAATAGAAAGTACTTTACCAATGTTATACGCACCACCCACTGCCGAACCTCGAATTGAAGTCGGGAAACTTTCCGTCATATAGGTGGCATTAATTGCGTATGGAATACCGTAAAGGAAACCGAAGAACAGCATCATCCATAAAATGTTGGTTGGTGTATTTAAATAGACAATGACCGGAATAAATAAAGCTGTACCAATGGTTCCGAAAGCGAATACAGCGCGGCGCCCTAATTTATCGGCAACGATCCCTGCAATTACTTTGGCAAACATCATAATCAGGAAAGTACCGACCATATACATGGCCATTTCTTTAAATTTGATGCCAAGATCAGACTCTAAATAAGCTGGTAACCAGTTACTTACGCCGTAATAACCAAACTGCAATGCACCTGTACTAATAATCCAAAGAACAAACATGGTGCCATGTTTCTTATCTCTTAAAATTTCAAGATATGGGTTTTGACGTTTTTTAGGTTGGTTACTTTGAGCGACCTCTAGCGCTTTTAATTGACGTGCTTTTTTCCAAGACTCAGGTTCAGGTACACAAAAGTGCATTAAAATTGACAACACTACAGGCGTAATTGCAATCCAGTATAGGAAACGCCAGCCATGTTCAGGAATAATATGTCCGGCCAATAAGGTCGCTAGCAAGGAACCCAGTGTATAACCCGTCATGAGAGTAGCCAAAACAGTCGAGCGATGTTTTGTTGGCACCATTTCTGACATTAAAATATTACAAGCAATATAGAGCGCACCTAAACCCATCGCTCCAAAAGTTCTTAAAACTGCAAATTGCATATAAGAATCAGTAAAACCCAGTGCGCTGGTTAAAACTGAAGAATAAGCAATAAAGAACACGATAATGCGGACCCGCCCAAAACGGTCACAAGCCCAACCACCAATCAGGCCACCAATTGCTGAACCTAAAAGTGTTAAACTGCCTAATGTTCCAGCTTGTACACCCGTTAAATGAAATTCTGTTTTAAGACTGGTCAGGCTTAATGCCAAAAAACCTAAGTCTGCCCCATCACACAACAATGTTAAAAAAGCGAATATAAATGCGGTAATCCAAATCTTTTTGGGTGTCTGGATAGCTTCACTGCTAGCCGTATTTTGTGCAACTGTTTCTGTTGTCATGTCCATATCCTCAGAAGGAACATGAGGCATCCAATGCCTCATGGCATTTGATTTTTTATTAGGCTGTAGCTTCCCTAATCATGTTTTTAGCAATAATAATTTGTTGAACTTGCGTAGTTCCTTCATATAAACGGAACAAACGCACATCGCGATAAAAACGCTCAATGGCATATTCACTGATATAGCCTGCGCCACCATGAATCTGTACACAGCGGTCAGCAACGCGTCCGCACATTTCGGTTGCAAACATTTTTGCGCAAGACGCTTCTGTACTAATGTTTTCGCCATTATCACGGCGGCGAGCTGCATCTAGGACCATACATTTAGCTGCATAAATCTCGGCCTTTGAGTCAGCAAGCATCGCTTGAATCAACTGGAAGTTTGCAATAGGCTGACCAAACTGTTTACGCTCAATTGCATATTGCAATGCGTCATTTAACATACGCTCAGAAACACCCACACTATATGCACCAATGTGTAAGCGTCCTTTATCCAGTACTTTCATGGCCGTTTTAAAACCGACACCTTCTACCCCACCGATGAGTGCAGAAGCAGGCACACGGCAATTTTCAAAAATCACATCACAAGTGTGCGAGCCCTTTTGCCCCATTTTTTGGTCAATTTTGCCTAACGTAATACCCGGTGTATTGGCCTCAACTAAAAAAGCTGAAATGCCACCAGACCCTTTAATTTCAGGATTGGTTCGAGCCATTACAGTGAAAGTTGCAGCATGGGGCGCATTGGTAATAAAACGTTTGGTACCGTTTAACACATAAAAATCACCATCTTTTACTGCACTGGTTTTTAAAGAGGCAGCATCAGAACCAGATTCAGGCTCGGTTAAACAAAATGAACCAATAATTTCGCCACTTGCATAACGCGGTAAATATTTTTGCTTTTGCTCTTCTGTGCCATCAATCAAAATTGCACTTGAGCCAATACCGTTATTGGTTCCAATGAGAGAGCGAAAAGCTGGTGAAGTTTGCCCAAGTTCAAATGCAACTCTGACTTCTTCTTCCATGGTGATGCCTAGGCCGCCATACTCTTCGGGAATTGTGAGGCCGAACAAACCAAGCTCACGCATTTGCTGCACAATGTCATCTGGAATTTTGTCTTTCTCTACCACTTCGTTTTCACGAGGGATCAATTCATTTTTTACAAAATCTCGAATTGTTGAAAGTAACTGCTCCAACATCCCTTCATCACGGATCATCTGTGATCTCCCTTTTTATGTATTTCCATCGCACCCATCAGCCATCTCCAGCTTGTCTGGATACCATGTTTTAAATCTTGTTTACTGCGGATGTGTTTCATAGTACGAGAACGAAAATACAAATTTCAAGCTTTTTTGAAAATTAATTTCGTTAAACGAAATTTAAAAATACACCATTACGTAATATCAAACACTTAGCTTATTTAATAAATCATAATTGCTCTAATGGCCTAAATAAGACTTGAAATAAATTCCAAAATAAGCATCATAAAAGGAATATAGTTTTGTTGTGCGAAACAAGGAATTCAAAAATGAGTGTATCGATAGGGAATAATTTCGTAGAAGTCGACTTTTCTATTCAAAAAATAGCGGTTGTTAAAATTAACCGACCTGAAGCAAAAAATGCACTGAATACAGAGGTTCGCAAACAACTATCACAAGCTTTTACCGAACTAAGTTTTAACGATGAGATCAATGCGGTTGTGCTCACAGGTGGTGAAGAAGTCTTTGCCGCAGGTGCAGATCTAAAAGAAATGGCAACCGCAACTTCAACTGAAATGTTATTGCGTCATACCGAACGTTATTGGAACGCGATTGCTCAGTGCCCTAAACCTGTGATTGCTGCTGTAAATGGTTATGCATTGGGTGGTGGCTGCGAACTTGCAATGCACGCTGACATTATTATTGCAGGTAAAGGCGCAACCTTTGGCCAACCGGAAATTAAAGTCGGTTTAATGCCAGGTGCTGGTGGTACACAACGTTTGTTCCGCGCTGTGGGTAAATTTCATGCCATGCGCATGATTATGACGGGTGCCATGGTGAAAGCCGAAGAAGCTTATATCATTGGTCTTGTTTCACAAGTCACAGAAGATGACCAAACTATTCCAACAGCCATCCAAATGGCGCAAAGCCTTGCAAAAATGCCTCCTATTGCCCTGCAACAAATTAAAGAAGTTGCGCTGATGAGCGAAGACGTTCCATTAAATGCAGGCTTAACGCTAGAACGTAAAGCATTCCAGTTACTGTTTTCGACCGAAGATAAAAATGAAGGCGTTCAAGCTTTTATCGAGAAGCGTAAACCATCTTATCAAGGTAAATAATTTAAAAAGATAATAACAAAGGAATGAAAATGGCCAGAAAAGTATTGATTAGTGCAGGTGGTTCAGGGATTGGACGATGCATTGCCGAAGCATTTTTAAACAATCAGGATGAAGTTTTTGTTTGTGATATCAATGCTAAAAGCCTAGAACAGTTTCAGAAAGATTATCCAAAGCTACATATACATGCCTGTGATTTAGCTGATCATGAACAAATTAAACTGATGTTTAGCCAAGCAATTTCGAAACTTAGCGGTATTGATATTTTAGTCAATAACACAGGTATTTCAGGCCCAACGATTGCCGCAGATGAGCTAAGTTTTGAAGACTGGAATACAGTTATTAATTTAAACCTGAATAGCACTTTTTTAATTACCCAGTTAGCAATTCCCTATTTAAAGCAAGCGGAAACAGGCGTGATCATTAATATGTCATCTATTGCCGGCCGCTTAGGCTATCCATATCGACTGGCCTATTCCACTTCCAAATGGGGGATGATCGGTTTTACCAAAACGCTCTCTATGGAACTGGGTGCAGATAACATTCGGGTTAACGCTATTCTTCCTGGAGCGGTAGATGGTGATCGAGTTCAACGCGTATTACAGGCCCGTGCCGATGTAGCCCATACCTCACTTGAAGAAGTGACTCAAAACGCACTGAAAAATCAGTCGCTCAAATATTTTGTCAATCCAAAGCATATTGCAGATTTGTGCCTATTTTTAGCGTCAGATAGTGGTCGCTCTATTTCAGGTCAAATCTTACCGATTGATGGTGATAAACAATGCTTAAGCTAAATCACCCAACCCAATTTTTCCGTTTAATTTCAAATATAGATTAATCATCAGGATGATCGACATGACTTATGATATTAAAAGCATGGCTGTGATTGGTGTCGGTATTATGGGCAGCGGCATTGCTCAAATTGCTGCACAGTCAGGTCATACCACTTATTTATATGATGCCAAAGCAGGTGCAGCAGAACAGGCCAAAGAAAAACTGGCTGCCACATTTCAAAAGTTAGTCGACAAAAATAAGATTACGTCTGAGCAAGCAGCTCTGGCAAATAGCCATTTAATTGTTGCTCATCAAATTGAAGATTTAAAAAATTGCGACCTCATTGTAGAAGCAATTGTTGAACGCCTCGATATTAAACAAAGCTTGATGCAGCAGCTTGAAGACGTTGTTTCAGAAAATGCCATTTTAGCCTCAAACACCTCTTCTCTTTCTATTACAGCGATTGCTGCAAACTGCAAAAAACCTGAACGTGTTGTAGGCTATCACTTCTTTAATCCCGTTCCACTCATGAAAGTGGTCGAGGTGATTCGTGGTTTAAAAACTGATCCACTTATTATTGATGCTTTAAATGATCTGTCTCGTGCATTTGGTCATCGTCCTGTTGTAGCAAAGGACACCCCTGGATTTATTATTAATCACGCGGGCCGAGCTTATGGAACCGAAGCGCTCAAAATTTTAAATGAAAACGTTTGTGACATTAGTGAAATTGACCGAATTTTACGTGACGGCGTTGGTTTTAGAATGGGTCCTTTTGAATTACTCGATTTAACTGGCCTTGATGTTTCTCATCCAGTTATGGAGTCGATTTATCACCAATACTATGAAGAAGCCCGCTACAAACCGAACCCGCTGACCAAACAGATGCTAGATGCCAAGCAACTTGGACGTAAGGTTAATCAAGGTTTTTATAATTATGAAACTGGCTCAAAAACAGGTGAACAACCTGCTCAGTTTGTAGAGCGTTTAGCGCAATATCCAAAAGTTTGGATTGCGGCCGATTTCTTAGATGATAAAAAAATGCTTGAAGATTATTTAACTGAGCAAAATATTGCCTTAGACACTCATCTTGAACCACAAACAGATAGCTTATGTTTACTCGCTTGTTATGGTGAAGATACTACTCAAGCGGCTACTCGCCTTGGAGTTAATCCAGAACAAGCTGTTGCTATAGACATGCTTTATGGCATTGCAAAGCATCGAACCTTAATGCCTTCACTCATTACCAAGTCTGAATACCGACAAGCCGCTCACTCTATTTTTAATCTAGATGGAAATCTGGTCAGTATGATTAATGAAAGTATTGGCTTTGTTGCGCAGCGCGTTTTAGCAATGGTCATTAATTTGGGCTGTGATATTGCCCAGCAAAATGTTGCCACTGTAGATGATATTAATGCCGCGGTACGTCTTGGCTTAGGCTATCCATTGGGTCCAATTGAATGGGGCGATCAAGTCGGCAGTGAAAAAATCTTACTCATTCTGAACCGTATAACAGCACTTACGCATGACCCGCGTTACCGCCCTAGCCCGTGGTTACAGCGTCGTGTCGCACTTCATTTACCTCTTACTTTTACTCACGAGTCTTGAAAAGGAATTTCTCAATGTTAAATGCATATATCTATGATGGTTTGCGTAGCCCATTTGGCCGCCATGCAGGTGAACTTGCCTCAATTCGCCCTGATGATTTAGCAGCAACGGTCATTCAAAAACTATTAGAAAAAACTGGTGTTCCAGGTGCTGATATTGAAGATGTGATTTTAGGCGACACCAACCAAGCGGGTGAAGATAGCCGTAATGTGGCACGAAATGCACTATTACTTGCGGGTTTACCAGTCACTGTACCGGGCCAAACAGTAAACCGCCTATGTGCTAGTGGTCTAGGTGCTGTCATTGACTCAGCACGTGCTATTACTTGTGGTGAAGGCGACCTCTATATCGCAGGTGGTGTAGAAAGTATGTCACGCGCACCCTTTGTAATGGGTAAAGCGGAAAGTGCCTATAGCCGTGATGCAAAAATTTATGACACCACCATTGGCTCTCGTTTTCCAAATAAAAAAATTATTGCGCAGTACGGCGGTCATTCAATGCCTGAAACAGGCGATAACGTTGCAGCCGATTTTGGTATTAGTCGTGAGCAAGCAGACTTATTTGCAGCCCAATCACAAGCCAAATATCAAAAAGCTAAAGAAGAAGGTTTCTTTGCCGATGAAATTACCCCAATTGAGGTTTTTCAAGGCAAAAAATTGCCACCTAAACTCGTTTCCGAAGATGAACACCCTCGCCCAAGCTCAACTGTTGAAGCGCTCACAAAGTTAAAACCCCTCTTTGAAGGTGGCGTGGTCACTGCTGGTAATGCCTCAGGTATTAATGATGGTGCAGCAGCCCTATTGATTGGTTCAGAAGCAGCAGGTCAAAAATATGGCCTAAAACCAATGGCAAAAATCTTGTCAGCCGCCGCCGCCGGTATTGAGCCACGCATTATGGGTGCAGGCCCGATTGAAGCCATTAAAAAAGCAGTTGCGCGTGCAGAGCTTACTTTAGATGACATGGATATTATCGAAATTAATGAAGCCTTTGCTTCACAGGTTTTATCTTGTTTAAAAGGCTTAAATGTTGATTTTAATGACCCACGTGTGAACCCGAACGGTGGTGCAATTGCCGTTGGTCATCCACTTGGTGCCTCTGGCGCTCGTCTTAGCTTAACAGTAGCTCGTGAGTTAATTCGCCGTAAAAAGAAATATGCCGTGGTGAGCCTATGTATTGGTGTAGGTCAAGGTCTTGCGATGGTGATTGAAAACCTTTCATAACCATTGAACTAGATATCCATTCATCACAACAGCGCAGTGATGAATGGATTTATTTTGCAGAGCGAAATATAATGGCAAAACTATTGCTTTAATTATATTTGAGGATCGAATGTCTCAAAACACGGAAACTGAAAAACCAATAAATTTTGATGAGATACGTTTAGATCCTATTTCGCATATACATCGGGAAAATAACCCGCAATTTATTGCTTCTTTAGCGCGCGGTTTAGAACTATTAAGATGCTTTTCTGCAAATAATCAGGTGCTTGGTAACCAAGAATTAGCAAAAATGACAGGTTTACCTAAACCGACCATTGCACGTATTACCAATACCCTTGTGTCATTAGGTTATTTAAAACAATTGCCTAACTCGACCAAATACACACTAGATATTGGTGTCTTATCTTTAGGATACGCAGCACTATCTAACATCTCGATTCGTAATATTGCTCATCAATATATGGATGAATTGAGTCAGTACGTCCAAGCTCCTGTAGCGATGGCAACACGTGACCGATTAAATATGGTGTATATCGATGTTGTGCAAATTGAAACTGCATTAAATATGCGCCGTCCAATTGGCTCAACCTTACCACTTCATAGTAGTTCAATGGGACGAGCTTGTTTGGCTGCAACTCCTGAACGTGAGCGCAACTTTCTACTCGATGCACTGAAACAAAAGAACCCCGAAAACTGGCCAGCCATAAAACGCTCTTTAGAACGAGCTTTCCGTGATTACCAAGATTATGGATATTGTTTGTCTTTAGGCGAATGGCATAAAGAAGTGAACTCGGTGGCTGTACCTTTGGTCAGCTCCAAACATGGTCTTTATGTTTTTAACTGTGGCGCGCCAAGTTTTCATTTAAATCCAGAAAAACTTGAAGGTGAAATTGGACCACGTTTAATCCACATGGTGCACAATATTCAAGATGCCTTGAATGAAACGCACTAATAACCATACTTAAAAGAGTCATGGTTGTGCTGATTAAAGTTCCACTTTCATTGTGACTATAGGCATAATGAAAAACGCACTCTATACCCCAACCATTATTTTAATGGCAATTGCAGCAGGCATTTGTACAGGCGGAAATTATTTTAGTCAGCCACTCATTCATTCAATTAGTGTAAGCCTAAATTTAACTGAAACAACTACAGCGTGGGTGCCGACTCTAGCCCAAATCACCTACGCATGTGGTTTACTCTTTTTAATGCCGTTGGGAGACATAATAGAAAAGCGCAAGCTACTATTTATCTTTATGTTATTGGCTTCAAGTGGATTAATTATTAGCGGGTTTTCGCACAATATTTATCTTTTACTGCTTGGCACCGTCATTACTGGTCTATTTTCTAGTTCAGCCCAACTGTTATTACCGCTTGCTGCAAGTCTGGTTCCGATTCAACAAAGCGGCCGTGTGGTCGGCTTTTTACTGAGCGGACTGATGATGGGGGTTTTACTCGCCCGGTCCCTTTCAGGGCTGATGTCTACGCTTTTCGCTTGGAATATTATTTATCTGGTCAGTGGTTTTCTATTACTTGTTATTGCCTTTATTTTGCATCGTAATATTGGGTTATTTCCACCGACTAAATCTGAAAACTATGCAAAAACTATTCGCTCTCTTCCACAGATTTTTATTCAAAATCGACGGTTAAGAACCAGAACTTATATTGGTGGTTTTACATTTGCTTGTGTAAGTTTAACCTTTACCACCATGTCTTTGCTTCTGGCTCCAGCACCCTATTTTTTTAGTGACTTTACCATTGGCCTTTTCGGTTTTGTTGGCGTGTTAGGAACTTTCGTTGCCAATTTTTCAGGCAAATTTATTGACCAAGGCTATATTCATAAAATTTCAATTTATTGCGGCGTTGGCCTTATTTTAAGTTGGGTTCTGTTTTCACTTTTACCCTACCATTTCACTTTTTACATTATTGCCTTACTCATTCTCTACGCTTCTCTTTCTGCGGTACATGTCACCAACCAAAGTATTGTATTTAAACTTAATCAAGAATTACGCTCACGGTTTAATGCGATTTATATGACAGGTTACTTTGCTGGCGGCGCTTTAGGCACAACGGCAGGAAGCTACGCTTGGAAACACTTCGGATGGACAGGTGTCTGCATTTTAGGCTTAATTTTTTCCGCTTTATGTCTTTATTATTGTGTGAGGGATGCAAAAAATCAGCACAGTTAAAACTTGTGCTGATTTTATATGAACCGTGCTCTATATTAATGAAACTAGATTAAGTCCTATAAAAGCCCTAATAATCGACCACGAATAATGTCTTCTGCATCTCTAACAATTCGATTAACCAGTTCATCACATGTCGGAATATCATGAATCAAACTTGCGACTAAACCGCATGACCATGCACCTGCATTAACATCGCCATCAATCATGACTTTTGGATAGACGCCAGCGACTTCTTCAATAATATCTTCAAACTTAATGTTATCGCCGAGTGCTTTTTCTTTTGCCACGATTTTTTCTACGGCCGCATTATTCATGACACGTTCTGTATTTCGCAAAGCACGCATAATTAAACGCGTATCTCGTTCGGTTGCATTTAAAATCGCCTGCTTCACATTTGCATGTACGGGAGCTTCCTGAGTCGCAATAAAGCGCGTTCCCATATTAATTCCATCGGCTCCCATCGCTAAAGCAGCCGCGAGTGAGCGTCCATCTGCCATACCACCTGAGGCAACAAACGGGATGTCTAATGCATCGGCTGCTAAGGGCAATAAAATCATATTTGGCACGTCATCCTCACCGGGGTGACCACCGCACTCAAAACCATCTACAGAAACTGCATCACATCCAATTTGCTGAGCTTTTAAGCTATGTCGAACCGAAGTACATTTGTGAATTACTTTAATACCAGCAGCCTTTAAATATGGCATCACCTGTTCAGGATTACGCCCTGCTGTTTCTACAACCTTGACTCCACCTTTAATGATTGCCTCTACAAAACCCGGATAATCAGGGGTATTCACCGTAGGTAAAAAGGTTAAATTTACCCCAAAAGGCTTATCAGTCATTTCACGGCAACGTGCAATTTCTTTTGCTAGATTTTCAGGTGTACGCTGAGTTAAGCCAGTAATAATACCTAAACCGCCTGCATTAGAAACCGCAGCAGCAAGCTCTGCAAAACCAACATAATGCATACCACCTTGAATAATTGGATGCTCGATTTCAAATAGTTCTGTAATTTTGGTCTTCATATTCTTTCCACTCACTGTTCTATAGCTAGCTTCTCATTTCCTTAGCAGAGCTAGATGCTTATTTACTCATAAATCCTATCAGCATTTAAAGTAGTTTAAGTTAAAAATTTCACAATACAAAATTATATACCACAATATAAAACAAAATAATTGATAACGGAATTATTTTTCGATAGCATTATTTTAATGAGTTTAATTTTTAGACAGAAAGTTATTTAAAGGAATGAATGATGGAGCAGGACAATAAAACTCAAAATGAGCTAAAAACAGGCACAATCCATGAGTGTTTAGATAAACATATACTAACGCTTACCATGAGCAACCCTAGCAAAAAGAATGCAATTAATTATGAAATGTATGCGGCCCTAAGTCAGGCATTAGATCAAGCTGCAACTAATCAAGAGGTTCATGTCGTTGTGCTTGCTGGTGAAGGTTCTTCGTTTACCAGTGGTAATGATGTCAATGCATTTGAAAAACGCGACGCATCAAGTTCAGAACCACCCGCTTCGATTGTTTTCTTAAAAAGCTTAGCAACGTTTCCAAAACCGATTATTGCTAAAGTAAATGGTGTGGCAATTGGTATTGGCAGTACAATGCTTCTACATTGTGACCTTGTGTATGCAAGCCAAGGCTCTATTTTTCAGTTTCCCTTTGTGAATTTGGGACTTGTACCTGAAGCGGGTTCAAGTTACATCTTGCCAAGATTATTGGGCTTTGCTCGAGCTTCGGAAATTATTTTATTAGGTGAAAAATTTTCGGCAGACCAAGCAAAAAATTATGGCTTGGTGAATGAAATATTTGAAGCAACTGAGCTAGATCAAGTAGTTGAAGATGTGGCAATTAAACTTGCTCATAAACCAAGTCAAGCCTTACAACTGAGTAAAAAGTTGCTAAGAGATATGCCTATTGATGATCTACTCAATCGTATTGACCATGAGTCGACTATTTTCTCACACTGTTTACAGGGTTCCGAGTTTAAAGAAGCATTAAGTGCTTTCAAAGAAAAAAGAAAACCGAACTTTCACAGCCAAACAGTCTAGATACACCCACTAAAAAGCCAGCATTGAAAATCAAAGCTGGCTTTTTTAAGTGAATCAGATAAGTTTAGCTAATCTCGGTACGAATATTATTCACCATGTGTAAAAGACGCGGTGCAATATCTTCTTCGAGTTTTTCACGGTTCATAATAAAACTTGGACCGCCACAGTTAAATACCAGTAAACCATGTTGTTCATGGATGAGTGGTACTGCAACTGAATTTACATCTTTATGCCATTCACCGATTGAAAAACAGTATCCAAAATCTTGGTAGTCTTTAAAGGCTTTGTCTAGATCACGATTAATTTTGATCCAGTCTTCTTTGTGCTTGCTACGAATGGCATCAAGTAAAAACTCTCGTTCATCTTCAGGCATCGCGGCTAAACACGCACGTCCCATCGAACTTAAATGAATCGGTAAATAGGTTCCAACTTGACGGCGCATAGTCATATTGCCTTTACCCTGTACCACATCAAGATAAATCATATTCAGTCGATCACGTGTTGCCATTGCAACAGCAGCGCCCGCATAGTCTGCCAAATTTTTCATATATGGATGAGCAATAGAGCGAATCGACACGTTAGACAGCATGGAATAACCAAATGCAAGAACACCCACTGAAAGCTGGAATTTGCTTGAGTTAGGTACTTGTTTGATATAGCCCAAACGCGACAAGGTATGTGTAAGGCGAGTAATGGTTGGTTTTGGCAAACCTGTCATCTGAGCAAGCTCTTGGTTGCCCAAATGCTGATGCTTCGGCGTAAAACAACGTAATAGCTCTAAACCACGTGCTAATGCAGTAATAAATTGGCGATCATTTTCATCCTGCATGTCTTCAATCGGATGTAATAATTCATGCCTTAATGGCGCTAATAATTTTTCTGTCGGTTCTGCATCAACTGCATCGTTCATTGTCATACCAATCCATATTTTGTTTCGCACTGCGAAAATTATAATCTATTTTTTCTATAAATAGCAAAAGAGCAAACATCCGAGTCTGCATCTAAAAGATAACTTCATTTAACTCATTAAAGCGAAAGATTAAATATTTTATTTTCTGATTTTAAATATAATTTTAACCTTCCGCTTTTAAGCCACTTATCCAATTACACCCTTTTCTTTAAGCTCAGCTAGTTTTTCCGAAGAAACCACTCGACCTAAAACCGCCTGCGTATGTTCACCCAACAACGGAGGAGCTGTTTTGTATTCAACTGGCGTTCTAGAAAGTTTGATTGGTGACCCAATTACCTTCAATTTTTCACGTTGAGGATGGTTCATCTCGACTAACATTTCTCGGGCAATGACTTGCGGCTCTTGAAAAGCTTGTTCCAAGTTATTAATCACACCTACCGGAACTTTAGCTGCATAGATTGCATCTACCCATTCATCAGCCGTTTTAGTTAAAAAGTGTGTTTGTAAAATTCCGATAATTTCATCACGATGCTTGATTCGGTCCGCATTTCGGGCAAAACGCGCATCATTTGGTAAATCGGGTAAACCTATACTTCGACAGAGTTGAATAAACTGAGTGTCATTTCCACATGCAATAATAAAATCACGGTCAGAAGCTTTGAACACTTGATAAGGCACAATATTGGCATGTGCATTGCCATAACGTTTAGGGATATTACCCGATGAAAGATAGTTCATTCCCTGATTTGCCATTGTGGCAATTTGAACATCAAGCAAAGCCATATCAATGTATTGGCCTAAACCCGTCACATGGCGGTTGAGTAAAGCAGCCTGTATGGCAATCGTAGAATAAAGACCCGTGGCTAAATCGGAAAATGCAACGCCTACTTTTTGTGGTCCACCGCCGGGCAAATCATCACGCTCACCAGTGACCGACATGAGTCCGCCCATACCCTGAATAATAAAGTCATAACCAGGCTCTTCTGCTCTTGGGCCATTTTGACCAAAACCTGTAATTGAGCAATAAACCAGTTTAGGGTTAATCTCAGATAAAGACTCATAGTCCAAACCGTACTTTTTCAAAGAACCCGCTTTGTAGTTTTCAATCACGACATCGGTGTTTTGAATGAGGGCTTTAATCAATTCTTGGCCATCAGGACTGGCAATATCAATGGCTACCGATAGTTTATTGCGGTTGGTGGACTGATAATAAGCAGCTTCTTGAGTGTCTTGGCCTGAGTCATCTTTCATCCAAGGTGGCCCCCAAGAACGGGTGTCATCACCGACTTTCGGTCGTTCAATCTTGATTACTTCTGCACCCAAATCGGCAAGAATCTGTCCACACCAAGGCCCAGCCAATACCCGACTTAAGTCAAGTACCCGAATTCCATTTAAAGCACCCATCTTCATCCCACTATATTTTGTGACTTATTTCCTATAAGAAAACTTATCCATTTAAAATTTCGCATAGCGATATATATTTTTAATATACACAGCTCTTTTGAAAAATCAAACTATAATTTTCCACTAAAAATAATGATTTTTTATAAGAAAATATAGCTTAAATAAATCAATAAATTAGCCAAACATAAATCAACAACAAAGTATCGCATTGCGAAATTAGTTTTCAAAATATATTGTTTTGCGTTCATCCTTTGATTACTATCGCTTCAAATATTGGTGATTTTACGAACATCACATTGATGTTTTCTGCATGTAGTAAAAGGACGAGACTATGATTCGAGATCAGGAAACCTTAGATCAACTTGTTGATATGATTCGACAAATTGTTGAAGGTGTATTAATTCCTCATGAGAATGAAGTCGCTGAAACGGATGAAATTCCACAAGATATTGTTGAGCAAATGAAAGCTCTCGGTTTATTTGGTTTAACCATTCCTGAAGAGTACGAAGGTCTTGGACTGACAATGGAAGAAGAGGTCTATGTGGCTTTTGAATTAGGTCGTACCTCTCCTGCTTTTCGCTCTCTCATTGGAACCAATAATGGCATTGGCTCAAGTGGCCTGATTATTGATGGTACTGAGACACAAAAATCATTTTTCTTGCCGCGTTTAGCACGTGGTGAAGTGATTAGTTCTTTTTGCTTAACCGAACCGGACGCGGGTTCTGACGCTGCTTCTTTAAAAACCAGCGCTATAAAAGATGGTGACTTTTATATTTTAAATGGCACCAAACGCTTTATTACTAATGCTCCTCACGCTGGTGTATTTACAGTCATGGCACGTACAAACCCTGATATTAAAGGCGCTGGTGGCATTTCTGCTTTTATTGTCGATAGCCAAACTCCGGGCATTTTTCTTGGCAAACTCGATAAAAAAATGGGACAAAAAGGTGCCCATACCTGTGATGTGATTTTTGAAAATTGTCGCATTCCAGCCTCAGCGCTCATTGGTGGTGTTGAAGGTGTTGGTTTTAAAACGGCCATGAAAGTACTCGATAAAGGCCGTTTGCATATAGCTGCCTTGAGCGTCGGTGCAGCAACCCGAATGCTAGATGATTCTTTAAATTACGCCATCGAACGCAAGCAATTTGGACAACCAATTGCTGAATTCCAACTCATTCAAGCCATGCTTGCTGACTCAAAAGCCGAAATTTATGCCGCTAAATGTATGGTCTTAGACGCTGCACGCCTACGTGATGCAGGACAAAACGTTAGCACTGAAGCCTCATGCGCAAAAATGTTTGCAACCGAAATGTGTGGCCGTGTCGCTGATCGCTGCGTACAAATTCACGGCGGTGCGGGCTATATCAGTGAATATGCGATTGAACGTTTTTATCGAGATGTCCGGTTGTTCCGTCTCTATGAAGGCACGACCCAAATTCAACAAATGATTATTGCCCGAAACATGATTCGCGCTGCGTCTTAATCAAATTTTAAGCACTTCAAAACGACTTGAAGTGCTTTCAATCAAATGTAGGTAATGGATTATGGCTACAAATTACAAAGAAGGTTTTTCTCGTATACAACCTCATACGTGGAAAATAGCATTTATTTTTGCATTTCTAGCACTATTGGTAGATGGAGCAGATTTGATGCTGCTGTCTTATAGCTTAAATAGTATTAAGGCAGATTTTGGATTAAGTTCAGTACAAGCAGGTATGCTTGGCAGTTTTACACTGGCGGGTATGGCTGTTGGTGGAATTTTTGGGGGATGGGCGTGCGATAAATTTGGTCGCGTCCGCATTGTTGTTATTTCTATTTTAATTTTCTCACTCCTCACCTGTGGCTTAGGTTTTACTCAAAGCTTTCTCCAATTTGGTATTTTAAGATTTTTTGCATCTCTTGGTTTGGGTTCACTTTATATTGCCTGCAATACCCTCATGGCCGAATATGTACCAACACGTTTCCGCACCACTGTACTAGGCACGCTACAAGCGGGCTGGACCGTAGGCTATATTGTTGCGACTTTGCTTGCAGGTTGGATTATTCCTGATCATGGCTGGCGCATGCTGTTTTATATTGCGATTATTCCCGTCATTATTGCTATTCTCATGCATATTTTAGTACCCGAACCAGAAGCATGGCAAAAGTCTCGACTTGAACAACCTATTTTGGCTCAAAACGCATCGAAAACTTCGGCATTTAAGCTTATTTTCCAAGATAAACGAAACCGCAATATGTTTATCTTATGGGCTTTAACAGCAGGCTTTTTACAGTTTGGCTACTATGGCGTAAATAACTGGATGCCGTCATACCTTGAAAGTGAACTCGGTATGAAGTTTAAAGAAATGACTGCCTATATGGTAGGTACATATACCGCCATGATTTTAGGTAAAGTTCTTGCGGGCATGATGGCTGATAAATTAGGACGTCGTTTTACCTATGCTTTTGGTGCAATCGGTACTGCTATTTTCCTACCTCTAATTGTTTTTTATAACTCACCAAGCAACATTCTATATTTATTGGTCACCTTTGGTTTCCTATACGGCATCCCTTATGGCGTAAATGCAACCTATATGACCGAAAGCTTTGCAACTGCCATTCGCGGTACAGCCATTGGTGGAGCTTATAATGTCGGACGTTTAGGCGCTGCGTTAGCCCCTGCAACGATTGGATTCTTAGCCTCTGGCGGGTCTATTGGTTTAGGTTTTGTCGTCATGGGTGCAGCTTATCTGATTTGTGGTGTGATACCAGCCCTATTTATTAAAGAAAAATTATATGACCCTCAAAAGTCATAAAAAGATCTATCACATAGGTCATAGGCCTATATGGTTGATGGTGCTAACCATTTAAACAAGTGTTTTAGATGGTTAGCAGGAAATAAGGAATCTACTCGTTTAAGTTACTTCTTATTTCCATATATGTAGAGTTTATCTACTCTTCATTTTAATTTTTTAGGTAAGCTTAGCTCCCAAGGGAGCTAAGCTTAAAAATATATTGGCCTAGACTTGGTTTAAGGTCGTTCCCCTTGCCCTAAGCGGCGTTCAATATCATCTAAAACATTTGGCAAGTCAGCGACACTATCAATCACATAGTGAGCGCCCGACGCATTCATTTTTTGGTATGCCTTATCTTTTAGAATGATCTGCTCATCAGCCGATAATGCACTCCACTCTTCAAAGCTTAAACCGACTTCGTTACCACTAATTGCAAGCCCGACTGTCCAGCATCCAGCATTTAAACCTTCATCGATACCCACCACGGTATCATCTACTTTGACAACAGTTTTGATATCAGATACGTCGAGTTGAATTAAGTTTTTCCATAACATTTCAGGATATGGACGACCAAATTTCACATCACTTGCCGTAACAATACAGTCTGGATGGTAGCCTTGATCGGCAGCATCTCTAATCAATCGCCCAATCATCATTGATGCATAGCCCGTGTTACTACCAATTTTTGCGCCACGCTTTTTAATATTTTCAAAAGTCGCCAATGCACCCGGAATTAAAGCCGAACATGTTGGAATCGAATCTAATTGATACGGAATAAAGTCTTTATATAAACGGTCAATATCCGCTTCAGTTGCAGCTTGCCCATAAACTTCATGCCATGCAGCTGCCACACGTGGCATTTTTAAAACAGCAGCAATATGGTCACGTTTTTCTAAACCCATTGGGGCACGCGCTTCTTCAACCGTAATTTCAATTTTATTGTCTTTAAATAAAGCCATAAAAGCTAAAATTGGTGCACGTGAGCCAAAATCTACAGTTGTGCCAGCCCAGTCAAAAACAACAGCCTGAATTTGTGTATTGTTGGTTGTCATGATGTGTTCCCTTTAATTTAATAAAAATTATGCTGTTACAGCTTGATTTAGATGGCTTTTGCAGTAACTCGCAATCGCAGTAAGAAGTCCTTCAATGTCTTGAATATAAACTTCGCCAATATTGCCAATACGGAAACAGTTAAGATCTGTGACTTTGCCCGGATAAATCACATAGCCTGATTTTTTTAGCGTTTCATAAAATGACTGAAAGCTAAATGTTTCAGCTGTCGGGTAAAGGAATGTGGTGATAATTGGTGATTGTGGACACTGCTCCCCGAGTACCAACTCAAAACCCAGTTGTTGCATACCTTTAGATAAGGTTTGTTGGTTTTGTAAATAACGTTGATAACGTGCAGCAACTCCACCTTCGACTTCAAGCTCAAGCAATGCTTGATAAAATGCACGTACCACATGGGTTGGAGAGGTAAAACGCCATTTACCGTTATGCTGCTCCATTGTGTTCCACTGATCATACAAATCGAGGCTGACCGAACGTGCCAAGCCTTTACATGCTTCTAGGCAATCACGCTTTGCCAAAATGAAACCAAAGCCCGGAACACCTTGAATACATTTATTTGCACTTGAAATCAGGAAATCAATTTCAAGCTCAGCAATATCCATTGGCACACCACCAAATGAACTCATGGCATCCACAATCCAGATTTTTCCTGCTGCTTTCACCAAACGGCCAATGTCTTGAATCGGGTTTAAAATTCCTGTGGTGGTTTCACAATGCACACAGGCAACGTGACTAATGGTTTTATCTTGTAAAACACGCTCAATCTCTTGTAAATCTGGTGTCTGGGTTTCTAAATAATTCAGCTCTACAACTTCAATATTTAGGCAGCGTGCCATTTGCACCATACGTGCACCGTATGCGCCATTATTAATAATCAAGATTTTGCCATCACGCGGAATAGCTGACCCAAGCACAGACTCCACAGCAAAACTTCCACTGCCTTGCATTAGCACAGCCGTATATTTTTCAGGTTGGCTGGTTGCCAAGTTGACGAGACGAGAGCGGATATCTTGTACAAGCGAATTATATTCTTGGTCCCAAGTACACCAGTCTTTTTGCATGGCACGGCGTACTGTCGCCGATGTTGATAACGGACCTGGCGTTAGAAGCAAATATTTGTTCTCTAAGTCCATATCGAGTTGTGGTTGCATGTTCATAATGTTGCTCATCTTGTTCGCGTTAATTTCAATATACATCAATCTGGTTTAAACCAGATGACAAACTAATAAATATTTTGTGTTAAAACTTCTTTCATAAATCCGGCCCCTGTGGTCATGCCTTTACCGGCAATCGCACTCACCAGAAAGATGTTTTTCTCAGCTTCAGTGACGCATGCCAAATCATGTTCATGAGTCAAGTAATAACCATTCCAACGTTTTTGAATTGGAGGTAAATTCAGCCCTAGTTTTTCGTGGCAGTAAGCTTGAATAAATTCATTAATCTCTTCACGCTGCTCAAACTGAGGCGCTTCATTAATCGGATGGTATTCGTGACTATCGCCCACGATCAGTTCACCAAATTCGTTTTGTTTAATCAGAATATGAATACCGAATTCTTTAATGAAACCTAGTTGTGACGCTTTAACCAACTCAGTATGACTTGGGCAAATTTCAAAAGCCGGATAACGTGAGATAGATAAGCCTGAATAAAGAGAAGCATTTAATTTTTGATGAAATGGTTGAGTCAGGGCCATTTGTAAGCCACAACGTTTCAAGTTCAAACTTTGTAAGAGATCTGGATATAAAACATCGATCACTTCACCGTGACAGATCAAAACTTTATTTGCCCGATATGCCTCACCATTTGCCAAACTAACCCGACAACTTTCCTGCTGATATTGAGTTTGAACAACACAAGCATTGGTATAAATTTCTACACCTTTTCTTTCAGCATATGCCAGTAGTTGCTGCCCAATCACATGTGGTTCGACCGAATAATCTTCTTCAAAAACCAAACCACCTTGAAACTGCTGCTCGGGGTTCAAATAGGAAAATTGGGTGACCAGCTCATCATGGCTTCGTAAATGAACTGGAATTTGGTAATTATTTGCACGCTCGGCAAACTCATTTAAAACCTGCCATTCAAGTGCAGTGTTTGCCAGATATACACCTTGTCTTTGCTCAAATGAAATATTGGTTTCAGCTTGAATACGTTGGTAAAAAGAACGCGTTTCAAGCGCGTACTTTCGCCACTGTTGCTCTGGATGGGTTAATGTCGATGTCCCGACCATGCCAAAATTACGGCGAGTCGCCCCCACTGGCTTAGAATTTTTCTCGAATATACAAACTTTTAAGCCTTGCTCTTGTGCCTGTATGGCAGCAGACAAACCTAAAATACCGGCACCGACAACAATTAAATCAAACTGTGTGTTATTCATAAGACTTCCAATTTGCGAAATTTAGGATGAACAAACCCTTGCCTTGTTGAACAAAGCATTTCGTTTCAATCGGTTAAATAAAAATTGTGTTTAGCTAAAACTTAGTGAGCGCTTTCGCGCCATTGCTGACTTCTTGCCATAATTTTTCTGGTAAATAACCAGTGAATGAGTTTTACAACACATGAGGTTGTCAAAATGAGAATGCTCATCGCAACAGCAGCAACCGTGTCTCCCGCATCATCCATATTCAAAACAGCCACCGCAGCTAAACTTGTGTCTGGTGAATAGAGGAAAATGGCAGCCGACACAGTGGTCATGGCATTCACAAAAATATAGACCGACACATCGCATAGCGCTGGAAAACACATTGGCAAATATACTTTCCAAAAGGTTTTCCACTTCGATGTTCCTAAAGTTTGTGCTGCTTGGTCGAGCTGTAGCGGAATTTGTGTAATGGCATTGCTTAAAGTGAGGTGTGGCACAGTGTAATAATGCACGATGGTTGAAATCACCAAAATGGTCATGGTTCCATACAACACATTTAACGGGTTGCTTTGCTGGTTAAAAAACAAAATATAAGCAATACCCAAGACCAAACCCGGCACAGCGAGTGGCAGTAAAACCAAAGCTTGTACATAGTTTTTAATGACAGGATGTGCCTTAAAACGTTCGGTTAACAGTGCCACCATAAAAATGAGTGCCGTTCCAAAAACTGTACTAAAGAGTGCCATGCGAACCGAGTTGAAGTACGCAGCCCAACCGCCGCCATCGACATATTCAAAACTGTAATGTGCCAAGGTCAAAGACAAATCATAAGGCCAAGACTGAATAAATGAAGCCAACACAGCCGTTAAAATAATCAGTAAAATCGAGCCTGAAACCAAACCACAAAATAAGCTCAGAACGACTTCAAGTTTTTTATTCGGTGCAGAGACATAAGGTTTAGCCTGAAAAGCTTGAAAACGTGTATGACGTTTGCTTTGTATACGATCAAAAATGAACACAAAAACTGCTGGTAGCAATAACAAGATGGAAATCACCGCACCCATGCTCATGTTTTGCTGACCAATAATCTGTTTATAGACATCAAGCGCCATCATGTTAAATGAACCGCCAATGACTTTTGGAATCCCAAAATCGGTCAGTACATAAATAAAAGCCACTAAACTTGCGCTGATGAGTCCATAGCGAATTGCAGGTAGCGTGACATGGTAATGGGTCTTCCAGATATTTTTGCCGAGCGACAAAGATGCTTCAATTAAACGCTGATCGACGCTGCGAAAAGACACCATCATCAACATCAAAATTGCTGGAAATAGCCAAAAACAGTAACTGATTAAAATACCGATTGGGCCATAAATTTGTATATCGGCCAGTAAAGGTTTTAATACACCTTGCTTACCAAACAAGTAAACCAGTGCCAAAGAGGGCAAAAGTGACGGCGCTAAAATGGGTAAAAAAGCGACCACTTTAAAGAAGCCTTTGCCTTTCATATTGACGTTGGTAAGTGCAAAAGCATAAATACTGGCAAGCAACACTGTAATGACAGTGGCAGCACAAGCAACCCACACCGAGTTAAATACAGAGCTGAGTAAAGCTGGACTTGCAAAATAATTATAGAAGTTTTCAAGGCCAACAAACTGCTGATTTTCATCAAAAAATGCAGTTTCAAACAGCATCATTAAAGGAGCGATAATCGCTAAAGTCAAAGCAATTGCGACGCTAGCCAAAGCAATATTTGATCTTAATGAATAGTCAGTTTTCCGACGCGGCTGTGTTTTTAAAACCGCTGAAGCAGCTTCATTTAACATAGTGCGTATCCTTGTTCGTCAAAGACATGAATGAGCTGATTAGGCACTTTTATAAACATGAGTTCTTGCAAAGATTTGAACTTGGTATTTTCAATTTCAATTTGCAAAAGGTGTTTTGCCTGCTCAATTCCATCGATATGAATAGTGCAAAACAAACGACGTTTTGCGCCTAAAAATTCAGTGCTTATTACTTTAACTGGCAAATACAACGACTCTTTATCACTACCAAAATCATCAACCAACTCGACTGCTTCGGGTCTAAAACCAATGCTGTAGTTTTCCCCAGCTTTAAGTTTTTGCTGTTCCAAATTTAGAGGAATAAAACCCAAAACCTCGAGCTGATTAACCACAAAACAAGTAGCTGCTAAAAAGTTCATAGTGCCAATAAACTTTGCAACGAATTGGGTTTGTGGCTTGTAGTAAATATTGTGCGGTGTATCAATTTGCTCAATGACGCCATGATTCATCACCACAACACGGTCAGAAATGCTTAATGCTTCTTCTTGATCGTGTGTGACCATAATGGTGGGCAAGTTAAGCTGCGTTTGAATCGAACGAATCTTTTGTCTTAAGTTTAGACGTACCTGAGCATCAAGTGCAGACAAGGGTTCATCGAGCAGTAAAATATCAGGATTCGGTGCAATTGCCCGAGCAAGCGCAACACGTTGCTGCTGCCCACCCGACAATTGGTTTGGATATTTTTTAGCAATATCGGGTAATTCAATCAGTTCTAATAACTGTTGAACCCTTTGACTACGCTGTGCCTTATCCCACTTTTTTTTGTCTAAGCCAAAAGCAATATTTTCTTCGACGTTTAAGTTTGGAAATAACGCATAGTTCTGAAACACAATGCCACAGTGACGTTTTTCAGCACTCAACAACGTAATGTCTGTGCCTTTTTTTATGACTTTTCCATAATCAGGTTTTTCTAGACCTGCAATTATGCGTAGCAATGTGGTTTTACCGCACCCTGAAGGCCCCAAAAAGCTCACGAACTCGCCAGCTTTCAGGTCTAAATTAATATGCGTTAGGGCCTGAAAGTGTTGAAACTTTTTTTGAATATCCACCACTTCTAAAACCGAAGGGCCATGTTCAGGATATTTATAGGTCGTTAAGGTCGACAATAAATGCCCTGCTAACTCACCCTTTTGGTTTTGACCTAGCAGCGATGATTGCAATGACGAAGGTATTTGCATAATGAGGCCCTTATCCAAAAGATCACTTTTCAAAACGCTTTGACCATTCAGCCAAAATACGTTCACGCTGCTCAGCCGCCCAATAAAAATCATTTTTTACTAGCATTTGAGGAAGGTTTTTTGGGAAGTCCATAGTAGTATTTTCAGTGCCTTTATAAGCCACCATTGAAAAGTTATGGGCATAGGCTTCATTTGCCGCTTTGCTTACCGACCAATTTATAAATTTCTGTGCACTACTTAATTTCTTGGTTCCTTTCACAATTGCTGATGCTTCCATTTCCCAGCCTAAACCTTCAGTTGGATAAACTACTTCTAAAGGTGCACCCTCTGCTTTTAATTTAAATGCCGGATAACCGAAAGAAACACCGATTGGAATTTCGCCCTGTGCCGCCATCTTGCAAGGTTTTGAACCAGAGTGAGGATATTGTGAAATGTTTTTATTTAAAGCCTGCATATAGTCCCACGCCTGCTTTTCACCCCAGATCTGCATCCAAGCTGTCACATCCAAATACCCTGTGCCACTTGAAGCTGGGTTTGGCATCACAATCAGGTTTTTATAAATTGGATTGGTTAAATCTTTCCAAGTTTTTGGAATCGGTAATTTACGCTTTTCTAATTCGACTTTATTGACACAAATTGCAGATTCCCATGCATCCATACCAGTCCAAGTCGGTACAGTTTTTTGGCTTATAAATTCTGGTTTTAAATTTTGAATGCCTTCAGGTTTAAAAGGTTCAAGCATGTCTTTCTTTTCCATGACCAGCAAACTGGTTAAAGCCACACCAAAAACCACATCTGCTTGAGGATTCTTCTGCTCTGCTAAAAGTTTAGCGGTGATTACACCAGTTGAATCACGTACCCATTTTACTTTGAGTTCTGGATAGGCTTTGTGTAATTCCTCTTGGTATTGCTTAAGCTGATCGGCTTCCACTGCCGTATAGACTGTAATTTCTTCTGAGTTTTTTGATGTTGCCGATGAACATCCCATTTGAATAGCGACCACTACACCTAAAACTGATGCAGTGCCTAGTTTAATTGTCTGTTGAACGTACTGTTTCATCTGCAAACCATCGAATGCAATTATTTGATGATCGTATTTCAACAGGTTTATATGACAGTTTGATTAATCTGGTTTAAACCAGATTATATTTTTATGCTCGCGCTTCGAAATGCAAATCTAAAACATCGTGTAGCCAATATTCTTGGTCAACATCTGTAATCACGCCTTTTTCATTTCTGTTGCTACGACAAATATATAACCCGAGCGCGCCCACATTGACATGCAGTGCTTTGGCCTGCTGCTCCGATAAAGCTGTTGGATACAGATTAATATCGGCTCTTGTGATATGGCAGTTATATTGATTTGCCATGAGTAAAGTAATCGATTGCTTAAGATCATGAGTTAAAAACTCAGGAAAAAGCTCGGCATTCACACGTAAATGTTCAACCAAAACAGGTCGACCATTAATACAACGACGTCGCCAAACTGAATAAATCGGATGCCCTTTTTCAACTTTTAAATGCTTGGCATCCCAAGAAGTAGCCGTTGTTAGCTCACTCGAAATCACTTCGGTCGAAGGTTCATAGCCTTGTTCAATCACAAACTGGTTAAAGTTTTTTGTCGATTGCGGATGATAAATAATACGAGGAGAACGAACATACCAACCACGGCGGTCCAAGCGATAAATCAAACCATCAGTTTCCAAAGCCAGTAAAGCTTCACGTGCAGCCACTCGAGTGGTTTGGAATTGTTCCGAAAGCACTCTTTCTGATGGAAGTTTTGCGTGGGCTTCTAATACACCAGATTCAATATCATGGGCAATTGCATCGCGGATAGGAATATATTTAGGTATGCGTGCTTGGTCCTGTTCCATACAAACTTAGAATTTATAAATAAAGAAATTAATAGCAATATACTGAAAAAATGTGACAAAAGCTTTTATTAATGCTGATCTTTTAAGCAAAACAATCTCTTAAACTATTTCGTCCCACCCCATTTTTTATATAAAAAAAGGACATTTTCATGCCCTTTTTATTTTTTATCTAGCTTTTAGCTTGCGCGCTTAAAACTATCAATTTGCTTAATCTCATAAGGCAAACCGACATAATTTTCAGCCAATGTTGTTCTACCTGCAATCGAGCCAAGCACATAACTGAGTTCGGCTTGTTTAATCTTATGATCAAACTCACTTTCAGTTTCAAAGCGATGCAATAAATGAGTCATCCACCAAGAAAAACGCTCTGCTTTCCATACACGTTGTAGGCATTTTTCAGAATATTCATCAATACCTTGCTCGGAACCTTCAACATAATATTCAACAAGCGCACTTGATAAATAAGCAATATCGGAAGCCGCGAGGTTTAGGCCTTTTGCTCCTGTCGGTGGCACAATATGCGCAGCATCACCTGCTAAAAATAATTTTCCAAAGCGCATTGGTTCGGTCACAAAGCTTCGTAACGGCGCAATACTTTTTTCAATAGAGGCCCCAGTTACTAGCTTTTCACGGCTTTCGGGATCTAGGCGGTTTTTTAACTCATCCCAAAACTTTTCATCTGACCAATCTTCGACGTGATCTGTTAAAGGGACTTGTAAATAATAACGGCTACGCGTTTCAGAACGCATACTGCATAAAGCAAATCCACGTTCTGACTGTACGTAAATGAGTTCATCGGCTACAGGTGGAACGTCTGCCAACACCCCTAACCAGCCAAACGGATAAACTTTTTCAAAGGTTTTAATTTTATCTTCTGGCACGCTGGCACGGCAGACACCGTGGTAGCCATCACAACCAGCAATAAAGTCACACTGAATTTGAAAGGCTTTACCTTGGTACTCAAACTCAACTTTTGGTGCAGTGTAAAAATCTTTCACTTGTACATTTTGAGCTTCATAAAATGAAGTGAGCTGCTCTGCTTCACGCGCAGTCATTAAATCTTTGGTGACTTCGGTCTGACCATATACGGTCACTTGTTTACCACCCGTGAGTGCGGCTAAATCAACTCGATGCAATTCACCATTGGTTAAGATTTCAATGCCCGAATGTGGTAATCCTTTTTCTTTTAAGTTTTGGTCAACGCCTGCTTGTTTCAGTAAGTCGACCGAAACTTGCTCTAAAATTCCTGCACGAATCCGTGAAGCCACATATTCAGCACTACGTTGCTCAACAATAATATGGTCGATGCCAGCTTTATATAAAAGTTGCCCAAGCAATAACCCTGCTGGTCCAGATCCAATAATTGCAACCTGTGTCTTTAAAATATCCATAACTTCATCCTTGTTTCATCCTGACTTTTAAATTACTGGCTTTAAGTTTTGTGCACTATGTATCCAAGACGAAAATAACCGTTTATCATTTAGTTTGTCCGAATAGCGGACAGAAACAACCAAAATAACAGGAATGAAAGGATGCCTTCTCTCGATGCTTTTTTAGAGCACCCAAACTCGCATGAGAAAATTCGTCAAGAAGACTACATTGCAGGGTTAGCAAAAGGTTTAGCTTTACTCGAAGCTTTTGGAACAGATCGGCAACGGCTCAATGTCACTCAAGTGGCCGAGCGAACTGGCATTAGTCGTACCGCGGCAAGACGTTATCTTAAAACTTTAAAATACTTAGGCTATTTAGAAACCGATGAACATTACTTTTGGCTCACTCATCGCGTGCTGCGCTTTTCGAGTTCTTATTTAAGCTCTGCCCACCTGCCTAAAGTTGCTCAATCCTTTTTAAATCTTTTGTGTGCGCAGACGTCTCTGACTTTTTCGATTGTAGTTTTGGATGATAACGAAGTGGTGCCGATTGCCCGTAGTTATTTACCGCAGCAAGATAATTTGCGCGTTAGTCCTTATGGCATGCATTTAGGAAACCGACTCCCTGCCCATGCCACGTCTACAGGTAAAGTATTGCTGGCAGCACTGCCCGAAGAAGCTCAGCATGCATGGGTAAAGACTTATGGTTTAAAACGCTTAACCCCATTTACCATTGTAGATGAGTCAAAGTTTTTTGAAGTACTTAAGGGTATTTCGTTATCGGATTATTGTCTTTCTAAAGAAGAACATGAGCTTGGTGTGATCGCGATTGCAGTGCCTGTATTTAATGCACAAGGTCAAGCCATAGCAGCGCTTAACTGCATGTCTCAAACTAACCGTGTACAAGAAGATTATTTGGTTCAGCAAATTTTGCCATTGCTACGCAACACGGCAAATGAACTCAGAAATGTGATTTAAATAGAATTAGAAACTCTTGTTTCCTAATCATGAATACAAGAGTTTCAACTCATAATTTTAAACGGCGAATTCTTTGACTTGCTGGTTTGCCAGAGCTAATGAAAGAACGAATACGAGCCAATTGAGCAGCTAAACAATATTGAAAAAATTACTTACAGCAATTTTTAGGCATTGGTGTGTTGATGAAGATTTTGTTCAATAGACATGGCTTTTTTCCAGCTTTCTAGGTTTTCTAGACCTTTTACATATTGTTCAATATTGAGATATTTTGACCGAATATTTAAAGAATTAATTAGACCATAGACTACGAAACCAATCATAAAATCTGCACCCGTTAAGCAATCGCCTACTAAGAATTTTTTGCCTACTAATTGTTGATCTAAATATGAAAATACTTTATCCAACTCAGTTTGCGCATATTGATCTAAGAACTTTAATTGAGTGCCATTTTTTAACTCAATCGAATTAAAAATATTTAATAAATATGGAACCATAGCCGAACTTTCTGAAAAATGAACCCATTGTAAATAATCAAGATAACTGTCTGAATCTTTCGCGGGCATCATTTGAGGAGCAAACTTTTCAATCAAAATTTCTACAATGGCACCTGATTCAGCAATTACTTTTCCATCAAGCTCAATCACAGGTGATTTTCCTAAAGGATGTATGTTTTTTAATTCTTGAGGTGCAAGATTTGTAGTTTTATCTCGAAAATAACTTTTTAATTCATAAGGTTGATTAGTTTCTTCAAGTAACCACAGAATGCGAAATGAGCGTGAAGCATTTAAATGATGAAGAATAATAGACATTAATTTTCTCTTTTAAACTAGAAGGCCAACAAAGTGAGGCCTAACTATATAGATCTATAGACGACCGGTCTAATATTTTTTGTTATCAGCTCAGTATTTGTCTGATTAAGTAATAAAGTAAATGTGTTAAAAACATAAAAAAAACACATCCGTAGATATGGTGACAAATTGGCTTTTAATTTTATCGATTATCTAGCGCATTCTGAGGCCTCAAATTACATTAACTAACTAAACTGCGCAAAAAACAATCCAGTACCTTTTCCCGATTATCTGCCCCATCTGAGCTTAAATGCTGAATAATTGCGCCTTCAATCATATATAAAAATAGTTTTGCATCCTGAAAAGTCGCATCTGTTTTTAGTTTTATAAGCTGGCTATAGATTTCATTCATTAGCCACGTTCTATATTTAATTGCGACTTGATAGGCTTTTGAATAGGTCAGTTTTGTTTCAAAAATAGCTTTAAATAATAGGTAGTACATCCCGTCTAAATCGGTGTGTAAAAGATAAAGTTTCTTAAGTTTTTCCTTCACACTTGTGCCTTGGTCGTACTCAGCAATTGAAACCACTTTTTCTTTTAGACGCTCTTTTTGCACGATCAAACAGATTTCAATAAACCGCTCTTTCGAGTGAAAGTAGTTATAAAAAGTCGCTTTTGGAATTCCGCACTCTTTCACGATTCTGTCGACCCCAACAGTATGAAACCCAAAATGGTGAAATAAATTAATCGACTTATTGATGACTTGTATGGCACGTGTTGGGAGAACTAATTTTGGCATGGTTTTACCGTTATAAATTCTTGTTGTTTCTAAACGAGATACTTTTTTGGGAGAAAAAAAGGCATAGCAAAGCCTATAAAGACTGTGCGTGGCACATCTCAAGTTTTGTTGTTCAAATAAGTTTTTTGAGCCGTAATGACTTAAAGCCTGAAAACCTTAGGGCATTCAAGCTGCTTTAATTTTTTAAGCTGTGTCGTTATAGCTTTTGGCATCGAGAGCCAAGAAATAATGGATGTGCAAAGCCAACTCCTTTTTATTGGGAGTTCTGCCGACATTAAAATTATGGTGGCAGAACGAGAAAGGGTTCGCGGACTGGTACAACAACCAGCACACCCGAAGGTGTCCCTCTCCCGTCCTACCGCTACGGGAGGGAACGAGGAGATGCTCACACAAAACTATCCCTCAGAAAGGAATAATTCTGATGCTGTTGTAATCGGTCCGCGACGACCGGCTGACAATGTAGGCCAGCAGGCAAAGGATAGTGCCCTGTCCTATTTCAGTCAAGCACGCAAAATGCCATTTGTTTTAAATTAAATCATTAAAAAAGTAAGGCTAAATAATGAAGGGGTTATTGTTAAGTGGGGGTTGTAAGAAAGTTTTAGGAGAGAAATTAGTTTAGAAAATGAGTGGGGTTAAGTAAAACTTTTACTTAAGAAAAAGCGGCTATTATTCAATTAATAGCCACTTTTCTATTTAGTATCCCTTATGATGAATGGAAAGCTATAGCTTAAATACATTAAAAACATTTAATTAAATATAATAAACATGATTAGAAAAATAGCTTATCAAGTTCTTGCTGGATTACCTGTAATCAAAGAGTTAATTATTATTCTAAGCATCATCCACCACGCATAAACAGTAGCTATGGTTGATGAAGTCTCATCATCCAACAGTCCATGAGCAACTTGATTTCTCAAATTAAAGCCCAGTGATTCCGTAAAGATACATTTAATTTCAAATACTAAATCTTTGCCAAATACAATTTCAGCTTCTGGTAAATTCATTAATGTGCTTAATCCATTTTCATTTTCTATTCCTGCTTTGTCTATATTTCTTGTCTGAGCTCCAACTTTAATCAGTTCAGTACGTACAATATTTTCTAATTGAGGACAAAGTAAATGAATTGCCGTACTAAAATCTTCTTCAAATCCAAACCATAAAGCGCTGCCTATTAAAACTGCTCTCCCATCAGGAACCAGTGGTGATTTTTCACAAATCGCAATCAACAGTTCCTTCGTAAATCTATGTTCTAAACTTAATTGTCGTAAGGCAGGGAGAATACTTCCTTGCACTATAACTTGAACTTGATTAGTAAAATATTCATACATTTTACTATTCAAAAGAACTTCATTTTCTGGATCATCTAAACCAACTTCACGTTTTAGACTAGGAATACGTGCTATGACTCTTCCATCAGAACTCATTTTAAATTTACCAAAAATACTTTCAAAGACACTATTATTTAGCAATTCTTTTGCATTATTCCTTAGGATTTGATAATTAGCACCTTGACTTAAGCCGCAAAAATAAACTAGTGCATGTTGAGCATTTCGTTTACTAGTAACATGCGTAATTGACGATTCAACTAGGTCCGAAATATTATATTTTTCTGTTTCGAACGTAACCATTTCATCAACTGAAGCTTGCCCTGATGAGAATTTTTTTGTTCTTATATTCGATATTTTCTCTTCAATATTATGTTTAGATCTATGTTTTGCTGGAATATTTCTATAAGCCTGAATTGCATTTTCGTAAAATGAATTAGCAACTAAATTACTATCTTTACTCCTAGAAACTGCTTCCAATTCAAAAGTTTCAGCAATTTCAACTAGAGAGTTAATCCATTCATCCTCCGAACCACATTTTTTATATTTTTTTGCTGCTAATTCAAGATAGCTTCTAGCAGTGAAGTAATCATATTGTGCTTTAAAATTACTAGCTCTAGTAAACAATGAGTCTGCAATATCTTTTTCAAAATCCTTATCAACTTTAAATTTATCCATCAAATCTGCTATCCAAAAATTCATATACTTCAAATTTGAATATTCAACAGAAAAAGCGGAAAACAAACGTCCTTTTATATCATCTAAACTGGCATAATCTTTAATTTGCATACTTAACTGTATTGCACGTGACCAGCAGGTATTCACCCCTCTATGCCATCCTTCCTCATTAATACTAGCTGAGGTATATGAATCAATTGCCATTCTTGCATAATCAGGATTCCTAGGACTTTTCAGTAACCAAAGAATATCCGCAAGCCTTGCTTTCAAAGCTGGTTCATTCACGTCATTTAAAATCAGTTCAAAAAATGTTAATTCATCCAAAGTGAAATCATCGGGAATCACTCCTCTTCTTTGATTTTGAAGATCATGGAAAGCTGGCTGAAAAGGTTCATTTAAACTGTTTGGTTCAAGAAGCATTGATGTTACTTTATATAGTAATTCTAGAATTTTATACTCATCTGTTTTTCCTACATCCAACACCTTCCTTGCTGATACCTCTAAAATTCTACTAATAGTTAAATAGTCATAACACTCATTTTCAGGAATTTCACTATTCCAATTACATTCTAAAAATTTGTCACGTGTAAGATGTTCATTATTTGCCATATTCTCCCCTCTAATTTATTAAGGTAATAAATTATTCTTATTAAATATCTATTTTTTTTAATTTCAATAGTATTATATATTTTTTGTCTATTTTTCACTTACTTGATATATTTCAAAGTAAAGAACCAAATATTATTAGAACTATATTTTTCAAAGTTGTTAAAAATTAGAATATTTTAATCAATTCTCTTAAATTGAATGTACTCTGATATTTAGTATAAAGTGTCATACGAAATTTAAACGAACTAGGATGTAATATTTAAAAAATATGGAAAGAAATGAATATCAAGAAGAGAAATACACAAAGTTCATTTATTCAAGTAAAAAACGTATTCAGCGAAGAGTTCTACAGCTAGAAAAACTTACGGCTGAGGCCATTCATAACTATATTCAGCTCAACTACAAAGACGAATGGTTTGAAAGCAATTTTTCAATTTTAAGTTGTTGGAAATTTTCAAAAAAAGACTTTGAGAACACAGACAAATTTTGGTGTGATGCCATTTATTTCGAAGACTTTCATATAGAAAATGAACGAGTATTTATTTTTAATGGACACGCGTGGATTGGCTTGGCAAGCAATGTTGGATCAGAATGGAAAGTTCCAGTCTCAGGAAAATTTTGCATAAGTTCGAATGGAAAAACTTTAAAAAGCTATACCTTAACTTTTTACAATGAAAGTCAGGAATTAGTTTTATCAAAACGGAATTAATATGAGTATTTTTCTGATCAGGCATGCTGAAAGTGAAGCCAACATTAATGGAAAAACCCTTTCACATGCTTCAATTGCTTTAAGTGAAGATGGGCATAAACAAGCTCAAGCACTCTGTTTAAAGCTCCCCAAGATTGATCATGTGATTGTGTCTCAATATCTACGTACACATCAAACCGCTGCCCCCCTACTAGAAAAATATAATCTCACTTTTGAAGTAGATAAGCATTTGCATGAATTTAGCTATTTGTCTGAGCGTAAATGTGCCAATACCAATATGGATGACCGTAAAGCTTGGGTAAATGCTTACTGGGAAAAAATGGATTATCAGCACAAAGATGCCGATGATGCCGAATCTTTTGAAGATCTATTTATACGAGTTCAAGCTTTCCATGAGAAGTTAAAGATATTGGCTGAAAATTATGTCCAAAAGAATTTGGCTGTGTTTAGTCATGGACAGTTTTTACAGCTTTTGATGATGCAAATACAACAACCTCAACCAATTTCAAAAGATTTAATGCGGCAATTTAGATACAATCTAGTTTATCAGCCAATTAGAAACACTCAGGTTTTTACTTATTGAACTGATAAATTTCATATAAGGTATATAATTTTAGAAACTCTTTAAAATAATGAATAGAGAACTTATGACTCAATTTCCCGATTTACTTAAGAAGTTACACCAACTAGATTTTGATTATGCTGATGGAGATGGCATTGATTTTGAACCATACCAAGATTTCTTATCACCCGAAGAAATAGCTGAATGGTTAAAAGCTTGGACTGGAAACCCTCAAGCTGATGCTAGTACATTATTATTTTTTGGCCAAGATGGTACAGGTGGGTGTGCTGCTTTTTGGATAATTAATAAAGACAAAGATATATTAGATCAACCAATTGTATTCTTAGGATCAGAAGGAGAAATGGGAGTAGTAGCGAAAGATTTTAATGATTATCTTTGGTTGTTATCACAGAATCATGGTCCATTTGAATCTATCGAATATCCTGAAGCTAACACTCAAATTAATAATGATTTTCTGACTTTTGCAAAACAGAATTCTAAATCTAATTCTAGATCAGTTACTGAAATTTTAAACGATGCTCAAAGTTCTTATCCTAACTTTAAGACTTGGATAGAAGATATGATTCGGTAATGAAATGCCTATTAATACAATGGGTATTAGATAAAATAAAAGCAGCCTATTGAGTTTAAGCATCGCTGCGCAAGCTCAATTCAGGCTCGTGAGGCTTAATGTTTAAAATAAGATGGGGCACCTCGCCCCATCTTATTTTTTAGCACTCAATTGCATTAACAGCGAGGCCACCTTTTGAAGTTTCTTTATATTTCTCAGACATATCTCTGCCTGTTTCTTTCATGGTCTGAATGACTTTATCGAGCGTCACAAAATGCTCACCTTCATCATGAAGTGCCATTTGTGCAGCATTAATGGCTTTTACGGCTGCAATTGCATTTCGCTCAATGCAAGGAACTTGAACCAAGCCACCAATCGGGTCACACGTTAAACCTAAGTTATGTTCAAGGCCAATTTCAGCTGCATGTTCCACTTGTTCAGGTGATGCACCTAAAATCTCGGCTAAACCAGCCGAAGCCATCGCACAAGCTGAGCCTACTTCGCCCTGACATCCCACTTCTGCACCAGAAATAGATGCATTGAGCTTACATAAAATACCGACTGCTGCTGCACTTAGAAAAAAGCGAACCACTTTGTCTTCAGAAAAGTCTTTAGAAAAAGTCACGTAGTAATATAAAACTGCGGGAATAATCCCAGCTGCGCCATTTGTGGGTGCAGTCACTACTCGGCCGCCAGCAGCATTTTCTTCATTTACTGCTAAGGCAAATAAATTGACCCACTCCATGGCATGAAAAGTTGTCACAATCAGGTTTGAATTTTTCTTATTTAACAACTTATCGTGAATTTTTTTAGCCCGACGTTTTACGTTTAATCCGCCCGGTAATATTCCTTCATTAATTAATCCGTTGTGAATGCACTGCTGCATCACTTTCCAGATGTCCATAATCTTGCTGCGAATCTCAGCCTCACTACGCCAGCTTTTTTCGTTTTCAAGCATCAATTCACTGATTGATAAATGATGAGTTTTACATAAGCTTAAAAGTTCAGCCGCACTGTGAAATGGATATGGAACATTCACATCACTGGTTTCAGATTGAGTTTGTGTTAATTGTCTTTGGCTAATAATAAAACCCCCACCAATCGAGTAATAGGTTTCTTCATATAAGATTTCTTCCGCCTCGTTATACGCAATCAACTCCATTGCATTGGGGTGATAAGGTAAAGATTCATCAAGAAAAAGTACATCGCGTTTATAGTCAAAAGAAATACTCTTTTGCTGATTAAGCTGGATGGCGTTATTTTCAAGAACATCTTCAATCAAGCTTGTAGTTACTTGAGTATCGATATGTTCAGGGTCAAAGCCCATTAAGCCTAACAGAATAGCCTTGTCTGTCGCATGGCCGACACCAGTTGCTGCAAGCGAACCGTATAACTTCACCTGAACTCTAACCGTGTTTTGTAGATCATTTTGTTGTAATAAATCATCCACAAAACTGTATGCCGCTCGCATGGGTCCAACTGTATGGGAGCTAGATGGACCAATACCAATTTTAAAAAGATCAAATACACTAATAAACACTGGGTCCTACCTTCAATTCATTATTATTCGTATGTTCGTCGTTATTGTGTCCTTTCGGATAACTCTAAAACTATCATTAAGCTATCCATAAAGCACTGAAAATAAATGGGTCATTGCCTAAAAACAACACAATCAATTTCTAATTTAATATTTTCCAAAAAATGGAATTTTCCATTAATTTAAATGGTAAATTACTCAACAAATATTTAAGAATTGTTCTTTTTAACAAATAAAATAGCGAACCTTTCCCAATTTTTTATAAAAAAAATTTGGTTTTCAAGCTATTTACTTGGAATTTAAATTATTTAAAAAAAATTAAAAACAATAACTTACCAAATATTTAGATCATTCTTCGCCATTAAATAGAATAAAAATTCCCCTATTTACCAACAACCATATATCGTATACGATATATGAAAGAACAATAGTTCTGTCGTTAAGGAAAACGTAATGACAAGTCAGTTTAAAAAGCAGTTATCTCTAATGGATCTTACATTCATTGGCTTAGGCGCCATTTTCGGTTCTGGATGGTTATTTTCAGCAAGTCATGTGGCCTCTCAAGCCGGCCCTGCAGGTATATTGTCATGGATTATTGGGGGCTTTGCCGTTTTAATTCTGGGAATTATTTATTGTGAGTTAGGTGCAGCCTTACCACGAGCAGGCGGTATTATCCGTTATCCCGTATTTTCACATGGTCCTTTACAAGGATATTTACTTGGTTCTGTGACCGTCATTGCCTTTTCAAGTTTAATTGCAATTGAAGTCGTTGCTGCTCGTGAATATGCAGCGGCATGGTTCCCTTCACTTACAGAAATACACGATGGTATTCGATCTCCAACTACCACTGGTTGGTTGTTTCAGTTTGCACTTTTATGCGTATTTTTTGCATTGAATTATTACAGCGTAAAAACCTTTGCAATTGCCAACAACCTCATCAGTGCATTGAAGTTTGCTGTTCCAGTTTTAGTGATGGTTGCACTTCTATACCACTTTAAACCAGCAAACTTTTCAATGACCGAGTTTGCCCCAATGGGTGCTCACGGCGTACAAGGTGCCGTCTCTGCTGGCGGTATTATTTTTGCGTACTTAGGCTTAACGCCGATTATTTCGGTAGCCAGTGAAGTAAAGCGTCCTCAATTTACCATTCCTTTTGCACTCATCTTATCTGTCGTTTTAGCAACGATTATTTATGTCGTGCTTCAAGTTGCTTTCTTAGGTGCTGTACCTACCGATATGTTAGCAAATGGTTGGTCAGGACTCAGTGACAAGTTCCCATTACCTTATCGCGACATTGCCATGTTATTAGGTTTGGGATGGTTAGCGCTTTTAGTTGTTTCAGACGCTATTATCTCTCCGTCTGGCTGCGGCAATATCTATATGGCTGCAACTCCACGTGTCATTTATGCATGGTCGAACAGTAATACGTTCTTCCGTATTTTTACTCGTGTCGATCCAAAATCAGGCATTCCACGTTATGCATTATGGTTAACATTTGCACTTTCTGTATTTTGGACTATGCCGTTTCCATCTTGGGATAAATTAATTTCTGTAGTTTCGGCAGCGTTAGTTTTAAGTTATGCCCTAGCTCCTGTCACAGTGGGTGCCTTACGTCGTAATGCTCCTGAGCTTGAACGTCCATTCTATGTAAAAGGCTTTACTGTTCTTGGCCCACTTGCCTTCGTGATTGCCTCTTTTATTGTCTATTGGTCTGGCTGGAATGTCATTTCATGGTTATTAGGCGCACAAATCGTATTGTTTGCACTCTATGTCATTTTTAAACGCTATGTGCCAACCCAAGAAGTCAGCCTAGCTCAACAATTAAAGTCATCAGCTTGGCTTCTTGTTTACTACATTTTAATGATTATTGTTTCTTACCTTGGCAGCTTCGGTGATGGCGCATCGCACTTATTGGCAGCTCCGTTTGACACACTTTTAGTTATGGTGATTTCTCTTGGTTGTTACTACTGGGGAATACATTCAGGTTTACCAAAAGCACTCATTAAAAATGATGATGAAGCTTAGCGATTACTTGCTTAAACACATATTGGTTGGGGTTTTCTTCTGATTAATAACGTATACAAAATACTATATTTTTCGAAAGTAAAACCTAGGCTTCGATAATTCTCCAACGTCAGAAGAACTACTTTTGACGTTCACTCTAAAGTGAGGTTGATAATGTTAAATATTACTGGTCAAAATTTTATTGCAGGTCAACGTTCAAGTTCGGGCAGTAAATTTGTCTTAAGTTACGATGCTGCAACAGATGAAGCATTACCCTATCAATTTGCTCAGGCTACTCCTGAAGAAATTGATCAGGCAGCTCAAGCAGCTGCATTGGCTTATCCAGCTTTTAGACAAACTACGCCAGAACAGCGCGCTGTTTTTCTAGAAACAATTGCCAGTGAAATTGATGCGCTTGATGACCAGTTTATTGCCACAGTCTGTCAAGAAACTGCTTTACCAGAAGCCCGTATTCGCGGTGAACGTGGGCGAACTACTGGCCAATTACGTCTATTTGCTCAAGTATTACGCCGTGGTGATTATTTAGGTGCCCGTATTGATTTGGCTTTACCTGAGCGTCAACCACTTCCACGTCCAGATTTACGTCAATATAAAATCGGTGTTGGGCCAGTTGCTGTATTTGGCGCTAGTAATTTCCCTCTTGCCTTTTCTACTGCTGGTGGCGATACCGCTTCAGCACTTGCGGCTGGATGTCCTGTCATTGTGAAGGCGCATAGCGGCCACATGGCAACCGCCGAATCAATTGCAAATGCGATTTGTAGTGCAATTGAGAAATGTGCTATGCCAAAAGGCATCTTTAGCATGATTTATGGTCAAGGTGTTGGTGAACCCCTGGTAAAACACCCTGCAATTAAAGCAGTTGGATTTACAGGTTCACTCAAAGGTGGCCGTGCTCTCTGCGATTTAGCTGCTGCACGCCCTGAGCCAATTCCTGTTTTTGCCGAAATGTCGAGCATTAACCCAATGGTTTTATTACCCGAAGCTCTAAAAGTGCGTGGTGATAAAATTGCAGCTGAACTTAGTGGTTCAGTGGTTTTAGGTTGCGGTCAGTTCTGTACCAATCCGGGTTTAATTATTGGAATTAAATCAGCTGAGTTTAGCCAATTTCTTGAGCAGTTCACGGCTGCAATGGCTCAGCAACCACCACAAACCATGCTTAACAAAGGCACTTTAAGAAGCTATGAACATGGCCTGAAAGCATTACTCGCACACGACAAAATTGAGCATTTAGCAGGTCAACCACAGCAAGGCCATCAAGCCTATCCTCAGCTCTTTAAAGCTGATGCAGCTCTTTTACTAGAGCAAGATGAATTACTTCAAGAAGAAGTATTTGGCCCAACGACGATTGTGATTGAAGTTGAATCGGCAGAGCAACTTGCTCTAGCGTTAAACGGACTTCGTGGTCAGCTTACCGCATCATTAATTGCCGAGCTGCAAGATTTTGAGAACTTCTCTAACCTGATTTCATTACTTGAAGAAAAAGCAGGGCGTTTACTTCTAAATGGTTATCCAACAGGTGTTGAAGTCTGTGATGCCATGGTACACGGCGGTCCTTATCCTGCAACTTCAGATGCACGTGGTACTTCGGTAGGAACATTAGCAATCGAGCGTTATTTACGACCAGTATGCTATCAAAACTATCCAGATCACTTACTGCCACTCGCCCTTCAAAATGCCAATCCGCTTGGTATTGCGCGTTTAGTAAATGGTGAAATGAGTAAAGCTGCTCTTTAATATTTTTAAAGGAGTTTATCTAAGTGATTAACTCCTTTTTATTTAGATCAAAATCGCAAAACGTAACCGCACATTATTTAAATAAAAAAGTGCAAAAAATGAATAGCAAGATGCTCAAACAAATCATTGCGTAACATATTTTTTAATAAGGATATTGGTATATGACGACAACACTAAAAAAGGTAGTCGCGGCCTCTATGGTCGGCTCCGTAGCTGAATGGTATGAATTTTTCCTTTATGGAACCGCTTCTGCCCTTGTCTTTGGCGAACTTTTCTTTCAACAAACGGGCAACGCTATAGATGGTATTTTGGCGGCCTTTGCCCTATATGCCGTTGGCTTTTTAGCAAGACCGATTGGTGGCCTCGTATTTGGCCATTACGGCGATAAAATTGGACGTAAGAAATTATTGCAAATTAGCCTGATTATTGTTGGTATCACTACTTTTTTGATGGGCTGTATTCCGACCTTCCATCAAATTGGTTATTGGGCACCTACACTATTGGTTATGCTGCGTTTAATTCAAGGCTTTGCTTTTGGTGGTGAATGGGGCGGCGCAGTTATTTTGGTTTCAGAGCACAGTCCAGATGATCGCAGAGGCTATTGGGCAAGCTGGCCACAAACTGGTGTACCGCTCGGCAATTTAGTAGCCACACTGGTTTTATTACTACTTTCAAAAAACCTCTCACCCGAACAATTCCTAGATTGGGGATGGCGCTGTGCATTCTGGTTTTCGGCGGTCGTGGTACTGATTGGTTTATGGATTCGAAAAAATGTAGACGATGCCGAGGTGTTTAAAGAAGCACAGGCCAAACAACAGCTTCTTGAAAAACAACAACTCGGGATTATTGAGGTTTTAAAATATCATAAGAAATCTGTTATTGCGGGTATCGGTGCCCGATTCGCAGAAAATATTTTGTATTATATGGTGGTTACTTTTTCGATCAGTTATTTAAAGTTGGTCGTCCATAAAGATACTTCGCAGATCTTACTGCTTATGTTCGGCGCTCACCTGATCCATTTCTTTATTATTCCTGTTATGGGGCATTTAAGCGATATATTTGGCCGTAAACCAATTTACCTTATTGGAGCTGTACTCACTGCATTTTGGGGCTTTGTCGGCTTTCCTTTAATGGATACAGGCAATAACTGGCTCATCATGTTAGCGATTGTGCTCGGTCTATTTATTGAGTCGATGACCTACTCGCCTTACTCTGCTTTAATGACTGAGTTATTTCCAACTCACATTCGCTATACGGCACTTTCATTTTGTTATCAAGTCGCACCCATTATGGCAGGTTCACTCGCTCCATTAATTGCGTTAACCTTACTCAAAGAATTTAATAGCTCGGTTCCAATTTCTTTATATTTAGTTGCCGCAAGTCTGATTTCTATTGTCTCGATTTTGCTGGTGAAAGAAACCAAAGGCCGGTCATTGGCTTTCAAAGATTAGTCTTTAAGATATAAATTAAGCACTTAACGATGATTGTGGGTTGTCCTAAACAACCCATTTTTTTCATCTAAATATTTTTGATAGAGGCACGATACAAGGTAGGTGACATCCCTGTATGCAGCTTAAACTGACGACAAAAAGCACTATGGTCGGTATAACCACAGCGCAAACCAATTTGAGTAATGGGTAAATCTGTGGCCAATAGTTCAGTTGCGACTTGAAGACGAATTTTGCTAATCATTTGCCGCGGCGTTAAATGGTATATTTTTTTGCAATAGCGTTCTAACTGAGCCACCGACACACCAGCAATTGCGGTCAAGTGTGCCAACGTAATCGTTTCGGCATAATTCTTTTTAATATATTCCTCAACCTGAACCATTTTATAAAAAGCAGGATGTGTATTTTCAGGCACATTTAAATCATTAGAAATACCCGCTATTCCTACTAACTTTCCATCCGCATCAAATAAAGGTTCTTTATAAGTCAAACACCAGCCCGACTGGTTCTTTGCATATAAATGCAGTTCTAATTGCTCTGTTAACTTTTTACCACGGCGAATGACTTGCAAGTCTTGAGATGTATATATTTTTCCAAGAGAGTGAGGAAAGACTTCTTCCGAGGTCTTTCCAAGTAACGCAGTTTTATCTTTTAGACCACAGCGATTTACCAATGTTTGATTAACAAAGACATAGCGTGCTTCAGTATTTTTGATGAAAAATACCACCGAAGATAAAGCATCAAATAATGGTTCAATACTTTCCAGATTTTTTAAGAAATCTTCCAAAGTTGTGGTTAGTTTCGGAATTTGAACCAAAGTCATGAGCTAGAGCGGGCAAAGTAATAACTTGTCTACTCTAGAACATTTCATTTTTGATTTAAAGGAGAAGTAGACATCTCCATGAGGCTTTTTACACGGGTAGGAAATAATGGTGGTCGAGAGTTAGGTAGCTGCCAATCAAACAGGCAGGCGGCAGCTGTTGCACAAGTGCTTCCCTGACATGCTCCCATTCCACAACGGGTATGTAATTTTGCATCAATCCAACTACTACGCTCGGCAACCTTATCAAAAGTCACATCTTCACATCGACAAAAAATAGTTTCTGGACGAGCAAGCGTTTTTAACTCCGTACGTAATTTGAAGCTTTTCTCAAGGAGATGCGCAAATAATCGATACCGTTGTCTGTGAGCAAATAATTGACTGGCTTTTTCATTTTGGCCTATAGCTGCATAACCTGCGATGCTACCTTCAACCATCGCCAGCTCACTTCCGCCAAAACCTGTACACTCACCTGCTGCCCAAACCTGCGGCTGTGATGTAAGTTGATAATCATCGACCGTAATCGCATTGTCCTTAATTTGACAACCCATTAACTGGCCTAATTGAGTATTCGGTACTAAACCAAACCCACATGCGAGTCGATCACACTCAATTTCAACAATTCCTTTCGGCGTTTGTAGTCTTACTCGTTCAAGACGCTCCTGACCAATCGCTTCAATCACATAACTGTCAGGGTGATATAGACGATAAGGTAAAGATAATGCCTGTATTATTTTTGCAGGCCAGCGCCAAAGTTGTAGTGCAAATTTACGAACGGAAGATGAAGCTGCCTGTTCAGCAACATAGAGAACTTGAGCACCTGCTTTTTTTGCAGTATCAGCACTTGCTAAGAGTAATGGTCCGGAACCAGCAATCACAACACGTTCATTTTTTACAGGTGTACCTGCTTTAATTAAAGCTTGTAAACCACCTGCACCCGTTACTCCAGATAAGGTCCACCCAGGAAAAGGTAAAAATAGTTCTCTTGCACCCGTACACAATATAAGCTGGCGATAAGACAAATTTAGGCTGTCATGAGGTCGCTCAACGAGTAATTGGCCTACAAAAGGTGCAGCGACAATCTTGGCACCAAACATAAATTCAATATTAGGATAAGCCTTGATTTGTTGATATTTCTGCTGCGCCATTTCAGGTACAGGAAAAATCGGTCCAGCACGCCAGATTTGACCGCCCGCCTGTGGGTTATTATCTAATATTAAAATTCGCCCACCACTCTCGGCGGCCACAATAGCAGCTGATAACCCAGCAGGGCCTGCTCCTACAACTACTACATCGTATTGTTTTTCCATTATTGTGTTTCCACCTTCATGTCTTGCTGGCACAGCGTCTGACAAGCAAGCACTCTGAGTCCATTAATATTGACACGGCATTCCTGACAAACTCCCATTCCACAAAATGGAGTACGTTTTTCACCACAAACAGATAGACGACTGTAAGACTTTGCTTGTGCTAAAGCAGCAGCAACACTGGTGCCCTCAATCACAGAAACTGATTGTCCGTTAATAAAAAGCTGAATCATCTATGCAGCTCCTATAAAACGATGAGGTAAAAAAGGTTCAGGATCTATATCAAAAGTTAATCCACACACATGGGAAGCAATAAGTCTTGCTGTACCTGTCGCAGTGGTTACACCTAGTCCTTCATGACCAACCGCTAAATAAACCGATTGAAATGCAGGATGTCGTCCAATAACAGGAATGCCATCCGGAGTAGCTGCACGAAAACCAGTCCATGCCCGAATAACATTAAGATCAGCCAAAGCTGGAAAATAATCAGCAGCCTCTTTAAGCACCCGAGTAAACACTTCTGGCTCTACAGTTGGATCAACCGTATTGAACTGACGAGATGACCCAATAAATAGCTGACCTGTCGGTCTAGGTTGAATATTACAAGCGACTGAAATTCCACTTGTCGCTTGAGTGCTGGCTGCATAAGCCAAAGCCACTAACGTATGTTTTACATTTAATTCGGGATAACGGTCGGTAATAGCTAAATGACCTTTTTTAGGTTCAATCGGTAACTCTGGAAAAAAATCTGTCGCATGAATGCCGTTTGCTAAAACAATATGTGCTGCTTCGAGCCATGTTCCATCACTTAACTGAACCCGATTTTCTTCAATATGAATAACTTTAGCTTGTTGAACCTGAATCTTTTGCGGGAATTGTTTTAACAACCATTCAGCAGCACAGGGTGCATACAAAATGCCATCATCAAAAACTTCCAACCCACCGTAGAGACCATGCTTTAAGTGAGGTTCAAGCTGACGGATTTCCTCTGCATTTCGAAGTTGGCAACGGACACCTTGTGCAGTGAGACGTTGATATTTTTCTTCGGCAATCTGCATTTCTTCTGGGCTACTTGCCAGCCATAAAGTTGGTGTTTGGCGATAGGCACATTCTTCTGAAAGCTCGTGCCCTAATTCATGCCACAACTGAACTGACCAATGGCTAAGCTTTAATTCGGCGTCCAAGTCATCCATAATGACCAAATGCCCCATGCCCGCAGCTGTTGCCCCACCGATACGAGCATCCAAAACTTGCACATTTAACCCTTGCCGAGCCAATTCATAAGCACATGCCGCACCTACAATGCCTGCCCCAATGACGATGGCATCGGTTCTCATAGCTGAATACCCCAAGCAAATGGGTCATTTTCATCCATAAATAAAGTTGCTTCGGCACTCATGTAAGCTTCACCACGAATGGTTGGAATAACATATTCCCCTGCTTGCTCATAAGAGGCAATAAACTGGCTACCGATAATGCTGGCTTGTTTCCATAACTTTCCTGGTTCAAGTTTGCCATCTGCAGCTAAGCAAGCAATTTTCGCACTCGTTCCGGTTCCACATGGTGAACGGTCATAGGCCTTGCCTGGGCAAAGTACGAAATTTTTACTGTCCGCTTCGGCGTCACTTGCAAATAACTCAATATGGTCAATTTCTTGTCCATCTTTACCAGTTATTCCTTGTGCCGTAAGCGCCTGTCTGACTGTCCACGCATAGTCAGTCAGTTGATCCAAATTATCACTTGCAACACTTTGATCATGGTCATTAATCAAGAAGAACCAGTTACCACCCCATGCAATATCACCAGTAACTTTTCCATATTTTTCAACATCAACTTCGACCGCTTTTTTATAACGATATGCTGGTACATTTCGTACACTAACTGAATGATCTTCATGTAGTGTTGCTTCAACATCACCGACTGGAGTTTCAATTAAATGTGTACCTACTTGTATTTTTCCCAAGTGTGCTAACGAAGCCACTAAACCAATCGTGCCATGACCGCACATGCCTAGGTAGCCCGTGTTATTAAAGAAAATAACGCCCGCGCTCGCTTTGGGATTCACTGGCTTACACAATAATGCGCCAACCAACACATCATTACCGCGCGGCTCTAACATGGTTGCTCTACGGAAATGGTCATATTGTTCTGATAATATTTTTCGGCGGCTTTCCATATCTCCTGTGCCTAAATCAGGAAATCCTTCAAGTACTAATCGTGTTGGTTCACCACCAGTATGAGAGTCCAAAATTTTTACTGTTTTCATAGAAGTATCCTTACATTTTTTTCTAGGATGACTGATCTCAAAACAGCAAGCTTGATCGTTTTCTTATGAATCGATGACGAAATCAGCATAGTAAAAACTTGCTTCATCTAAAATAAAGACAAAAAAATTAGGCCATTGGCCTAATTTAAATAACACTGAAATGATTAAGAATGAAGCGCTTATTTTTTCACATTTTTATGGTGAGGTAGATGTTCATAAAGTGATTGGCAAACACCATTAATATGCTCTTCAATTAATTTAACCGCTAAATCAACATCTTTGGCTTTGCAGGCTTTCACGATTTCTTTGTGTTCATCATTTGCACGTGATTTGCCTTCTGAAACATTCATTTGTAATCTTAAATATCGCTCAATTTTATCGTAAATAGAACGGATTAATCCAAGCATATAGGGCCGTTGTGCCGGTTCATAAAGGCATGCATGTAACTGCCAATTTAGTGTGGTCCAGCTTCCAATATCCATGTTATCGATAAAGGCATTACAAATTTCATCTGCCTTTTTATAAGTTTCTTCCGTCATATTCGGCACGGCGAGCTGAATCAGCTTCGTTTCCAACATCACTCGGACTTCAAAAATCTGTGCCAACTCTTCTTCAGAGATGCGGGTCACAATTGCGCCACGATTTTTTATAAACTCAACTAAGCCTTCAGCTTCAAGTTGCTTTAAGGCTTCACGTACGGGAATTTTACTGACATTAAAAAGTTTGGCAATTTCATCCTGACGAATCGGTTCGCCTTCAGCAATATGCCCTGCAATAATTGCTTCTCTAATATATTTGACAATAACTTCAGATACCGAAGGCATTGCACCAAGATTTGATACATTAAAAGATGGTAGCGTCACGAATATTCTCTTAACCTCAAAATATGACACAAATAAAAGGATGATAGTTTTTATTCATCCGCCATAATGAAATCATTGCTTTTCAAGCATTATTTTCGGCACGGCTTACCTTTAATTCAATGCTGCTAAAACTCATTTTCTCTATTTATTGGAGCTAATAATTTTTAACTGCATTAATAGCTAAAGTATACTTTATACCATTTAATTCACAAAACTATTATTAGACTATGCTGAAATCGTCATCATTTTATTGTATCCAACCAAGCAAATCATAATAAATAGCAGCATACTACCCTGTTCTCTTGATGGGTAACTGTCAAAAAGATTCCTATCCGTTTAGCTAAGTTATTGCCTGCAAGATAAATTTTTTATCTTGTAAAAATCATGCTGCATAAAACTTTTAAAGTTTGAGTCACTTCATATGAGTACGCCAACAGAAGCAAAATTTTCCCTGAATTATTATACGGGTTTCTTATCTGTACTATTTGCTGCTTTTCTATGGGGTACAGCAGGTACAGCGGCATCTTTTGCAAAAGGCATTAGTCCACTTGTAATTGCTACCATTTCCGTGGGCTTCGGTGGATTAATTCATACATTTTTAAGCTTAAAAGCCATTAAAAAAAATTACCAAAAACTATTTAACTATAAATCCCAAGTTTTTATTGCGGTCATTGTTTCAATTCTTTGTCCATTTGCATTTTATTCATCTGTCTCTTTGGCTGGTGTTTCTATTGGCACCGTGATTTCTATTGGTTGTGCGCCTTTGTTTTCAGTGCTTTTGGAATGGATTTTAGATAAACGAAAACTTTCTTTAAAATGGCTCATCAGTTTTATTCTCGGTTTTTTAGGAATTATTTTACTCTCTTATGCAGGTGATCATGCGCAGCACCAAATCGTACAATCTGATCGTATTTTAGGGGTATTTTTTGGCTTACTCTCTAGCCTGAGCTATGCAACATATTCTTGGATAATGAGAAACCTAATTCGTCAAGATGTCGACTCAAGAGCTGCCATGGGAGTGATTTTTGGTATCTCTGCAGTGCTTTTACTACCTACATTATTCTTTACGGCACAAAACCTTTTTGTTTACCTAACTAACATTTGGGTTGCGATTTATATTCCGATTGTTCCTATGTTTTTAGGCTATTTATTTTTTAGCTTTGGTCTTAAACGAATTCCAGCAAGTCAGGCTATGACACTAGCTTTGGTTGAGATTCCAGTTGCAGCATTATTAGCAGTTGTTGTAGTGGGTGAAAGTTTAACAATGCATAGTTATTTGGGTTTAATTCTCATTTTCCTATGCGTTATTGTTCTGACCAAAAAGTAATTCATAGAAATAAAAAAAGAGGCTCAATTGGTAGCCTCTTTTTTTTATGAATACTTACTTAGATTTCAGCTGACCAGTTACGGTACCAGGTACGGAATAACTCATACTGAGTTTCAACATATTTACGTTGCGATTCGCTCAATGCATCAGTCTCGTTAAAGTGTAAGGTATATTCTTTATCTCCGTTAAGTACCATTAAGTATTTATAGTAAAGAACAAGATCCGTTCCTTCGTCAAAAGATGATAAAACTTCTAATGCGCTTGATAACTCTTGTGCTAAGCGACGGGCTTTTGCATCACCTGCTGCAGCTTTCTTACTAAGGTCAACCAACAGTAAAACTTCTTTAGGTAAAGCATTACCAATCCCAGTAATCGCACCAGTTGCATTACAATTGACGAAACCATGGAAAACTTGAGTGTCTACGCCAGCCATTAAGGTAACTGAATCATCTTGTGAAGTAATGAACTCAGCTGCGTAACGCATATCGGCAGCGCCACCAAATTCTTTAAAACCAATTAAGTTTGGAAACTCACGGCGTAATTCAAAAAATAAATCTGCACGAGTTGCAAATCCATAATATGGACTATTGTAAATCACCGAAGGTAAGCTTGGAGCTGCTTTTAAAATAGCAGAAAAGTGAGCTTTTTGTGCAGTTGGTGATGCCCCGCGTGACAGTACACGTGGAATAACCATAAGCCCTTGTGCACCTACCTTTTCTGCATGAGCTGCATGAGAAACTGCTTCTTTTGAATTAACTGCACCAGTACCAACAATTGTTGGAATGCCAGCAGCAACAAGTCGTGCTACACCTTCTTGGCGTTGAGCTTCTGTCAATAAAGGCCAATCACCCATAGAACCACAATACACTACCGCACTCATGCCAGCTTCAATCAGCTCATGCCCTTTTTTCACAAGCGCGTCAAAATCTGGCTCACGGTTAGGAGTACATGGAGTCATTAGCGCCGGGATACATCCTGTGAAGATATTACTCATAATTATTCCTCAGTAATACAAATAAAACTCTTGGTAGTCGTACTTTCGAGTTAATCCATCTCAAAAGTTATGGAATGGGATTAATAGCTGCTTAATCATTCTTCATATATCGTATACGATATACAACAAAAAGAATAGTCTTTCCCTTTAAATTCTTTAACTTAATAAAAATTCATATAAATCAAATAGTAATTTCATTTATATAATTAAAGATAAGATTCATCCCATATTTTTTTAAAAAATTGAATCTAAAAAATTTATGAAATTTAAAAATTAGTGCTCAGAATAGAAATTAAATCTGAGTTTATAGGTGCTTAAGAAACGACCACGAAACATTAGCCATTAGTCGCACCTCCCTATTTTTATTCATTTTTGCTGGTAAAGTGCTTTACATGGTTTGATACAACCTACTTAACTCAGATGCATAATTCACCTGTTCTTGCATCTGATGTTTTTCTGCCTCTAGTCCGCTAGGGGCTTTTTTTATTATTGATTTAAATGCTGATATATTAAATTTCTAGACATAATTAAAGACAAGAAAAATGAATCGAATTTTCAAATTAAGTATTTTAAGTTTTCCGGTTTTATTGTTAAGTGGTTGTATTGGCTGTTATAACCCGACAGGCTGTAACCGTGATACTTCGCCTTATTTCTATACAACACAAATCACTCAAATCAAAGGCGTAACAGTTCCTGTTGGAACAAAACTAGTTTATAAATCTCAAAAGTCCAAACAGAAAGATGAGCAAACTGCCCCCCTTAAAGAAGAACATATAACAGGAATAAAGTTACCAAAAGATAGCGCTATGCTTTGGGGAGGAATGCCCACCAATCATCTCCTTCAATTTGCTAACTCTGAAATGCAAGGATTTACAGCCTACCGAGCACAAGAAGCTCCCGCTGTATATTCCAATCAATTTTTAAAACTCTGGAAAGAATGTGATAGTGATTTAGATATCTCGATCAAAAATAAAAATGACTGGAGCTTTAATCCCGCAAATATGAAAATTATTGGATGTGGAATTAACTATCAAGAAAGAGCTTCATACAACACCAACAATCCAAGCCAAGATAAAGTTGATATTTTTCTCATCAAAATTAATCAGGCTTTGCAACAACTGCCTCAACAAAAAGAGTATCCAGTCATTCATTATTCCCAAAATTAAAGTCATAAAAAAGCCTGCTGAAATGCAGGCTTTTGTACTTCAAGATTTGGTTTAGCAAACTTTAATTAAACAAATTAACCACAAGTTGCCTGAGTAATTTTCTTAGAAGCAGGATCAATAGTAACTGTAACTCGGTTTGTACGATAATCCATTGTCATTGGTTGACCTGGAGCTACTGTGCGCACAATTTCTGATTTAGTTTTTTGTTTAATTTGATCATCAGTCAGGCCAGATCGCCCCACTAATTTTTGAGCTTCTTCTGCTACACAGTTCGCTTGGTTATCACGGAATAATTTCCATTCTTCAACAACTTGGCCATTTGGTAAATGACAATACCCCACCTGACCATTTGCTTCATTTCTAATTTCTAATTTCCCACCTTGTTCAACACAATATTGACTAGCTGGGTTTGGTGAACCAATTTTTGGTGGAGTTGAATCTTTATGTTGTACAGACGAACAAGCCGTTAACGAAACAAGCGCTAAGCCAAGAAAGATAGTTTTTTTCATAATTTTTTGCTTCTTACTAAAAAAACTAAAGATATCAAAAAAATTCATGTTTCATATGACTTGTTTACAATAAAAAACTCACTTGAATGTTCTAGAAAAATAAATTTAATTTATTGGAAATTAAGATGTTCCCAATTAAAAGCCATTTTTGAACTATTCTATTCAGGTCTTTCTAAAATTCGGGCCCCTGATCCGTCTTGTCCTAAAATATCTTCAGGATTTCTTAATGGACATTGCTCTAATGATAAACAACCACAGCCAATGCACCAGTCCATTTCATCTCTTAATCGAGTTAATTTTTGAATTCGATCATCCAAATTTTCTCGCCAATGACTCGATAAATCCTTCCATTGCTTAGCTGTTAATTTGCTACCAATAGGATACTGACTTAAAGCTTCTTTAATCTCATTTAAAGGAATACCTACCCTTTGAGCAACTTTAATAATCGCAATGTATCTTAAAATAATTAAGGGATAGCGACGTTGATTACCATTGGTTCTTATACTTTTTATAAGTCCTTTCGCTTCGTAAAAATGAAGGGTTGAAACAGGAACCCCGCTCCTTTTTGCAACTTCACCCACAGTCAAAACTCGACTAGGGTCACCTTTTTTATTTTCACTCATCACAATTGACCTCAACTTTACTTGAGGTTTATAAGAGTACGTCTTTGTTTTGTCAAATAAATAACACGGGTTTTGTTATATGTATGTGCCGCTTTTATCAAGCTATAGTTCTTATCTGTAAAAGCAAAAGACAAAAAAATGGATCTGATGATTAATCCAGTTCATTCTATAAAATAACTTGCTATCAGTTAAATTTAAAAAATTAGTTTTGTAGAGTACACGGACATCCACAAATCCAAAACATGTTGTAAACAAAAGGCATTGGGGCGCCTAATGGATAGACTTTAATTTGCTCGATCTTATAAGTTTTTTTACGTGATTCAATGTGAAGTATATTATCGTGACGTGCAATCACAATTCCCTTTTTATAGAATTTTTTCCTTTCATTCTTTGCATCAAATTTATATACCAAAAAGTAAACTTTTTCTCCTACGCTAATCTTTGAATGATTAACCATAATGTAACCGTTACAATACTTACATTGCCAATCTTTCATATCTCAAATTATCACACGCTTAAATTAAAAAAACACACTGAATTTTATAGTATAAATTTATTAAAGATATAAATCTAAAGAAATACTTTAATTGAAAAAATAAGGTTTATTTGTGACACATATCACAATAAAAACTTAAAATTATATTCAGATACATCAATCACTTATCAAAAAATATTTAAGGTTTATTATTTTTTAATATATAAAATCTACCCATAATTTATTTAATCATATAGTATATTTAATAATAACTTTAAGGTTAATTATAAAGATGACTTCAATATTTGGCACAATATTTATTTCATTATATTTAGCTTAATATTAAAAATATTAATAGATAACATTAAATTAATTTCACAGTAAAATTGAAAATAATTCATTTCACATTATATAAAAAATAAATATATAATGAATTGCATTACAATTTAATTTTTTTATTATGTCAACTCAACGTTTAAAATTAGAACTTCCATCTGGACATGATCAATTATTACTTCACTCCTGTTGTGCTCCTTGTTCAGGAGAAGTTATGGAAGCATTGATTGACTCAGACATTAAATTTTCAATATTTTTTTATAATCCTAATATTCATCCAGTAAAAGAATATCTCATCCGTAAAGAAGAAAATATTCGTTTTGCCGAAAAGCATAATATTCCGTTTATTGATGCAGACTATGACACTGACAATTGGTTTGCTCGAGCAAAAGGTATGGAAGATGAACCCGAACGTGGTATTCGTTGCACCATGTGTTTCGATATGCGATTTGAACGAACTGCCCTTTACGCATATGAACACGGCTTTAGTCTCATCAGTAGTTCGCTAGGAATTTCTCGCTGGAAAAATATGGCGCAAATCAATGACTGCGGAATTCGTGCTGCTGCACACTATCCTGAAATTCAGTACTGGGATTACAACTGGCGTAAAAACGGTGGCTCAAGCCGTATGATTGAAATCAGTAAACGAGAAGAGTTTTATCAACAAGAATATTGTGGCTGTGTATATTCTTTAAGAGATACTAATCGCTGGCGTATGGGTAATGGGCGTGATCGTATTAAACTGGGTGTTAAGTTTTATAGTAATGCCATGGAAGAAGATTAATTTTTATTTCTCTTTAAGAATTAATTAAGTTATTCGGAACTATATTTATTTTTGATAAAAAAACGGCCACATCTGGAGAATGTGGCCAAAAGGTGTACTAAATAAGCTTTGATGTAGTTAGATTAATTGTGCTAGCTTAAAATAATATTAATTAAAATTAACTTTTAAAAATTTTAATAATATCTCTATTTTCATATAACCAATTGATCATCATAGAAATTCGTATTTAAGCATTTAAAGAATGATTAAATTTATCTAAATAACAAAACTTAGGCTATTACTTTTCTTGTAAATATTGTTCAATTTTTTGAATGTTTTCAATAATTTCATTAGGTGTGTGGGCCGCATAGCCAAAAAGTACCGCGCCCTTTTTGTTTGGCATCTGACAATATCTTGATAATGGCTGAACAGCCAAGTTTAGAGCTGAACACTGATCAATAAATTCTTGCTCTGTCCACTTACCTTTTAACCAACACACTGCATGGATACCTGAATCTGTGGGTTGAACACTAAGCACATCTGAAAGATGCTCATCAATAGCTTTAATCAATGCTTGTTGGCGCTCATAGCAAGCTTTTCGAACTTTGCGTACATGCCGAGCATAGTGGCCTTTTTGTATAAATTGAGACAAAGCCACTTGCTCTAAATAAGAACTTCGAACATCGGTATAGTATTTGGCTGCACTAAATGTTTCGATTAATGCTTCAGGCACAACCATGAATCCTAACCGAAACTCTGGAAACATCATTTTGGTAAAAGTACCAGAGTAAATGACTCTTTGCTGCTGATCTAAACCTTGTAGAGCTTGAATAGGATGTGTGCCGTAGCGAAATTCACTATTATAGTCATCTTCAAAAATCCACTTCCCTTGTTGAGATGCCCAATCAAGTAACGAAAAACGGCGTGTGAGACTTAAGGTCCCACCTACAGGAAACTGATGTGAAGGCGCTGTATAGACCAGTTTGCTTTTTGAATAACGATGAATAATGTCATAGACTTGCATTCCCTCTTCATCACTTTCAATTAAATTTACCTGCGCACCAAAACTTCGGAAAATATTAAAAGCTGCGTCATAACCTGGTTCATCTAAACACACCTCATCATTTGTTTGAAGTAAAGCATAGGCTGTTAAATGAATAGCTTGCTGTATCCCATTTACGATAATAATTTGCTCTTCGTTGCAGTTCAGCCCTCGGGTGGAGCGAACATATTCACAAATTGCCTGACGTAGAGGCAGATAGCCACGCGGGTCGTGAAATTGACCAAGCTGATAATACGACTGCCGCCAAGCTTGATTTAATAACTTTCCCCAAAGTTGATGAGGAAATAAATCAACACAACCTACACCTACATGGAACATTTTTTTCTTTTGACTTGACCACGACTGCTCTCGCCATGAATCCAATAAAGCTTCAATATTCGGATTAATATTTAAGGATTGATGATTATTTTTAGACGTTTTTTCTGAATTTTCTTGAACATGTATTAACTGATCTGGCACAACCTCAGCAACATAGGTACCCGAACTTGGTTTGGTAAATAAATATCCCTCATCAAGTAATCGTTCAAGAGCTGCCAATACAGAGTTTCTTGAAATTGACATCATCTCTGCTAGGGCACGACTTGAAGGTAATTTTGTTCCAGCAGATAGTCTTCCATCTAAAATAGCATCACGCAAAGCCGAATATAGCCCATCTTTAATCTGACCTTTTGGCAAAATCAAATGTGGGAAAGATGCCGAAATCGAAGCTGCCATAACAAACTGGTACTGTAAAAAATATCAAAAGTGTACCTTATAAAAATACCACTATCAAAACTACACTCTAGTTGTCCATTTTCCATTACTTTAAAATAGAGTGTAATTATTATGCAAAATCAAGATATTCAAATCATCCCTGTTCAACAGCAGGACTATTCACAATGGGAAAAATATTGGCTTGCTTATCAAAATTTTTATCAGGTAAATTTACCTCTTCATGTCACAAAAGTGACTTGGGAACGCTTTTTCGATGAAAATGAACCCGTTTATTGTGCTGTTGCCAAACAAGGTGAGCAAGTTTTGGGAATTGTGCATTATGTTATTCATCGTTCAACATGGGCAGAAGATAATTATTGTTATTTAGAAGACCTCTATGTTTCACCCGAAGTTCGTGGACAACACATTGGTAAGCAACTTATTGAATATGTGCAGAAGCAAGCAATTGAACACAACTGTGACCGTTTATATTGGCATACTCAAGAAACCAATCTAACAGCACAAAAGCTTTATGACTGGATTGCACAAAAACCAGGGATTATTGAATATCGTATGCCTTTGAACTAAAGAAGTAAAAACACCAAAAGTTGGAGTGCTTTTGGTGTTTAAATTTTAGTACGAATGAGCTTAATCACTTTGTCATTAATGGTTAAGCACTGGTTAAATGCTGCGAAACGTTTGAGCTCTTGATCTAGTTCAAAAAAGAAATGCTCTTTATCTTTGATTGTTTTTTCTAGATGCAAGCTAATCACTTCTAATTCTTTGATAGACCGATGTGCTTTACAATCTAGTCGGCCTACTAACTCATCTTGATATAGGATCGGCAAACAGAAATATCCATATACCCGTTTAGCCGCTGGTACATAGCATTCAATCCGATAATCAAACTCAAATAAAGAAGTTAAGCGGTCACGATGAATAAGCGAGTTATCAAAAGGCGAAAGTATTTTTAAACCAAAATCAGTCTCCACTTTTTGTTCTATTGCAGCTAGATCCACATATAGGGTTTGACCATCGGCAAGTTTAACCGCTGATACAACACCATCATCAACTTGCTCTTTTAGCACAACACGCATAGCCTCTTTTAAATCATTTTTCTTTAAATGAACTAATTGCTTCCATGTAAATGCTCCATGTGCTCGAAGCGTATTATTAAATAAATACTGCGCATATTCATAAAGCGTGGGCATACTTAAATCAATATTTTCAGGTAAGCAGCGTTCGGTCAAATCATAGACTTTTTCCATTCCATTACGCTCACAGATCATCAAGTCACCCTGCATATATAACTGCTCAAAAGCACGGCGACCTGGACCTGTATTCCACCAATTTCCCAAATTTTTCTTATTATTCTTATCAATGTCTCGCAGTCGAATTTTACCTTCGGCACGAACACGCACCAATATCTCATTCATAAGGTGCTGATCACCTCTATTGAAATAACGACTTTCTCCGTTCCTGACAGACATCATGGCAGGTAGCGCATAGCGATAATCTTTTATAGGAAGATAAGACGCAGCATGATACCAATATTCAAAAATCTGGCGCTCACGAACCAAACTATTTAAATGATTTAAATCATAGTCAGGCACTCGGCTCCACAATATATGGTGATGAGCTCGCTCTACAACCGATATGGTATCAATCTGTACATATCCTAAATGCTCAATAGCCTGTAAAGTGCCATCCACACCTTTTGGAAATCGACTGGTTTTTCCTAAGCCTTGATTAAATAAAGTGAGTCGTTTTAAAGAAGAAGTCATAGAAATCAAATATTGTTGTATTCATTTAGAAGCAGAAAAATTTCAGTTCTATCCTATCACTATTTCCTAATTTGCTTGTGCTTTAGCATCAGTAATTCTTTATAAAAAGAATCTCGGCCAACTCAACATTTTACAGACTCATCTTAAAATAACTTTTGGGAGCCAATCTAATCACTAAAATAACAACCAATATCACACTGGCTAAATGAAAAAGCCATCCTGCTTTGTAAGTCCCAGTAAAATCATGCAAAATTGCAATAATCCACGGCGGAATTGCTGCCAGTAAAAAACCACCGCCTTGCATCAGTGCAGATAAAGCACCTGCATGAATGGGTTCATCAAAATGGTCTAATGCAACTATAAGCGTTAATGCAAAACATCCTCCTAAGCCAACGCCTAAACAAATTGCCCAAAGCATAGCGGCGATCTCAGGTATAAAAGCCATTCCTGAAAAACCAATCATTTGCATTGCTAACGTAAACCATAGCCATGGACGTCGGTCTTTATATTTCCTAGCTAAAACAGGCAAAATGAGTGCTGAAGCTGCTTGGCTCAAGGCCAGAAGAGCAAGTAATTTCCCACTTTGTGCTGCGCTCCAACCGTGATCTTGAAAAGAAGGTGCTAACCAAGCCACGACTGATGAATAGCCACCATTTATAAGCCCAAAGCAAGCCATTAATAACCAAGTTCGAGGTTGGTTTAATAATTTTCTTACAGGCGCACGATGAATGAATGAGCTAGTTTTTTTAGGTAAAAAAGCCAGCGCCAATATAAATGCAAACAAAGCTGGGACTGCAAAAAAAGCCAGTCCAACAAACCATAAACCCGTTATATTTGAAACTACAGGCGCTAACCATGCTCCTAAGGCACCACCGCCCATAAGCATGGCTGAGTAAAGCCCCATCATCGGACCAATATGTTGGCTAAATTCTCTTTTGATCATGCCAGGAAATGCCGCTTGTATCATCGCGACTCCGAATCCAATCACTATGGCACTAAGAATTAATCCTTCGTCAGTAGGAAATAAAAATCGGAAAGCACATCCCGCACAAATGGTCAGCAATGCACCAAGAATAGCCTTTCGTTCACCGACAAAGTTTTGCAATATTGGCCCAACAAATGCAACGATTCCCATAATCATCATCGGTAGCAAAGTGAGCAGTGCCACCCCTTGTAAGCTTAAGCCAGTGGCTGTTCGAATATTGGCAATCAATGGTCCAATACTTGTGATAAATGGTCTTAAATTAAGGCCCACCAAAGCTACCGTTACAACAAGCATGGGACGAGTCAAAAAAACGCCAGACTGCTTCATTATTTTGAGCCTGAATGATTGGCTTGATAATTCTTCCAATGCGCATAAAGATCAGTGCGGTTTTCAACTCTGATCGGTACATATTGAATTTTCATTGATTGCTCAGCAAAGGGCTTGGCAAGCTCAATATATATTTCGGCCGTAGACAAACCAAATGGTGTTCCGTCTTCATTAGAATAAGCATAGCTCACCGACGTTATACCGGCCAAACGCATTGCAGCCATACACATTGGGCATGGGTGTCCACTTGCATACACAGAGCAGCCTTCTAGATTGGCAGATCCTAAAACTTGACTGGCTGCACGAATCGCCAGTAATTCAGCATGTGCAGTTGGGTCATTCGTTGTCAGAATCTGATTTACGCCTGAAGCAATAACTTCTCCGTTCTTTACAACCACGGCTCCAAATGGTCTGCCACCTTTTTCAATATTGTTATAGGCAAGCTCAATCGCATTACGTAAAAACTGTTCACCTTTTTCCATCACATACTCTCACTTTCTATTTTGCACCAGCTGCCAGAAGTCTTCTTTCAATTTCGCGGTATTCTCGTGAACGCGCATGTTGTAAGGGAGTTATCCCGTCTTTATCTGCCAAGTTCGGATCAGCACCTGCTTTTAATAAAAGCTCTACAATGTGTTGATATTTGAGTTCTCCATTTCCCAAAATGATGGCCTCAAGCAATGCCGTCCATCCCAAATTATTGACATGATTAACATCTACACCAGCGGCAATTAATGTACGAACTGTTTCGACATGGCCTCGTTCCGCTGCTGGAATGAGCGCAGTCCCACCGTAACGGTTAATACTTTTTAAATCGGCACCATGCATGAGTGTCATTCTTAGAATTTTTAAATATCCCTGTGCACCAGCATATAAGTATGGACTGTCTTGAATATTGTCTTTTGCATTTACATCAGCCCCAGCCTCTATCAGCATATGAGCAGCATGTACATTATTTGCTCTTGTTGCGACCATCAAAGCAGTTGAACCAGTTTCATCTCGCTCATCAATTAAGGTCTTTTGGGATAAAATCTGTTTGATAGATTGAGTGTCGTTATTTATCACTGCCTGATGTAAAGGATAATCACCCATTGCATTCGTCATATTTGTAAAACCCAAAGCCCCCAGTGCGACAATCAGATTCATCCATATCAGTGACTTACGCATGGTGGCCTCCCAATAGAAATTTATGGCAAAACATTTTGCAATTAGAATAAGCTTCACCAAAAGTATTTGGAAATTAAATTATTTAATTGATACTATTAAGATTATGAATACTTTTTTTTCATCAGCTTTTAAGCGTGGCGGTACCTAATCATGTTTGATCCTCGCCTTTTACGTGCTTTCGTCACTATTTTTGAAACTGGCAGTTTTACCGCAGCTGCCGATCGATTACACCTGACTCAATCAACAATTAGTCAGCAGTTAGCTCGTCTTGAAGAATCAGTGGGACATGCGCTTATAGATCGAACAGCAAGACCTTTCAAATTGACGGTGTCTGGAGAATATCTCATTGGTTATGCGCAAAGGATTTTGACCCTTCAAGAAGAAGCTGAAGCACTACTTAAAGATCCGGCAGGAAGTATTCCTATTCGTATTGGTTTACCAGAAGATATGATGAGTCCAGCAATGGCTGAAGTTTTTGGTATATTTGCCAAAGAACATCGTTCCATTCGTTTAGACGTAACCTCTGGCTTGAGTCGCAACTTAACAGAACGTTATCGAAATGGTGAATTCGATATCATTATTGTCAAAGAACCTGCGGCCAGTGCTGATCACCACGCTACATTCCCAGAAGAAATGGCATGGTTTGAAAGTGAGAACTCAACAACGACATGGTCTGATCCCATGAGTTTAGTGACCTTTCCTCAAGGAGGACTTTATCGGGATGAGATGTTCGCAACGTTAGAGCGCGAACGGCGTCGTTGGTATATTGCCTTTACGGGTAGTAGTCTAGAAAGCGTGTTAGTTAGTGTTGAAACTGGCTTAGGATTATCTTTATTGCCTGTGGCAACAACCCGTGGACGTCGAGTACGTCGATATGATTCATTAGGGACCGTCCTCCCTATGGTTGTTTCAATTTATACATGGGAAAAAGCTGGGATCATTTCCCAGCTTGTAGACAAGATGACAACTGTTTTACAAGAACGTTTTCAATCGTCAATAAGTGTTTAACTTACTTCATTCAAACTTTCAGCGATCAGTTTTTCAGCCATTTCCTGTGTTTTTCTTAAGCCCGGCATACGGAACTCGGTATGGCCATAATCTTGAATAGATTTCCAACGTCCACCCCATGTAAGCCCAACCGATTCAGCAACTTGCCCATATAAACGATAGCCCTGCATAGCCCAAGGGTCTCTTTCAGAAATAACTACTTTTCCATTTCGTTTAAAGGCGACATCTGCTGCCAAACCAAATTGATGATAACTCTGATACCCTTTTGCTTTTGTCGTGTTCGGATTACCTGCCAACATATTCTGACGCACAGGACTACGATATCCCTCTAATAGAACCAACTCATAGCCATATTGTTCTTTCATGATTTTAAAAACCATGAGTAAACGCTGCTTATAACGCGGGTTCATTTTGCTCCATTTACGATCTACTAAACTGGTATCTAAAATAGCTCGGCCATCAAAACTCGTATTATCAATAGGTGAAGAATTAATGGTTCCACTATTTTGAGCAGAATATTGTTGCTCTAATTGTGTAGCCTCTACAATTGCGGCTTCAATTAGGCTTTCATCCACTTCTGGTGGTGGCGATAGTATTTCACCGTTCAAAAGCGCGTAGATTTGAGGATCTGTTTTTTTGAGATATTCAGCTTCAATTCGAGTTGAGCTAATAGGTCGAGTAAAAGCAAACACTAAAATACTGGCAAACAAGAAAAAACCTGCAATAACAATCCACCACTGCTGTAAATGCCAATGGGATTGCAACTTTTCAGGCGCAGCCGCCTGATTCATTGTTTGAGCAAATTGTCTAACCTGATTAAGCTGTTTACGGCCTTGCGGCAGTAATGACAAAACAAAATCTTTGCTTCTCGTCCTTAGCTCATAAGACATTAAAAACGCTAAACCAATTGCTAAGCATGTAAAGCAAAAGAAAATGAGAAAAATCATCATTTGTTCATTAATTCACAGCAAAAGGACTTCGTGTAATTTTAATATCTACCGATGCTTTAGGTGGTTCAACCTCAGCTTCGGGTTCGGCTGGAGCTTTATTCTCAACAACAGGTTTAGCCTGTGCCACTTGTTGCTGCGGTTTACTCACTGGCTTTTGCTGAGTTGGCTGTACCTTCGGTTGAGTCGTTTTAGCTGCACCCGTCTGTAGTTGAGGCACAACCTGAACTTTCTTTTCACCCGTGAGCTGTTCGTCAAATGGAGAAACTCGCTGTTGATTGAAAGTAGCAGGCTTATGCTGAGCAGGTTTAAAGATATTACTTAATTCATTATCTTTAGGTTGTTCAAAGCCATCACGGCTCATTGAATCTGTTTCGTTGTCTTGACTGACAGCAACCTGATTTTGTTCATCAGCAGAATGAGCAGTTTCTTGATTTAAAATCTGTTCTTCTGTTGATTTACTCTCAATTGCTGTTGATTCTGACGAATGCGGTTGAGACAAGAACAGGAATAGCGAGATGCTGACAAACACCCCGGCAATAACACCAATGACAATATAAAGTATTGGTGATTTCGGCTTTTTTTTATTCGATTGTAAAACTCGAATAGAAGTTGGTTTTTCCTGAGCCATTTCGTACCATCATCAAGGTAAATAAATTGTAATATGTGCTTGCTCTTGAGGAGCAGAAATCACATTTTGATAATTAGATAATGCTTTATCATTTTGATTATTCAGCATAAATCTTAGCCCTGCAAAGGTAAGCAATGCAAAAATCAATAAAAAGATCAAAATCCAAAAGAAAGGTACTTCACGATGAATAATATTTCGTATCTGATCGGGAATGGCCGAGAACGGCGAAAAAGCAACTTTTTTCCCTTTCAAATAGTCAATTTCGTCACCGACTCTTGATACTAAATGGTTGAGACTTTCCGTAGATTCGATTCGGTACTTACCCTGAAAACCTAATAAAAGGCAGTAATGAAATACTTCTAAAGCAGCTAGACGCTCTTTTCCACGGCTACGTAATTGTTCCAATATTTCAAAGAAGCGATAACCCGCTAACTGAGAACCAAACAAGCTCAATTGTAACGGGCTAATTAACCAAGCATTTTGCAAATTAAAATAACTTGGGTCTTGTTGCGTTACGATCGTTTCATCAATCAAAGCACAAAATGCATATTTAGCATCATGAATATCATCGGCTGAAAATTGTAACTTTTTGGCTTGTTGCTCAAATTGATTGAGTAAATTTAAGATTTTTTCACGAAACTGTTGAGCGTCTGCTGGCACATACTGATTTCGAATCAAGAAAACCAAATAAAAGCCGTCATGCAATAAATCAATAAGATTGATTGCCTGTAGTTTTGCTTGAGACTGGCTATTATTGTTGCCGCCCGTTCCAATTTGCCCATCATCAAATAAAGAAGGAGCACCTGTGGATTGTGACATTTTTCTCTCCTTTACTCTTAAGCGTTCATGACCGCAATCAATTCAATACTGATATCTTGGAAACCAGCCGGAACATAAATACAAATCGTTTCTGAATCTAACATGCGCTGATAAAGCTCATGATGTGGTTCAATCTCGAAATAGCTCACACCAGAACGTACTGGTATTGCTGTTGGAACTTGAATTAAGTGATGCAATGGAATCGCAGGTAATGCAGCAACTACACGTTGTTCTACATCTAAAGTGCTACCGATCTTGAATCGTAAAGGCACAATCTGGATTAACTCATGTGTCTGCATTGCGCTACTTGATACAGCAATATAAAGTCGAGTGTCTCGAGTAATCTTATCGGTCTCAAGACTTCCCACCCAATATGAAGGTCGGATTTCTTTAAGCGCAATGCTGATGTATCGACTCGAAATAATCGTATCGAGCAAATCACGTAGAATCGTGTCTAACTGCGAAAAACTTTCTTGTAAGTTATGGTGTTTATAGGCAGGCAACTGATCGACATCATATGCCGTCGAGAATGTTAATAATGAACCTGCTAAACGCAATAATTCGAAGAACAAACGCTCTGGATGAATTTGTGGATATTGCACAAAATGATTTAGACCAGCATGAGCTGTATTTAACGCATTTACTAACCAGAACGAAACGATATCACCAGAACGGAATTCAATTAATTTCTGTTCATTTTCTCGGTTATTGGTTTGAATCGTCTTAATTTTTGCCTTAATAACGTTCAGTGTTCTTTTTAAATTTGAAATGAGTGTTTCAGATGCATCCACATGCAAAATTGGTGGAATAAACTTTCGGTCAATTTCAAAAGCACCCGAACTTTGACGTTTAATCTTTCCAATAGGCAGATATAAGAAACCATCCAGATTATGGTCTGGATTACTATGTACATCCAATAATTTAAAAACAGCACGGCGACGTAGCAAACTAATATCTGCTTCAGTAGCATTCGTAAAAAGATCATGCGTTTCGACAAGATGAGATTGATATCTGCCCTTTTGCGCTTGGTTTTGATCAATTAGATTTTGCTTGTTCGCTTGTAAGAGTGGCAATGCTAAATAAATTAGCATCTCACCACGTAAATTAAGATCATCCAATAAAATTGGCTCAGGCAATAGATCATATGCAGGCGCCTGATAAATTTCACCGTCTTGCCAGATCATCTCTACAGACTCAAGAGCAAGAATATGGGTGCTCAATTGAGCCTCATCAAAACTTAATTTCTGAATACCATATGAAAAAGGTACGACCGCACGAACCGTATGATTCAAGCGTTGTTCATGGTAGGTATCTTGAATTTGGAAATGTTGAGGTCTTAAAAATAAACCTTCGCCCCACAGGACTTTTTCAGCTTTAAACATATGTCTTTACCAATCTTTATTCGTATTCATTTTTAGGCTGCACACCTAACATTTCCTGAACCATTTGTAATGGATGCTCATCTTTAATGACTTGTGCTAGCCATTCATGTAACGGCATTTGACTCCATTTAATGGTTTTTTGAAGCATATAACTCACAGGACTATGAGGCTCGTTTGCCTGAAAGTAATCCGCAATTTCTTGCAGCACTTTCATTGCTTGCTCACGGTTCGCCAAGTGTGTTTGAGCTTGAGGCTGAAAAGCAGGCTGATCTGAAACAACTTGTACAGGCACTTGATTTTCCATAGATGAACTCGTGATGACAGTCGCCTGCTCTTGGACTGGCGTAAGTCCAGTACCAAAAGCTTCTGCTTTATAAATCTTGCGTAATGTGCTGTGAATGGTTTCAAATGCTGAATCAATTGCACCAAAACTTGGTGAGTCGAGTCCCATTAAATGGTCAAGGGTTTGCTTTAAAACATCCCACTCGGTTAAGACTGAGCTAAAATCTTGATAATTAGAATATTGAAAAGTTTTAGACGTATTAAAAATAGCTTGATCGAACTGTTCTAACTCCGATGGTCCCGACTGACTATCGTACTCTTCAGTTTGCTTACGACGAATGTTCTCGTGATATAGAAAATTATCGTAATCAAGCAAATTGTAATAAGGCACTGTATTGGTTAAAGAGACTTTCTTCAACAAGCCAGGCAACTGATTAATTAAACCCTGTAATAAACCAATGCGTTGATCTAAGTCATCATCTTCAATAACAGGATGAATTTCCTGCCAGTATTGATTAAGCATGGTATGGCTTAAAGTTAAGCCTTTCGCCATACCCTCAAAACCATAAAGATGAGTCCAAGCTTCTAAGAGCCAAGTTAATAGACGAATATCTTTAGTATTCTCTTTTAGCAAAACACTCGTTTTATTTGATACAAAATCCCAGTCGGCTTGTTTTCGCTCAGCAACCCAATCGCCTTGATCTAGCAATAGATCATCTTGTGTTTTCGCCTTTTTGATTTCATGAAATTCATTAGAAAATGAAAAGTCATCACCACAAGGTAAGCTATCGCTAATGGGTTCAAGGAGTTCAGAAATATCAATATTCATCTAATTTTAGCTCTATTCAATTTAAACTTCTGACTTCAACTTTTTACTGGTCCTTTTTTTAGCAGCTTTCGCAACTGGATCTAGTAAATATTGAATTTCGTCATCTTTAGCATCAATCATGATAACTTTTGGCAACTTTTGCTCTGCTAAAGCCACTAAAATTTCTGTAGCCAATGCAGGTAACACCGTAGAATTTAAAATATTATCAACATTACGTGCACCACTATCGACTTCTGTACAGCGACTTAAAAGTAGCTCTACCAAATCTTCAGAATACTGGACTTGTGTACCGTATTGTTTTTCAATTCTTGCTGTGATCTTGCCCAACTTATGTTTAATAATTCGTACAAGTAGATCGTCATGCAATGGGAAATATGGCACAACTCTCATTCGGCCTAAAAATGCAGGCTTGAATTGCTTATATAAACTTGGTTTTAAATGGTCAATCAACTCTTCAGCTGTCGGCCAGTCTTCGACTGGTGTATTTAAGCAAGCTTGCATGATCGCACTTGAGCCAGCATTTGAAGTCAACAAAATAGTGGTGTTTTTAAAGTCAATTACTCGTCCTTCACCATCCTCTAAAGTACCTTTATCAAATACTTGATAGAATAGTTCCTGAACATCACTATGTGCTTTTTCAATTTCATCAAGCAACACAACACTGTAAGGGTTGCGACGAACAGCTTCTGTTAAAACACCACCTTGACCATATCCCACATATCCAGGAGGTGCTCCTTTAAGCGAAGATACAGTATGTGCTTCTTGATATTCAGACATATTAATAGTGATTAAATGCTGCTCACCGCCATATAATTCATTTGCCAAAGTTAATGCAGTTTCAGTTTTACCTACACCACTTGGCCCGACCAAAAGAAATACACCTTGCGGCTTATTAGGATCTTCAAGTCTTGCTTTTGAAGTTTTAATGCCTTGAACTAATTGTGTAAGCGCATAATCTTGCCCCATTACACGCTCGCCCAATTTATCTTCAAGCGTCAATATTTGTTTAATTTCATCATTAACCATTTTTCCAACAGGAATTCCGGTCCAATCAGAAATAATTTCATTAATAATTTGAGAATTTACTCTTTCAAATACTAATGGTTGCTGGCCTTGAATTTCAGCAAGATCTTTACGCAGTAAATTAATCTGATCATAAGCTTCAGATTCATTAGAATGATTCTGTGCTTCTAATTCCTGAATTTTATGAACAAGTTCTAATTCTTTATTCCATTGCTCTTCAGTTTCATGAATCTCTTTTTGCAAAGATTCTAAATTAGCTTTTAAAGATTCTAATCGTTCATGATGAATTGGAATCTGACGATGTTCATTTTCTAAAATTTGCTGTTCAAGCTTTAAGTTATGCTCTTGAGCCTTTAACTGATCAAGCTTTACAGGTTGGGCATTTTGGGTCAACGCAACACGTGCTGCTGCAGTATCAAGAACACTAACTGCTTTATCCGGAAGTTGACGACCACTAATATATCGATGTGAAGAGTGAACCGCTGTAACAATCGCCTCATCATCAATTTGTAATTTAAAATGCTGCTGCATGACAGGAATCATCGCACGCAACATATCTACCGCAACTTCTTCGGTTGGCTCTTCTACTTTTACAACCTGAAAACGTCGGCTCAATGCAGCATCTTTTTCAAAATATTGTTTATATTCTGCCCAAGTAGTCGCAGCAATGGTACGCAATTCACCACGTGCAAGTGCTGGTTTTAAAAGATTTGCAGCATCATTTTGCCCGGCTTGTCCACCTGCACCAATTAAAGTATGCGCTTCATCAATAAATAAGATGATAGGATGAACCGAGGCTTGGACCTCTTGAATCACTTGTTTTAGACGATTTTCAAATTCGCCTTTAACACTTGCTCCAGCCTGTAAAAGTCCCATATCCAATACATGTAAATGGACATTCTTAAGGGCGTTTGGTACTAAACCTTGAGCAATTTTTAAAGCTAAACCTTCGACCACAGCTGTTTTACCAACCCCTGGCTCTCCAGTTAAGATTGGGTTGTTTTGGCGTCTACGCATTAAAATATCGAGCATTAGGCGAATTTCATATTCACGCCCAATAACTGGATCTATACCGCCTTTTTTCGCTTTTTCAGTTAAATTAATCGTATATTGATCAAGTGCTGGTGTTTTAGCAGTTTTTGTACTTGCTACTGTCGTTTCTGTTGCTTCAGCTTCACCTGAAGGTGTTTTTATTTCATCTTGCTGTTCAACACTCTTCTCACAAATTTCAAGAAACTTATGTTTCATTGAATCAATTGGTAAGAGATCAAATAAACTCGAAGCACGAGTCGCAATTTGATATAAATCAGGTGCAGTTAATAGCGCAACTAATAAATGACCACTACGAATAACTGGATTTTGCTCAGCCGAAGCCAATAACCATGCTTGTTCAAACAAACGGACAATAGATTTAGCAAAAATAGGAGTTCGTGAATTACCTTTCGGTAATTGAGAAATTGTTTCTTTTAAATCATCAGCCAAAGCTTCAGATGAAATTTTATATTTCTTTAATAAAATCTTTAAATCATTCTCTAAAGATTGATTAAGTAACTCTAAGAATAAATGCTCAATTTCAATTTCATAATTTTGTTGAATAACACAAGCATTAGCCGATTTTTCTAAAGCAGTTCGCGCAACTGTAGAAAGTTTTGTAATTAAAATTTTTAAATTACTCATCATTACTCTCAATATTTTTAAATAATTTAATGCTTAAAATCATAATGCCTGTATATTAACAAAATTCAGCTTTATCAGACAAACTACTCATCATTTCAAGCGTTAATATGTTTTGGTAGATATTTATATCTATATAAAAATATCTCTGTCCTTATCCTTGATTAACTAAACTCTGTTTTGGCAATAATTTACAGCCGCATGATAATGAATCATTTACACGTGCTGCTGATTTACCCATAACAAGCATATTCGGATCGCCCGATACAATCGTTGCAACTATTTTGTGTAACGGGCAAGTCGCCTTGTCTCCTACACAGGCAATTGCAATTCCATCAATTAAAAATGTACTGTTTCCTGAAATGACTTGCCCTCCACCAGTTGTTGGGCATCCAATCGTAATGTAAGGGCTAGCCATGTTCTTCTCCTTATATTTATAGAACAGTAAACTCAATTCGACGGTTTTTCTTTCTGCCTTCTGGAGAAGTATTATCTGCAACAGGCTTAGATGAACCTAAACCTTCCGCAGATAAATGGTCGGCAGGAATACTTTTACTAATCAAATAGTTTTTTACTGCTAACGCACGATCTTGGCTAAGTTTCAAGTTTTTAGTCGCATCACCTGAACTATCTGTATGTCCTACGATTTTGACTTTTTTACCGCCTACTTTATTCAAGGCAACAGCCATCTCGTCTAGAATTTTTTGACCCGCATCAGTTAAAACCGCACTACCAGATTCAAACTCAATAATTCGATTTTTAAGTGCGTCATCAATGATTTTCTGCTCAGCCTGATTGACTGATAACTGTGAATACAGTTGATATGGTGGTTGTACTAACCCTTGAAAAGATTGAATGGTAGATTGAATATCTGCTGGATTCAGCATTTTTCCACTTAACTCAAATCGAGTACCATTTACGCTTAATTTACCTTGTGAAACTTTTTTTAAGTCAGGTGTAATAACTCTTGTAACAGAATCACTCCACCCATTTGGAGCAGCGACAGGTCTCACTTGTATTTTATCTACTACCTGATCAGCACCATAAACAGATTGCATTTTTAATAAGATGGCCTGTTTACTCGCCTCGTTAGGAACCACACCTTCTACAACAATAGGCTGAGCCAAAGCATAATTAGCTATTGCATAGATAAAACAGCCTTTTATGAGCTGTGTAAGTTTAGTTTGATTTCGTTGATTCATTATTATTCACCCAAAAAAGTCTGTCTAAATAGTTTTAAGCCTTGATTTAAACTTAATTGGCGTTGGCATAATGATTGTTCTAGCGTAGCTAAACCAGCATTTTGCTCCAAATAAGTATCAATCCACTGAGCTTCTATTAAAGAAACCCAATGTTTACTATCCATATTCTGAGTAAAAATATCGCTCAGGGCTAAAATATCAGCCCCTTGAAAACCGAAGAACAATACAGGTTGCTCTCGATGTAATAAACCTATCAATACCTCAGTATTATGTTCCTTTAAAAAGCGACAAATAATACTGACCCAAAAAGCTGCTATTTCATAACTGTAAGCAGGATTATTAATAGGCAAAATTAAAACTTTATTTAAGCGACTGGTTCCATTTTGTAAAATTGGCTGAAGTAATAATCCTAGCCCAATCATACTTTGCGCTAACTCATAAATACTGAGTTTCATTAATTGAGCAAATGAGTGCATCGTATGATTTTCATAGAAACCCACACACTCGCGTTCAGTTAAAACCTGAATTTGATTTTGTAAGTGACCTAATTTCCCAAGTAACAGATCGGAATCTTTAATTCCTTTTAAAGTCCGATTGTTTTGGAATAAATCAACGAGTACATGTTTATAGCTATAGGGCGCATACAACAAATTATCATACGGTAAATCAATTTCTAATAAATGGCTCAGTACCATTGGAAAAGATCGACCCGAACTATCTTCACTTGCAAGAAGGTTCGCCGCTAAAAACATATTTTCTTTCGGATTCGCAATAAAGAAGTCGAGTGAAGGCAACGTGTTATAAGCTTCTTTAAAGCTGCCCGATTGCATTGCATATTCCAATGCTTCAGTAATCCACTGATCAAGCAATTGTATTAAAGCATTCTGACCTTTTGTTTTTAAAAAGTCGCCGCGTGCAGGACTTTTGCCGTAATACAAAGGAGTTGTTTTTAATGTTTGCATTATTGCTCCTCCTTTCGCATAGAGGTTATTTTCCATGTCATGGTTTAACTCCCGCAGAAGGCTGAGCAAGTGCTGAAACAGGATTTTCTGTTTTTGCTGGAGCAGCTGCTTGAGCTGGCGCCTGCTGAGCAGACACCACACGAGCTGCTTTATCAGCAGTGACTTTATCCACTAGTTGCATACCTGCATAACCACGGCTTGAACCAATACTGCCTGAATTACTGCTGATTAGACGGAAATTCATTTTTACAACTAATGATGGGTCGGTTTTACTACGCCAAAGCATTTCAAATCCGCCATTTTGTTCTTTACGCTGAGCACTATCAATTAAGCGGTTAATACCGTATTCACCTGGCTCATCAAAAATCGTATGCGTTTGACCTTGTAAATCTACAGCGGTAATACGAGCACCTGGAATACTGCCTTGATTTGGCCAAATGAAGTTCACCCACTGTTGCACACCGTTCTCATAAGTCATGCGCTGACCATCAATATCCACGGTATATGAAAGCAATTGTGGATTTGGAATTGGGTAGAACTGGAAGTTAGATTGATTAGTTGCAGGTGCTGCTGGAGCTTGACTATTCAACTCACCTGTTGCCATGCCATTAGATGGCGTAACGTATCTTTGGAAATTCATCACAAATTGAGGATTTAAACTAATTCCTAAATCCTTCCATGTCTTAGACGTTAATGTATAACCACGACGAATCACAAATGGATCAAGATTTTCTTTTACAAAACGAGAAATGCTACCGTTTTCGCCCAAGATTTGTCCAATTTCACTACTTGTCGCTTGCAAAGAAGCTGATGAATTAAATGGATATTTCTTAGCAAGATTTGCTGTAAATGGCTGATAGGCTTGCATGACCCATAATTTATTAATTTCGTCTTGTGTTGGCGTAATTAAGCTCTCGAAAGCCTGTGTCAGTGGGCTAACTACTAATTTTTGTAGTAATCGCTGATCAATTTCACTAAAACCAACCGCCATTTTTTCATCTACAATTTTTTGCGTTTGGTTAAATACAGAAGTTTGCTCATTCAGGGTTTGCTTGACTAATGTCATCGCATTAGGCCCAACTTCCCCTGCATTCTTAAGCTCATTAAACTTACTACGAACAAGGGCTAAATTTGTCATATATTCATCAAGTAATGATTTACCCTGTTGATCATCACGTTTGCGAACCAACTGATAGAACATTTGGTATTCTTGAGAAATAGCGCCCTGAGCATTAGTTGCCACTTGATTAGCAGCCTTATCATCATGATTTAAAACCTTACGTTTAAACCATGCAATAAATCCTTTTTGTGGAGCTGCCAACTCAGCTTGTACAACTGGATTATCCCAGTTTGTTTCAATTGCAACTCTTTCAATTAATGTTCTAATTGGAGAGTTCTGTGGCTCACCTAAAACATCAATATTTTTTACTTGCTGAGGGAATTGGGCAGCCTTAGCATAATGAATACCATTTAAGAATTTTCTCCATTCCGCAATGTATTCTTGCTTATAGAGTGCTGTCAGTTGCTTTCTAATTTGCTCTGGACTACCTGAGAAAGTTAAATCATCAGATTGACGGCTATTTAACACCCAATCTTTACTATCTGTTGGCTTATCTGCGGCTTCTTCAATCGCTTTTTCTACATAGTCATTCCATGCCTTTTGGGTAAACACACCCGGTAATGCATAACTACCTAATACAACATTTTTATTTGCTTCACCCACAATCTGACTTACAGTCAATGCAGGAAAACGTACTGCTGCACGCATTTTTATTTCGTTATAAACACGATCACGCGCCGGCATTCCTCGAACAACAGAGAGTAATACTTGGCGTGTTTGATCAACAATTTGCGAATCTGCATCTAAAACTGGGAATTGCTTATCATTTGCCAAAGTCATTGCGTACGACAAGATTTGTTCAGCTTCCTGAATCATATCTGCACGTGGCATTTGACCTTTATTTGCGTCTAACCAAGAACGCCAGAAACGTGTAACCTGATCACTCAGATGACTTGCATCCATGTATTGTGGATTACTCATCATTAAATACGCTTTTAATGCATTATAAGCATCTTGAGGATTGGTATCTGAAGGTTCTAAATATTGTTGAGTCTGAGCAGTTTGCTTGATTTCAACATTCGTGTGATTCGCTTTTAATGTCGCTTCATTATTTTTTACGCGTTGCAAATATTGAGCAATATTTTGCTGTGTCGGTGTTAATACAATTTGCTTAACACCTTTTAAATATTCAGCTTTTAGCTTTTCACGAAGCTCATTGCCCTGATATAAACCAAAACTAAACTTAAGTGGTCTATTTTCGTCAAACTCATCTAACTGCTGTAGACGTCTTTGAAGAATAAGTAAAGCTTCTAATTGGGTAGACAGTTGCTGACCAGAAGCTCTTTCTAATTGAACAACCTTATTTAAATCAGCTTGAACTTCACCAATTAATTGTTGGTTATTACGATAAGACCAAACCCACACACCAAGAATAATTGAAACGCCAGCTAGAGCACCAATAAATGCAATGTAGCGTTGACGTTTTCTACCCGTATTTACATGCTGTTTAACAAGATCTTTATCTTTCAAAATAACATCTGAAAATAGACCATTTAAGAAATAACCATGGTTAGGCGTAATTTTTGAATGATCTTTTAAATCACTTTGTGCAATTTGAGTAAGCTGAAATTCTTGTGCGATTTGTTCTGTCATTGGACTTTCAATGACACCTTCCTGCAAAGCACTGGTGAAGTAAAACCCACGGAAAACAGGTTGAAATTGATATGGATTATCTTCAAAAAGTGTACCGATAAAGCTTTTTAAAGCTGGTTTTAATGTTTTAAATTCTAATGGGAAGGTCATTACACTTGGTGAGATATTTTGCGAATGACGACGACTTAAATGAGTCGAACTTACCCCTTTTAGACCATCATAAAGAATGGTGTAATGTTTTTCGAATAAATCTACCGCGTTATGAGAAGAACTCTGCTCATATGGAAGCGTTGCTCCCCAAGCTTGGTTATATTCTTGAGCTTCATAAAATTCAAAAAACTCGGTAAAACCTGCAATCAAGTCCATCTTTGAAAAGACCAAATAAACAGGTACCACGACTTCTAGACGTTCTGTTAGATCTTGAATACGAGCACGTAAATTTTTAGCAAGCTTTAACGAATTTTCAGGACTTTGACTAATTAGCTCAGCAATACTAACAATTAAAATCAAACCATTGACCGGAGCTTTGGAACGGTTCTTTTTTAAAATATTTAAGAAACCTAACCACTCAGAATGATCTTCGCTATAAACAGAATAACGGCCTGCCGTATCGAGTAAAATACCTTCTGTAGAGAAAAACCAGTCACAATTTCGAGTACCGCTTAAACCAGCAGATACCATTTTTTGATGCGTTTCTTCGAAAGGAAACTTTAAACCAGAATTATAAATAGCTGAACTTTTACCTGCGGCGGGGTTACCAATAACCATATACCAAGGAAGCTCATATAATGCAGCATTCCCTTTTTTATCACCCAACTTAGATTTACGAATCAGTTGAATTGATTCTTTCATTTGTTGACTAACAAGCTGAAGCTCTTCTTTATCTTTATTTTTGCCATATTCAGCTTGGTTGTCTTTTTCAATTGCTTCAGCTAGCTCTTCGCCCTGAGCAGCATGCTTTCTTCGTTGAATAAGCCAATAGATACCATAAACAATAAGACCCAAAGCATAGGCAGTTGCTAAAGCCCAGAATATATGACGAGGAATTGAAGTATATGAAGACATCAATGCCACGAACAATGACAAGGCGATAATTGCTTTAGGATTCGTGATGTACTGCCACAAGTAGCCTAAAATTGTATGCATTCTATTCTCGTTCTAAGTCCAAAGTTTAAATTAGTTATTCAACACCATCACATCATCTTCTGAATTTTCAGTGACACTTTGCACAAATGTATGTGCTGACACCGTATTTTCACCAAAGACAAAAGGAATGATATGTTCAGGGAAATGCATGCTCAGCATAAAGCCATAAATATCAGCTAAATGTTGGGTATGCCCTAATGAAGATTTCACATAAATATAGTGATGTGGTTCTACAGGTGTTTGAAGAAAGTGCTGCTGCAATTTTTTCGAAACTTTTATATCGGTCTGATCTGACAATATCAGCACATAAGGTTCCTCACCTTCATGCTGAGGTAAATCATGAAATTCAAAATTAGAAAAAAGCTTTGCTATATCTTGTTGGCCTACAACAACTTTCAGATTTTTAGTCGGCTCTAATTCTTGAATTTTCACTAAAGGATCTGCCAGTAAACAGCTTGCTGCAAATTCAGCAGGAATATAATCTTTAATCATCCAAGACTTTTCATCGACTAGATCCTGATCAATTTCGGAATCGGCTACGAGCAAAAAGAACATCTCATGTTCTCTTTTATGAATACTCTTTAATAGGTGTATCAGCTCTTGATAAGCCAGTTGCTCTCCAAAAAAATGATATTCAATATGGATCTTTTGAGCAGGAATGCCGATCTCAGCAAAAAACTCTAAAATTAATTCATTACTTTGTTCATCATTCCAGATATGTAATAAATCCTCCGAAAGAAGGATATGTAGATTTAAGCGATTTAATCGATAAACTTCGACTATCGGCATTTGAACATCATCATATTCAGACTCAGGATCAACCCATGCCGGATGCATATGATATTCACGTGCTTGCTGCGACTCATAAAATAAAGTTGAACGTTTTAAATGCTCTGCAAGAAGATATAAGTTTTCTATATTTTGTTCTAATTGCTGTTTTATTAATGACATCATACGAACTTGTCGTGGAGATGCATACTCGCTCTCCTCATGATTATCTTCATCAAAGGCTTTAATACGATAAGATAAAAGAGGCAATCCATAAGAATTTAACAGTTGATCATCCAGCTCTGGACTTTTAAAGTTTTGTAGCTCTGCAATAATGCTTTCATTCTCACCAAATGCATGCACAGCAAAAGAAGAGTAAATATTAAAATCTAGCTGTTCGAGTGGTGCATCGGTTACTGCAGTTTGTTTTTGGTTAGTATCATCTTTATCTTGATTTATAGCTTGTTCTTTCTTTTCTTTATAATTTTTATAAGCGCTATAAATTAACCATGGCGATAAAATCACCAAGGTAATAATTGCTGGTAATAGCAGGAAATAAAGGAAAAAATCACCCTTATCAGGGTTATATTGAACATCACGCCAGTAGAAAATAATAAATCCACTAACTAATGCAAAAATAGCGATGAACGAGAGTAATATTTTTTTAATCATATTCGCTCTCCAATAAGGCTATAACATGTTTCATGGCTATGTACTTTCGGTTCTCGTGATATAAGAAAAGAACCTTGCCCCAAACCATTCTGATTAGGGTGAGTGAGACAAATAGGTTGTATTTCTGACTCATCCAATACGAGTCGAAGATCTATTGATAAAGTTGGACTGCACCAAGTTTCTACAATTTTTTTAAGCTTTAAACTTAACTCTTGATTTGGTAAAAAACTGAGATATTGCTGACGCTTTAATGGCCCAATTTGAATTTCAATTTTCCCATCAATTTGCTGAATGGTTTCACCACAAAATGTATTAACACCAAGTAGGCTCGGCTGAGCTCCACCCAAAGTGGTTAATTGGTCACTCGCTAACTTAAAAGATTCTTGTATAAACTCTTTAATCGTAATTTCATGCTTAAAAATACACGACAGCATCGTTTTTAAGGCATGAACTGTATTATTCTGGCCCTGCATTAATCCAGAAAACTCTGCAAAATAGTCATCAAGCTCTGTTTGCTGATGTTGTGACCGTACATAGCCATTCAACGCATGCAAAATATCGAGATAATCATTTTTATGCTCGATCTCATATCGAATCGGCAAATTATAGGTAATGCTCGACTCTACATATTGAGCAGTAAGCTTATGGTTAAATAAGCTCAGAAACTCTTTAGTTTCAGCTCTTTGCTGACGCGAAGCTTGTTTAATCTTGTTCGTATACGTATACGGTAAAGCGCCTTGTATGCCCGTAAGACCAACAATTAAATTCGTGATATAAATCCGCTCGTCCGTTAATTCTAAATTTTCAATTTCTGTAGCAGGAAAATTTAAATTAAAGGATGTCTCAAACTTAAAATGATCACCCCAAGATGTACCAAATGTGCGACTTGAATCGTGTCTTAATAGCCGTGTTGCTTGAATAAATTCAAAAGACTTTGGCTTTGTAAAGAGCTCAGCTGTTATAGAAGAGTCTTGCCACCAACGTTCTGACTGCATTGGTATAACTCCTGCTGAGATGAATAATCCTTAACAACCAAATCAACGAAACTATTAATTTGAACCTTTAAATTAAAAACACGACTTAACAATTGGCTAAAAATGTATAGGCTATGCCCTCTAAATACAGATGAATCAATTTGCAATTCGGCCTTCACACCCCTTACAAACATTGGAAATGGCTTTCCATCTACAAGTTTGTGAGTAAGTGAAAATTCAAGATGCTTAATTGATTCAATAATTAAATAATTTTCTTTTGACAATGGTAAGTTGTATAAAGCAAGTAACTCTTTAATAGGAGATACCGCATCACCTTTCATTAAAGCTAAACTATTCAATGAAAGGTGCGAAATAACACGCCACTGCTCACTCTGACTTTGACCAAATTGATATGGTTTTGTAGGTCTTTTTAAAACAATCGCACGGCGAGCCAAACTACTATCATTGAGGTTCAATATATTATTAGACTGACCCAATGCCTCATGTGGTAAGTCACGATTTGAACATAATAATTTTGTGCTAATAAAATCCGAACGTGTTGACGAAGGATTTAGATTTTTAGAAATAATTGAATACCCCATTTCGACGAAATTGGGTTGTAATTTTTGATAGTTCACTGAATAGAAAAAACGAGCCTTATCAACATGGTAGTGACTCATCGCGAAAAAAGGTAGTACAGGAACACAGCTTTCTTCTTGACTCGTTTTTTCACGAACCATATTCATTTCAGTAATTGAATAGACTTGATAAAACTCAGGATGATGAGCATCTGTAATCAGCGGATATTCTAATTGCTTATGTACAATTTTTTGAGGTTCAGCGTATTTTTCAAATAAATTAATGACTGGTGTAGTAAATAATTTAAAATTAGCGATATTTAATTCAGAATAATTTCGGACTACGGCTTGATCATTTAAATTTAATTTAAAATGTATAAGCAGCTCAAAACCACTCTCTTCTAAAGATAGAAGCTTTAAAAAACTTAAATCGAGTTTTAGATAATTAAATTTTTCAGGAAAACAAAAATATTCCATCAGCAAACGATAAGCATGGTGAGTATGCTGATCGAGAGGCAATAGACTTTCTTGCTCTGAAAAGCCAGTTAATTCAAATGGATTTTTATTCAGCTCAACAACTTTCTGCCCTATTTTAATAGCAAAAGTTGTCCCCTTCTTAAAAATACTGTCTAGTACTTGAAGTGGAAAATTAGAAATTGCATCTAAATAAATAGGTAGTTTTTCATCTTTTAAACATAGATGAGCATTGTTAAAAATTTCGAATTTAAAATTTAAAGTCGCATTTTGACTTAAATGCATATGTGCACTAGGTGTACTTTTAAACTCTAGCACTTGCAAGCTTATCGGGAGTAATTTGACTTCTTGTGTAGTATTGAACTCACACTGAACCCCTTTAAAACTACGCGACTTTAAGACAGTGTGCGCAGGAACAATATGTGCTTCTGTGAGCTGCTTTATCTTATTTATATCTTCGAAACTGACCACCGAACAAGCAGGAAAGTGACGTAAGTATTGAGGAAACATCACCTCAAATAGAGAACGTGTAAATACGTCATAGCTATCAGCAAGCTTTTTATCAATGCGGGCAGCAATTAATGAAAACGCCTGTATAAGACGCTCAATATGCGGGTCATCAATCTGCTCTTGATTTAAAGATAAGCGCTGAGCAATTTTCGGATATTTTTGTGAAAATTCACGAGATTGCTGACCAAATTCTTGTAGTTGTTTTTCGTAAAACGGTAAAAGCTCTTCTATCACAACACACCCACTACGCTTAGGTTCTCGCTGAAATTACATATTGCTGCGTTGTCGGTTTTAGCAATGCATCAAAAACGACAGGTTCATACAGTGGATGAATATTTAGATAAGCCTGAATACTTAAACATAGTGCCCCCATATTATGTCCATCCAACAACATCTCTACCCGTATTTGTCTTAATCTAGGTTCATGAGCTGCTATTGATTGTTCAATGGATTGGCAAATCTTGTCTCGATCTAGCGGATTGGCTGTAGAAAGCCCCACAAAATCAATAATCCCGAACTGAAGTATAGATTTTTTAACTAGCGGATAATCATCGACCACATGATCCAATTTAGCGACTCGACTATTCAGCAAGTCTTCTAAATCTTTTGCTACCGATTCTCTTAACTGCTGAATAGAAAGACCCTTTGCATAATCTTCACTTTCAGGAATTAAGCGATCAAACAAAGTTGAACGAAATCCGTATGGATAAAGCCGATCTAAATTCATTCGAGTTCACAACAAGCATGCTTAAAGACAGCAGAGGCTAACTTTATGTCAGCCTCCACCAAATATTCACTTAGATAATTATGCTGCGTAAGAAGCAGTATTATTAGAAAGTGACCATTTCTTAGTAACAGCACCTTTAGCAGTACCGTTAATATCTTGTTGGTTATAAGTCCACTCAACAGCTGCGTATTTCAAACCAAACGCTTCAGTTGGAACACCTTCTTCGTTAACAGTTGGAGTTACACTAGAAACTAGAACATGCTTCAATTTAATTTGTAAGTACTTGATACGTTTATCGCCATTTGCACGATAAAAATCAATTTGTACTTCATCAAATGTATAACCAGCTGAACATGCTTCCCATAATTTCGGGCTAGTTGCATCTAGGTCTTTAATAAAAAGCATATCTGAATGTTCAACACGCTCAGCAGTATGACCACCAACACTACTTGAAGTAGCAGATTTAGGTTGACGAATGTTGTGAGACCAAGAGTTAACTTCTAACCAGCCTTTGTGCTCAGAGTCACGAGACTCGCCATCAACTTTATATTTACCGCGAAACTCAACGTATATATCTTTCATTTAGAACTTTCCTATTTGTAATTTAAAGTTATTCTTTCGCTGACCTTTATTAATTTGAGGACTGAGGTAACTCAGTAACAAGTCGCAAAGAAACTGACAACTCATCCAGCTGGAAGTGTGGTCGCAAGAAAACCACAGATTTGTAGTGACCTGGTTGAGCAGGATCTTCTACAACTTTTACAGACGCTTCGCGTAGAGGGTATTGAGCTTTTGCTTCTTGAGAAGCACCATCATCAAGTAATACATACTGTGACAACCACTCATTTAAGAATGCTTCAACATTTCCAGCAGAAGCAAAGCTACCCACTTTGTCTCTCATCATTGCTTTTAAATAATGAGCAATACGTGAAACGGCCATGATGTACTGAATTTGACTTGATAAAGCAGAGTTAGCATTTGCTGTATCATTGTCATATTTTTTAGGTTTTTGAGTTGATTGCGCGCCAAAGAAAGCAGCGTAATCGGTATTCTTACAATGCACTAAAGGAATAAAGCCCAAATCGCTTAATTCTTTTTCACGGCGATCAGTAATCGCAATTTCTGTTGGGCACTTGAATACCACTTCGCCATCTTGTGTTTTAAACGTATGAACAGGTAAGCCTTCTACTAAACCACCGCCTTCAACACCACGAATTGCAGCACACCAACCATGCATATCAAATGCATTTGTTAAACGAGTACCGAAAGCATAAGCAGCATTCATCCACAAATATTCGTTATGGTTTGCACCCGAAACATCTTCAGCAAAATTAAACCCTTCTGTAGCAGTTCCTTCCTTTGGATGATAAGGAAGACGACCAAGCACATGCGGCAAGGTTAAAGCGACATAACGAGCATCTTCACTGTCACGGAATGAACGCCATTGAACATATTCAGCTGTTTCAAAGATTTTCGACACATCTCTAGGGCGATCAATATCTGTAAATGATTCAAGACCAAGAATGCTTGGACTAGCCGCCGAAATAAACGGTGCATGTGCCGCTGCAGCAACATGAGAGATTTGCTCAAGCAAATACATATCAGAAGGCGTACGGTCAAATTCGAAATCACCAATCAGTGCCGAATATGGTGCACCACCAAAAGATCCATATTCTTCTTCATAGATTTTTTTGAACAAAGTACTTTGATCAAAGTCTGTAGCACCTTGAAAATCTTTTACCAGCTCTTTTTTAGTCGTATTCAACATACGAATTTTAATGAGAGGATTAGAAGGTGTTTCTTGACAGAAGTAGTAAAGACCACGCCAAGTTGACTCAATCTTTTGGAATTGCTCATTGTGCATGATCTGACTTAATTGATTTGAAATCAGAGCATCAATTTCTGCAATACGCTTATCGATTGATAAAGTCATATTTTCAGAAACTGTAATTGTTCCTGCCATTACTTCTTTAGCAAGTTCACCGATTAAGCTTTTTGCACGCGAATGTTCTTCTTCATTTCGAGCAATACGACTCTCTTCAACAATCGAGTCTAGAAGATTAACTTGTTCATTTTCAGCAAGAGGCATTGCTGCCGATTGAGCATTATTCATGATCAGCCTCCGCACTTAATTTACGGATTTGATCAGTACTCTTAAGCACTTCATCAAGTAAGTCTTCTAAACGCTCACTGTTAGAAATCTTATTTCTTAAATCTGTTAAACGCTCACGTGCTTCAACAAGTTTCTTTAATGGGTCAACCTGTTGAACAACATTTTCTGGGCGAAAATCTTCCATTGACTTAAATGTTAAATCAACTGCAATTCTTCCGCCCTCTTCAGTCAGCGTATTATCTACTTGAAAAGCAGCTCTTGGAGACAATGACTCCATAACTTCATCAATATTATCTAAATCGACATTAATGAATTTTTTATCTTTTAATTTTGTACGTTCAAGCTCAGAAGCTGCCGAAAAATCACCCATCACACCAACAACAAATGGTAGTTCCTTCGCTTCTTTTGCATCACCAATTTCGACATCATATGTAAGCTGAACACGTGGAGGTCGAATTCGCTGAAGCTTCTTTTGTACGCTTTCTCTCTTAGCCATAAGATTCTATTCCTGATTATTTAATTAAAGGGTCAAAAGGCGAACTTTTTGATTTATTAACATTGGCTACAGGGGCAGTTTTTGGTTTAACCGCAGTTGCTTTTGCTGGAGTTGCTACTCGTTTTGTTGCTGCTCTGGAAGCTGTAACTCTGTTGCGGGTTACAGTTTGTTTTCTATAACTTCTTCTTTCATTATCAACTGAGCCACCTTCTGTAGCCGCCTTAACATTTGAAATATCTGGCGCAGGCATTGAAGTATGGATATTTTCAATTAATTGTTTAGCGGGTGGATAAGTTACATCATTGCTTAAATAACGCATTTCCTGACTTCGCATTTGCTGCAAAGAGTTATTTGCAATGCTTACACCAGATAAAAATAAAACATCTGTTATTAATGAACCGCGTATATTTTGACTTTGCAATTGACTTGCCAAATTTAATGCTTTAACTGGTTGATTGGTTTGATAAAAGCGCATAGCTGCTTTAGCTAATAAATCATTTTTTTGAGTCGTATTATCACTATCACAAACTTGTTTAAAAATATTCAATAGCTCAGGGTCATTCTGACCTTCTGCTAAAGGATTTTTTTTAATACAACTTTTTTTAAGTTTTACAGGCTCAAGTTCTGCTGCATGAGCACCTGATAGACCGATAATGTTTCCAGTCAGAGAAAGTATCAAAATACTTCGTTTCAACACAACTTTCATTCCTCTGTTTTCTTATTTATTCAAGGCTTTACTGAAAAGTTAATATTAATAAAACATTAAAAAATCAGTCTAAAAACCTTATATTCAAAAAATTTACGCGCAGTTTATCATATAAACAAACATATTTTATATAAAAATCATATCAACTTAAACTAAAAGTAAATAGTTAAGATGGTTATAAAATATAGCTTAATAAAGTTATTCTTATAAAAATATAATATTGTTATTTTTTGTAATTAAAAATAAGTTGTTGATTTTTATGCATTAAATAAAAATTAAAACTAAACCAAAAATTATCATAAATATCATTTAGTTAAGTTTTATGAAACATTTTCTTAAAAATATTTTATTTGATTTAAACGATTGGACAGATTAAATGATTGCAAAAGATACATTTCAAATTTATGAAAGTAAAATTCAATGTAAATAAAATTTAACTTGTCAAGACTAATCTGTCTATTTGGTATATTTTTTATTTCACTCTGGGAGAGCAATTAGAATCAATAAAACTCATAGATTTATGAGTAACCATCTTTCTCTTAAGGTCAAGTTCTTAGATAGTTCAAAACCACACTCAATATCAAGAAAAATAAACTATTTGGCGTTATAGTTTTAAAGAATATTGCGAGTTTTAAGTTAGAGAAAAATAAAAAGACCTTTCCACTCAAAAGAACTTTTATTTAAGTATAAATTTATATTTTAGACTTCCAATAATTAGCTTTTTCAGGACTAAATTTTGAACTACTATCATCCGAATAAATATTAAATAACAACTCTGCTCCAGATTTATTTCCATTGCGTACAGCCATTTCTGCATATCGGATTGATTCATCTAAATTCTGTTTCATACCTGCACCATTATAATACTTAAGAGCAGTATTATATTGCGCTAACGCATGTCCATGATCAGCAGCGCGTTTAAACCAGACAAGTGATTGAAGCGGATCTTGCTCTACACCATCACCTCGCTCATAAGCCAAGCCTACATTGTTTTGTGACTCAAGATCTCCCTGTTCAGCAGCTTTTAATAACCACTTAAAAGATGTTTTGATGTCTTTCTCGACACCATCACCTACATATAATTGAGCAGCAACTACCGTCTGGGATTGTATGAGTCCTAATTCAGCAGATCGAATAAAATATGTAAAAGCTTTTGCTCTATCCTGTTTTACATTTAAACCTTTGTAATAGGCCAACCCAACATTGTGAATTGCGGAAGGATTTCCCTTTTTAGCTCCTTCTTCAAACCAAATTAAAGCTTTTTGATCATCTTTTTTAACAACTTCATTGCCATTTCGATAAATCAGTCCTAATTGAAGCATGGCATTTGAGGAGCCTAGTTGTGCAGATTTTTCAAATAGTTCCAATGCTTTCTTTTGATCAAATTTTTCACCTTCGCCTGTGGCATACATAGATGCTAATACAAAAATAGCCTCTGCATCATTTGCCTTCACAGCCTTTTCCAGATCATGTTTAGACTTGTATTCAGACACATCTTTATAATCTTTAGTCAAAGTTCCGTGAGTGTGTTCTTCTTTGTCTTGAGTGCATGCAGATGTGAATAATATTAAGGTAATGACAAACAATCTAAGCTTCATTAATTAACCTTTTACTTCAAAAATTTTTCTTATCAAAATAATCTTCTGGATAAGGATCTTGGCCTTTTAAATTTTTTCTATACTTCATTACACTAATCTGAACACCATTATCAGTTAAAAAATCATTATAAAAATCCTGCTCTTTAGGATTTTCAAAACCTAATTTTTCAAATATTTGTTCAGATAAATTGCCAAAATTCTCGTATGATTTTCGAAAACTAAAATAATTTATGAATGCAGAAAATGAAAATGAAATAAAAAATGTTATAAGCACTGCCTCAAAGAAGAATATTATACTCTCACCAGAATAATCAGAAGAAGAGATAAAACTAAATATAAGTATCACCATGAACAAGCCAAATGACAGAGCACTAAAAAAACAAGTCTGCATCATAATAGCTCTATATCCCATTTTTACTGAACGACCCATTTCATAGATCATATACAATAGACCTGATTTAGGATCAACAATTGCATAAACTTGATGACGTCCATCAATAGTTTTTTCGCTAATTACAGCAATCAATTCGTCATTTTCTTCAAAACGTGCTGTCGTAAATTGCCCTACTAATGGATACTTATCTATTTCACCTATAAAAGTTATACCATCTTTTGCTTTTCCAGCCATTAATAAAATAGGTGAGCTTGTAAGTAAGGAGCTGCTTCCAGCAAGTACACCTGCAAAAGCGGTACCTGCTGCGATGTCGCCCACATCCTGATTTACAGGTATTTTAGATTTGGCTTTATCTAGAGAATGGATTGGGCCCTGAACCAGTTGAAGATGTAATTTCAAAATCTTTACCTTTAAATAACCTTTTAGCCTTTAGTTATTGGCCCCATTCTTTTATTTTTGCTCTATATAGCTTTCTGGATATGGATCACTTTCAATAACTTTTCTATATTCATATACGGATTCTAGTAACAAATGATCTTTTTCACTCAAATAACGACTTGGCAATAAAAAAACCTCTTGCGGATCTTTAAAGCCATACAAACTAAAAATTTGTTCTGACTTTTCTGAAAAATGTTTTAATGAGTTGGATGCATTTTTAATAATAAAAAATAAAATAAAATAAAATAAAATAGCCACTCCTAAAAAAATTAATATATCAACCTGATTAAAACCTCTTGCCCAAAAATAAATTAAAGATCCTAATAAAATTGTTATTGCGTACCAAACATTTCTACCTTTAGCTATAGAAGTCTGATGAGCTTTAACAGAAGCTCCCATCCCAACCTGCATATGAAGTAAGCCTGTTTTAGGGCTCAATACTGAATAAAGTTCATACAAATTTTTTTCAAGACGTCTTACGACACAAATGACATATTCATTATGTTCAAATAACGCACGATGGAATTGCCCTACGCAAACTTTACCATCGATTTCCATAACAACTGATTTGACATGTAAACGACTACGTGAAGCGAGAAATACAGTTTGTGCAGACAATGAAACATTTTCTGCCACACCACTCAAAATCGCTGAAGATGCAATTTGAGCATCACCAGACTTTCCAAATGCACTTAAAGAGTCATCATAAATCTCTAATCTTTGAATGCGACCTTCAAATTTTAACATCTCATACATTTTAAACGCTCACTATCGCTTTCATAAACTCTTCATATTCTTCATCTGCAGTTTGGAATTTTTTTTCATTTCTAGATGTAGATTTAAATATTGACTCTTTTTTAGGGTCAGATGCTAATTTAAAAGCTGTTTTTTGACACCAATCTTCCATTGCATCATCCAAAACATATTTTTTAAGTAAAATTTCTGCGCTAATTAAGCCTAATGTTATAAGATTCAATCCAGCAATTACTCGAGCACTCATTAAAAATGCGACTAGAGCATTCGCTGTGAATTTAGTTAAAACTCTTTTAATTACTGCATTTTTGCTATGTTGTAAAATAGCACTAGCTAATACACCTGCCTGTCCAATTGACAAGCCTAAGTTGATCAAAATTCTGGTAAATAACATTGTTTGGATAACAAGTGAGTTCGTCTCTTTTAAGGTTTTTGAATCTACATATAAACCAGTTATTCCACCTAAAGTTCCAAGACTTCCAGCAGTTAATCTAAATGCTGCTGCAGAGGCCGCTGCACCTGTGGCAGTTCTACGGCTCCAACTCTCACCTAACATATCAAATGCAACAGCAGATACCGAGAACATCGAACCTACTAATTGTACGGATAGCTCTGGCTTATCTTTAATATCAGATTTCCAAGCATCATATTGGAAATAAAAATTCAGTAACTCAAAAACACCTACGATAGCAAGTATTCGATTTTTGGTAATATCAGGTTGCCCTTTAACTGCTAAGGATACTGAGTTTTTAATTTCTATCGCCCTAGTATTTCGATAAGTATAAGTCATACCACTTTGCGGTAAAGACGAAATTGCAGCAGCTCTAAATTCTAGGTTATACATCAATCTCATCAATGGGATTTGTTGAGCCAAATTTCCTGATCTTAAATATAACAATTGAGCTGTATGACGTTGAGCACCTTCACGCGCCATTATAGTAATTGTACTAATATTTATTGTTCTTAAACGTATATCACCAAACTCTTTTAGAGCCGTATTCAGCATCAAAGATATCCAGTAGAACAGTTTATCTGGCCATTTAAAATCATTTGCCGAGATAAATTTTTTCCCCTCAATACTACCCAACCAACTATCAAAGGCAGCATCGGCTGCGGTAAACATACTAAAACTCTGTTTACTATAATCCAGTAAGTCTTTTGCTGAACTTGGACTTTCAAATATCTTGGCATACTCATCCATCAAGACTTTGTTATTAAAACAATAGGCTCTCAAGAATAGGTTTTTATCCAAAACTTTTTTTTCACATATCCATTTATTAAGTAAATCTTTCCCTTTTTGCAATAAATTCATTCCATACATTAAGTCCATAATAACCGCATGAAAAATAAAGCCATTGCTTTCTTTCGGTGTTTTACCCTGTTTCAATTCCTCACTCTGGTCAAAATAGAACAGACCTTTTAAAAGATTAGAAGAAACCAGCCAGTTATAATGATCATCTACATAGCGAGCCGCAGCAGCATAACTCTCTTCCGATTTCTTATCGACATCCTTACGGAACTTTTCCAAGCCATTCAGATCTAACTGTGCTTGATACTTTTTCCATGCATGATCGCCATCCACAGTCGCTTGTTTAACAGCCTCTGCTCTCTGTTTTTCAAGTTCGGCTGCAGCTTTTGCAGGCGCATTTTTTTCGAAATTTTTAAGATTCTCAAGTCCCTTTTTATCACCCATACGTTCAGCTCTTTGAATCGCTGCTTGAAGATAAGGTTCTGTAATTTTCTTCCTTTGCTGTTCATTTGAATCAATAATTTTGAACTTTGCCTGAATAGAGTTTGCAACTAAGTTTTGCTTCATATTATCAATCAAAGTCATAGTTTGAAGCTTATGTTCGTTGCTAAAGCCGTCTTTATTTTCTTTTAAGAAACTATCAATCTCTTTAAAGCTTAATATATTACGATCTTCATTTAATTTAGAAGTAATTCCAATCGGATCATAAAGCGCAACACCAATATGCTCTTTCGGTTTCTCACTAAATTTCTTGTTTATTGCTCCCCAACGAGCAGAACCATATGATTCTAATGGCAATGCAACAGCACTTAACTGGGCACTAGAAAGACAATGTTGCTGGACAGCTCCTTTTGTTACATCAATTTTTTGCCAGTAGCCTGAAGTCGCATACTGATCAGCATTTTTTTCAAATTGTTCTCTCATTTTTTTGGTGAGTGGAGCGTGAGCATGAAGCAAATAGACCGTCTGGGCATCATCATTATTTATAGAAGGAATGGTAATTAAAGAAGCGTTAGCACTATGTCCAGCTTTATTGCATGCAAAATCTTGAGCAACAATTGGAGCTTTACCCCCTATAGCAAACTCCTGATGAAACCCCTTCTTATTAGTAATATACGCAACCCACTCTTTTTTCCCTGATTTTCTTTTTATGAGTAAGTAAATATATCCTGAATTAATCATTCGAACTGTATATTTATATTCCTTAAGTGAAACATTAGTAACATTGGCCCCTAATTGTGCCGGTAATGGTTTTACTCCTAAACGAGCTACCGAATATTTAAGAGGTAATATATTTATACCTGTAGGGCGACAAAAGTTAGTACATTCCTTTTTAGACATCTGAGTGACTGGTATTTTATTATTCTGAGTCGTCGATGCAGCAGCCTGCTGACTAATTTTGCTTGGATTTGGACTAACGCCTAACTTTTGAACTACTTTCTGCTCTTGTTGTGCTGGCGTCCCAAATTTTTTCATTTGTTTCGCAAAAGTCGGTTTATCATTAGCCATGGTAGCTCTCTTTACATTCTCTTATAACTTGTGAATATTGATTTTCTTCTAAATAGTCCATTGCTTTGGTAAATGAGTTGGCCTCACTTCTATCAACCCAATAATGATCAAGTATGGCTGAAATCAAACGACTTTTTATAAAATTTCTATGCAAAATAACGGAATACATTCCATAAGCAATAAGATCCGTTACATGTAAAATTCCATAATGTGTTATTGCGTGATGAAGTGAATCCAATATCTCATCCTGACGAATCAACAACTTCTCGTCATATATAAGAGATTGTTTAATCACCGTATTCGACAACTCAATTAAATCTAGTTTTGCTGACTCAGCATTTGTAAAAGTAAGAGGAAAAAGCGACCTTTTTTCCTGAATTTTCACCTCATACAAACCGTTAAAAAAAACAAAATGCCAATTCTCTAAAAATGATTCAATTCGTTCGCTTTTCTTATCAATTATTGCGGGCAAGTAAACCAACACTCGTGGATCATACCAACGAAAAATAAATTTATTGTTTGTATCTTTTGCAATAACAAGTTTTTTAAAAGTTTGAACTGCAATTTTTAGATCAACAATTTTGCTAAATCCATGAATAAAATAACCATCCTCATTTTGATCTAAATTCATTAATAATGTATGAGTAATAAAGTCTAATGAATTTGCTAGATCTTCTTTCACTTTTATTTTTATAAAGAAAAGAGCTGGACGGCTATTTTTTTTAGCGCCAGCTGCAATCTCTATTGGTTCCAATTCATAATCTTTTAACTTTTCGATAAACTCATCAAAAAATCCATTCAATAAAGTCTCATCACATAAAAAACTAATATGACCATTTTGTTCAAATAGGTTTAATATTAAATTACTTAACTTTTTAGAATTTAATTCATCTTTAGAAAATAAAAGCTTCATCTTAGTCTAATATCACTTTTGCTGATCCATTTTGAGCAGCTTGAGTCTGTTTAGCAGAACAGTCTGGTAAATCTAATGCAGGTGGATTTATTGATGATCCTCCCATAAACAAATGCTGCCCTGCTTTCACCTCAAGCTTACCGCCCGTAACAGGGAAAATACCCGAACCATTCAACTTAACTTGAGATCCACTTACAGTCAGATTAATTTCAGTTGGGCTAGTAATAAAAACCGTGTCTTCAGTTGAAGTAATTTGTACGCCCTTTCGAGCAATCACATCTAAACCATCACCTTGTGCCTGAATTTCTAGTTTACCTTGACCAGCAAAAATCCGAGCACCTTCTTGGGCGGCAAATAGACTTATTTTTTGACTCGCATGACTCACTATATTCTTTTGCGTACTAATATTAATACTATCTCCAGCACTTTGAGTGAGCTGACCATTTGCACTAAGGTGTATATCTTCATTACTACTTACAGCAATACTTTTTGGAGATGCCAGCAGCATCACTGCTGATTGAAACTCAGCAGCCTTTTTAGGATCTTCTTGTTTGAGAACTTCTAAGAAAGTCTGAATATTCTCAAGCATATCTAACGGGTCGGTTTGCTGATTTTTAGCAACTTCACTGAGTGCCTTGGCATTGTTGAGGCCACCTTCTATTTGTTGTTTGGCCTCATTTGCATTGAGGTGTACGCCTTGAGCTTGATCCTGTTTGTGGGTACTAAGGAGTAAGCCGCTGCCTGCTCTGACTGCCCCCCACTGGTCTGTTCGTAGCTCGAAACCTTCACCACGACTATCACTTTCCGCCTTGTCTTTTGGATGACTTAAATTACCTAAGTTTAGTTGGCTGGCCGCATGGCTACTTTGTAGCTGGGCACTAATTTGCCCTGTGGTGTCATCAAAGCGTAGCTGGTTAAAACCTTTACCGTCGACTTCTTCGGAGCGGATACCACTGAGTTTTTTAGTATCAGGTAACTGCCCTTTCTGGTCGAATTGCGTTGGGTGACGTTCAGCCTCATGAATACGACCCACCACAAACGGGCGGTCAATGTTGCCGTCAAAGAAGTCGATCACAACGATCTCGCCCACGCGAGGCAAGAAACGTGCGCCATAACCCTCACCTGCCCATGGGGTTAATACATCGACCCAAGCCGAGTCAGTGTCATTGTCATTACTTCCTGCACCACCATCATGGCTATGGTCGTCAGTTCGGGTAAATAGGAAGCGAACTTTAATGCGCCCCCATTGGTCAACATGGATACTTTCGCCTTCCAAGCCCACCACTCTAGCGCGCTGCGGGTAAGCAGCTGGACGGTGCTCTAACGGATGGTACTGAGGAACAGTTTTAATATTTCTACGCGACAGAATGAGCTCATTAATCTGACGCTCAGTCTGGTCATTTAGCCCTGATTGATTGTTTTGCCATTGGCTTTGACTAAAAAGTTGATTGATTTGCTGTTGCAAATCTTTAGGCAAATTATTTTGCAGATAGAAGCTTTTCCCAACAATCAGAAACTCTTTGTCTGATCCACTATGCGTATCTATTTCAGGATGTTCATCCAATTCAAACCAATAGCCAACTTGCGCATCACGTACCGTGGTTTGTGCACGGAAATATTTTGATTGAAATGCATAATAATCAGATAGATTCTGATTGAGTTTTTCTAGCTGCTGGTGACCCGATGCAGTGGCTTGGTCTTCTCCATTTAAGTCTTGCATCCAAGCAGGACTGACATGCCATGCATGTTCTAGACTTAAACTCGCATTATCCTGATTAGCACTATGACTATGCTTTGACTGAACACTTCCCATGCCTTCTTCTTGACTTAAAGCATCAGCCTGCCAGCGTTGCACATGCACGGCTGTAGATTGCATGCTCCGAGTTGGTACAAGGCTTGTCATACTGTCTTGTTGTTCAACAGCACTACTGCGGTGATAACGGATATTTCTTCGGTCTAATGCTAAATATGATTCATTATTATCAATTAAACGTAACTTTTGTGATTGAATCTCATCCGAGCTATCAGTGGCAAACAACTGAGCTTCATCAATTAACCAGTTAATGCCTTCACTACGCCAAAGTCGGGTTAAAAACTCATAATCCGTTTCGTTACTTTGCATAACAAAAGGTCGAACATCATAGTCTTGGCTTAGGTTTTTTAAATCCAAAGTTAAGGCAGAAGCAAACAACGGGCTTTTGTTCTGCCACTCAGTAAATAGAATTTCAGTAATGTCCCGTACACTTTTATTCATAAATACACGGCTATTTCGGCGTTTATGCCATAGCGCAGTTGGATCTTGTAATCTCAGTTTATACAAAGTTAATGAACCATCACTCTGCCCCTGACTGGCTTCGGTAATAATTCCTGTAGTTCTAAATAATTGCCCTTGATCAGTTACTTGATCGACTGCAACCTGACAACCAATAAATTGTTTTAATGAAATATGGGCACTGGTAGAAAGACAAAATAAATCAGCAGTTAGTCCTTCATTTAGCTGATGCTGTCCTTCAATACTTTGTAAAAAGACTTGAGTATTCAACGATGGATTAGAAAACTGAACATGAAGCACGCGCTTTTGCGAGCTAATACCCAAATCTTCTAGAATTCTATGTATATGAGATAACATCTTTTTATGAAAATTTTGTCAGGATTGGCATTATTTTATAAAATACAGAAACATCTGTCTATTTTGTAAAGAGAAACTTAACCATATGAATACACGAATGAATGAGAATAATATCCGTGATAAATATAAAAAAGTGAATTAACAACTTACGCTATTAATTCACTTTTAACGATTATTAATTTTTTAGTATTCCAATAAATTTATTAACACCTCTACTAATTATTTAGAAATTCAATTTTTATTTTTTCAAAATTTTCAACAGGAATGACTACTTTAAAACTTCCTATAACTTTAAAAAAAATTTTAAATTTACTTTCTCTCAAACCATATCCACTGCTATTACCTTCTCTCACGTCATACATAAAATCACCAAAATCTGTAGAAGGAATATAAACTCCATTTTTTACATTTAGGGTGTCTTTTATATTTTCAATAGATAAAAAACATATACCATCACTTTTACTCGAAAAACTACTAAAAAAGTTTTGAAAAGGAAAAGTGATACGAATAATTTTATCAAAATAATCATGAGCTATCGTCAACGTAATTTCATCTTGATCACAACTCAAATCCAATAACTTTGAATCATCACTGTTTTCAGTTATTTCTAATAAACTCATGGACATCCTCGAGCCTTTTCATATTTACTATAAAAGTCATCTACCATACCTGAATTTTCAATTTTGTCTTTCATAAATAAGTGCCCTTTCTTCCCACTCACGTCATAATTCAAATGAGGGAAAGTTGAGGTACCAACGCCTTTACCCCAATCTCCATGATTCCAATATACAGTATCTCCTTTAGCATTTTTCCAACCATTCCACTGACCTTTTTCATTATAAGTTCTCACAGCCCCTGGCCCCAACATTTTAGATCCAGCATTCATTGCATCATTTTTATTATTAAATAAGAAATCATCTTTTCTAGCATCATCAGCACTAACTTTTTTCCCGTCTGCATTAATGCAATTTACTAACTTTTTAGTATTACGACTTCTCGCATTAATTGGTAAGGTTTTGTTTCTACTTCTTAAGCCTAACGGATCAATCCAATTATTAGGATTGGGTGCATAAGAATACACATTAAACCCACCCAGCAATCCAATCGGGTCTTTACTAATAAACCGCCCTACATACGGCGAATAGTAACGGTAACGGTTATAATGAAGTCCTGTTTCCCCATCATAATACTGACCTTGAAAACGGATGTTATTGCTTACAATCTCTGAATTTTCAAAGAAATCTGACTTAGCCTGTTCTACCTTACAATCACCCCAAGCTTTATATTGAGCTTTCCAGACAATGGCACCTGTTTGGTTACTCATTTCTTGCGGTGTGCCTAAATGGTCGCAGTGATAGAACCATACATCATCAAAACCTTGGCTTTGTTTTACCGTATTCCACAATGGATCTTTATAAATACTATATGTTTTTTCTGTCCAGTCTTGGGTTTGATGTAGCTCAATGGGGTGATGATACGCTGCTTGCAACAAAGGCACGAAACTATCTTTTTCGTAAAAATAGTGTTTAGTTATATCAGCGCTAGATTCATAAGCTAAAGTATCACCATCCCAACCATAAATAATGTTCTGTTCTTGCCCAGTATGGTGATGCTTACTTCTTTTTTGAATACGTCGACCCAAAGCATCGTAACGATAATCCGCCGTGTATTGATTGTTTCTACTACGAACAAGACGTCCCAACACATCCCACTCAAGATTTAAATCACCTTGTGATGACTTTTGTCGAATCAGTTGCCCAAAAGCACCATATTGATATTGTTGGTCAAGATATTCCTGCACAACGTTATTTACTAAACGGTTATAGCCAAGACCTTTTTCAGTGGCAATATGCTGTGAGGATTGCTCTTTGGTACTGTTATATCGATCTAAAATATTACTTGCTGGGTCAAAATTAAATGTCTCTTTCCCAAGTTTACTGGTTGCCTCTAATAAACGCCCAACAGGATCATATTTATAGTGAATAGTTCCACGACGTGTATCTTTAATGAGCGTTAACTCACCTGTTTTATCGTAATGATATAAGCGTTCAATCAATTGGTTGGTATGCTGGATAGCATTATTTTTAGTTTGAGCCTGATAGCCTTTGTCATGCCCACTCAACATTAATTGCTGAGTTAAGCGCCCGACTTCATCATAACGTTGTTGTTGGCTAAGACCATTTGCATAGTGACGTAATGTCTCTCTATGTAAATCATCACGTTCAAAGCTAACAACATCTTCACCATTTAAGGCCATGCCATAGACATGCCCACTCCCGTAAGTCAGCCAATCTACTTTCTGTCCATCTGGTCGGATGGTTGTAGTTCGATTATTTAATTCATCATAGACATGTTTCCACACCGCAGTTTTCTGAGTCATAACATCTTGATGATGTTCTTTAATTAAATTACCTGCTGCATCATAAAACCATTGCAAGTTAGTTTCGGCATTTTTAGCCTGAACTAGATTACCTAAGCCATCATAAGAAAATTCTTCTGTTTGCTTTTCTTCAAGCTCTTGTCCTTGGTAGCCATATCCTGCTGTACGTTGTTCTAAACGTCCCATGCTGTCAAAAATAAATTGCTGAATACGGTCTTTAGGAGCAGCGCGATCTTTGAAATCTTGACCATAGGCAGAAGCGACCTCAATGCTACTAGTTAAACGACCATTATATTCATCGTACGTATAAGCAGTTTCTTTGCCATCAAAATCAATTTCTTTTACTAATCGACCCGCAACATCATAAATAAATTCATAACTTGCGCCATTTTCATTAATTAAACGTTTTAAGCGACTCAAGCGGTCCCATTGATATTTTAAAGTTTGATTTAATGGGTCTGTACGCTTGGTAATTAAACCAGCTGCGTCATATTCATAACGTGTCAGCTGTCCTTTAGAGTCAACATGAACTAATAAGCGACCTTCTTCGTCATGAATAAAATGTTCTTCAGCACCATCAGCATGTTTAATTTTTTCGAGCTGTCCAAAAGCATTTAGCGGTAAGCCTTTTTTTAGAGGCTGTCTTGGTTCAGCAGTTAATTCCGTATAGAAATATTCAACTTTTTGCTTTAAGGCATTTTCAATAAATTTGACGCGCCCGCGATCATCATAGTGCCAGTGCGTTTCTTTACCAGAACAATCCGTATAAGTAACCAAGTTGCCTTGATCATCATATTTGAGTGTCTTCTTACCGCCTTTAGCATCTTTAATGGAAGTTACCAAACCCATTGCATTGTAGGCATAGGCTGTTTCACGCTTCAGCGGATCAATTTCTTTAATTATATTTCCTGAAGCATCGTATTCTTTAAACCAACGCCCCTGTTCAGCGTCAACAAAACCGGTCAGATTATCTTTTTCGTCATATTCATAATAGAAGGTTGAACCATCGGCCTGAACCATACTTAAGACATTACCACGTTCGTCGTAGGTATACGATGTTTCTGTTCCATCTGTGGCAATATGCGATGTTATATTTTTTGCTTGGTCTCTAAAGAACCATTCTTGCAAATTGTCTGGATAAATAATTCGATAGGTGTAACCCGTAATACCATAATAGTATTCAGTCACATTCCCATCGATATCCATAACAGAAGTTACGCGAACGTTTTCATCCCAATCTAATTTAGTAGCGGAACTATAGTCATCAGCCCATTCTTCAATCGCTTTTGAGCTAGGTAAAACGCCATCCCACTTTAAGTTCATTCCTCTTTGAGTAAGATCAGTATAACGAGTCAATAAGTGAACTTGGTATTGATATTCATAAGAAGCAGCAAACTCATTAGTTGCCTTAATTAAATCGCCTTGCTCGTTATATTGATATGCTGATAGTTGTCTAATGAGTTGACCATCTTCAACCAACCAAGCTGCAACAACTTTCTGCATATCATTAATCTGTAATGCTACATGCGCTAAAGTTTGCTGTTGCTGTTTAAATATAATGTCGGATAAATAGCTATCACCATTTTCTAATTCATAGTCATAACGTAGTCCGATACTAAATCCATTTTGACGTTCTATGGAGACTAAACGAAACTCATTTTTATATTTTTGATAAAAGCGAGTTTCTGAAACACCATATGAAATTGCTCTAATTTCAGGTGAGACAACTGTATAAGTAAAAGTTTCTACTTCATCATAGTAACTCTGCCCAACTTTTAGCTCTGGTAAGCGAACAGGACGACCATCGCTACCAATATACTCCCAACCCTCTTGCTCAATCGGTTCTTTAGGTTCATTTATGTTGTAAGTAGAACAACGAGCAATCTTGGTTGTAAAAGGTGTAATCCACCGTGCTCCGAAAATCGATTGATCATACTGATATAAGTTTGATACATACGTTCTCGAAAATTGCTCTATTAATAATGGATGAATTTGGGCATCGGTATGGTTTAAAAACTCAGTACCCATGGCAAAAGTAATTGATCGTTTAGTCGCAGCACCTTTACAGTTTTTACATGCATTCGCATTATGAGTCGCGTCGGGTTCAGTATTCGCCTTTTCTAATTTATTATTTTTCTTGTCATGTTTAACTTGTGTGGTTTGAGTTGGCTTAACTTGAGCTGGTTTCTTTTTCCTAAATTTAGAGGCACTCATTCTTAATACATCAAATAGCCACCCAATTGTTTGCGGCTGCGCTGCATTTCCCAAGCCTTTAATTTTAGTATTGGCAGTGATACCAATTTTATTAATCGTTGCGCCTACATTTAATATCGGCTGCTTTAAATGTGCAGGAACTAAAGAAGTAACAACTTTAGCATTGGAGTTTGCTCCTGTTTTAATAAGAGCTTTCCCCCAGTTTTCGGTCATGTAAACTAAATTTTTTCCAGCTCGCGTTAAGTCACCACTTTTTATTCCCTTAATAACACCGGCAGCTTGCTGTTGAGCGCGGTTTGTATTTGAGCCTGCATTTGTAAATACTTGGCCTTTTGTTACAACTCGAACAATTCCGCCATTAATTTGTGTAGTAGCATTTTGGACGGTTCCACCACAAGTGGCTAAAATTGAATTTAGTTTGTTTAACCCAGTTTTGCAGAATTTTTCTATGTCCCCTGCAACCTGATCATTTAAATGGTTAGAGATCACCACAATAACTGCTTCACCTAAAGCAGCTTTACCCACACGTTTAACTTCTTGACGGACTAGAAACAGAGCTGGACGAGCAGAAGTACGGATTGCTGTTGTTCCCGGAATAGGCGCAATCCCAATAAGGTCGATACCCATTGTGGTCCAATCCATAATATCGGCATTTTGAAAACCTTTATCGTAGATATAACAAATGTCGGAAACTACATCGATGGCAGCCATGACATTGCCAATAATTGGAATTGTTCCCATTACACTTGCAACCAAGTCTAACGTTACAATTTGATGAGTATGACTTTTTAACCAATTATCTATTTTTTGTTTTGAATGACTAACATCTTTAATAGCAACTTCTGATAATGGTTTAACAACTTCTGTTTTTCCAGACATTTTATTTCTCTACGAATTCTTTTTAAAAGGGCTTTGCAAATATTGAGGAAGAGCATTAGTTATCAAGCTACCGCCATCAACAGAACTTAATTTGCTGAAGTCATTTATTTTTTGAATTGATGCAAGATCAATGTTGTTCCCTATTTTTTGGCCTACTTCTGAAATGGGTAAAAAGCTTTTCACTTGATCAGTCACTAATCCCTGCGCCTCTGTTTTTAACATTGGCATTAAAGCCTTTGCCCCTTCAGATTTTATACTTTGTGCAGTTTGAATATTTTTCATAATATTCGCAGGATTGGTTAATTGTTTAGATAATTCACCAAGCTTGGACTGGGCTGTTTTACTCATTTGTGCAATTAATGAATCTGATTGTTCAGTATCTGCATCATTCTTATTCGGCCACTCAACTGGACGTTTAAAGTCACTTGCTGCATCCCAAGGATCACGGTGATCTGGTTCAAAGAAGACTTTTACTGCACCTGTTGCTAAGCCAGAAACTCTTGCAAATCCCTTATCATCCAACTTGCCAGTGACTTCTTTTCCTAAGTTGTCAACAACCGTATAACTTCCACCTTTAACAAACTCACCATGCGCATAATCATGGATGAGCTCTAAATTTCCTGGGCTACGTTTGGGCGGAGGCGGTAGTGAAGAACTAAAATTCGCACTTCCTCCCCCCATAAACAAATGCTGCCCAGCCTTCACCTCAAACTTTCCACCAGTGACCGGGAAAATTCCCGAGCCATTAATCTTGATTTGAGATCCACCCGCCGTGATAACGATTTCTTTAGAAGCACTAATTTCAACTTTGTCTTCTGTCGAAATAATCTGAACAGCTTTACGGGCAATTAAATCTGCTCCGTCACCTTGTGCTTGTATCTCGACTTTGCCTTTGCCTGCATAGAGTCTTGCCCCTTCTTGCGCTGAGAAAAGGCTAATTTTATTTTGGGCATGCGCGATTAAATTCTTTTGGGTAGACAGATTAATGCTGTCTCCAGCAGTTTGACTTAACTGAGCATCTGCGCTGAGGTGAATGTCTTCATTACTGGCTAGAGCAATACTGTTAGGTGCGGTTAATATCATCAAGGCTTGCTTAAAAGCGGCAGCTTTGTCTTGATCTTTTTCTTCAATTTGTTCTATGAACGTTTTTAAGTTCTCAAGAACTTCCAATGGATCAGTTTGCTGATTTTTAGCAACTTCACTGAGTGCCTTGGCATTGTTGAGGCCGCCTTCAATTTGTTGCTTGGCCTCATTTGCATCAAGGTGTACGCCTTGAGCTTGGTCCTGTTTATAGGTACTAACAAGTAAGCCACTACCAGCTCTTACCGCTCCCCATTGGTCTGTTCTGAGTTCGAAGCCTTCACCACGACCATCACTTTCCGCCTTATCTTTTGGATGGCTTAAGTTACCCAAGTTGAGTTGACTAGCTGCATGGCTACTTTGTAGCTGGGCACTGATTTGGCCTGTGGTGTCATCAAAACGGAGTTGGTTAAAGCCTTTACCGTCGACTTCTTCTGAGCGGATGCCACTGAGTTTTTTAGTGTCGGGTAACTGGCCTTTCTGGTCGAACTGGGTTGGATAACGTTCAGCTTCGTGAATACGGCCCACCACAAACGGGCGGTCAACATTGCCGTCAAAGAAGTCGATGACAACAATCTCACCCACGCGAGGCAAGAAGCGTACGCCATAACCTGCGCCAGCCCATGGAGTCAGCACATCGACCCAAGCGGAGTCGGTGTCATTATCATTACTACCTGCGCCACCGTCATGACTATGGTCATCAGTTCGGGTAAACAGGAAACGGACTTTTATGCGTCCCCACTGGTCGACATGAATGCTTTCACCTTCCAGCCCCACCACTCTAGCGCGCTGCGGGTGAGCAGCTGGACGGTGATCTAGCGGGTTATATTCAGGTACAGCTTTAACATTGCGTCGAACCACGTTCAGCTCAGCAAAGTGGCGCTGCTCTGGGTTTTGTATGTCGAGCTGGGCTGCCTTGAGTTTGTCTTTTGGCAACAGACGCTCAAGTTCCTGTTGTAATTCTTTCGGTAAATTATTCTGGTTGTAGTAGTGCTTGCTTAAGATTAAGAACTCTTTATCGGCACTGTCGTGTTGATCGAGTTCTGGGTGGTCATTGAGTTCAAACCAATAACCCACCTGTGCATCACGAACGTTACCTGAAACGGTAAACTGTTTAGAACTTAGGTGATGATACGCATTAATGTGCTGGTTCAATTGTTCAATCTGGCTATTACCAGAAGCGGTGGCTTGGTCTTCACCCTTTAAGTCTTGCATCCAAGCGGGGCTAACATGCCATGCATCTTCAAGGTTCAGGCTAGCATTGTCATAGTGTTCGCTATGCTTTTGCGTGCCTTGTACGCTGCCACTGCCTTCTTCTTGTTGCAGGGCATCGGCTTGCCAGCGTTGTACATGAACCGAAGTCGGTTGTAAGCGGCGCTCAGCTTTAACCTGAGTAATGGTATCAAACTGTTCTGTAGCACTGCTGCGTTGGTAGCGTAAGTTACGGCGATCAAGGGCTTTATAATTCTGATTTTCATCAATTAAACGTAGGACTTGTGGCTGAATAGGAGCATTCGGGTCAGCGATCAAAAGTTGCGATTCATCGACCAGCCAGTTAATGCCCTCGCTACGCCATAAACGAGTTAAAAAGTCATAATCGCTTTCGTTTGACTGCATCACAAATGGACGCACATCGTAGTCTTTAGTTAAGCCAGATGTGTCAAGCGTTAGACTTGAGGCAAATAACGGGCTTTTCTCCTGCCATTCTTTAAACAGAATTTCGCTAATATCGCGCACGCTTTTATTCATAAACACACGGCTATTGCGGCGTTTATGCCAGAGTGCAGTTGGATCTTTTAAGGTTAAATTATAAATGGTGAGTGAGCCGTCGCTTTGGCCTTGGCTCGCTTCGGTAATAATACCTGTTGTTCTAAAAAACTGGCCTGTGTCAGTGACCTGATCAACAGCAACCTGACAGCCAATAAATTGTTTTAATGCGATATGCGCGTTCGTCGACAGACACAGTAATTCAGCAACGCTACCTTGGTTGAGCGTATGCTCGCCTTCAATGCGCTGTAAGAAGACTTGATTGTTTAATGATGGGTTGGAAAATTGCACATGAACTACGCGATTCTGTGCGACCAAACCTAAACTATCTAAAATTTGAAATATTTTATGGGACATCGTTATTATAAAACTGAGTCATAATCATCGATATTTTATAAAAAACAGACAGAATTGTCTATTTATATAAATTAGCTTATCTTCCATGACTTACATATTTTTTAGTTTAATTGAAAGAAAGATTGGCTATTAAATAATCTATAAATGCTCTCATTTTGGCCGGTAAATTAGAGGTATGAGGATAAAGTAATTGAATACTTTGTAGCGGTAACGAAAAATCAGGAAATAATCGAATTAAGCGATTTTGTTGAATATCTTCATCAACTAACCATGCAGGACAAATCGCCACACCTAAAGATGAAAGAGCCATTTGATGAATTGCTGTAACCGAGTTTGATTCATACTGACTTCGAATAAAAGGTAATGAATATTGCTCCCCTAAACTGTTTTGCAAAATATATTGTGAATCTTGCCAATTTAATAAGGTGTGGCCAATCCAAGGAACATCTGCTAAATCAGATATATTTTCTATAGGATGGTCATTTATAAACTGCGGAGTAGCCACAAGATAAATTGGATATTCTCCGATTTTTCGAGTTTTTAGAGATGAGTTTTTTAAATTCCCTAGTCGAATAACCAGATCTAATTTTTCAGTCACTAAATCATCGAGAGATGAATTAAACGAATACTGTAAACGTAAATCTGGGTAAAGCCGACAAAACTCAGGAAGCAAAGGTAGAATGAAACGTTGGCCAAATTCATTGGTAGACGAAAACCTTAAAGTGCCTGTAATGCTTGTGCCTAAGTGTTGGCTTCGTTCAAATGCCTCATCAATCTGAAGTTGGATTTGTTTAAAATCCTCATAAAAATGCTGACCGATTTCAGTTAATGCAATATTACGGGTGTTGCGAATTAATAGGCTTGTATTGAGCTGCTTTTCTAATTGTTTTATATCAATACTCACCATTGATCGGCTTAAGCCTAAAATTTCAGCAGCCTTGGTAAAAGAACCGGAATCGACAACTTGTAAAAAACTAGTAATTTGCTTGAGATTTTTTTGCACAATTCAGCCGATTGTTTGAAATTATTAAACAATGATTTTACTTCGCTTGCATCGACAATAAAAGAGCCGAATCTTACCCTGCCTGCACGGAGGTAGGTATGTCTTATCGATATAAAATAGCAACGGTGTTTTTACTTGGGTTCTTTATTGATTGCATTAACATTTTTATGTCAGCAATTGCTTTACCTAATATTGCATCATCATTTTCAGTCAGCCAATCCATGGTCGCTTGGGTAACAAATGCCTATATTCTCGGCCTCATTTTAATCATGCCGATGAGTTTATGGTTAGCCACCAAGTTAGGGAACCAAAAGTTATTGTGTTATTCAATGCTGTTATTCTCGATAAGCATTTGCTTTATTGGCTTTAGTGAATCGATTTATAGCTTAATTTTTTGGCGATTTATTCAAGGTATCGCTGGAGGTTTATTAATTCCCGTAGGCCAAGCACTCGTATATGCCTTATTCCCCAATCAAGAGCGCCAACGCATTTCTACAATGATTATGGCAATTGCCTTAATAGCTCCAGCTTTTTCACCCGCCCTTGGTGGTGTGATTATTGATTCATTGAGTTGGCGATGGGTATTTTTTTCTAATCTTCCTTTTTCTTTACTTGCATCAGCTCTAGCATGGCTATGGGTTAAAAAAACAGAGAATGTGTCGAGTGAAAAACCAGACATAAAAGGCTTGGTTATTTTCAATATAAGCCTGTTATGTTTGTTACTCTCATTTTCCTTCTATAGTGATTACCATAACGCCTTATTCGCTATAACGAGTTTTCTAATTTCAGTCGGAATGCTTATTTTTTACATTCGACATGCGAAAAAAATTTCCCATCCTGTTCTTAATCTTGAGTTATTAAAAAATAAAAATTTACGTAATGCATTTATTGTCTATTACGCCGTTCCGGGTATTTTTACTGGCGTTAATTTACTCAATATTTTTAATTTACAACTTAACTTTGGCTTTAATGCAAAACAAACTGGTTTATTCATGTTGCTCTATGCAACTGGGGCACTCGCAGCCATGATTAGTGGTGGCCTGCTCTATCAACGGTTAGGAAAAAAGTCTCTTCTTATTATTGGAATAACCCTACATAGCTTTGGCATATTTCTTTTGTTTTATATTTCAAACGCTAGTCCTTTGAGCTTTTTAGTGATTGCTTATTTATTGATGGGTATGGGTGGCGGTCTAAGTGCCAATATTGCCCAAATTAGCTCATTGATTGATTTTTCAGGACAAGATTTATTACAAGGAAGTGTGCTCTGGAATATTAATCGACAGGTTTCATTTAGTGTCGGTACTGTTGTTCTCATTTCGATATATAACTTGATGTCTGGCTCAAGCGATCTGCTTCGTTATCAACATACTTTTTTAATTGCAGCTTTGATCTGCTTACTTTCACTCATTCCCGTTTTAAAGGAGAAAACCCATGTCTAAACAAATGGATCAAGCCATTCAAAGTGTCATTGACCTACATGTTTTAATAGAAAATGTATTTATAGGCAAAAATGTAGAGCAAAGTCTTAAGCCTCTTTTAGATAGCTTTGATCAGAATTTTAAGATGGTTACGGTTCAAGGCCAGAGTATTGGTTTCGCTGAAGTGAATAGTTTATTTAGCCAAAATATTGGAAAAAAACCTTCATTAAAAATCGACATTATTAAGAGTACAGCTTTATACGAATTTGAAAATTATTGTTGGGTGCAATATCAGGAACATCAGCAAACTGATGAAACGGAAACAGTACGTACCTCTACAGCCTGCATTAAAGTAGAAGGCGAAAAATGTTATTGGGTTTACTTACATGAAACTTTAGTTCCCTCATCTTCTTAACTCATCTAAAGCATTTTAAAGATGGCACCTATTTTGCTTAACAATATTACGTTTTATGAAAATCGTAATACTGATCAAAATGGGGAGCTATCGATATGGGTTATGTTGCAAAGGAATTTACGGGAAAGAACAAGCTGATTCTCAGTATTTGTTCTTTCGTTATTCCAATATGTCTTTGGTGCGCAATCAGTTACTTACCTTTTGTTTGGCATCCTCAAGTACAAATCACGAGTTCGGGAAGTGTTTCTTACTTACAAGTAGGAAGTCGCATTGATAAAAATGTGTTCTATCTCGAAGCACAAAATGCAGTCAATCGAAATTCTGCACCACCACAAGGTATTTTGGTCAATCCGATTTATTTACCTGCTCCCCATGAAGTCGCTAAGGCTTTGGTCACCGCCTTTACCACACCACCAGAACAACCTGATTCGCCGTGGTTTCATCAAAGTTTATGGCACAGTATTAAACTGGTATTTTCAGCCTTTTTTATCTCTTCCCTGATTGGGATTCCACTGGGTATTTTGTGTGGTTTTTCTAAGCGTATATCCTTATTGACGGAACCTTTTGTCGAGTTTTTCCGTTACTTACCCGCACCTGCGTTTGGTGCACTTGCAGTGGCAATTTTAGGAATTAATGATGCACCTAAAATTGCCATTATTGTGATTGGTACACTTTTTCAGCAAATTCTTATTATTGCCAATACCACTCGAATGGTAGATCGAAGCTTAATTGAAGCTGGTTATACGCTTGGCACCAATAAGCTCAAAAGTTTATTTCATGTGGTGATTCCTGCGGCCTTACCTGATATTTACCGCGACTTACGTGTGCTATTGGGCTGGGCATGGACCTATTTAATTGTTTCCGAGTTGATCGGTACGACCTCGGGTATTACATGGTTTATTACCCAACAGGCACGCTATCAAAACTTTGACAATGTCTATGCAGCTATTTTGATTATTGGTGTGATTGGTCTTGTCTGTGACTGGCTATTAATGAAGTTAGGTGAGCGGATGTTCACGTGGAAAGTAGGAGCAAAATAATGAATGATTCAACATTTAACGCGCATGAATACTTTCAAAAAATTTATGAACGCCCTGTTATTTTAGAAGCCAAACAACTGAGCCAAGTCTTTAAACATGGTCACAGCGAACGCACTGTTTTAAATAAGCTCGATTTAAAAATTCATAAAAGAGAATTTATTTGTGTGATTGGTCCTTCTGGCTGCGGCAAATCGACACTGAGCCGTGTTATTGCAGGTTTAGACCCATACCATAGTGGAGAAGTTTTAGTAGACGGCGAATGCATTACGGGTCCATGTCCTGAACGCGGCATGGTGTTTCAGGGTTATACCCTTTTTCCGTGGAAAACTGTAAAAGAAAATGTGATGTTTGGTCCGCAAATGCGCGGCGCTAGTCAAATGACAGCCGAAGCTCAAGCACGTGAATGGATCAATATTATTGGTTTGGAAAAATATGAAAATCAGTATCCACACCAACTTTCTGGTGGCATGAAACAGCGCGTTGCGATTGCTAGAGCACTGGTTAATCAACCCAAAATTTTGCTCATGGACGAACCTTTTGGTGCACTCGATCCACACACCCGTCAAAAAATGCAAAAGCACTTGATGGATTTATGGCAAAACATTGATATCACCATTATTTTTGTGACCCATGACATGGATGAAGCTATTTTACTGGCAGACCGAATTGTGGCACTCAAAGCCAATCCCGGTGAAATTAAAGAAATTATTGAAGTTAATTTGCCGCGTCCACGCTCACTCGACTTAATGAGCACCCCTGAGTTTAAACAGCTTCGTTCACGGGTAGATTATTTAGTTCACGCCGAAGAAGATGAGCTTGACCCTGCTTTACAAGACTTACCAAAAATACCGCGTATGACTCAGGTCAGTACAGAAAAATAAGAAACACATTAAAAAGCCCAAGTTCAACTTGGGCTTTTTTATTTACTAGGCTTATTTGAGTTGTTCTATGAGTGTCGGATAAATCAGCCCATCTACATTTTGTTCGGTTTTATAAATACCGTTTTCAACGTTAAATTTATTGACGTGATAAGTAGAGCCATAAATCGAGTCAAAGCCATCAGATTTAGCAAATACTTTTTTATTGGCATTGATATCTAATAAATGCGTACCGCTGACCATCAACTCATATTGTTTTGGGTCGACCCCTGAACGATTTGCCATGATTTTAACTGCATCAGCATGTGTTGCAGGGTCATTAATATATTTAACTGTTTTATCCCACACCTGAATGACTTTTTTCCATTCTTCTTGATGAGCTGTTAAATGGCTCATGTTGACTGTTAAGGTGTCATAAATTAAACCCGGCTTGTCTTTAGAAGTATAGATAATTTTAGAGCCTGCCACTGCTTTTAATGCCTGACCTGCAACAGGTTGCCAAACAGCAATCGCGGAAATATCTGGGCTATTAAATACTTGAGGTAACTGGTTCGTCGCTGAATTTACCAGCTTTACCTCATTCGCTTTAATGTTATGGTCGGTTAAAGCTGTCGCTAGTAAAAGATGATCAACCAAGCCTTTTTCGACGCCGATCGATTTTCCTTTTAAATCTTGAATGGTATTAATGCCCTCTTTCGCAATAATGACATCATTGCCCGCAGAATAATCCGTTGCCAAAATCATCATGCCTTGCGTGCCACCCGAAGCTGTTACCAAGTTATCGCCATTGGTGACCAACACAGCATCGAGCTGATTTGCGGAAAAGGCTGAAAGCGAAGCCGAATAATCAAACCATTTAAACTCTACATTTAAGCCTGCTTCTTTTAACCAGCCTTTTTCAATAGCCACTTGCCAAGCCACCCAGCCCGGCCAATCACTATATCCAATCGTAATTGGTTTTGTATTTGTGGATGCCTGAGCGTTTTGTTTAGCCTCAGGCACTTTAGCTGTATTGTCACACCCACCCAATACAACTGCCGATAAAATAGATACGGATAAAAACGCTTTTTTAATCATATAGAAACTTCCCCAACATTTTTATTAATAACACTTTGAGCGGTTTGATTGAGTGACTGTATATAGGCTCGCCAGCCTCCAAAATGGCTAATATCGATTGCATCTTGAATGGCATAAGCTTCGCAAATAAAGCCTTTGACCCATGTACCATCTTTTAATTTGAGGTTCCCAATGCCAAGAGGTGCAGGTACTTCAGCCACAACGGCTCCAAAATTTGCTAAAGGAACATCCCATACTTCGACTTCAATTGATGTCCCTGCTGCATCGTATTGCAGGCCAGGTTTTGGTGGCGTGGTATTTTTTAAGGCAAAGAGTTTATAGGTCTCTGCAGTCTGGGTTTTCCTGAGCAAAGTGGCATTACGGCTAGTGAGCTGAAAATTAAGTGGCATGCCTGTTAAATGCGCTCCGACGACCGCAAGCTGCACTGAATGACTCGATTGGATGTCTATACTTTTTTGATAATGTTGAGTTGATTTACCTAAACTCAGCAATGTTTCGGTTTGCCAGAGTTGTGCAAAATTTGCCAATGCCTGATCGTGCCAAGCAGGTGCAATAAAGGTTACCCCGCTTGGTAAACCATCCTCACGCAGTACATTTGGTAAGGCCAATGCAGAAAGATCTGAAAAATTGACAAAGTTGGTATAGGCCCCCATGTGCGCGTTTTTAGTTAAAGGATCGGCTTCAACTTCGGCAATGGTATAAATGGTTGGCGCTGTCGGAACCATCAATGCATCAAAAGGCTTTAACGCCAAATTAATTTTTCGCGCCAGTACCGCGCGGTTATATTCAGCTTGAAGTGCATCTGTTGCTTTGAATTTATCTGCCTGAGAAATAATCTGGGCAATAACAGGATGTGCTTTGTCACGCGTTGTCATGCGTTCAACGGCGACTGTTCTTTCCGCTACCCATGCATCACTATAAAGTGCAGCAGCAAGCTCATTAAACGCGCTGAAATCAATACTCTCAACTTCATAGCCCAGTTTTTTTACGCGCTCGACTGCAACTAAAAAGGCTTTTTCAGATTCAAGATCACCATAAAACTCAAGCTGAGCTGGAATAGCTATTTTTCGTTTAGAAAATTGAGTCGGTACATTGGCTGGATGTACTCGTGAATATTCATCTGTTTCATCATAGCCCTGCATTAAATTGGCAATGGTCCACGCATCATCAACATGCAGTGCAAAAATAGAAATGACATCAATAGTTCGACAGGCAGGAATTAAACCTGTGGTAGAAAACCAGCCCTTTGTCGGTTTGAGGCCCACAATATTGTTATGGCCCGCAGGAACACGCCCTGACCCCGCCGTGTCTGTCCCCAAACTAAAAGGCACAATACCATTGGCAACCACCACTGACGAACCAGAGCTTGACCCACCGCTGATATATTCAGGGTTAAAACTATTTTTTACTGCACCGTATGGAGAGCGAACGCCAACCAGCCCCGTTGCAAACTGATCGAGGTTAGTTTTACCAATCACAATCGCCCCTGCTTTTTTTAGCTTAGCAATTACGGCGGCATCTTGGTTCGCTAAATATTGAATCTCTTTACAGGCAGCAGTCGTGTGAAAGCCAGCGACATCAATGTTGTCTTTAACTGCAAATGGCACACCGTATAGAGGTAAGTCAGCAATATTCTGGTCTTTTAAAACATCAATTTGCGATTGAATCTGCTCGTTCGATGCAATTTCAATCCACGCATGGTCATCATTTTTAATTTCTGCAACATAACTAATCAAATCTTCAAGATGGATTTGCACGTTTTGATATGCTGTTTTCCAGTCTTGAATGGTCCATAAATTTTTCAACACGCTACTCCTCATTTAGTCATTTTGCTGTATAGGCGGCATGACGGCATCCATCAGTTCTAAATGCCCTTTAATCACCCCTTTCAGCACAATAAATTGCTGGCTAATTTGTCTGAGTTCAGAACTTGCGCCCTGCATTAACATGACTTGCAATATCTTTTGTTGGTCGAGCTGGATATGAAGTGAACTAATCACCTGTGCTAAAAACTGTTGCTGCAAATCGACCAATTGATTACGCAAGGTCATTTGGCTAGCGTCATAAAGCAGCGTTAAGGTGCCCACCATGACCTCATTAGCCTGTGCCTGCTCCGCGATCAGGTGTTTATTAATCATGTCGACAATGGCTTGTGAGCGACTTTCATAGTTCTGCTCGACAATTTTTTGGTCGAGTGCGTTGAGGGTCGTTTCAGGTACGGTAATACTGATTCGAGCCAACTTTTGTTTTGCCACAGTCTTATCCTTTTGTTTTAGGCGGCTGATTGTTTTGCTTGATATATACGCCTGCACGTACGCTGAGCAATTCGACTAAAAAGGCTTTTAAAGTTGGCTTTGGTTGAACCACAGGTTTTACATCGTTCATATCGCACCTCTAGTTTGGTATTACCAAATTCATTTTTTGTATTACTGATATGAGATGCAGAAAATGTGCCAGTTTTTAAGCGTCGTTTTGATAGGCTTTATGAATATTTATGAGTGATTTTTGGGCAAAAAAAAGCCCCATGCACAGGGATGGGGCTAATTAAAGTGAGCATTAAAAAATCAATCTTTTATATTAATTATACTAATTGTGAATCGAACTTTTATTCTGCAACCTCAGATAGACTAATCAAACTATGAGCCCATACATATAAAGAATCTAAAACTGGCCTAAAAGTTTTTCCAAAATCTGTCATTTCATAGACAACTTTGATCGGTGCTTTTTCACCATAAACCGTTCTAGAGATTAAGCCGGTTTGCTCTAACTGCTTGAGTTGAAGACTTAATGTCATTTCAGTAATTGTAGGAATGAGTTGCTTGATTTCATTAAAGCGTTTCGGCTTATCTTTTAAATAATACAAAATCACGCATTTCCATTTTCCACCCACCAAGTCCATAGCCATACTGATATGACATGGATAAGTTTTTCCATTTACTGTGACTTCACATGTATTTTCAGTATTTGCCATTTTTTAATGCTACCTATCAACTTTGATAGTTATTGTACGCCAATACTATAAAAATTATAGTGACTATTATTTTTATAGTTTAAAGGCACTCTCATGGCTTTACTGATTTTAGCTCATCCCTACTACGCTCAATCGATTGCAAATAAAACGATTGTGAATGAACTCGTAAAAACCTATCCAGACCTTGAAGTCCGAGATATTTTCCAACTTTATCCAGACTACCAAATTGATGTAAGTGCTGAACAAGAAGCCTTGTTGCGCCATGACACCATCATTCTGCAATATCCAATGTTCTGGTTTAATATGCCGGCAATTTTGAAATTATGGTTTGATGAAGTTTTTACTTATCAGTTTGCTTATGGCTCTCAGGGCGATAAATTAAAAGACAAAAAAGTCATTATTAGTATGACGGTAGGCCAAACAGAAGCCAACATGGTGAACGACCAAGAAAACTTAATCGATAGCTTTTTAAAAGCGGTTCAATATTCAATTCAATATACGCAAATGCAGTTAAGCGCCACTTACTTGCTTTATGACGTATCGCCTTTATCAGGTAACCCAGAGTCAAAAATTAAATTAGAAGCGGTTGAACATGGTCATAAAGTATTAAAGCATTTATCTGAAGCATAAGATTTAAAGAGAGCATCAATATCGATGCTCTCTTTTTAATTTAGGCCACAGGTGCCAATGTAAATAGCACTTGTCCTGTTTTTACGGTTTGCCCTTTTTCAATGGTAATGGTTTCAACCTTCATGCGTTCGGGCGCAATAATTGGAATTTCAATTTTCATTGCCTCAATCACCGCAAGGGTTGCACCTTCTTCAACAATATCTCCCGATGCACATTCAATTTTCCAGATTGACCCCGGCATGTGTGATTCGACTGCACAACCGCCTTCAGGAATAACCACGGTTTCACCTTCATCTACAGCATCTAGGCTTTCAGAGATATATTCTTGTAAACCTGCTTCGTGCCAACGGCGACGTTCAGCCTCGAAATTGGCTTGTTGCATGTCTTTAAAGGCTTGAATGCTGTCTTGATGTGTTTTTAAAAACTCGTTGTATTCTTTTAAATTGAGTACACCGTCTTCAATACGAAGTTGTAGGCGGCCCGCCTTAAAGTCTTCACGCATTTGCAAAAGTTCAGTCTCAGAAACTTCATAAAACTTAACTTGGTCAAAAAAACGCAGTAGCCACGGTTTGCCATCTTCGAAGTCGGCATTTTTACGGTAACGGCTCCACATTTGGGTAGTACGGCCAACAAACTGATAGCCACCCGGCCCTTCCATACCGTACACACACATATAGGCACCGCCAATGCCCACGGCGTTTTCAGGTGTCCAAGTTCGTGCAGGGTTATATTTTGTAGTAACTAACCGTTGGCGTGGGTCGAGTGGTGTCGCAACTGGCGCGCCCAAATACACATCGCCTAAACCCATCACTAAATAATTCGCACTGTAAACCACATCTTTAACCGCTTGCTTTGAAGCTAAACCATTAATACGGCGTATAAACTCGACGTTATCAGGGCACCACGGCGCATCTGGACGAACAATTTGCGTATAGCGCTCGGTGGCAAGCTGAGTTTGTGAATCTTCCCAAGCTAAAGGCAAATAGACAGTCCGTGAAGGAACCTGCATATTTTGAATGTCAGGTAATTCAGCTTCTGCCTGTTGAAGTTTCTGTAAAAGCTCCAGTTGATCGAGTCGAATTGAATCAAAATGAATTTGCAGTGAACGAATGCCCGGTGTTAAGTCGATAATACCCTGTATGTTTTGATCTTTGACCCATTGCATGAGCGCATGAATGCGGAAACGTAAATTTAGATCGAGTACTAACTCGCCATATTCCACCAACAAATAGCTATTTCCTGCTGGTCGATAGGTCACGCTTGGTAAGTCAGCTTTACCGTCTAAAGTAGCTAAAACGGCATCTTTTAAAGTGTCGGGTTCTGCTTGAATGGTTGGGTTGAAATCAATATTAGTTGTATCAGTCGCGGTTAAGCTTTGATGATATTTTTGATCGAGTTCTTTTGCTTGCGCATAACTCACAGGCACAAATTTGACCTTATCACCTGCTTTAAGCTGCCCGATTTTCCAAAGCTCGGAATGAATGACTACCGCAGGGCAAACAAAGCCACCTAAGCTCGGACCATCTGGACCCAAAATAATTGGCATATCGCCCGTAAAATCAATTGCCCCAATCGCATAAGCATTGTCATGGATATTGGAAGGATGTAAACCTGCCTCGCCACCATCTTCACGCGCCCACTCAGGTTTTGGTCCAATTAAACGAATACCTGTACGGCTTGAGTTATAGTGAATTTCGAACTCGTTGGCAAAGAAGGTATCAATATCTTGTTTGGTGAAAAAATCTGGAGCGCCATGTGGGCCATACATGACTGCAATTTCCCAGTTTTGGGTAAAGCTAGGAATTTGTGCTTGAGCTAAAGCTGTAGTCGATTGAGCGGAATATTCAGTAATCGGCAGCATATCGCCAATTAATAAATTACGGCCCGCGTGTCCACCAAATTGCCCCAAAGTGAAAGTCGCCTGTGACCCTAAATAGTCAGGAACATCGAAACCACCTTTCACACCAATATAGCTACGGCAACCTGAACGGATAAGCCCGCATTTTAAAACTTGGCCTTTTTTTACATTAATGGTTTGCCACATCGGCACAAGTTCGCCATCAAGTTTTGACAGCATATCACCGCCGGTAATGACAATTTGGCTATCGCAGTGAAACTTTAAAGTTGGCCCTTGCAAAGTACATTCAAGCCCTGCGGTATTTGGTTCATTGGCCAGAAGCTGGTTTGCCACCGTTAAACTGAGTGGATCGATCGCACCAGATGGCGGCACACCAACATCCCAATAACCTAGTCGACCTGTTACGTCTTGAATGGCAGTTTGAATGCCAGCCTGCAACACCTCAATTTTTTGAGTTTTCCATTCAAACGTATTTAAAAATCGAGTGGTTTGAGTACCTAAAGCAAACACATCGCAAGCAATAATATTTTGTAAATATTCCAAATTGGTTTCAATGCCTGCCACTTGTGTGTTGGCAAGACTAGCACTCATTGCCTGTATGGCTTGTTCACGTGTTCCAGCGGTCACAATGATTTTGGCAATCATTGGGTCATAAAAAGATGACACTGTTGACCCTGTTTCCACCCATGTTTCGACCCGTGCTTGCGGGTCAAATTTAACATGCGTGAGTAAGCCTGCACTTGGTTGGAACTGTTTAATCGGATCTTCTGCATAAAGACGAACCTGAATAGAGTGTCCTGTTGGCTCTAACTTTTCTGTTGGTACTGACCAGTCACCACTTGCCAATGTAACCATCCACTCGACTAAGTCGACACCAAAAACTTGCTCGGTCACGCCGTGTTCAACTTGCAAACGCGTGTTAACCTCTAAGAAATAAAATTCTTGGGTTTCAGTGTCCATGACAAACTCAACCGTGCCTGCCGAGCGGTAGTTCACCGACTGCATGAGTTGAATCGCAACTTTTTGCAGGTAGTCGCGTTGCTGCTCATTTAGGTGTGGAGCGGGTGTTTCTTCAATGACTTTCTGATTACGGCGTTGTACCGAACAATCACGCTCACCCAAGGCTAAAACTTGCCCTTGCCCATCACCAAAAATTTGAACTTCGATGTGGCGTGCATGTTGTACAAATTTTTCTAAATACAAACCTGCATCTTTAAAATTGACTTGCGCTAAATAAGATACGGTTTGATAAGCATCTTTTAACTCGGTTTCATTCCAGACCAGACGCATACCAATACCACCACCGCCCGCGGTACTTTTCAGCATGACTGGGTAACCAATACGGGCTGCCTCAAACAAGGCCTCGGCTTCATCGGCAAGTAGTGAACTGCCCGGAAGTAAAGGCACATTGCTTTTAATAGCGAGTTCACGCGCGGTATGTTTTAAACCAAAATCGAGCATTTGGCTTGAAGTTGGCCCAATAAACGCAATGCCTTGGCTTTCGCACAAATCACAAAACTCGGCATTTTCAGACAAAAAACCATAACCGGGGTGAATAGCTTCTGCTCCCGACCGTTTCGCAACCTCAAGGATTTTTTCAATATTTAAATAACTTTGATGCGCAGGTGCATGTCCAATCAAGAAAGCTTCATCGGCCAAAGTCACGTGTAATGAATCACGGTCGGCTTCGGAGTAAACTGCAACCGAAGCGATCCCGAGTTTTTTAAGGGTGCGAATGACGCGGCAGGCAATTGCACCACGGTTGGCAATCAGAACTTTTTTGAACATGCTTACACCCCTTCCGCTTCACGGACAACCAGTTGAATTTTGGTTGGGTTATAGGCATTACATGGGTTGTTTAGCTGAGGACAATTGGAAATTAAAACTATTAAATCCATTTCTGCCCGAACTTCGACATATTTACCCGGTCCTGAAATTCCATCATCAAATTTAAGCTGACCGTCTGGTGTCACAGGCACATTCATAAAAAAGTTAATGTTTGGGCCGATGTGACGCACATTTAAGCCATGCTTTTTTGCAATTGGGTGTTTTGCCAAGGCATACATAAAGTTGTTACGGCAACTATGCATAGGGTACGTTTCATGTGCATAGCGAACTGTATTACTTTCACATGAACAGGCGCCGCCAATGGTGTCATGGCGCCCGCAGTTATCATCATGAATAACGGCAATTGGGCGGCCAAAGTTACTATAGAGCTTGGTGCCCTTTTCTAAATAGATTTGTTGGTTGATAGCCAAAGTGTCCATTGCACTATAACGCTCAGTTGGATTTTCGGCACTCATAAATAAAGTATCGACCGCTTGGTTTCCCTCAAGATCAATAATCCGAAAATATTGGCCCTTTTTAACCTCGCACATCCACGCTTCACCCGCAGGACAAACCTCATTTAAAACTGCTTTTTCAAATGATTGTAAAACTGTCATGATGCTTCTCCTGATTTAAATATTGCTAAGCGCGTAGTAGCGGGCTGTGTTTTGAAACGCACGCTGATTTTGCGAACATGCATCACGACAAATATCGCTGTCTGTTAGAGAATTGGCTTTAAATAGACTGAGTTGAATATCGGCAGGTTGATAGATTGGGCTAGTATCTAAACCATGCGGTGCAGCAGATAAAAATAGTAAGCAGTCCATTTCAAAACGCAATTCAATGCTTTGATCAGTGTTATCAGAACCGACATAAGACAAAGCGCCGTTTTCATCTGGCACAACTTTAGAAAATAGGTTAACCGCGGCACTCAGGTCTTGGCTGGCAAGTCCGTATTTACACATTTCAATTAGTAAACTGTCTAAGCCGTTTTGATACATATCATTGCGGGCATCTTGAAATGTACGCGTACCGAATTGCTTTTCAATTTGCTCAGGTCGGCTTGGGCCACAAAGCGCATCATTCCAACCATGATCGTCGTGAACAATCGAAGCCATCACACGGCCTAGGTCTGAGTACAGCACATTGGAAGCTTTTAAATAGGCAGTATGTTGCCCTTTTAAACTGTCGGGCATGTTAAAACGTTCAAGCACATCGGCAGCATTTACACAAAACAAAGAAACATTTGCCTGAGCGCCAAGCGATGTAAATCTAAGAATAGTTCCTTTTTGAATACGACCCGACCAGTGATGTCCTCCGGGTAAAAGTTCGGTCCAAATCGCCTGATTGTTATGATAACTTGCAGTGTTCATAGCTACTCCTGTCGGATAGTTTTAGACTTCCTCCCGGGCTTTTATCCCTCCGTGTAGTTCGCTAGGAACCGTGAACTCTCGGTCCAGTCATACTGTAAGTATCGGAACCCTAGATCACTTTTGATTGCTTAAGACTATGCAAAGGACATGCCAGATTAGTATTACGATTTTGGTTAAAAGTAATACCAATCTTGGGCCATTTAGGTGCGGTTTAAAATACAAAGTAAAAAGCTGCACTAAAAACTGTGCATTTCATAGCATCAGTACCGCAGTAATTATCTCAATAGAGATTTGAATAATATTTAATGAATGCACAATAATTTCAGCTAGGAATATTTTTTGTTATTTGATCTAGCAAAAAGCCAATCATCTCTATATTAAAATGATTGGCTCTATTATGAAGACTGGTCTTAATCTAACTTGAGCTGCTGTCTGAGCTTTAAGATATCCACCAATCCTTTATCTCTGGTTTGGTATAAATCGATATCTTCATATTGTGTTAACAGCTGGTTGGTTTGTGTTTCTAATAAGTCTGTTGTCTCGTCTGAATGTTGAAATGCTTGCATATCGTTCCACCATTCTGTCATCGGTGGGCCTAAATGATGGATCGCTTCTTTAAAGCCCTTTTGGTTTGCAAGCTGCATATTAATGTAGGGGCCAAATAACGCCCATCTTAAACCCGGCCCACTGGTAATAGCGACGTCAACATCTTCGGCAGAGCACACCCCTTGTTCAACCAGTGAAAAGGCTTCTCGCCATAGCGCAGCCTGCAAGCGGTTTGCTACATGCCCTTTGACTTCTTTATTTAAAACGATTGGGTTCTTGCCTAATTGTTTATAGAACTCAGAAGCCTGTTTCAAAACTTGTGGAGACGTCAAAGTACCACCCACGATCTCGACCAAAGGTAAAAGATGAGGCGGATTAAAAGGATGCCCTAGTAAAATACGTTCAGGATGTTTTGCCTCTTTTTGAAAATCAGACACTTTTAAGCCTGAAGAGCTTGAAGCAATAATGGTATGTTCAGGGCAATATGAGGTGATTTCTTGATACAGCTTTTGTTTTAAATCCAGACGTTCAGGTGCATTTTCTTGAATAAAATCTACATCTGAAACCGCATCTTTCAAATGATTAGAAATTTCCAGATGAAGCAGTACATCTGCTAGAGAATATGTGTGTTCAGCGTTTTGGTCCAAAGCCAATAAATCGTTTAAATTTGCGTATATTCTTTTTTTAAAAATCGCTTCATCTATAGGATAAGGATCGTAAACCTTAACTTTAAATCCTTTATATAAAAATAAGGCGGTCCAACTTGCTCCAATTACGCCTGCGCCCACCACACCAACCGTTTTAATAACTTCCATATTTTCCTCGTCACAATGTTGTTTTATTCGAAATTTCTTTACCCAATTGGATGCTTAAATAAACATAGCAGATTCAACCAATCAATAAATTTAATTGTTTATATTTTATATAATTTGTCCTATATTCCCTATCTTGAAAATTTATTCCTTTCGCCAGCACAGCTTAATCTTTTACCATTTTCTAACCGTTATTTACTGAATTTTATGTCAAAAAATCTAGCAACATTGATTGGTCTAAGCGCCATTCTCATGTGGGCATCTATGGTCGGTCTGATGAAACAAGTCAGTGCCGCCATTGGACCTGAGCTAGGTGTGACGCTTATTTATTCTTTAAGTGCGCTACTGTTGCTTGCCATTTTCAAAGTTCCAGACTTTAAGCAGATTTCTAAAAAATATTTAATATTGGGTACAGTCCTGTTCGTTGCTTACGAGCTGTGTTTTTCATTTGCGATTGCTTACTCTCAAAGCCCTCAACAAGCAATTGAAGTCAGCATTGTTAACTATCTGTGGCCGAGTTTAACGGTTTTGGCTTTTGTTATTTTTAAGGAATTAAAGTTTAATTTTCTTATTATTCTCGGCTTGCTTATTTCAATTTCCGGCATTATTTTTATTCAAACTGGAAGCGGTGATTTTAGTCTAAGTAGCATTGTCGATAATTTGCATAGCAACCCTCTAAGCTATATTTTGGCATTTGTAGGTGCCATTATTTGGGCTTTTTACTGTGTACTCACCAAAAAAATGAGTAATGGGCAAAACCCGATCTCTATTTTCTTTATTTGTGTTGCCCTAACGCTATGGCTCAAGCTGCTTCTCTCTGGGCAATTCGCCATTCCTTCAATGGATATTCCAACTGTAATCACCCTTTTAGTTGCATCCGCTGCAATTGGCTTTGGCTATGCGGCATGGAACATTGGCATCATTCATGGGAACATTACCATGCTTGTGGTTGGCTCGTATTTCACCCCTATTATTTCGTCTATTTTGGCGATGTTTATTTTACAAACTCAATTGTCCTTAAGCTTTTGGCAAGGAACAGCCATGGTTACGGCTGGTTCATTTATTTGCTGGATTTCAACCAACTGGTCTGTGATTCAGCCTTTCTTTAAAAAATTAAGAAATAAAAAACCGTAACGAGCAGAATTAAAACGAGTCACAATTACTCGTTATTTCACCGTAGTGCTGTAAAAGCTATCAATGGCATCAACCATTTGAGATAAACCCGGTTGCTCTAATGGGTAATGCCCTGCATTTTCCAATATTACGGTTTTTACAGGTACCTTCTGAATACGGCTAAGAAATGGTGTACTTAAATCAAGTGGAGTCCAACGGTCTTTTTCTGGTTGAGTTAACAAGACTGGGCACACATCAAATTCTTCAGGCGTCACTTCAGGTTTGTAATGTATATATGAGTCTAAAAATGTGAGTGAAACCGAGTTACCAGCCGAGGTTTTATCTTTCATAAAAGCCTTTAAAGCCTCTTTATTATTCACCAAGGTACTCATTTTACTTGCCCAGCTCATTGGAATCCGCATTGAGGCCAGAGGTGTTTTTGCAGTCAAATGCGCAATTGGTGTCCCTACTCGACTCATAAATAAGTTACTTGCTACAGTGTCTGTAACCTTCTGACTACTTGTGTCAAGAAAGGTCATTCCTACAATTGCTTTCACTTTTTTATTCTTAGCTGCGACGTGATACGTCAGCATTCCACCTGCACTTAAGCCATAAAGCACAACCGGACGACTATCTTTTGCTAATTCAATATCAATTAAATCACTACCAGCCTGCACCCAATCGTTATAGCTAATAACCTTGCCTTTACTAACTTGAGTTACACCATAGCCCGGCATATCGACTGCAATTGTTTCATATCCCCGATTAGCCAATGGTTTACCTAAAATCATCGACATTTGTCGGCCATTCGTACCTACACCATGAAATAAAATCACTTTAATTTTTGCATTTGGATTTCGATAAGTATCCAAATGGATGTTATTACCATTCCAAGCCCACCATTCTTCTTTTGGTAACTGGTCTTTAGGAATATGAAATTCTTGAGGAAGAAATTGTTCAATTTGTTGCCAAGCAGCTTGATTTTGATAACCCATTGCCGAATCTCCTGATTTTATTTCTTTAGCGGCAGATGCACTTGTGACACAGACTACGAGGCCTATTACACTCAGTTTACTTATTAAATACCGCATAACACCTGCGGGCTTTGTTGGTTGAACAGCATTCATTTTTGTTGTACTCGTTCTTATCCCAAGCATAGATATTAGGCGTTTAAATTTTAATTAACCATGTTAGGTTAAAGCAGATGTTTTAGTATTTAGGTCAATTGATAAATTCAGGGTCTGAGTGCCGAAAACTTAAAACTCCGATGGATTAGAATTCCCCCATTGCCCAAAGCATGCTAATATCCAAATTCTGACAATCGTCCATGTCAAAATAATTTCTAGAGGGAACAAGATGTTAAAAACTCAAACAATCAACATCGTACAAGAATTTGATGCACCCGTAGACAAGGTCTTTGCCGTCTTGAGTGAACATGAAAACCTGAGCAAACTTTTCGCTCCTGCTAAAGTGACTCGCATTAGTAACGGAAAAGACGCTCGTAATGGTGTTGGCTCTGCTCGTAAAATGTCTATGCCATTTACACCTTCATTTGTAGAAACAAATTTAGTCTACAAAGAAAATGAACTCATCGAATATGCAATCACAAGCGGTATTAGCCCAATTAAAGGTCACCGTGGTGTAATGAAGTTTATTGATTTGGGAAACAACCGTACTCGTTTGGATTACACCATTAGCTTTAAAGGACGAGTGCCTTTTCTTGGCCCGATCATTAAAGCAGCTTTACAAAATGGCGTAAGCCGCGGACTTAAAAAACTTAAGTTTTAATCGAGACATATCAAATAAAAAGCCCAACTAAGGGCTTTTTATTTAGCCACAAAAACAAAAGCCGACTCGTTAAAGTCAGCTTAATACCACAGTGTGAGAAAATTGCTTAAATAGTTATTGTTCGTGGCAATCTTCTATCTATTTTCTTTTTCTAACATTAATTTACACCTTGGTTATGACTGTTTGATTAAAAAGAAATCAGAAATACCAAATAAAATGCAAATTAATTCACTCTTAATAGAATAAATGCAAATCAATTAACATTTATTAAAAGTGATGTATATCAACTACATCTTTAGAAATTTTCTAAAGTTTAGTATGCTGAAAACAACTTACTAATTAATAGAAAATAAGCAATACAATGGAACATCAGAGTTTGTTAAAGGAATTAAATTCGCTTATTGAATATTATTCCAAAAGAACAGATTGTCCACCTACCAGAATTCGTATAGGTTACAGAGCCTATGCCAAACTCATGCAGAATCCAAAATTTGCTGATGAAGTAACAAACTCTGCTTTAGATCCAAACAAGCGTAAATATAAAAAGTTGAAAATCAAAGTCACGAAAGATGACGATCAACTAGAGCTCGAATAAATAAAAAGCCCAATTACGGGCTTTTTACTTTTAGAAAGTGTGTAGATTTAGAGCTAAGAGAGCATTATGAAAAAATACTCGAGTAGCTTGTCTCTCTCATCTACACTGTTTTTACTTAAAAGCTGAACCATTGCCCCATCAATCACAAACAAGAACATGTGCGCATCTTTCATTGAAGCCGTAGTTTTGACGGTTAAAAGTAATTTATAGATTTCGTTTATGAGCCAAGTTCTATATTCAATCACCACGCTATAGGCTTTTGGGTAGAGCTTTTTAATTTCAAAAATTGCTTTAAAGGGCAAATGATAAAAACCATTTAAGTCTGCATGTAAAAGGTAAATCTGCTTGAGTTTATCAAGCACCATTTGCTCTTTGTATGAATTAAGAATGGAAAATACTTTTACTTTGAGCGCATCTTTTTGAAAAGTCAGACACATCTCGATCAGTCGTTCTTTTGAATGAAAGTCATTATAGAAAGTAGCTTTGGGAATTTTGGCTTCCGCAATAATTCGGTCAACGCCGACCTTATGAAAACCATCTTGATTAAATAAATCTTTTGCTACGTGAAGCACGCGCAGCGCTCTAAATGAAGATTCTAAATTTTTCATGTATACCGCTTAAAATAATTTTTTGTTGTATCTAAAAGAGATAGAAGTGCCGTCACTCTTAAAATGAGTGCTAAAAAACAGGCATGCAAAAGCAGCACTAAAATGGTGTGCTGACCTATCTCGGTTTTATTGTTGCTATGATTTTTTAGTCGTAACGATTCTTAAGGAGTAGAAAACCTGGAGTCGATTAAACCGTTTTAAAGACCAGTTTGGCAGTATGGGCAGAGATAGTTTGGCAAAGGCCAAAAAATGAGAAGAATTAGTACGCATAGCGGACTCCTTTGTTAACAAAAGAAATCCTACCGATCACTGCTAAATGATGGTGGCAGGACGAAAGAGGGTTAGCAGACTGGCAACAAAGAAACCAGCACACCCGAAGGTGTCCCCCTTCCGCCCTACCGTAGAGAAAAAGGGGGCGAACGAGTTCACGATACACAAAACTAGGTTTCGTATATCGTCTTTGTTAGATAGGGTCTGCTAAAACCCGCTAGCAATGTAGGCTAGCCCGCAAAGGATAGTATTCGCTTTTGTTGTCGTCAAGCGTGTGAAATGACAATCGTATTAAAGTAGAGCGGTTGGGTTTTAAATTATTTTCAAGTTTTGAAGATTTAAAAACCTAATTGAATATTGATATGTAAGATCTGTTTGTCTAGTTATAATAATTAAATAAAAGCTCAGGTATGGATATAATCCTACTAATCTCTACTAAATAATTATGGTAGCAGAACGGAAAAGAGTTAGCAGACTGGTGCCAAAGAGACCAGCACACCCTAAGATGTCCTCTTTCCGTCCTACCAGAAAGAAAGAATAATATTCACTTTCCTTATCGTCAAGCATATAAAATCCTGTTCTTATTAAATTAAAGCTAATAGGATTTAAAGTCTTTTTTAAGTTGTATTTATTTAACTATTAAATCTATAATTTACTCATCACTTTTGATAATTTTGATGTATTAGATAATCCAATTGAATATCAGTATGCATACCTAATTCATCTCTTAATTTATGGTTAATAGGTAAAATTAAGATATTAGTCACTTTCATAAACTCAAGAAGATGATCATGACATTCATTTTTCTCCTTTTGTGACTCAATAATACTTTTTTCAATTTCTTTACTAATTTTTTCACCATCTTTTATTGTTGTTTCTACTAAATCAGATAGCCTTTTTAATCGCTCATCTTCTGGATTTTGAAGAATTATTTCCTCTAGAAAAGTTATTCTTTTTTCAAATAAAATATTTGTATTATTTTGACTTATTTTTAAATTTTTAGTCTTTTCATCAGCATGTATAACTTTATGAATATAAGGAATTTCTTCAGAAATTTTTAATTGAAATTCAACAAGGAATTTACTAATTTCACTCTTAGTGGCAGTTTCACAAACAAAAGAAGATTTATCAATTGCAATACAAAAACTTGTAATTCTTTCAAACAACAACTCCCAATTATGTCCATTTAGCATAAAAATATTAAAACCATTCATCATCAATGAATATTTTTCAACTAGGTCTAAATAAACATCTCTTTTAGTTTCCGCCAGTCGAGCAATTTTTTGAGTATTTAAAGCAGTCTTCCAAGAGAAATAAATTCCAATAAAAATTGCAATTGAGCTTAAAATAGCAGCACCTAAAGTATAATGTGCTTGTATTTGTGCAGCTGTAATTGTTACCTGAGCTGCTATTTCTTCATTTGTCATAGTCAATATCTAACTGTTAAATAAAATTTAAATATTTTAAAAAGATTTACTTATATAATAAAAACTATTCTATCCAATAACACTATTTATACTAATATCTTATTTTGAATATCAGCTAAGATTTATTAAGAAACCTAGCTTAATCCATCAACTTCTTACGGCGATATTCTATAGTTTTAAGAATCATGTACATCTTCATTTTTTGATAATTTGTCTGGCTGCCCGCAATGAGAGCATTGCTTTCTGAAGATAAAACTTAGCCCATTAACAAAAGAACCTAGATCATTCATGAAAAAACCACATTTACACCAAGGGCATATATCGTTAGCTAGCAGCTTAAACATCAAAAATAATATGATAGGAATCATGGTTATCGGAAAATAAATAGATAAGTACTTTTCATCTACTCTTGCTAGCATCAATACAACAATAACAACTGATGGAAATACTAATACTGAGAATACAAAGTTTCTACGTAAACGCATTAATCGCAAGTATTTCTGCATTTTCTCATCGACAAATTGCTTTTTCATTTATATTCCCAATTATTTTTTACTTCTAGGATCAGTAGGACCAAATTGGCAGGTATCTTTTTGATGATCCCATGCCCCTCCAGAGTCAGCACATGCATCCTTCTTGGCAGCATTATCAAAGAATTTATTTGCGATAAACTCGATTACACCGAGCAAGAGAACAAACATTAGAAATAGGACAATAAGCCATTTAAATATTTTTAATATTTTTTTCATTTCAATCGCAAGATACAGGTAGAATAATCTAAATTCAACTACTTAAAACTTATTTTTTACTACTTAACCTAAGCAGAAAAAGACCTACCAGAACTCCAATAAAATAGGAGTTATAAAAATACACCCAATTTTCGTCAGAGATAACCCAAGAAAAGACATTGCCCCATAGCGCGAATAGGAAAACAGAAACTATTGCACAAAGCATCGAAACAATTGAAAGAAAAGGATTAGTTAGAAGGTCTTTAAGGAGTATATAAACTTTATCATATAAAAAGACAAAGACTGCTCTATAGTAGCGCCCAAAAAAAGCACCTGAAAAAGCACCTAACAAAATGATCATGGGAATAGACTCAATCATTTACTACTCCAAATGAGAGAGGACCTAGCTCTTTAATATAAATATTAGATTGCCTAAGACTTTTTAATCTAAACAATTTAAATGACATCATGTCGAATAGCCCACACAACCAAAACTAAAATAAACGTAATAAGTGAACTTAAAGATGAAGATATTAATAAAGAAAGAAGTGCTAAGTGATTAGGACCATCTACAGTAAAAAAGTGCGCATTGGTCCAATCTTTAGGAAATAAAATTGCTAAAACAAATAGAATGATAATAAAAAAAATAAAAACCATATTGGCGCTAAATAGCGCAGCTTCCACCCTGCTTTAACTACAAAATAGCCAATGCCATATAAGAATATAAAAAAAATAGCAAAACCCAATATAGACATAGCACCCTCTTTAAGATTGTTTTTTATATTAACTACTTATCCCTTATTTAAAATTATTATCTTCTGGATGAAATCCAAAAAATATTGCTCCGACTACCCATCCAGATAAATATATAAGCTTACCCAGTTCTGTTATTCCACCACTAAGAATGTGCCACAACATCAATCCTCCTGTTAAATAGATAGAGAAAAAGAGAAAGCAAAAAACAATTGAAAGTAAAAGAACTAAATATTTATTTAAAAATTTATGAACAACATATAAAAAAACAGATAAAGACTTTTCAATTAAAAATATAGTGTATCGCCCAACAAGCAAACCCACAAAAAACGTAAGTATTAGAATAAATATTGGCACAGTTTAAGTTATTCCTTTTTTAATATTAAAATAATTTTCTATTTCTAATTATAGTTCCCAACAAGAAATAGAACTTCATTTCTTTTCATTTGCTTATCATTTTTTATCAAGCATTTAATATGCCAATTTTTATTATTGTTATTAAAAAAAAGAAGATTTAATAGGAGTTAAGCAATTTGAAATCACTCAACTCCTTAGAAATGCTTAATCAATCCATCAACTTTTTACGACGATACAACCCACAATTCCCAGAAAATAGCGCTGCCAATAAACAAGTAATAATGGCATAAGTCGCAACATTCATTCCAAATAGCTCAACAGCTAAAATAATAGACGTTAACGGTGCCTTACTCGCCCCTGAAAACAGACTCACCAAACCTAAGCCTGCAAGCAATGAAATTGGTAGGTTTAAAACCGCCCCTAAAGCATTACCTAATGTAGCCCCCACATAAAACAGTGGCGTAATTTCACCACCTTTAAAGCCCGAACCTAGAGTAATGGCGGTAAATACGGTCTTATTAAAAAAGTCGTAAAACTCAATCGGCACATAAAAAGATGCAATGATTTTATCTGTACCCAAACCATTGTATTGCTGATGCGCAGTGAACAACGTAAGTAGCATAATCACAATACCACCGGCCATGGTTCTTAATGGCAAATAGCGAATGTATTTATAAAAGAGATCACTCGCCAAGTGAATAGCCGCAATAAAGAAACGTGCAGCTAAACCAAACACTAACCCTGCAGCAATCAAGCTCATGAGCACGCCAAAATGAATAGGTGGAAACTCACTAATGACATAATAAATATGCGGATGAACAATATCGAATAGTTCAGGCATGGTCGATGCAATAAGCGCCGACACAAAACATGGGAAAATGGCTGAGTATCTTAAGTTACCTAAAGCTGTAATTTCCAAACCATAGATTGCACCTGCCAGAGGCAAGCCAAACACCCCTGCAAAGCCAGCACCAATACTCGCGATTAAACAGATTTTTCGGTTGTCTTCCGAGATTTTTAATATATGGCTTAAGTGGTCAATTAAGGCACCCGAAAGCTGAACCGCTGGTGCTTCACGCCCTGCCGAGCCGCCAAACAACTGCGTCAAAATTGAGGTGATAAAAATGATGGGGCTCATTCGTTTAGGAATAAAGGACTTAGGCTGGTGAATTTCATCAATCAATAAATGAGTTCCCCGCTCAATCGGTGAACCATATTTTTTAATGAGATAACCAATACCAAACCCAATAAAAGGTAAAAAGTAGATGAGCCAGTGATGCAGGCTTCTGACTTTATTTGAAATATCAAAGGCCACAAAAATTAAAGTCGAGGCCAACCCAGCAACGACTCCAATCACAATCGAGATGACGAGCCAATAGACACTGTATTTTAGAATTTGATCATATTCAGATGAAGGTAGAATTTTCATTCGCTTTCTTCAATTCGCCTTTAAAATGGATGATAAATTCTCAATTTTTTTATGCAGCCAGCTCATTAAGTGAGAAATGCTTAAACTGGGCTAAAAATTAAAGCTCGCACAAGCGAGCTTTCAATACAGTGATTAATTTTGATATCACCAAACAGGGCGAAATATCTCATAACCCTTTCTGGCTTTCAAGTTGAAAATGGTTAACGAGTACTGTGAACATAGCTAACTGAGTTAATAAATAAGCATCTGATTTGACCCAATCAAACTAAAAACAAAATTAGGCCAAATCATTTATTCAAAACTTAATTAATGCTACCAATCACAGTTTCTGCATGGCAGGTTGCACCCTTCTCTGCGCTCATCTGAATAACACCACTGCGATGCGCCAGTACCTGCACTTCCATTTTCATAGCTTCCATAATGGCAACCACTTGGCCTTCTGTGACTTGCTCACCATTTTCGACTTTCCAAGCGCTAATCACACCATTAATTGGGGCAAGTAAATGCTCGGCGCTCACTTCTGGCTCAGCTGTTTGTGCTTGAGCTACGGTTGCTGGGCCTTGTGCAAACATGCCCGCAGGTAAACCTAAACGGTGTAACTTGCCATCAATTTCAATGTAGCTCAGCAACATCGGTTGTTGATGGTTTGGAATGCCGCGTTTAGTCGGTTTCAACTCTTGTTTAAAGTCGTTTTCGATCCAACGCGTGTGTACATTAAACTCATCTGTAAAGTCAGGCTCATTGAGTACCGCGCGGTGAAAGTCTAAAACCGATGCTACACCTTCAATTTTAAATTGCTTCAAAGCACGTTTGGCGCGAGCAATTGCAATTTCACGGGTTGGGCCAGTCACAATGAGTTTTGCCATGAGTGAATCAAAATGACTAGACACCAATGATCCAGTTCGAACTCCTGTATCGACTCGTACACCGTGACCAAAAGGCGCTTCAAATAAACTCAACACACCAAAGGCCGGAATAAACCCGCGAGCTGGGTCTTCGGCATTAATACGAAACTCAATAGCGTGGCCCTGGGCTTTTGGTGTTTCTTTAATAGAAAGCACTTCACCTTGTGCAACACGAATTTGCTCAACCACCAAATCGACTTTTGAGGTTTCTTCGGTCACTGGGTGCTCAACTTGCAAACGGGTGTTTACTTCTAAAAATGAAAGCTTGCCGTCGCGACTTAGTAAATATTCAACTGTTCCTGCACCCACATAGTTTGCAGCCTGACAAATGTTTTTTGCCGAGGTTAAAATTTGCTGGTAAATCTCATCGCTAATAAATGGCGCCGGTGCTTCTTCGACTAACTTTTGATTACGACGTTGCAATGAACAATCACGTGTACCAAGTACCACAATATTGCCATGTTGGTCAGCAATCACTTGCGCTTCTACATGGCGCGGTTTATCGAGATATTGCTCGACAAAACATTCACCACGACCAAAGGCAGCTTTTGCCTCTCGTACTGCCGACTCATAAAGCTCTTGAACTTCTTCGAGTTTCCACGCAACTTTTAAGCCACGGCCACCGCCACCAAACGCAGCTTTAATGGCAATTGGTAAACCATATTGCTTGGCAAACTCTAAAGCTTCCTCTGCATTATTGAGTGGATCTTGCGTACCCTGAACCAAAGGCGCGCCAACGGAAGCTGCAATTTTACGTGCTTCAATTTTATCGCCTAGTTTTTCAATGGCACTTGGTGATGGCCCTACCCATTTTAAGCCCGCATCAATCACGGCTTGGGCAAACTCAGCACGCTCAGATAAAAAGCCGTAACCTGGATGGACCATGGTCGCTTTCGATTTCTTTGCAACTTCAATAATGGCAGGAATATTTAGGTAAGTCTCGCTAGCAGTTGCGCCAGCCAAGCCCCATGCTTCATCTGCAAGTTCAACATGCATGCTGCCAATATCGTCATCTGCATATAACGCGACCGAAGCAATTCCCATGTCACGGCAAGCATGGATAATACGAACGGCAATTTCACCACGGTTAGCAATCAATAATTTTTCTGTATTCATCATTCATTCTCAAAATCTGTAAATTCGGCAATTTTTTTAAATTTGATGCGGCAACCTGCTGGAATCTGTGCCACCAAATCCCAATGGTGTTTAGCAACAGAGCCAATAACAGGATATCCGCCCGTTAAAGGATGATCATTCATAAACAAAACGGGTTGGCCGCTCGGTGGAATCTGTAAAGCACCAATGCATGTGCCTTCACTTTCTAGTTCATGGGTAATTTTGCGAGTTAAAGGCTGTGCACCTGAAAGTCTGAGACCAACTCGGTTGCTTTCATTGGTCACAAGCCACCCTTGCTGACAGAGCAACTCAATACTGTCTTGTTCAAACCAGTCTGTACGTGGGCCCATCACAATATCTAGTTCGACCACTTCGCCAGCTCGTGGCAAATCGCTTTTGCCCACTTCATTTAGGCTAATGTTGGCTGCTTGAACCTGTCCTTGGTAAATGGTATCTCCGAGCTTTAAAGGCTCTGGCCCTAATACCGCCAAGCTGTCAAACGAAGCACTATTGAGTATTGGTTCAACGTCTATACCACCGCGAACTGCCAGATAGTTTCTTAAGCCTGCTGTTGGTGGCTGAATTTGAAATTCATCGCCTTCATCCAAATCAATCGGTTGATAGCTTGCAAAATCAGTGGTTTGACCGTCAGCGAATTTCACACGAATGTTTGAAATGGCACCTGCAACTGCAATAACGCCTGCATGCTGCATTTTGGCTTTTAGGCCGCCATTTAAAACTTCAATAACGGGTGTATCGGTTGGGTTACCTACAATACGGTTAGCACTATGCATGGCAGATAAATCCATTGCACCTGCAACCCCAACACCAATATTGGTCTGATTTAAGCGTCCTTCGTCTTGAATGAGCATCTGTAAACTTGGCGCAGTGATCGTAAATAGTGGCAGAGATTGTTTCGGCTCAACCTTACGTGTGATTTGCTGCGGTACAGTCACAGTCGTTGGACGATGTGTGACATCTTCAAAATGAACGGTCATACCCGGTAACAGCAATGCAGGATTTTTACGCTCTAAATCCCACATTTTTTCTGATGTTGTACCAATCAACTGCCAGCCACCCGGACTGTCTTTGGGGTAAATTCCAGAGTATTTTCCAGCTAAGCCCAAAGAGCCTGATGGTATTTTTTTACGCGGAACCGTTAAACGTGGAATATCGGTAAAAGGCTTATCAGGACTGCTCATATAAGCAAAGCCCGGCGCAAAACCAATAAAAGCGACATTCCACACGCTTTGGTAATGTTTTCTAATTACATCAGCTACAGACAGCCCTTGTAGTTCGGCAACTTGCGCAAGGTCTTCGCCATCGTAACGAATCGGCACAATTACTTCTTGGCTGCTACGCTCAAATCCAGAATCAACTTTGAGGCTCTGAATTGAAGAAACCAGCGTTTTAAAGTTGGTTTCGATCTCGTTGAAAAAAACCAAAATTGTTTTTGCAGCAGGGACTAAGTCTTTAATTCCATTCAATTGCGTATTTTGCAATTTATTGTACAACGCCAAAGTTTCTTCTAGGCTCGCAAGCTCAATCAAGAAACAATCGGCGTTTACCGATAAAAAACGCATTTGCTTATCCTTTTAATTCTTCTTTAGTCCAATTAGCCAATCCAAGCGCGGTCAGGAATGTCGGTAATAAACATGTGACCTGGTGCATGACTAATCGCAAAAGGAATTTTCGAGTTCATAACAGCTGCTTGCGGTGTTACCCCACATGCCCAAAACACTGGAATTTCACCTGCTTCAATACGAGAAGCATCACCAAAGTCTGGCTTATTTACATCCGAAATTCCTAAGCTTTCAGGGTGACCAATATGTACAGGTGCGCCATGCACGCTTGGCATACGTGCTGTAATTTTTACCGCTTCACTAATTTGATGCGATGGAATTGGTCGCATAGAAACGACCATATTTCCTGAAATACGCCCTGCCGGTTGGCACTGAATATTGCTCAAATACATCGGTACATTGGTATCGTCATGAATATGGCGAACTTCAATACCCGCTTCTTGCAAGGCTGTTTCAAAGGAAAAACTACAGCCAATTAAGAAAGTCACCAAATCAGGATGGGCGTTATAAATCTCTCTTGCATCGGTCACTTCATCAACCATTTGGCCATCTTTCCAAATGCGATAACGCGGAAAGTCAGTTCGAATGTCTGAGTCTACTGCAAGCTTAGTTGCATAGATGCCTTCTTCGAGCACATCAAGCACTGGGCAGCTTTGCGGGTTACGGTGTGCATAGAGTAAAAAGTCATATGCCCACTCTTTTGGCACCGAAATCATGTTGACCTGCGTCATGCCCGCAGCCATGCCTGCTGTCGGCTTATCAAAACCTGCACGAATTTTTAAACGCGCATCTAATGCGGCTTCAAGCTGAGCTGGGTCGACTTTAATATCCTTATACATGGTGTTCATCCTTATGCTTTGTTTACAAACGGGCGGATTTCAATATTATTTTTTACAAGCTCGGCTTTAATGGCTGCTGACATCTCTAATGCACCGTCGGTGTCACCATGTAGGCAAATGGTGTCGGCCTGAATTGGAGTAAATACACCGTCAATTGACTCTACCCCACCATTTTTAAGCATTGAAACCACACGGCTCGCAACAAATGCTGAGTCATGTAAAACCGCACCTTCTAGACGACGAGACACCAGTGAACCATCGCTGTTATAGGCACGGTCTGCAAATGCTTCAGAGACTACTTTTAAACCAGCAGCTCGTGCCTGCTCGACTAAGTTCGATCCCGCCAAAGCCACTAAAACCAATTCAGGGTTATACATTTTAATCGCATCAATCACTGCGGCTGCTTGAGCTTGGTCATGTGCAATCGTGTTATAAAGCGCGCCATGTGGTTTAACGTATTGCACTTTTGAGCCTGCCACTTTAGCCAAACCATCGAGTGCAGAAATTTGGTAAAGCACATCGGCAATCAGTTCATCACGTGATAAATCCATATTACGGCGGCCAAAGCCTACAAGGTCTGGGTAAGACACATGAGCACCAACAGTCACACCCAGCTCAACTGCTTTACGAACCGTTTTTAAAATACCGAGCGGGTCGCCAGCATGGAAGCCACACGCAATATTGGCACTGGTCACGACAGGTAAGATCTGATCATCATTACCCATTTTCCATGAACCAAAGCTTTCACCCAAATCACTATTTAAATCTACAAACATGGCATTATTCCTTTATCACTTAACAAAGTCTGGTTTAAAGCTTGGTCAAATAGTTAAACACTGTCGTAAATGACATATAGCCCATCCACCATGTCAACAGACATGTTAACCCACCCAAAATAAGCAACCATTTTGGATAGTTGTAATTACCCATTAAATCTTTACGGCATGCAGCAACATACACAAAAATTGTAAGACCAATTGGCAACACCAAACCGTTAAAACCACCGACGAAAATGAGTAGACCTGCTGGAGTTGCACCCAATAACACATAGAGCAATAAAGCCAATGCGATAAAGGTAATAGTCGTATAGTTGGTTTGTTTTGGTGTTAAGTTCTTTTTAAACGCAGTAAAGAATGAAACTGAAGTATATGCTGCGCCAATGGTGCTACTAATACCTGCTGCCCAGAAAATTAAGCCGAACAATTTAAAACCAAATGTACCAGCTGCATATTGGAATGCTTGAGCTGCCGGATTGGCATCATGGCTGGCTAAATCAATCGTTGCACCGCTCACCACCACACCTAAAAACGCTAAAAACAATACGTAGCGCATGATGCCGACAACAATAATGCCCTTGGTCGCAGCTTTAGCAACCTCATCAATATTTTCAGGACCAACAGCGCCTTTATCGAGTAAACGATGGGCACCCGCGTAGCAGATATAGCCACCAACCGTACCGCCAACAATAGTGGTAATAATGGCAAAGTCGATCTGATCTGGAGCAAAGGTTTGATGTACAGCTTGCCCAACTGGAGGCATTACAATGACGGCAACAATAATAATCAGGAGGATTTTAAGCAATCCCAACACGATCATGCTTTTATCCATGGCAAGCGTTGCTTTTCTTGAAGCAAAAATCAAAATGGCTAAGGCACCACTTAAAATACCGCCCCACTTTGTGTCTAGGCCAAAAAGCGCATTTAAGCCTAAAGCTGCACCTGCAATGTTACCAACACTAAAGAAAAAACCACCCAAAATCACCAGAAACGCCAGTAAATAACCACTACCCGGTAATGCTTTATTGGCAATGTCTGATGCACGCATTTGAGTAAGTGTGACCACTCGCCAAATATTTTGTTGAACTACATAATCAATCAGAATGGAAACTAAAATTGCGAAGCCGAATGCTGCACCTAACTTGACTGTAAATACAGCAGTTTGGGTTAAAAATCCTGGCCCCATTGCAGAGGTCGCCATCATAAAGATTGAGGCTACAATGGCCCATTGGCGATCTGATAAAAAAGAAGATTTCAGTAAAGACATATTAATGCGTTCCTCATCCATTTGAGCTTAACAACGCTATTTTCAGGTTGAACCAAGAACATCATTTTTCCCAAACAATATTCTTTAATCCTTTAAAATGACAAAGATTCCCTGTTCCCCAATCAGCACAATCGGTGATCAAATCTTGTATCTAAAATAAAAACATAGCTAAACCCTACGAACAATAAGACTTTTTACATAAAATTAAAAACTCAAGCATTTGATTTTAAATGGTTTATATTTTATTAAAAAAGCAGGATAAGTTTTACTTATTGAACGAGATAAGCTGCTTTTATGACTTTGCATGCAAGCAGCCTATTTAAAATAAGAAAAAATATTTTATGTGAAATAAAAGTATCGCTTATTTTTGGATTTTCTCATTGAGGCTTTTCATGGCACTTTCCGACACCCTAACAGCAACTTCAGTTAGTTTTTCTTTCAAAGCAACATCATTTCCTTGAATGTAGATTGAGGTGAAATGAAAGGTCTTTAACTGAATGGGAGTATTTAATATTTCTAGTCGTCCGTCGGTAATTTCTTTTAGCGCCGTTAAAGTCGGTACGACAGCAATACCTAGCCCCTGCTCGGCTAAACGCAATAAAGTCGCTAATGAATAACTGGTAATTGAGAGTGGTTCATCAATTCCTTGTTCTTTCATTCTGGCTTTTAATTCTTTATAGGGATAGGTAATTTTGGGGTAAGTTAAAATGGTATGTGACATTAAAGTTTTAAAGGACATTTGAGCTACACCGCCTTTAAATGAAGGTGAAGCCAAGAAACTTAATTCAAAATCACATAAAGCTTGTTCAATACACTCAAAAGCCAAGGTTGGCCCAAGCAAAAAAGCCATGTCCAAGTCGCCTGTTCGAACGCCCTCTTGTAAGTTAGGTGTCAGGTCCACCACAATTTCGACTGAAATTTTTGGAAACTCTTGTTGAACCTTTTCGATATATTCAACTAACCACGTATAAACAATAGTTTCGGAAACCCCTAAACGAATGGTGCCAGTCAGGTGCTGGTTTTCGGTCAGTTCAGCCACCAGATCTGTTTCTAGGCGCATAAATTTTTCGGCGTACTTAAATAAAGTTAAGCCTTTATGAGTCGGTTTAAACTGCCGATAATTTCGATCTAAAACTTTAAAGCCTAATTCATTTTCAAGAGATGTGATTTTTTGAGATACCGCAGGCTGGGTAGTTTGCAATTTAGTCGCAGCCTTATTGAAGCTATTTAAAGTCACAACCCAATAAAATGCTTCAAGATTCTTTAAATTCACGTTTCATCCTGTCTTAAAAATTCCTTCACTTTTATAGTATGTAAGCTTTTAACGCGTTAAGGCCAGCAATAAATAAATTTTTAACTAAAGTTAGCCATCCAAATTTTTAAATGCTTTAGAAAGCTGACTAATTGTTTTGATCTGTTTTGCATAACGGCGGCATGATCGACACGCCAACAAATGCAGTTGTAAACTACTTTGCTCGCGTAAAAACAGCGGTCTATCTTGCTTTTCAGACAATAGTTGAGTGGCTTGTCGGCATGTCAACATGAACAATCCTCCTTCAATAACCATTTATTTTCTAAGCATTCCCGTAATCGGGTACGACTTCGATACATCAACACATTAAAATTTGAAATAGACAATTCCAGCTTGCTACAAATTTCGTTGGAACTCAGCTCTATCACTTCTCTCATCATAAAAACCTGAGCATATTTGGCTGGCAAATGATCTAAACAAGCTTCAAAAATTATCCAGAAATCTGACTGCTCTATCATTTCTTCAGGGCTTTGCCATGCTTGAGGGGCTTCATATTTATGCCAGTGCCCTGATGCATCGAATAACTCGTCGACACTGAGTTCGCTTTCCTCATCTTTAAATAATTCAGACATTGCGACCAAGCGCGACTTTTGCCTAACTACATCAATAATTTTATTTTTTAAAATCGCGAATACCCATGTTTTGAACGCAGCCCGCCCTTTAAATGAATCTAAATTTTGAAAAGCGCTCGTTAATGCCTCTTGCACTACATCCTCAGCTTGCGGAAGCGAAGACAACTGTAAAAAAGCAAATTTAATCATTTGCTGTCTTAAGTCTTGTAAAAAGGCTGGATTATGCAGTTGATCCCCTAGGTCGTCATGACGTGATGCCGCGGCTGAAGTCATCCTTATGCCTCTTTTAAATTATAGGGAGTTTGAATTAATTGTAGCCGAGTTAAGAGGTTTTTGAGTTCTTGAATTTGCAGATAAATTTCAGGCTCAGACAAGTCAGCGAGTACTGATTGAATGAGTGTAAAAATATCATGATCAGTTAACGTTATATTTTGAGTTAACTGTTCAATCAGCATAGCAAACAGTGGAGAGAGTTGTTCAATACATACCCTATCTTGTTCATCGCGCCAGACCATTACTGCACCTGGTGCAAGTTCAACTTGTTCTGGTGTCATTAAAGTCGTCCAAGTATAAACAGGATATTGATAAACCAATACCCATACTTTGGTGGTTAACTGCCAAGCATAATTTTCATGTAAAACAACATCTTCAATTTCAACAGTGTCTAAATATAATTCTAGCCATTCAAACTGTAATAACTCAGCCAACCAAGGATACTCTTGTAATATCGGATGCTGTTGCTCTGTTAAATACTCTCTAAACTCTAAAGAGATATCATTGTATAAAGGTGAGCGACTCTCAGCTTTTTGAAAAAACTCTAACAGCAGTTTTTGCCACTTTAACTCTGGCAACATCGCACGAGCTACCGGATAAACTAAGTTAATAAATGAGCTGACATTATTAAAAAGTAAATCCCGATAAATTTGCATTCTTTGAGGAGGAAGTGCTTGGGGTATTTCCAAATCAGGATCACGAATCCAGTCACAAAACTGACGTTGCATGGTTTGGAAGGATGTTTGATTTCCCTTCATAGCCACTCTCCTGTTGTTGAATAAGTTTAATTTTGGCAAGTTCCTCTTCTAATTCTTGCCATGATGGAATATTAAAGTCGCGTTCTAATAAAGTCGGTTTTACTCCACATACTTGATAGGTATATCTCAACAACTCCCAAACACAGTCACAAACTTCTGCACCATGCGTATCAATTAATAAATTTTTCTGAACTTGTTCATGCCCAGCAATATGTAAATAACGGATGCGCTCTTTTGGCATGTCTCGAATAAATCCAAATGCGTTACTGCCATGATTGATACTGTTGACATAGGCATTGTTTACATCAAGAAGTAAATCACAGTCTGCATATTGAATAACCTCACGGATAAATTCAGCTTCACTCATTTCGGCATTCGGCATGACATAAGTAGAAACATTCTCTATAACTAATCTTTTCCCTAAAATATCTTGCACACGCAAAATGCGTTCAGCCACATATTTAACAGCTGCTTCTGTCATCGGTATTGGCAATAAATCATATAAATAGCCACCATCATTTGTATAACTTAAATGTTCAGAATAAATTGGTACATCATATTGTTCTAAAAAGTTTTTTACTCGACCAATAAATTCGAGATTAAGTGGATGCGGCCCTCCAATAGATAATGACAAGCCGTGACAAATTAACGGCGCTTTTTCAGCACACTGTGCAAGTAATTTTGCATGTCGACCACCAAAACCTAGCCAATTTTCTGGGGCAACCTCAATAAAGTCCGGATATGTTTTTGCTGTTAGAAACGAATCTATGAAATCTCGTCTTAAACCAAGCCCTACACCATTCAACTCCATCATGGTGATTTCTCCTTTTGGAAATGATGCCGACACTTACTAGAAGGCCGACATCATCCATGATTAAATTGTTTACTTGGCACCACACTTACCATCAGCAACTTTTTTATCTGCACCGCATTTACCATCTGCTGCTTTTTTAGCTGCTCCACATTTTGCTTCAGCAGATTTTTCATGTTTTTTCATTTTGTTGGCTCCGCATTTCGCTTCACCACATTTACCATCGGCTGCTTTGGTTGCATGTACTTCGGTTGTTGTATTGGTTGCTGCTACAGCCATTTGCGTAGCTCCTGCAACTGAAAGTGCTAATAATGCTGCCACTGAAGTCATTGAGTTGAGTTTGTTCATTTTCGTATTCCTTTAATGATAATTTCTCGGTTTGTACACATGTACATAAAGTTAGACGGACCAAATCCTTTTTTATTACACCGTAAATAAAAAAATTTTTTATGTAAGAAATACAGCTTCCATCCGACTAATTATTATTCAATCGCAATGGATGTGAAATTATTATGAAGAACTTTATTTATGGCTTATGTAAATACTATCAACGACTCGGCGAGTCCCTACAGCATATTGATGGCATTGCAGCGCTGGCTATTCGATTGTACCTAGTCCCCATATTTTGGATGGCAGGCATAAATAAATTAATGCACTTCAATGACATTGTAGAATGGTTCGGCAACTCAGATGGAGGATTAGGACTTCCTTTCCCCTATTTAATGGCTTTGCTTGCAACAGCAACTGAGCTAGCAGGTGCAATACTTTTAACATTAGGTCTGTTTACCCGTTTAATTAGTATCCCACTCATTATTACAATGTTAGTTGCAATATTTACGGTACATCTCCCTAATGGATGGCAAGCAATTGCTGACCCGCATGCACCCTTCGCAAACATGCAAGTATTGGCCTCCGCTGAAAAGTTAGATAAAGCTCGTGAAATTCTACAGAACTATGGCAACTATGACTGGCTTACATCGAGCGGTTCGTTTGTTATTTTAAATAATGGAATTGAATTTGCTGCGACCTACATGGTTATGTTGCTTGCTCTGCTTGTACTTGGAGGTGGCCGTTACTTTAGTTTAGATTATTGGATTAAAAATAAATTGCACTAATCGATTATTGCACCAGCCGTCATATTTACCACGGTTGCAGTCATTGAGTTCGCATGTTCCGATGCTAGAAAAGCCACAGTTTCTGCAACCTGAGAAAGCGTGGGTAGCCGTTTTAGCATAGTGCTCTGGGCCGCACCTTCTAACCATTGTCCTATGCTAAGCCCCATTGCCTGTGCTTTTGACTCAAATAATTCACGCGTGTAGGAACCAGCTTGAACAGCATCAACAATTGCATGTGAGCGAACACCCAGCACTCGTATATTTTTAGGCCCTAGCTCACTAGCCAGTGCTTTAATAAAAGCTTCGATTCCGGCACAGCCCACAATATGCCCCAGATGGCCCGGTATTGCCATCCGAGCTGAAGGTGCCACAATTGAAATCATTGTTCCACCACGATCACCACCCATATAAGGCACCACAGCTTTAGAGATATTAAACTGAGCCGTTAGAAATGGATTTATTCCCCCGACGAACTCATCAAGATTTAATTCCAAAATTTCTTTGCCTTGATTATGTATAAAACTGGTGGCATTGATGATCAAATCTAGCCCACCTGTATCTTGAGCAATTTGAGCAACGGTATTATTTATTGACTGACTGTCTAACACATCAACGCTGGCCGTATGAACCGCACTTCCAAGTTCATGTAGTTGTGTCGCAATGTTTTGCAGTTTATTTAAATCTCTTGCACACAAATAGACATGTGCACCTTCACGAATAAAAACCTTCGCAATTGCAGTGCCAATTGCTCCACTGCCTCCAAAAATGACAGCCACTTTTCCCTTAAGCAACATTGCGGCATCCTCTTGTTATTATGTGCCATCATTAAGTTATGTCACACAATCAAGAGTGATGCAATTTTATACAGTTTAGAGTTTGTATGAGCTTATCTAACTTTGACAAAAATAATATCTAAATCTCGCTTTGGTACAAACTTGGTTTTAGTCATTTGAAATTGAGTTGGGCTAATCTTTTTAACTGGCCCATCCCAACAAAATGAAACCAGTTCGTCTTTATCCCGCTCAATGGTTAACTTAAAGTTTTCAATCGGCTTTGCCCAATTTGCACCCGTCGTCAAAATATAGCCCAAAGCACTAAACGGCGAATTTTCTGAACTGGCTTTTTTTAAGCCCTGCTTAAATTGTTTATCCATACAAAATTGCTGGTTATATTCATCTGGATAGAGAGCAACTGAACCACCCACCAAAGGTTTATATTCATGCTGAATTTTAGTCAGACTATTGGCTTTGAAGGTCTGCTTCCAACTATAGATCACTTGAGATGACCACGGAATCACATCATCTTTTTTAAAATTGGCTAAAATTTTCTGTATTTGTGGCTTATTACACTTCTTTAACTTATCTACATAATACTCATAATCATCGTTATTACGTAGCCACGGATTAAGCATGTCTTTTTCACTAAAATCGCACTGCTTAAACTCATCCGTTGCATCAATCAGAGGGGATTTCTCATCTTTTTGAATAAACGTTCGCACGTGCATTTCTGGATTAATATTTTTACCATCCACCACAATCTTAAAACTTTTTAAAAGCTCTTCAGTGTGAGCAAAGTCAGACTCAAAGAAATTATCAATGCGTGGTAGCGGAAATAAAATCGTTTCAGTGACGTCTTTATTGCCTAGGTTTTTATAGAGGTAGTCGACTTTAATTCGTTTTTTACTAATAAATAGATCTTCGCTTTGCATGGCAATCTGCGAATTTTTAAGATATTGAATTCCACCTGTACCGACGTAGCCCGTAGAATCATTGGCTACGCTATAGGTCGATAATTGAATTAATACAGCAAAAGTCATTACAAGCTTTTTCATTTTAAAGCGCTCTATGTCATTTTCTAATTATGGAGTGTCAATCTGTGGTAAATCATATTATATATTTCACCCACAAAAAACCGTCTAAAGACGGTTCGTTCATGCATTTAAAATCTAATTCATTTTAATGATAATTTAGTTTCTGCCTTATCATCCTTTTTTGCACACTAATTTTTCCTATAAAGTTCGTTAACCATAAAATGCATTCATCACGGTGTTCAAAGTGAGGAATCAAACTAAGGTCAATTTTAATATCTCGATCTGCCAAAGGTAAGCTCAAGCAATATTCAAAATCGATCGATTTATATTTCAACTTTAGGTCTTTTTCTTCGGCCTGCTTTTTGATTTCCGCCATAATGCGGTTAAGGTTAACAATCAAATTATTAGAAACTTGGTTATTTTCATAGACCCGTTCATAGACGTTTTCAGCAACGTCTATATATTTTATAAGCTCTGCATTTTCATTCATATCATTCATCTCTCTTTTTTTAAAGATTATGAACAGCTAAATGTTTAATTGCGTTACTTGGCACGTTGGTTGTGTGAAAAGTGTATATTTCTCTTTATTAAAGAATACAGCCAATATATTGTTATTTATAAAAATTAGTTAATCTTGAGTATATTTATATACATTTAATATTCTCGAAAATATGCCTTTACTCAAAAATAAAAGTTAACTCAGTCTTTATTTTTGAGTAAAAAAAACCGCCCCAGAAGGCGGTCGCTGAACTTAAAAACCAGCAGTATATAGAAGCAAGGTGGACGTTCACTTCTATATTCTTTTATGAAGGAGTTTTATTAGTTTTAATAAAATCCTCAGATTTAAAATAATTGATGATCATATCAGCATGCTCTTCTTTTGCAGGAGCAACAGTCATTGGAAACGCATCTTTCGACATCTTAAAACCTGGTGGCAAAAAATGCGAAATTGGTGGTAATTTAGGTTTTCCCCCTTCTGTGATTCGCTCGATAAAACCAGCTAACCAAAGAAGATACTCACCTTCATTTGCGAACTTCGGCATAACACTCAAATCAATCTGGACCTTGCACTCACTTAACGGTTTCGTTAAGTTTTCTTCAAAGTCTATATAGTTGAACTTGAGCTTAAACTCCGTTCCTTTAATGGCTTTTCGAATCTGACTAATTAAACAGTTAAGGTTCTGAGTAATGTCATCAGTGAATAAGCTATCTTTTTTAATATTTTTATAAACCTTTTCGGCTACAGCTAGATACTTTGGCATTAACCTCTCTCCGTACTATTGTTATAAAGTGCTGATCTATGAATGTTTTCTGTCTTTGATTATGCTTAAAGTAGTGTAATTAAAGGTATCCTTATTGGAGTGCTTTGTAAGTAATTAGAACTTTATGTAAAGTGCACCATAAAAATACCTAAAAAAATTATGGTTTTGATAACTCATCCGCAAAAATGAATGGTTGAATAGAGATAATTAGAAACATTTATTTTCATATTATTTTGACCGTTTGGTAAAATTAATATGTTTTCATCTGTTTATCTCGTCTCACTAAACCTAAAACGGCTCTACGTACTCGTATTTCTTCTTCAGAAAAAGGTAACTGTTCAATGAGTTCCTGAATTGAAAGAAAGTTATTTTCGATCAAGAAGCAGTCTTGCTCTGTTGTCCAATTAGTCGTAGCCGATTCAGTTTGTTTTAAATAGCGTTTCATATTTCCTAGCAGACTTATTTACACATATAAAAAGCCTGCCTTTAGAGCAAGCTTAGATTTTACTTTGATCATTATTATAGCAGTTTATAGATCATATGTTCAGTTGATCTTGTAGACACCCCAAATAGGCTTACATAAAAAAGCCCACAGTTTGTGGGCTTACTCTAGGTTATTTTGCGGCATTTACCCCAACAATAAACTGGCTACAATTAGAACCTTCAGATGCGTTACCTAATTGCTTTTCAGAGAATTTAAATTTGGATGCAACTGACTCATAATCTTTTTTAAGGCTTTGACCTGTTAGCTCACCTAGCTCTTTCACTTGTTCTGGTTTCAAGATGCTATGTTCAACCGCTTGATTTACCATGACACAGGCTGTAGTCATTGCGTCATAACGTGCAGCAGTTTTAGAGTAACCAAGAGCGCCTATTACACCACCAACAATTAAACCAATAATGACCGCTAAAGTTACGTGCATTTTATTCATTTTTTAAATACCTAAAAACCTAACGAAAAAACGAACACTTCAAAAGGATGTGCTCAAGTTCAATTAGGATAGTCGTATTTACATGATATAAAAAGTTAGATTCTGTCACATTTATTGATAGGTTGAGTGAAATGTGTTTAATCAGTTCAAAAGGAAAATATCACACCTTCCTAGTTCTCTTTCTTTTTTTGCTTGGCACTTCTAAAGGAATAGCTACCTTACCTGTACCTAACCCGCGAAAAAAATAATTAATGATATATAGAAATAAAAGACCAAAATAAAAAATAGGAAAAATACTAAAGGCTGTGCTTACTATTTCCCAAAACATAATCCCGACTCTATAGTTATAACTAAATGATATGAGTCCCCCCCTACGTCTAGGCCTTTGGTGAGTAATATCATCCTCAATAAAATGAATAATTCCCATGACAAAACACCCAGCAAATGTACTTGAGACTAAAATCTTTTTGATTAAAGGTTTCTCTAACCAAGGGTATTTTTTTGAAGACTCAAATTCGGCTTTGAAAAAGAATTTATAAATTTCTTCTTGATAATATTTATTAACCCCATATTTTTTAATAAAAAAATAGCAGATAACACAACCAACAAAGAACATGACTATGGTTATATAAAGGCTATAAAGAATCGTAAAAAACGGTAATGGGCCTTTCGTACCAACAGTCACATGCATAGTTTGTGTGATGTATTGATATAGCTCATACTGCCATTCATTTTTAGGATAAGCAGGAAATACAAATAAAGGAATAATAAAAAGAATAGAACATATAGCTATATTTCCTTTGTTCTCCTTACTTTTCAGTGCAATAGTAGACAGAAAGTTTTTAGAGGCCATATCTATATCTTACAATTTGGAATCATGTGTTTAGCTTTATAAAACTCATCAAAAGCCTTCATATCATTTAACCATGGAGAGATAGTTTCCAGATTACGTTTATTAATATTTTTTGATGCTAATAGCCTTGGTGAAGAATAATTTTTCTGCTGAATTTTTTGATTATATTGTTGTACAAACATAAGCTTTAAGCATAATCCTCGAATGCCCTTATTACCAAAATATGAATACTCAGAATATTTATTTAAGACATCTTTCATTTCTTTATGTTCACCATTCCAAACATAAAATGAGCTTAAACCATTCAAATCGTTAATATATATCTCATCATTAATTTGGTTTAACGCTAGGCCCTCTTTTAAAATAATACTGTTTATTTCCACTTCATCAGATAAGTCCATCCAAAAAAAAGAAGCCATGACTTCTTCTGAAAATCTTATTCTGGCTTGCTCTGTATCCTTAGGATATACAATAAAAAAATAATACAATCCTAGAAAAATAATAAAACCTAATATAATAGAAAGTAATCTCCAAAAATTAGTACCTTTTATAATATTCATAACAAGCCATTCATTTTATTTAATATCTTGTGAACGAACTTTACTCTATGTTTTAGATGAAATCAAAAGAAGTGAGAGAAAGTTTCCTTATATGAAATATATACTTATTTTTACTGTGCTCTTTTATGTTTTAAAAGAGCACTTTCTGAAGGGAACTTTGAGATATTTCTAAGTTATTAAGGTAAAAATGGCTTTGTTAGAAATACAAATCCGACAGAGAAAAAAGCATTATTGTGATGAGACATTTGGTTGCCATAACTTGCGTTTAATTGCACAAGGTCTTTATAGACCATGTATCGAAAACCTGTTTGGTAAAAGGCATCATTTCGGTCATTACCATATACTTCGGCAGTGAGCGTTAATGGATGAGTAAGTTGTGTTTCGGTTCCAATTCCCCACGTAGTTTGGTTTTTATGCGTAGTATTTTCACGTAACCAACCAAGGTTGGCATGGATTAAAAACTTATCATCCAATGTAGAAACACTTAAAGGAACATTAACCGTCCAATCTTTTTTTGAAGAATCTTTAGCATTTATTAGTGTGCCAAAAGAAAAGCCGATTCCCCAATCATTCGTTTCTAAGGGTTTTAATAAGGTTTTACCTTGTAAAGTTGCATAACTGACGTGCTCAGTATCATCGTTTACTCTTCCCATCCCTACCGCAAATTCAAAATTTCCACCAAAATTACAGGCTGGTGTTGCCCAATATTCTTTGTTGTCAGGGTTATGCTGCGCCCAAGTTTCTAGTTGGCAAGTTTTTGGCGAAACAAGAGCAGCATCGTCCACAACCATAGGTCGTCCACTATGGCTAGCGTTAGATAATGCAAATAAACAGAAACCAGAAATAAGTGAGCGTTTCTTTAAAGTAAATAACACTGGCATCACTCCCATAAGTCATGGAGCACATGCAAGTACTGCAACCCGTCATGAATAAATCATGGGTTAATAATAGAAATGAAAAGATGAAAATAAAAAACCTCTTCTTGTATCCACAAAAAGAGGTCTGTCAGGACTTCAGTGGATACTTAGACTATTACCGATCGACTACCGTCACTCGAGCAAGTACTCACATTGAAGCTCCTAAAAATTTGTTGGGCGGATTCTAAAATTACCTTAGTTAAATATCAAGTTAAAATTTAATGACAATCTAAGCTATAGAAAATCACTTATTTTTGCTGGGTAAGATGCTGAGTTACCGCATTAAAAAATAAACTTTTTTCATTATCAAGCTCAGCGGATGGCATTGCAGTTTCCCATGTACTCCACTGCATCATGACAATCTTGTCTTTAGGGTTAATGGCTAACATCTGCCCAAAAATACCCAGTCCCCAGAAAGTTTCATCAGAATTTTGTGTGCTTAATGGCGAACCTTTTTTGGCATGTGAATTCCACCATTGAAAACCATATATGCCTTTTGGGTAGTTTTCTGAGACAGAGCCTTTCGCTTGATTCCATTTGGTCGCTTGGGCTGTCCAACCATCGGGTAACATCTTGTCGCCATTAGAAACATGTCCTTCATTCAATATAAATTGTCCGAAACGCGCATAATCACGTAACGTTGCATTAAACCCATGTCCACCCATGTCAACTTGATTGCGGGTATAAGATTGCCAAACACCTTCTCGCTCCATACCTACCCGTTTCCAGACGTTATCTTCCAGGTATTTAGCAATATTTTCATGTGTAGCAGCTTCTAACACTTTACCCACCAGATATGCCCCACCTGTGCTATATGACCATACCGTTCCTGGTTCATATTTCGCTTTCTGGTTTTTTACATTTTTATAGACACAAGCATCTGGATCGTTAGCTGCCTCACAGTAGGTCATTTTTGCAAAATCTGAATTTGGATCTTTATAGTTTTCATTCCACTCAACACCCGAAGTGTGCTGCAAAAGCTGTTTTAAGGATACTTTTTCCCAAGCAGTTCCTTTTAAATCTGGTAAGTATTGAATGATTGGATCATCTACCGATTTGATTTTACCTTGTTGAATAGCAACTCCAATTAATGTTGCTACAATAGACTTTGCAACTGAACGAGAAGTCCATAAAGTCGTTTCATTGTTCCCTTGTCCGTAATATTCATAAGCAATTTTGCCATCTTTTAATACAATCAGACCTGCAACACTTTGATTTTTTAAGTAGTCATTTAAATTATAATTTTTACCATCTACTGAGTAATGGATATCTTTATTTTTAATACTGTTCTTTAGTTTTGGGAGTGCAAGCACGTTTTTCTTATCAGGGTGAAAAATGCTGCCATCATAACTACGGAATGTATTTCGAAAACCAATCACCCTTTGTTGTTGTGTCCATGTCAACATATCATGTGGGTCAGGTAATTTTTTATCCACGGTCGTTGGACAGTCCTTTAGTTCCAACTGCTGACAGCTATATTCAGCACAAGCGACACTACTGACGAATAGACCAGTGAACAGTAGGCTCATTTTTGTAATCTTCATCTTTTTTTCCCTTAGTAGAGCTTAATTTGCGTGACTAAACCGACAATCACATTGCTATTGAAGGTTTTTCCTGTAGAGCGGTAGTAGTTATCTGGATTCCAGATGTATTGTACGAATGGGCTTAGAGTTAGGCGTTTGTAATTAATATCGGTATCTAAAGAAAGAAAAGAGGTTGTTTTATTATTATTACCATTAATTTTCTCTGTCATTAAAACATAATCATCATTGAGTTGAGACTGACCGAACTTAACGCCTAAATGATTTTTACCTTGATTGATTTTGTAGCTTAATCCGAGTTCCCAATAATTTTTATAAGGCTGGTTTTTTTCATCAATATATGAGTAAGCACCAAATACAGTTGGAATATTCTGATTATTAAAATCATGATTAAATCTAAAATTTAATCCATCCGTACCATCATATTTTTCTTGAGTATATGCATTACGATATTCAGAATTATTATAAAAATATAATAACTCTGCTTTAGTATTTTTATCTTTATATCCCATACCATATACTTGGGTGTAACCTAGCTGATGATGAAAGGAAAAATCTAATCCTTTTTTCTTATAGACATAATCATCTGTGTTAACCTCAAAAACCCCTGCATGCATATAGATATGGTCTGATAAATTATATTTGGCATAACCACCCCAATACGCATAGTTAGTCGGCAATGAACCCATTGCGCCTTTAATCGGGTCAGTACATAACAGGATATTTTGACAATTGTTATAGAGGAAATACCGTCTTAGGTTAGTGCGCCCAACGGAAGTATAGAGTTTCTTATCACTCCAATACTTATCCCAAGTCAGCAAACTAAGTTGGGATGAAGCCAAATCATTGGCAGCAATTGCTCCACCAACATAACTTCCTACTCCGCCAAACCAATTGTTTGAGGTATTTAGCTGTGCATCATCATTTAAACCATTAAACACATATTGTGCTTTTAAAACCCCAAAATCCTGACTTTCATTCGCTAATTTAATTTCAGTATTTAAAAACAAACCTGCTGAATTAGTAAAATTGTCATCTACATTACTTTCTTGGCTATACATCGCTAAATCAATAAAATTAGCTGTGAACTTAAAATTATCTTTTAGGTTCACTTCTGCATTTGCACTCATAGTATATAAAAGCACGAGTGTACCTATACATCCTTGTTTAGATATATACATAGAATTCTTTCCTTTAAATATAATTAATCACCTTCCTAGTTTTATATTTTTATAATTAAAAACTTGGCTTAATGATTTTTCTAGCTCAATATAATATTTATTAACTCTGATAGTTTTTGAATCTCCTCCACCACAAATTAATAAATTATATTTAATAAATATCGATAACTTTAGGCTTACTCATTTATTTCAGTCCCATTTGATAAATCTGATTTCAACATATTTATATTGGCTTGACTTGTGTGCTAATGACATCAATTTTGTCTAAAAATGACATATAACCCTTAAACACTTAGGCTATTAAATAATCAAAAAAATTACCCGAACCCCAGTAAAAAATACTCAAGCAACCGTTTTCTTTCATCTGGTTTGTTAGGGTCTAAAAGCTGAACCATTGCCCCATCAATCACAAACAAAAACATGTGTGCATCTTGCTTTGAAGTATTTTCATTCGTTGTTAAAAGCAGTTTATAGGTTTCATTAATAAACCAGTTTCGATAGTCAACTACGGTCTGATAGCCCTTTGGATGCGTTTTCGCAATTTCAAAAATAGCTTTAAACGGCAAATGATAAAGCCCGTCTAAGTCGGCATGTAAAAAGTAAAGCTTGCGCAGTTTTTCAACTAGGGTTAATTCTTTTTGAATATGAATGATTGAAATCACTTCTTGTTTAAGACCATCTGTTTGAAAGGTTAAGCTCATTTGAATTAGCCTTTCTTTTGAATGAAAGTAGTTATAAAAAGTCGCTTTTGGGATTTTTGCTGACTCAACAATTCGGTCTACCCCAACATTGTGAAACCCGTATTTATTAAAAAGATAGCGGGAAGTGTGCAATACGCTTAAAGCACGAAATGGGAGATCTGAATGTGGCATAGTTTTACCGTTATAAAAAATTATTGTTGTATATAAATGAGATATAAAACCACTGCCGTTTTTTTTGGGAGAAAAAAGGCATAGCAAAGCCGTAAAGACTGTGCTTGGCACATCTCAAGTTTTATTGTTGATTAAGTTTTTTGGTTAAGACGAATTAAAGCCTGAAAACCTTACGGCGATCAAACTGCTTTACATGTTTAAGTTGTGTCGTTATAGCTTTTGGCAAAGGCTGCCAAGAAATAATGGATGTGCAAAGCCAACTCCTTTTTTATTGGGAGTTCTGCCAGACATTAAAATTATGGTGGCAGAACGGAAGAGGGTTAGCAGACTGGTGAAAGATCTAACCAGCACACCCGAAGGTGTCCCTCTCCCGTCCTACCGCTACGGGAGGAGACTAGGAGTTTACACATAAGAGTATCCCTCAGACGGAATAACTCTGATGCGATCTTTCATCACGGTCTGCTAAAACCGACTGGCAATGTGGCCAGCAGGCAAAGGATAGTGCCCAACCTTTTTACAGTCAAGCACACAAAATTACATTTGTTTTAAAAATAGATCATTAAAAAGTAAGGGTAAATAATGAGGAAGTTATTGTTAAATTGGGGTTTATAAAATGCTTGTCAATCAAAGCTCTATCGATGTCTTAAAAGATACGACTTGCAAAAAATTATCTATGATAATATTTTAGAGTAATTACTCTAAAATGAGAGCTAATCATGAAAACTAAAAGAATTGGTTCATATCACTGGATGCAAGCTACAAATGGTCAGTTCAGCTTCAAAGAGAAAGTTAAGTTAATTCAAAAAATTATGCTGCCAAGTGTTATGGCCTCTATAAAAATAAATTATTTTCGGTTTAAAACTTCCGACGATTTTGATATGGATCAGATCGTAATACCAGATACTCAAATGGTTAAAGTCGCGCTTGATGAACTAGAGGCTAAAGCAGATATATCTATCTACAATCATTCATGGCGCACCTATTTCTGGGGCGCTGCTCTAGGCAATATACAAAAACAGCAATTTGACCATGAATCACTTTTAATAGCCTCACTTTTTCATGATATTGGCTTAACTGAGCAACATATTCATAGTAAAGGTTGTAATTGTTTTACCTATGAAAGTGCCAAACAATTTGAGCTAAAGGCTAAAGAACATAGCTTTGATGAGAAGAAAAGTGGAGTTATTAAAGATGCTATCTGCTTACATATGAACGGCTATATAGATCACTCTGACCCAGCAGAAATTACGCTATTACAGCAAGGTGCATCATGCGATGTGATTAGTGACGGTCTATATAGACTCCCCCTCTCTTTTAGAAATAAAATTTTAGAAAAATATCCTAGAAAACAATTTAATAAAGAATTTATTGAGCTTATTGATTTAGAAAGTAAGAATGTACCAAATTCTCGAACTAGTTTATTAAATAGTCTTGGTTTACCACTCATGATTAAGTCAAATTTATATGAAGAGTAATTTAACTAGAGCTATTAATCGTAAAAAATCTCAAAAGACTTCGCTTGAAATTTCAACTCACTAAACACTCACAACATATTGATCTAGATTTTTTAATGCAAAATGAATCACCTGAGAAAGCTCTTCTTGAGAATATCCATCTCTTGCTTGAACAGATAATCCATGCAGAACGAGCGCGTAATATTGCCCTAAGGTTTTAGGGTCAGCATCTGCGACCAATTGACCATCTGATTTTGCCTGAACAAATCGATCAACCAGACTCTGGCCCCGCGCAATACGCTGTGCTTTCATCCAGTCTAAAACAGCTTGGTTTTCTTCGCCTAGCACACTCGCTGCGGACACAACCATGCACCCATACGAGTGATTGGCTTGCGTGTAAAGTGCTAGCGCATCTTGGAATAATTGGCTGATGGCATCTTTAATATTTTTTTGCTTTAAAGCATTTAACGCGAAATTACCTTCGTTCTTTTCATAGTGATTTACGGCCTCTCTAAACAAGGCCTCTTTTGAGCCAAACGCTTTATAAATTCGAGCTGAGGCAATCCCTAAAACTTCAACTAAATCTGACATGGATGTGCCTTCATAGCCATGAAGCCAGAAAAAATCTCTCGCTTTTACGAGGGCTTCTTCTCGATCAAACTCTCTTGGTCTGCCAGCCATAATGACCCTTTATCAAATTCAGTACGTGTTTTCATTATTATTCGAAAAAAATATTTTCACAAATAAATCAAAGAGATTTATTCAAAATAGTCCAGTTTTGTTTTGATTTTCAAATAAAAAGTTGTTTTTATCCAAAATTCAGCCTATTGTTTGTCGATCGACAACTAATTAGGTTTTATTATGAAAACCATCAAAGGCCCTAGTATTCATCTTGCTCAATTCAGTGATGATGTTTTTCCTTTTAACCGCCTAGAAGATATTGCTGCTTGGGTATCAGGCCAAGGCTTTGAAGCGGTACAACTTCCTGCTTGGGATAAGCGTTTATTTGATGTCAATTTGGCAGCAGAAAGCCAAGATTATTGCGATGAAATCTTAGGTACTTTAAGTAATCATGGCTTAAAAATTAGTGAGTTAACGACTCATATCTTTGGGCAGTTAATGGCTGTGCATCCTGCTTATGACTCAATGTGCGATAACTTTGCCCCATCTCATTTGCATGGCAATTCAGCGGCTAGAACCGAGTGGGCAAAACAACAAATGCTCGCTTCAATTCAAGCATCTGCCCGTTTAGGTCTTAAAGACATGGGGACATTTTCAGGCTCTTTGGCGTGGCCTTATGTATTTCCATTTCCTCAAAGACCGTCAGGACTCATCGAAACGGCGTTTGATGAATTAGCGCGTCGCTGGCTTCCTATTTTGAATGCTTGTGATGAACAAGACGTCAACCTTTGCTACGAAATTCACCCCGGTGAAGATTTGCATGACGGCATTACATTTGAAATGTTTTTAGAGCGAACTCATAACCACCCACGTTGCAATATTCTTTTTGACCCAAGCCATTTTGTTTTGCAGCAACTGAACTATGTGGAATATATCGATATCTATAAAGATTTCATTCGCATGTTTCATGTTAAAGATGCCGAATTTAATCCAACAGGCCGCCAAGGGATGTACAGCGGCTATCAAAGCTGGGGAAATCGAGCGGGTCGATTCCGTTCTACGGGTGATGGTCAAGTTGACTTTAAAGCGATTTTTTCCAAGTTAGCACATTACGACTACGAAGGTTGGGCAACATTAGAGTGGGAATGCTGCCTCAAAAATAAAGACGATGGCGCACGCGAAGGTGCCGAGTTTATTAAGCAAAATATTATTCATGTCACCAATAAAGTGTTTGATGACTTTGCTGCTGCCCCTGTGAATCAGACTCAAATTAATCAGTTATTAGGTATTTAAGGAGTCGTAAGAGATCAACATGAAAACTCAATTATTCAATGAAAACTCACATAACGAATTCCAACATCATTACATTCACATCGAAAGTAAAAAATTACACTACGTGACCTTAGGGGAAGGTCCAGCTGTATTGCTTATTCCGGGCTGGCCGCAGACATGGTACGCGTGGCACAAAGTCATGGTTGAACTGGCGAAACAGGGCTATCAAGCCATCGCTGTTGATTTACCCGGAACAGGAAATTCAGCTCCACTGGATGGAAGTTACGATACGGGGCGTATCGCTAAAATTTTATCAATGCTGATGACTGAAGTTGAGTATCCAACTTATTCGGTTGTTGGTCATGATATTGGGATGTGGGTTGCCTATGCGCTTGCATCTGACTTTCCTGAGTCAGTGACTCGTCTTGCGGTAACAGAAGCAGTGATTCCCGGTTTAGCGCCCGCACCTCCTATTTTTGTTGAGCCGAGTGAAAATATCTTTCTTTGGCACTTCATGTTTAACCAAACCTTAGATTTACCCGAAGCCTTAATCGCGGGCCGCGAAGATACTTATTTAAATTATATGTTTGATAAATGGTCGTGGCACAAAGATAAAGTGGCAACTGAAACTTATATTGAAGCCTATAAAATTCCAGGTCGTTTAACGGCGGGTTTTAATTATTACCGCTCTATTCCAGAGACTATACGTCAAAATAAAATCAGAGAAACTAAAAGTTTAGACATGCCAGTTTTAGCCATAGGCGCTGAACATGCCACAAACAATGCACCTTATGAAACCATGAAAAAGGTTTCACCCCATTTAACCAGTGCGATTGTAAAAGACTGCGGTCATTTCATTATGGAAGAACAGTCAGAAATATTCAGCTCACTCATTTTAGATTTCTTGCAGCAGGAAAAAAGCCATGCCTCTACTTGCTGAAATTGAAAGCTGGCTTAAATCCAGACCAACCACACAAGAAGTAAACTCGTTACAAGAACTTAGGGAGCAAGTAAATAAAGACATCATTGATCAGCAAGGCATTCAACATGATGCAAGTTATCAACAAAGTTTTTATGTTGCTGTTTCAGATGGTACCGAAATTGAGGTTCGTGTTTATGTTCCCCATTCATTAGAAAACATTGAGCAACGACCTGCTTTGGTTTTTGCTCATGGTGGAGGCTGGTGTCTGGGAAGTTTAGACGCATGGAACCGCTCGTGTCGGTTATTAGCAGAAACTACTCAACAAGTTGTATTTTCTGTGGATTATCGATTAGCTCCAGAGTTTAAGTTTCCAACTCCTTTAAATGATTTTTTTACGGCATTCCGTTATATCAGCGAAAATGCTTCACTATTTGGAATTGACTCAAACTGTATAGCTGTAGGCGGAGATAGTGCAGGCGCAAATATAGCTGCCGCCGCATGTTTAATGGCAAAACAACACCCAGAAATTAAGGTGAGCCATCAACTTCTTTTCTATCCTGCTTTAGATGCCACGATGAGTAGCAAATCTTATGACCAATACGCCGAAGGCTATGGTTTGAAGTCTTCTACAATGGTTTATTGCTGGGATCAATATGTGCAAGATGAAAATGAAAAACAAAATGAACTTGTAAGTCCGTTACTCGCTCAGTCTTTAGATGGACTGCCAGATGCAACCATTTTTGTTTGTGAATATGACCCTGTTCGAGATGATGGCGAAAGATATGCTCAAAAACTGTGGGATGCTGGTATTCAGGTGAACTTTCATTTGTTAGACGGAATGATTCACGGTGCAATTCACATGCTGGCCATTAGTCCTGAAAAGGTAAAATCGATCTATAGTAAAATTCACATGTAGATAGATTCGTTTTTATTATTCAGACATATTACGTAGTTGAGCCACTCTCAAAATTGTTTAATTAAACTTTTGGTGTGGCCCAACTTACTTTTAACTATGGATATGGGTTATCCAAGTTCCGCTTATGACACCGTAAACTTAACACTATTATTTTGATAAATTGGCGTAATATCCTTGCCATTGAGTGTCACTTTTTTGTAGGTGCCTTGGACTTTTTTAGCCGATAACACCGTATACGTTCCTGCCGCTAAATTGTCTTTTGTGACGAGCTGCAATGTTCCATTTAAGGTAAGGGTATTTGCCACCTGAACTGCTGGAAGTACATTCGATTTGAAAGTGATGTTGAATGTGGTTCCTGCAAGCTGAGTTAAATTACCCGCAATGGTAACTGTTTTAGCTGAGTTGGTTTTTAATAGGCTATTTTCATGCATATAAATATCGCCTTGACCTGCACCATGCTCAGACAATATTTCTAAACCACCCTGTTTTAAATCAATACCACCAGTAAATGCGTTATTTCCTGTCAGTGCTAAAGTTCCTGTGCCTGATTTGGTCAGTTTACCTGCACCCGTAATATCATTACTCCATTGGTCATATTGGCTAAAGCCACCTAAACTCGCATCCATGATCAGATTAACATCGCCATCAAAACTGCCATAACCTGCACCCGCTCTAAACAGGTTTAAGCGACCATAGCCTTCAATGTCATCCATAACTGGATAACCCGAGGCAAGCACAGTTGATTTCAAAACCACACGGCGCTGATCGGCAGTTAAATAAGGCAGTCGAGTTTCCAATAAAACTTCTGCGCCTTTAGGCACCGTGGCTATTTTTGTTTTATCGCCAATTTGATTAAAACCATAGGTCATCCAGTGACTAACTTGCTGTTTTAATTTTTCAAGATCGGCAAAACGATCATTAGCGTCATACGGTGTTTTAGACAAACTATAAAACGATTCAAATGTTGAGCTATTGGTCTCTTTCATGAGCTGTGTTTGAGCTTGTAAATAAGCTTCTTTTCGTTGCTCTACAGTCATCGCATTTAAGTTTGCAACATCTGCGGCAATGGACTGAAGTCGTCCGCCAATCACGTCCATGGCTGAATGCATTCCCGCAATAATACGTGAATCACCAAGATCTAAACCACGCGCAATCAGTTCCTGATAACGCTGAGGTACTAAATAAGCCATTGAAATTGCATTTCGGCCAGCTTCGGCGGTGTGTCCGCTTGGGAATCCACCGTCAGTTGCAGGCGTACTACTTTTTGCAGACTCTAAACTAGGCACTACAATAACTTCAGAACTCCAACGCCACGGGCGAGCATATTTATAAAAGCGTTTTGCAGACTCTGTTGATGAGTTATTCCCCATCGCTTGAACAAACTCAACGACTTTTCCAAAGTTGGCGTTTCCATCAGCCGTCGTCAGCCCACTATTATTTCCTTTGTCATCATATTTTACTTGTGCGGCATCGGCTGGCACTGAATTGATTGTGGTGGTCTGCCCAGTGAGTTTTCGCCACGGATCAGTCAATGCTCCCATCCCTGTCGTTACGCTATAACTTTTCCCACGTCTATCATCTAAATAGGCACGAATAGCTTCTTCTTCTGTACGCTTATGCGTGGTCTGAATTGAATAATTAATGTTGTAGTTCAATACATCCGCATTCTTTTTTGTACCGTCCGTACTGTCACCCGGTAGACCTGTCCAGTTTGATGCGACTACTGCTGGAAAACCATCTCTTGCCTCAGCAGATTGGCCTGCATCTACAAATAAACTTGAGGGCGTCCATACATCCAAAAAGCCACTCAGCACACGTACCCCAGCATTTGTTTCAACCGTGGCATAACGTGCATCGCCACGTTGATTGGTCATCCACGAATCTACAATGGTGGTGATATTTGATGGGACTGGAGCAGTATCCTCAAAGCCTACGCCCTTTGGCGCTGCAGGTATTTCTTGATTTGCTGCCGAATTATCATCAGAAGAATTGCTGTCATTACACCCTGTAAAAAAGACCGAACAAGAGATAAGAGAAAGTAAAAGTGTATTTATTTTAAAGCTTGACATGATGTGACCCGTTTAATAAATATCCGTATCTTTCATCATTAATGTTTAGTTGTTATTACATATCACTAGTTAATTTAAATTTATTCTAAATAATATCTTTGCAGTTTTATAGGTCGGAACTGCTCATAAGCAAATGGATAAGGAAATTCTTTAAAGACAAGAATATCTAGGTTCAAAGGGTGCAATTGTGAAACATTCTAGGTGATACTATACTCATACTCAGGAACACCATGTTTGGTATGGGCTGATTCGGCTATCGATATAGAATTATAAGAGTACAACCACTCTAATTAGAACTATCAAAAATGATTAAAGGTGCTCTCTATCACACTATCAACAATATACATATAAGGTGTATTTCATATGAATAACTTACAATATTTTGAGCTAAAAAGTGCCAGATCAATTTTATTATTACTTGCGCGTGTACTGCTAGTTGCTCTTTTTCTCATCTCTGGTATACCCAAATTGATGGGGTTTGAGGGCACTGTGGGTTACATGCAATCATTACATACCCCTCTTCCTGTTCTTGCAGCCGCTATTGCTGTAGCAATGGAAGTAGGTGGTTCTCTTCTTATTGTGCTTGGCTTCTTTACCCGTCCAGTTGCTTTAATTTTTGCTTTATACACATTAGGAACTGCAATCATCGGCCATGCTTATTGGAATATGACAGGTGATGCCGTTCATCCTAATATGATTAATTTTTACAAAAATATAAGCATTATTGGGGGATTCATTTTATTAGCGTTCACTGGTCCTGGAACTATCTCTTTGGATAAAAAGTAATATCCTTGAGTTTCTAGTTAATTTAAAAAGCATTGGGCTATACGCAATAAACAAACATAACGAAGTTAATAAAAAAGAGAGCTTTAGCTCTCTTTTTTATTTTAAAAACTCATAAAAAACAAGAAGAACATCCAATGGAATCAAAAACTAATCCGAACTATTCAGATGCGGTAATTGTTCAAGGAAATCATTTAAAGGCACTGGGACTCCCCATAAATAGCCTTGAAACTCAGTGCATCCATTATTTTTAAAAGCACTAAATTGTTCAGTCGTCTCGATGCCTTCTACTAATACTCGAAGGTTCAAATCTAGTCCAATTTTAATAATGCCAGTTACGAGTTTATTGCTACGTTTATCATCCAAAGCTGCCTGTACAAAGCTACGATCAATTTTGATTTGGCTGATGGGCATTTTTTGCAAATAACTTAAAGATGAATAACCTGTACCAAAATCATCAAGGGAAAGCTGAATTCCATTTTTTGACAGGAAATGCATTTTTTCGATCATGCTTACACAATTATTTAAAGCAATATTTTCAGTGATTTCTAAAATGAGCCGCGATGGATTTATCTCATACTGCTGAATCAGCCCGATCACACTCTGCTCAAAGGTAGCTTGCATAAAATGATCAGCACTAATATTGATTGAAAGCGTAAGATCTTTGGTCTCGGCTTTTTTGCTCCAGTCTTGTAAAACTTTGCAGCCTTGAGCTAACACCCACTCCCCAATCTCTGGCATTAATCCAAATGTTTCAGCCGCTGGAATGAAATCTTTTGTAGGCACATAACCTAAAGTAGGATGATGCCATCTTAATAAAGCTTCTGCGCCAATCAACGTTTCAGATGAATTGATTTGTGGCTGATAAAAAAGCTCAAATTGTTGTTTAGCAAGAGCTAAGCGTAAGTCTTTCACCATGCTGTTTTCTATTTGTATCTCTAATTGCATGGTATAAATTGAAATACAAATCATTAATGTGGCAGCACAAGTTGCAATCCATCCGCCATGATTACGAATATCTTCAGATAGCGGTATAGCACTCTCAAGATTAAAAGAGCTTCCACTAAAAAATATAAAACACCCAATCGACAATAAAATTAAAATGAATTGTAAATAGCTTGGCTCTCTGCGGTAATTCAAATACCCCAATATCGCTCCAGCGGGTAAAAATAAATGAGCTACTTGCGGACGATCAACGGTAGCTATATCAAAAAATAGGCAGAACACCACTGGAAAAACCAGTAGTACGACTTGTGAAAGAAGAATACCGGCTGAAATTCGATTTATATAAATAAGAAAAAGGCTAAATATGGAGATCAATGTAAAAAAGATATCCATGTAAACAATCAACCACATTTGTGCAAATGCAAAATAGATGGTCCAGAACAAGCAAAAAATAATGCAAATAAAGATATTTGCTTTGGCTGCAATTGTAAGCTGCTGGTCCTTTACACTGCGGTAATTTTTCTTGTGTTTCTTAAAAAAAGACGAAGCGAACATAAATAAATCAACCATAAAATATTTCTTCATAGACCCCCATCTGGATCATTGATACCCCACTTCAAGATTCACCAATAAAACAAAATGTTTTATTCCTTGTTATTTATACGACTCATCTTGAGAACGTTGTTGTTTTATCGTGGTGGTATAGTTTGGTTGTTTAATTGAACGATGTTGCTTATCAAACACCTTATAATTTTAAAGGATCATCCCCTAACGATACATGTGTCTGCGACTAAGGTACAGGCTCTAAATAGCGAAAAATTAGAACATTATTGTTTCTAGAATATATCGTTCCAATGATTGATATTAATAATAATTATCATTACTATTTAAGAATAATTTAAATGTGTGTTTAATTGCGCTACTCAGTGCCAATTTGTGGACTTCACTGCTATGAACCTCGATGTAGACAAACAGGTATGGTTTAGCCAAATTTACCGTTCTCAGCAAACTACGCTTTTATCATGGTTTAAACACAAACTTCAGCACCATCATCAATCTGAAGACCTGAGTCAGGAAGTGTTTTATCGTGCTTTAAAAAGCGAATATTGTTTTCAAAAAATTAAGGAACCACAGGCATGGCTTATGGGGATCGCCAAACATGTCATTATTGACCATTGGCGCCGTCAGCATATTGAAAATCTCTACCTAGATGCTCTACAGCATCTTCCAGAAGAATATTATCCTTCTGCTGAACATGAAGTTTATATTCAAGAAACCTTATATCAGGTTCATTTAATATTAGAAAAACTACCCACCCGCACGGCTCAGGTCTTTTTGATGTCTCAACTAGACGGCATGACTTATCGAGAAATTAGTGAAAAAATGAATATTTCTGAAGCCACTGTAAAAAGAGATATGAAACAAGCTTTTTTAGCTTGTATAGACCTTTATAATTAACCTTGTTAGCTGCGCTTAATTTGTTACCTTATGTCAGATATTACTAAAATCCCTCCTCATGTTTTAGATGCAGCCGCAGACTGGTTGGTAATCTTACATTCGGGTGAAATGACCGCATTACAACAACAACAATTTGAGCAATGGAAGGCCGAAAAAAAAGAGCACCAGCTAGCACTCCAGCAAATGGAAAAATTCAGCCACGGTTTATCAAACCTTGCAGGCAACTTCCCTTCCGAAGCTTTAGTTCAGTCTAATCAAAAATTTAATCTCGCTGCAAAACGCAATATGCTGTTAAGCCTTTCAGGTTTAATGTTCGTTGGTTTGTCTGCCTATTTCATACCTTGGGAAAAATGGCAGTCGGACTACCACACCAAAGTGGGTGAAATTAAAAAAGTATCACTAAAAGATGGCTCACAACTGATTATGGCAAGTGATTGCTATGTCGATGTAAATTTCACGCAAGAGAAACGTCAGATAAAACTGATTGATGGGGAAATTTATGTTGAAACAGCAAAGGATGCTCAACATCGACCATTTATTGTCGAAACCAAGAATGGTTCAGTAGAAGCCTTAGGTACTCAATTTACGGTTCGCCAAGAAAATAGCGAACAGACCAAAGTCAAAGTCTATAAACATGCGGTCGCAATTGAACCCGAGAACTCATCTAAACAGCAAATATTAAAACAAGGTCAACGTGCTTTTTTTGATGAAAAATATATTTCAAAATCTCTGCCTCTTGATAACGATCAGCCCTATTGGACCCAACAACTTTTGGTTGTAGATCAATGGCCACTTCAAAAGGTGCTGGATGAGCTATTTCGTTATAAAAAAGGAAGCTACCATCTCGACCCAGAATTAAAAAATATAAAAATTTCGGGCGTATTTTCTCTAAAGAATCCTGAGCAAAGCTTAGAAACTTTGGCCTATAGCCATCAACTTGAACTGAACTATTACAGTCCCTATTTGTTAAATATTAAAAAAAGATAAAAAAATGTGACCCTTTTTTTGATCTGGTTCGACTTATAGAGAAATACACTCCCTGTCGAGAAGACCACATGAAGGATTATCAAGCAAAAAGTAAATTGGCTTTGGCTATACGTGCAGTGCTATGGAGTACGCCATTGGTGGTCACGGCGCTTACCTCAACTTCTATTTACGCTGCGCAAACTTATAGTATTTCAATTCGCCAGAGCACGCTTGATCAGGCCATTAAACAACTGGCTATTCAAACAGGTACCACCATTAGCTACGATAATGCCAATCTTTCAAAAACAAAAAGCAAAGTGCTTCAAGGCAATTACGCTGTTGAAGAGGCTTTAAGTCTGTTATTAAAAAACCATCCATTTGAAGCCGTTAAAGTAAACAACGGTGGTTACAGCATCCGAGTAAAGGCTCCACCCGCTCCAATTGAACCCAAAGTTTTCCAGTTAGAAGCAATTAAAACAAAAGCAAATAACAACAATGAACTTGATACGGCAGGCAGTGAAACAGGTACGGCGCATTTAGCAACAATTCATGTTAATGCTGATCATGGTGAAAATTTAACAACCGAAGGTTCAGGTTTATATACGGCGAAGGCGACCACCGCTTCTAATGGCTTAGCTTTAAGTTTGCGAGAAACACCTCAGCTGGTCAGTGTCATCACCAATCAACAAATGAAAGATCAGAATCTCACCCAATTAACCGATGTTGTCAGTCAAGCAGCAGGACTCTCTATTAAACAAGGCGGCAATATTGGTAGTGATAATTCACCTATTTACGCTCGCGGCAAAGAAGTAGATAGTTATTTACTCGATGGCGTGAAGCTCATGAGTTCATATGCAAGTATTTTCCAAAGTCAGGACATGGCATTATTTGACCGAGTCGAAGTCGTGCGCGGTGCAAATGGATTAATGACAGGCGCTGGCAGTGCAAGCGCAAGTATTAATCTGGTCCGAAAAAAACCATTACAAGACTTTAAGGCTTCGGTGAGTGCTGACATTGGTTCTTGGGATTCTTACCGTACCGATATTGATGTTTCTACACCCCTTAATGAGTCTGGAAGTATTCGTGGTCGTACCCTTTTTGCCTACCAAAAATCAGACTCTTATATCGACCGCTACAATGAAGAACGTAAAGTTGCTTATGCAGTCGTAGAAGCTGATTTAACAGACCAAACCAAAGCAAGTTTAGGTGCAAGTTACCAGCAAATTGATTTGACTGGTGTGGCTAGAGGTGGTTTACCAAGCTTTTATACAGATGGCACACTCATTAATTGGTCCCGTTCAGATTCAGCGGCAGCAAGTTGGACGGGTTCAGATCGCTCAACGACATCTTACTTTGCCGACATTGAGCACCAGTTTAATGACCGCTGGAAATTAAAAGGTGTAGTATCTAGAACCATTACCGATTCAGATGAAATTGTAGGCTATACCTACTCAAGTAAAGGGATCGATAAAGCTACTGGTAGCGGGGCGATGTTATATGCAACCCGTTGGGATTATCGTCCTACTCAAGACTTGTTCAATTTAACTTTGAATGGTTCATTTGATTTGTTTAATCAAACTCATGACGTGGTGTTAGGCACGACTTACACAAAAAGTAAAAATAAACGTCCCACCTATTCTGGCTGGAATAATGGGATGACATGGGATGGAACTCTAAAAAATATTTTTGCTTGGGATGGCAGTACACCTAACCGCCCTGAAACAAAAATAGATGGTTGGTACAGTGGAGATGATCGTAGCCAATCTATTTTTGGTGCTGTTCGCCTTAAAGCCACCGACAATCTTGCAGTCATTTTAGGCACTCGAATTGAAGACTGGGAACGCGTAACGGGCGATCATTCAGATGCTAAGAATACGACTACCTACACAACACAAGAAGAAAGTGGCAAGGTAATTCCATATGTGGGCATTACCTATGATTTCACTGACAACTGGACTGCGTATGCAAGCTACACCAATATTTTTTCACCACAAGATAAGAAAGCCGTTACAGGCGAATACATAGACCCATTAATAGGTAATAGTACCGAGCTGGGTATTAAGGGTGAGTTTTTTGATAATCAGTTAAATGTTGGTGCTGCTATTTATCAAACTAAAGAGGACAATACAGCGATTGCATTAGCAGATGTATTTGCCCCAGATGGTTCTCAAGCCTATCGCACAGAATCTGGTACAAAAAACCGCGGGTTTGAAATTGAAGCGACAGGTAAGTTGACTGATTTATGGCAAGTTTCCACAAGCTTTAGCCGTAACCTATCAAAAGATAGTCAAGACAACCGATTAAATACCGGTGTGCCCAATAATACAGCCAAACTGTTTACCACCTATACCCTACCTTATCTTGATGAAGCCCTCACCATTGGTGGCGGTGTTCGTTGGCAAAGCGAAATTTATGAAAAAAATGCGGTCTCTACAACGGGTAGATTCACTCAAGAAAGTTATGCTTTGGTCGACTTAATGGCACGTTATAAGGTCAACAATAATCTAATGCTCAATTTTAATGTTAATAACTTATTTAATGAAAAATACCATTTAGCCACCACAAATAGCTATTACGGCGCTCCGACTAATTTCCGAGTGGGTGTGAAATATGAATGGTAAATAAATTACTCGACGTTTAAAAACCTTACTTCAGAGGCAAATAATGTTCTTCTGAAGTAAGATTAAACTGGCTTAATCAATTGGAATGAAATATTTTTGGCTAAGCTCAGGCTATAATATTAGACATGCTCTATTATTTTATTTAACTCTCATATGAAGAATGTGTTTTCTGACAGCAAACAAATTAGACAAGTATCTAGTTTCTCTGAACTTGTAAATACAAAGTTCAAAGGAGAAACAAATGCGATTTGCTGGCACAGAAATTTGGTTGGCGACTTTAAAGAAATTGTGAATAAACTTCATTTAAAAGAAAATATTACAGAAGTTTCTATTGAAGACTTGTTAGCACTACAACTTTCAGAAAAAGGCAATTTGGCGAGAGAAATCATTTTAGAAGATATCGAGCTGTTAACTGAATTTGGCGCATCACCTGTACTTAATTTGCTTAAAAACTATGAACGTGATGAAGAACTAGATTACATTTCAACAGATGTATATTCATTTCACGTTGACCGCTCTCCCATTGAAACTGATACTTTCTTATGTACCTATCACGGCGCTACCAGTGATATTGTTTCCAATGATCAGGTTGAACAAAAAGTTTTAATTTCCGAAATTAGAGAAAAGCTCAAAGAATTACATGACGGTCCAGAGACTAAATTTGAAGCTTTCTTGGCAGAGTATTTCTTTGATTTGCATTATCAGCCTAAACCCAATGCTCAACCTGTAAATTTAGGCATGGGACATATTTGGCGTTTGGCCGTAGATCATCCAACTCAAAAGGTTTTGCCTTGTGTTCATCGAGCCCCTGTTGAAAAAGATGGCGAGTATCGGTTGCTGTTGATTTGTTAGGGATTGTCACCTAAACACTTACAGAGTTTTTAAAAGAAGAAAATCATCACAGTGTTACCAGAGTAGTGCCTCCACCCGTTCAAGTGACTTTACTTTATCCACAGCAGCATTTCACTTGGCACAATAACCGATCTATAAGCTTCCCCCACCATCAACATTTAGAACTTGACCAGTAATAAAGCCTGCATGATCTGAGAGTAAAAAAGATACCGCATGTGCAACATCTTTAGGCGTTCCAATCCTTCCTAATGGAATACTATCCAATATTGCTTTCTCGGCTAAACTACCGATTGGTCTGGTTTTCCTAAAAAGTTCCGTTTCAATTGGTCCTGGTGAAACACAGTTGACTGTTATTCCAAATTCAGCCAGCTCAATTGCCCAAGTTTTTGTACAACCCACCAATGCACTTTTTGCTGCTGAATAAGCTGTTCTATCTTTTGCCCCGTAAATCGCCCTACTACCAATATTAATAATTCGACCAAATCGTTGTTCTTTAAGTTGTTCAATAAAGTGTTGAGTCACTTGTATAGCAGCTCTTACATTTAAGCTCCAAACTTCGTCTAAGGCAGGAAATGTAATCTTGCCTAAAGGTTGAGGTAGACTAATTCCTGAGTTATTCACTATTCCGTGTATAACATGAGATTTAGAGATTAAAGCTAAGGTTTCTTCAGTTTGTTCTATATTTGATAGATCACAACTAAAAAGCTCTCCAGAAAAGTTTATATCCTTAATATTTCTAGCAATTCCAATTACGTGATGCCCCTGTAAAGACAATTCATCGCTAATTGCTTTTCCAATACCTTTTGTAGCGCCTGTAACTAAATAAGTGTTTTTCATAGCTAATCCTAAATAATAAAATAGTTTCTGGTTCGCTCTCCCCCGTTAACTACAAAAATAATAAAACGCTAACTATGATTTTTTATGACGATAAACAGATTTATATAAATTAAAGAAAACTATAATCAATATCCCCAAAATGGACATGACTTAATTTTGATTTACTTATTTCAAATTAAGAAGTAGCTATATTTCTATGAGTTGAAAAATTGTTATAGTCATTCAGCTTTAACTTGCCTTCTAAAAGATTATTTTAAACAGCTAGATGGAATTGTTTAAGTTTCAGTAAATGCATTAAAAAGAGTACCGAATAATGAAAACCTCTGTAGATGAGAAAAGAAAAATTTTCCGTGATCTCCATAAAGACGGATGTTTTATTTTACCCAATCCTTGGGATGCAGGCAGCGCAAAGGTACTCGAACAACTTGGCTATAAAGCACTTGCAACAACAAGCTCGGGCTATGCATGGTCTTGTGGAAAAGCAGATGGTCAACTAGACAGAGATGAAACATTAGCACATTTACGTTACATAGTTCAGTCGACCAATCTTCCTATTAATGCTGATTTTGAAAGTGGGTTTTCAGATACTACTCAAGGCGTTATTGAGAATGTTCTGATGGCAATTGATACAGGTATAGCGGGTATTTCTATTGAAGATTCGACTGGAAATAGTGAAAAGCCGCTTCGTGATATTCCTGATGCTGTTGAAAGAATACGAGCAGCTCGCTTAGCAATCGATCAAAGCGGAACGAATACAATGCTTATCGGCCGTGCTGAAAACTTTTTTGTTGGTGTGCCAGATTTAGAAGATACGATTAACAGATTAAAAGCATATTCAGAAGCTGGTGCTGACTGCCTGTATGCACCCGGTATCAAAACACGTGAACAAATCATTGCTGTCGTTAATGCTGTTGCACCAAAACCCGTGAACGTTTTAATCGGCTGGGATAGTGATTTAACAGCAGCAGAGCTTGCAGATTTGGGTGTAAGACGTATTAGCTTGGGTGGAGCATTAGCTCGTACAGCTTGGGATGGTTTTATTAAAACAGCGAGTGCTATTGCCGAATCAGGTAACTTCCATTCACTCAATACTTCAGTTTCAAGTAGTGATCTAAATAGTCGATTTAAATAAGATTTGGGTAAAACTCTTTTTTGATAACTTTCAGACAGGACATCTGTTATGGCCCCAAACATCATGCTTTCAAGTAAACATATTCGGTTACGCCTTTTAAAGATTGAAGACTCAAGAGATTTAGTCGCCGCTGCATCAGACGGAGAACTATGGAACCTCCCTTTCACTGTCGTACCTTCAGCAGGGACAATAGAGGACTATATTCACCACGCACTAGAAGGTTATCAAGCGGGTACAGTTCTTCCTTTTGTTGTTGAAGATATCGCTACAGGAAAAATTATTGGGTCTACCAGATTTTGGAAAATAGATAGAAAAAATTTAAAGTTAGAAATTGGAAGTACTTGGTACTCAAAATCTTGGCAGCGAACATATGCCAATACAGAGGCAAAATATTTGCTTCTTAAATATGCCTTTGAGGAATTAAATTGTGTGAGGGTTCAGCTTACAACAGATGTACTCAATGAAAAATCACAGAATGCGATTTTAAGACTTGGTGCTCAAAAGGAAGGTGTTGTAAGAAATGAGAGAATTATGCCCGATGGAAGAAAAAGGAATTCTGTCAGATTTAGTATCATTGATGAAGAGTGGCCAAACATAAAAGAGAATCTTATTAAAAAGTTAAATTATTAAAAGTCTTATCGTACAATAGTTTAAAGCATTTATAGGCGTGTAAACTCACCCATTAAACTTTGGTTTACTGGTAGTCGATTTAGTATGTTCAATTTGCTATTCCTAACCCATAAAACTGAGTTTCCCAACAATATTTTTTCTTTTATTAATATATAACGTTCACACGTACCCAATCTTCATATTTGGTAGCTTGAACATTGGTACTTGATGTAATTGCCCCATGAATAGGAATATTTTCTTTCATCCCTGTGGCAACTCCTGAATATATTTTACTTCCCTGGCCTCCCCAAATTTGAGTATGACCAGCATCTTGATACAGTACATATGCAACAGATGCTGGGCTGGCAGCAGATTTAAGTTCAAAGTTATTGTCTGAAGTTACCGCCAATTGATACGGCGTATTTTGACTACATTGCACGGATACATCGGTTCTTGCAGCAGCAACTGGCTGAGAACGAACCACTGAACCAAAATCTAAATTCCCTTGTGTAGAAACTTCACACGTTTCAATAATCGTTAAACTGACCCTCAATGATGTAGATGCATTTCCAGCATCTGCACTATTTATTGTCAGCATACTCATAAGAGAAAATAAAGTGTATTTAAGGACTTTCATTTCTTCTCCTTAACTTTTTGTTCTAATGTCTATTCATCTTTATATTGTGTTTTTTCTGTTCTGGTTAAAGAAACAGCTTCAGGATCTTTTAGTTATAAAACTTAATATTGCACACTGTCAATAAATACTAAACGCATGATTTGAATGTTATTTTATAAACCGTGACGTATTACACGCAATCTAACTAATTTAAAAATTAGTTGATGTTTTTAGTCCTCTTCAGCATAAGTTCCATCATTCCTTATCAAACTGTATATCTACTTAATCTATCTCTCATTCTAAAAATTATTAATAATTTATTATCAGCTTTTAAAACCTTATTTAATCATTCTGTCCATTCTCGCAATTGCATAAATAAATTGATCAAAATAATATCCATGCAAATAGATTATAACTTCACATATTGTTTAGCTTAAAGATTCAATACCAAGAAAACTGTGAAGTTAAATTTAAAATGAATAATTCAGACCTTTAAAACCATCCATTTTTAATTTGAGAAATGCTTGATATGAAAAAATATTTACTCTTACTTTTACTTAGCTTTTATTCGATTCATTCATTTGCTTCGGACAAATTACATGGCAGTGTTTGGAAAACAATTGATGATGCAACCAATCAACCAAGAGCACTGGTAAGATTCAGCGAAGATAAAAATGGCAATCTATCTGCGAACATCGAAAAAATACTTGTTCCAAATGAGGCCAACAAATGTACGATGTGTGAAGGTACCTACAAAAACAAATCTTTGATTGGCCTAACCATTGTCAAAAACTTAAAAAGTGTTGGTCAAAATAAATATGACAAGGGATCTATCCTCGACCCGCAGTCAGATAAAACTTATAAATTTAGTGTAACCGTATCACCAGATGGTGAAAAACTTACCGCGCGTGGCTACATTGGTATTTCTGCAATTGGCCGAAACCAAACGTGGTATCGAATTAAATAAGCTCCTAAATCGTTAAAAGCCCTATTTATAAATTGCATGGTTTTTTGAAGTCATTATTTACCTCAAAAGCCATGTAATTTTTTGAATATTCTTAAGTTAATTAATAATTTTAATCATGTACTAAACCTATAAATAATTTTTTAAAAGCTCTTATTTTTTTCATGCATCGATTTTAACTCAAAATATAACTACCAATTTTAAGTGATAAATAATTCTTTTTTAATGATAAATATAAACTCATCTTTGCATATATCCATTCCACTTTTTCATATTTTTATTAATCATAAATTTTCACTAAGATCGAATAAATTTCGAAAATTACTGGAAATATAATGTTGTTTGCAACACGTTTTCACTTAAAAAACGCTGTCTTATCAGTAGGGGTTCTCAGCTTTGCACTTTTAACCGGTTGTGGAAATAATTCTCAGCAAAATAATGAAACTAAGGCAGAAGCTTCTCAAACTGCGCCTGCCGCTGAACTGCCTAAAGAAGTACGTTTTGCTTGGGGTGGTGGTCCACGAGTTTGGGTTCTTGGTAAAGCTGATGGAGATTTTGAAAAAGCTTTAGGTACAAAAATTAAGTGGGTTGAATTTGCTTCGGGTGCTGATGTAATTAATTACTTTGCCGCAAATGAAATTGATATTGCTCGTTTTGGCTCAAGCCCAGCTGTTGCAGGTATTACGCGCGGATTACCAATTGAAATCATTGGTTTGGAAGGTCTAATTTCTGGTGCAGAACGTTTAATCGTTCGTCCTGATATTAAAAATCTGCAAGGTCTGGTTGGTAAAAAAGTTGCCTTCCCTGCCAACTCCACCGCTCAATATGCTTTGGAACAAGCGCTTGCATTAAATAAAATCGATAAATCAAAAATCAAATTAATTCCACTTAAGCCTGCTGAAATTGTTTCTGCATGGACACGTGGTGATATTGATGCAGCCTATGTTTGGGGACCATTTACTCAACAGCTAGAGAAAGAAGGCGGTAAAGAAATTTATCGTACAACGACACTGAATGAAAAAGGTATTTTGGTTTATAACAACTTCGCTGTCCGTAAAGAGTTTGCAGAAAAACACCCTGACCTTGTCATTAAATTCTTGAAGGCTTACCAAGATCAAGTTGATGAATATAAACGTGATCCTAAAGCTGCTTCTGAAAAAATCTCTAAATACTTAAGTCTTCCATATGACCAAGTCGAAACTACACTTGCTGGTATCGAATATATTCCATTGAAAGATCAAGCCTCTGAAAAATATTTAGGTGCAACATCAAACGATGAGAACTCTGGCTTGGCTAAAGCAACTCAAGATATTGCTAAATTTTTAGTCAGTATTGGGGAGTTGAAACAATCTGATGTTCCAAAGAGTTATGCGCCTAATATCGACAGTAAATACCTTATTGAAGCGACAAAATAAGGTTATGAAATGATTCAGTTGAACCCGTTTAAAGTAAAAGTGATTAGTACATTATCGCTAATCACTTTTGTGATTATTTGGCAGCTTGTGTGTACATTTAAACTTGTCTCACCCATTTTGTTGCCCTCTCCTCTACAGATTTTAGATACAGTTTTAGATTTATTTAAAAACGGTTACCGAGATGCTCCTTTTTATCAACACATTTTAGTCAGCACGGCGCGTGCCTTCTTTGCATTCTTCGTTGCAATCGCTATTGGTGTGCCTTTGGGATTATTAATGGGCCGTAGTCCTGTACTTAATGCCATTTTAGATCCATTTGTACAATTCTTACGTCCAATTCCCAAAATTGCCCTCATTCCATTGGTGGTTGTGTGGCTAGGGATTGGTGAGGAATCTAAATTTTTCCTTATTTTTATTGCGACTTTACTGAGCGTTATTGTGGGTGCAACCGCAGCAAGCCAAAACGTTCCATATGGTTTGATTCAAGCAGCACAAACCATGGGCTTAGGAAAAGCAGCAATCTTATTCCGTGTCATTTTACCTTCTTCACTTCCTGAAATTTTCACCACCATTCGTTTATCTATTGGTATTGGTTGGACATCATTAATTGCAGCGGAAATGGTTGCAGCGACTTCTGGTTTAGGCTGGATGATTATTAATGCGGGTTCTTATTTACGTACAGATGTGGTGATTGTCGGGATTATTTTACTTGGAACAATTGGCTTTATTTTAGATTGGCTCATTGTGAAAGCACAGCAAAAATGGGCCCCTTGGACAGGAAAAGCATAATGACTCAACCCTTTATTGAGCTAAATAATGTTCAGAAAATATTTAAACAAAACAAAACGGAAAATACGGTCTTAGAAGATATTAATCTAAAAATTCCTGAAGGTCAGTTTGTTTGCTTACTTGGGCCTTCTGGTTGTGGTAAATCAACTATTTTGAACTTGCTTGCTGGTTTTGAAAAACCAACTTTAGGTGAGATTTATGTAGATGGTCAAACCATCTCAGCACCGGGCATTGACCGAGCTGTTGTATTTCAACAAGCTCAGTTATTTCCATGGCTCACAGTAAAAGAAAATATTCAATTTCCACTTAAGCAATCAAAAGCTGAGCCTAAATATATTGCTGAGCAAACTGAATATTACTTAGAAAAAACGGGTTTAAAGAAGTTTGAACATCATCGAATTTGGCAAATCTCAGGTGGTATGAAGCAACGGGTTGCCCTTGCCCGTGCGTGGGTTATGAAGCCAAAGATTTTATTAATGGATGAGCCTTTCGGGGCTTTAGATGCTCAAACACGTATTTTGATGCAGGAAACACTGACTCAGCTTTGGCAAGATAATAAAACTACCGTTTTATTTGTTACTCACGATATTGATGAATCTCTACTTTTAGCAGATCGCATTATTTTAATGGCAGGCCATCCCGGGCGTATTGCCGAAGATATTCAAGTGAATTTACCTCGTGCGCGTAGTATTGAAAATATTGCGCCACAGCAAGAATTTATTGAAACCAAAAAACATATTTTAGAAATTATGCGCAAAGAAGTAAGCCGCATGATTGATTACATACATTAAATTTTAGGACATTATTATGTTATTAAGTCATTTACCGCGCGTTCAACTGGTTCATGCGCCTACTCCACTAGAGTTTTTACCTAACCTAACTAAAGCGTTAAATGGTCCCCAGATTTACATCAAACGAGACGATGCTACAGGGCTGGCTACAGGCGGTAATAAAACCCGCAAATTAGAGTTTTTAATTGGTGATGCACTTGCAAAAGGTGCAACCCATGTACTTACTCAAGGTGCAACTCAATCTAACCATGTTCGCCAAACAATTGCAGCAGCAAATAAATTTGGTTTAAAGGCATCTGTTTTACTCGAACAACGCGTTAGTGATGGTACAGATGAATATTACAACAATGGAAACTTATTGCTCGACGAGATTTTAGGTGCAACATCAATTGAGGTTGTTCCGAGTGGCACCGATATGGTGGCGGCTTTAGAAACTAAAGCAAAAGAATTAGAACTACAAGGTGAACGTCCGTACATTATTCCGGGCGGTGGCTCAAACGCTATTGGTGCTTTAGGTTATGTCTCAACAGCAATTGAATTAATTAACCAACTTAACCAGATTCAACTGGCTCCGACTCATCTTGTACATGCAACAGGTAGCACGGGTACTCAAGCTGGCCTTTTAGCAGGTATTGCGGTAACTCACTCAAACTTACCAGTACTCGGTATTAGCGTTCGTGCCGAAAAATCCAAACAAGAAGAAAATGTTTATAAACTTACTCGTGCAACTTTAGAACATCTGGGTTTAAGTGCAGATCTTATTGCTCGTGAAAAAGTGATTGCGAATAGTGACTATGTTGGCGATGGCTACGGTATTCCAACTGATAGCATGGTTGAGGCTGTTGAATTGCTGGCTCGAACTGAAGGTATTTTGCTTGACCCTGTTTACTCAGGTAAAGGTTTTGCAGGCTTAGTCGACCTCATCCGTCAGAGTCATTTCACTAAAGATGACAAAGTGATCTTCCTTCATACAGGCGGTGCCGTAGGTCTATTCGGTTATCGTAAAACCTTTTCTAACAAAGATGCATACCGTTTGTAAGATGACAGAATTTTCACAACTCCCCACCCTTGGAATTTTGGGTGGCATGGGACCGGGCGCTGCTGTTGATTTTCAACAGCGTCTGCTCGATGCAAGCCCTGCCACTAAAGATCAGGAACATATTCCAACAATTGCTTGGAATCACGGCGGTATTCCTGACCGACAACTTGCACTTAAAAACCTAGGTGAAAGTCCTTTAAATGCCATGTTACATGGACTAAAAATTTTAGAGCGTAGCGGTGTCTCTAAAATCGCCATTCCATGTAATACCGCACACTTCTGGCATTCTGACTTACAGCAACACACCCCTATTGAAATCTTAAATATGGTTGAAATTACGGTGCAACAGATTTTAAAGAATTATCAATCGGGTGATAAAGTCGGAATATTGGCAACCAAAGGTGCCCTTTCTACTCAGTTGTATCAACATGAGTTAAGCAAGCATGACATTCCTTTTGTCATTAATTCAGATGAAGAAATTGAACAGGAATTTATGCCCGCTGTTTATGCTGTAAAACGTAATGAATCGGCAAAAGCGGGTATCGTTTTTCAAGAGTTAAGCCAAAGACTCATAGATCAAGGTGCTGGTTCGATTATTTTAGCTTGTACAGAAATTCCAATTGGGTTACATGCAATCCAGTCTCCAATTTTAGATGTGAGCTTTGATACCACACAAATTTTGGCAGATGCTTGTGTACATTGGTTTTATCGGAATACACAACTCTAAAATAATGTTCTTCGAATCTAAAAACTGAATAATTAGCCGAAACCAAACGTGGTATCGAATTAAGTAAGCTTCTAGATCACTTTCATATTAACTACACTCATGCTACAGCCAACAAAGTGGCTTTGAGCATGAGTGAATCATTTAACCTTTCTCTTGTAATCGTTTTGGCGTAGCCCATATCAATAGTGCAATACACACAACACATAAGCTTGCAATAATATATAGAGCGGGCGTTGTACTACCTGTTATGTCTTTAATATGGCCAACCATAATAGGACTAACAATCCCGCCCATTTGCCCTAATGTATTAATGAGTGCTGTACCACCAGCAGCCCCCGCCCCAGCTCCGACCAAGACTTTAGGTGGTAAATTCCAAAAAGAAGGAATTGCAGCAACAATACCCGCCCCTAATAACGCAAGCGAAATGACGACTACAACTGGGTTTGCATCAAAGAAACCGGCGGTGAAGAAACCGATAGCACCTAAAGAGAGTAAACCAGCAGTAAATTTTAAACGCTCCCCAGATTTGTCCGCTAAACGCCCAACAATTACCATCGTAATTGCTCCCATGAGATATGGAATGGCACTAAGAAAACCAATCACTTGAGTATCATCAATACCTGAGCTTTTTATTAATTGTGGTCCCCAGAAGTTTAGACCATAAGATGCAATCTGAATCAGAAAATAGATAACACCTAAAATTAATAATCCCGGCGTTTTAATGGCAGCCCATAATGAGTGAGAAGCTTTTTCTGGTTGTTTAGGTTCAACCAAGCGTTTCAAATGAGCTTTTTCTGAGGATGATAACCACTGCGCATCATCAATACGATCTTTTAAGTAAGTTAAAACACAGAGCCCCAACAGAACACACGGAATACCTCCCAATAGAAATAACCAGTGCCACCCACGCATGTTCATCACACCATCAAGTGATGACAACAACACCCCTGAAATTGGTCCTCCAAAGATGCCTGAAAAAGCAGAAGCAAGGAAGAATAAGGAAATAATTCGGCCACGATAGGTTTGAGGAAACCAAAGGGTCATGTAATACAGTACACCCGGAGCAAAGCCAGCCTCCATTGCACCAATCAAGAAACGTAATACATAAAATTGCCATTCGGTAGTCACAAACACCATTAAGGCTGTTGCAACCCCCCAAGAAACCATGATGCGTGCAATCCATTTTCTCGCACCAAATTTATGTAGCAATAAATTACTGGGTACTTCAAATATGACATACCCTATTACAAACAAACTGGCACCGAGGCCATAAGCTGTATTACTTAGAGATAAATCAGCTTGTAACTGAAACTTGGCAAAACTAATATTAATACGATCAAAAAAGGCAAATAAGTAACACACCATAATTAATGGCATGATTTTCCATGCTACTTTTTTTATTAATTGCTTTTCGGCAATTGCTTCAGCCGATAATTCCATGCTTTGCTTTAAACTCATTTATTTTCTCCTGAAAATGAGCCTCAAGACATGTCCTCTCAAGATTTTAAAGACGAGTTGACCGAAGACGATACGAATATCGTCTTATTTCCAACTATCTTGAATGACGTATCTTAATTAAGTGATTTGATGTAATCCGGTATCGGATGCAAGTCAGTATTTCGCCCCGCCTTGGCTAATTGGCTTGGCGTGTCATGCCCTAAAAGTGCAGGGAGCGTTCTTGAAAGTTGAATGAGAGCATCTAAATCAATAGTGGTCGGTATTCCCATTTCTTCGCACATATTGACCAAATCTTCAGTACAGATATTTCCTGAAGCACCTGGTGCAAATGGGCACCCACCTAAACCTCCCAATGCAGCATCAAACCGTCTTGCTCCTGCTTCATAAGCTGCAAGAACATTAGTTAGCCCCAAGCCACGTGTATTATGAAAGTGTAAGGTCAGTTGCTCAGACGAAATTAACGATAAAACGTGAGAGACAATTCTTTTCACTTGCACTGGGTTCGCCATGCCAGTGGTATCTGCCAGTGTAATATTATGAATACCCAGCTCTAAATAATGTTCAACTAAGCTAAACACTTCCCTTTCACTAATCTTGCCTTCAAATGGACAGCCAAAAGTTGTTGCAACAGTTCCGTTAAACTGTGTTTTACCCTGTAGTTGCTCCACAATTTCGGTAAATCCTGCAAACGATTGAGCTTTTGTCATACGCATATTGGCAAGGTTATGGGTTTGGCTAGCAGAGAGCACAAGATTCAACTCATTTGCATTGGCTTCAATTGCCCGAAGCGCGCCTTTTAAATTTGGAATTAACCCAACATAAATAATATCTTTATGGCGTGTAATTCCAGTAAAAACCTCACCACCATCTCTCAGATTCGGAATCGCTTTTGGAGAGACAAAAGACCCTGCTTCAATTCGAGAGAAACCCATTGTCGACAACTGATTAATTAAATCAATTTTCTTATCGGTGGGCACCCAAGTCGGCTCAATTTGCAAACCATCTCGTGGAGAGACTTCTTGTACGACAAGTAAGTCGGTAAATGCTGTCATTGTACTACTCCCGATACACGCAGGCTTTCAATATCTTCAGCTTGATAACCATATTGTTTTAAAACAGATTCTGTATGCTCGCCTAACTCAGGACCACGCCATTTGACCTGCCCCGGTGTTTCGGAAAGCTTCGGAACAATACCCGGCATTTTTACCACCTGACCATCAGGCAACTCGGTTGAAAGCAACATATCACGTGCATTAAAGTGCGGATCATTAACCATATCGGCTACAGAATAAATTCGCCCTGATGGAACCTCGGCTTGTTCAAGCTGCTGCAAGACCGCATCAATTGAATGCTGCCGACTCCATGATTCAATTGCGGCATCTAGCAAATCACTTTGTTGCGCACGCCCATCGTTGTGTTCAAACTCAGGGCGATTTGCCAAATCTTCACGACCAATCACATGCATCAAGCGCTTAAAAATTGGATCACTATTTCCTGCAATTACAACAAAAGCGTTGTCCTTGGTTCGATAGGTATTTGAAGGTGCAATGCCCGGTAACGAACCTCCAGAACGCTCCCGAATAAAACCATGCAAGTCGTATTCTGGGACAACACTTTCCATAATATTGAAGACACTCTCTGCAAGAGAGACATCAACAATCTGTCCGTTACCGTTATTTGTTTTGATATTTACAATCGACATTAAAGCGCCAATCACCGCATGTAAGGAGGCAAGTGAGTCACCCAAACTCACCCCAACTCGTGCAGGCGCAGAATCTTGGGAACCCGTGGTATAACGAATTCCACCCATTGCCTCCCCAATTGCTCCAAAGCCGGGTTTGTCTTTATAAGGGCCAGATTGCCCATAACCAGATATGCGAACAAAAGTCAGTTTAGGATTAATTAATTTTAAGGTTTCCCAATCTAGACCTAATTTTTCAAGTGCACCAGGACGCATGTTTTCGACCAGAATGTCGGTATCGACAATCATCTTTTTGATTAAAGCAATTGCTTCCGGTGACTTGAGATTAAGCGCTAAAGATTTCTTATTACGTGACTGTAAATACCACCACAAAGATGTTCCGTGATGTAACTTACGCCATTTACGAAGTGGATCGCCTTTGCCAATAGGCTCAATTTTTATGACTTCTGCACCGAACTCAGCAAGAATGCGTGTTGCAAAAGGAGCAGCAATTAGAGTTCCTATTTCTAGGACTTTTATTTTCTCAAGGGCTAGACTCATAACAATCCATATTATATCTACTTCCGATAGAATTAAATTTATGGCGTAATGAGCAGTAATACAATTCTTAAAAGATCAACAAGTCTTCGTGTTTTGCGAAACCTATTAAAAGTCATTTAGATATAATTTCTTTATGTGGATGCATAAAGTATTGTTTTAAAAGCAAAGTTACTGGATTTAAAAACTCATCACGCTTGGACACAAGATATAAGTCTCTTTTTGCCCAACTATCGGTTAACTCTACACTTGCCAGCCCCAAGGGTTTACCAAAAATTTCAAAAACCTTATGAGGCAAAATTCCAATCCCCATACCAGCCTGTACCATACGGCAAACGGCATCAAAACTCGTCACCAATATTCTGAGTTTGAGCTGCTTTCCTAGCGCTTCAGACTTTTGCTGCAAAATCCGATTAATCGCACTTTGAGTATGCAGACCAATAAAGTCATAATCTAATGCATCTTCAAAGGAAATGATTTTCTGGTCACTTAAATATTGCTGGTTTTGTATGACCGCAACCAGCCGATCGCTACGATAATGATAATAATCCAGATCTTCTGACAAATTCTCAGCAATGCAGATGCCTAAGTCGGCAATTTTATTACTTACATTTTGGATAATTTCTATACTTGGACGTTCTTCAAGCTCAATCTTAATTTGAGGATTTTCAATAATAAAAGGATGCAGACTTTCGGGTAAAAACTGAATGATTGTTGATAAATTTGCCTGTAATCGTACAAAACCTTTAATACCTATTTTGTATTCTTCTAACTCAACCGAAGCTTTATAAACCGAGTCTAAAATGGTTCTGCAATGGTAAAGCAGGCTTTCACCAGCAGGTGTAATTTGCATGCCCTTACCATCACGAATAAACAATTTGGTTCCAATCAAATGCTCCAAATCAGTCAAACGCTTACTTGCAGCAGACAGCGCAATCATATTTTTTTCAGCGGCCTTGCTCAGAGATTTTTCATCACAGACCGTCTGAAATATCTTTAAAGTCACTAAATCTAGTTTTCGAATAATATTTTCAATATGCATTACACATTACCAATCTTATAACTTGAAGCTTATGAGGCTATGACAAATATTTAGAATTATAGGAAATTTATATTTTCCCATTGTTAGACAGATAAAATATATTAAATTTAAATATTATCAATCATTTAAAACCTTAAACCAAAATCGAATGTAACTTAAATAGAACATCATTCATTCCAAATTTATTTGTTTTAAGTCCATCAAAATAAGCCACCATTTCCGCTGGCTTATTCCTTTTATCCGCCTGATCTGAGCTTAAGAGCTAAATCACTCCCCTCAATCAGCACTCTCCTTTTCATTATCTCTATTTGACCCAGCAGAAGAACCCAAAGCCATACTTGAGAATACGCCATCTCGATAAACCCATGCATGTAATAATGCAGCAGACAGATGACCAATAACGACAGCAAATAACAGCCAAGCCAAAATTCCGTGTAGAGTGCGAAACCAAGCATAGAGCGTAGAATTGGTTGGAGCGATTGGTGGAAGGTCCCAACCCGGAAATAACGTTACAGGCCAATTACCTGCCGAAAGCGTTGCCCATCCGAGCAATGGCAAACTAAACATCAAAATATAAAGTAACCAATGTGATGCATGGGCAATAAACGCCTGCCAGCGCGGTACAGTCAGCGGCAAAGGTGGAATTGGATAATAGAGTCGATTTATTAATCTTAAGATGACCAGTAATAAGATTGCGATTCCTAAAGGACGATGGATATCGATTAACCACGGACGCCAAGTGATTGAGGTTGTCATTCCTACACCAATAAATAGCATCGCCAAAATCGCTACCGCCATAAGCCAATGTAGTATTCGAGCAGTCAAATTAAAATGACGTGGAGCATTATCGTTATATTTGTTTTGCATGGCTGATCTCTCCTATTTACCCACGGCATCCGTTGCTTTGCCAAATCCAATTTCACGTAAGCGAGCATTGTAAGACTGTGCATAGATACCCGCTCGTGCGGCGAGTACTGGATCATCTGATAACTCAATTCCGGGTGGAACCAATGTTGGGTCAAAGTTAATATCACGGCAAACGCCATTTACCTGTTCAGTTACATTTTTAACTTCCAATGTTCCTGCTATCACTTCTTTACGTTCTTTTGGCCAAGGTTGAGATGGGTCATTCACTGGGTCTCCTGGCTCGGCAAGTTGCAAAACTAAATCCCAATATAGCGGCCCTTCAGCCAAACGTTTTTTTATGTCTTTAAATAAGAAATCATGGCCAGCTTGATCACGTTGTTCTTTCGTCAGACTAATAAATTTTGAATGAGGACGCATAGACCAACGGACTGGCTGTTGTTGTCCATTGGCAGCCCGCAATATAAAAGCATTTACGACATAAAATTCTGCGCCGCTGAAACTACCGGTTAATGGCATCTTTGCCTTTTGCTCAATAGACTTACGAGCTTCGGGATATTCTTTTAGAAAAGCCTCAACAAGGGCTGGATCAGGTTTGCCAGTAGATGGAACTGGTTTAAATGCTTTTTGCTGCGCTAAAAAACCTTCAGCATTTCGCGTAGGGAAATAAGGAAAGTTGTTTAATTTCATGCGCCATTGTGAATGATCAGCTGCGGAAAGTAATAAAGCCATACTCACTGTTGCTGTAGAATTATCTGCCGCATGCGGGTTACCACTTCCAATAGAAAATCGACCAATTGCTGGTATATCAGACTTGGCAAATACAGTCGCTTTAGAGAGTGCAGCCGCCGCACCATTACTGTGGTAAGTGCCATCAAAACAAATACCCTTACCGTGTGCACGTCGATAACCGGGATCAAATTTACTTAATGAGTCGCCCAAAAATGTTTTACTTGTGGTGCGATGTCCCAATAGACCAGCAACCCAAGCAAATGCCAATACTAAGGAGCCCGCGATTACAGCAATACCCAAGAATCGCAACCAATACTTCTTTAGAGTTTTAAAATTCAAATTATTCATTCTTCATCCTGTGTAAATTGTATGGCTGCATCCCTAAAGAAGATTTTGATCATGTGAAAAGAGTTTTTCTTAGATTGATGGAACCAAATTCAACCTTAGCTGAGTAAATAAAATCCTGAAATATTCTGGATCCAATAGAGATTAGCCTTAATATAATATTTATTTCCCGATCATATAAGGTACGCACCTCGGGGTTAGTATTAATCTTATTAACATTTGAATGGAGATAAATAAAGCATGGGAACAAAGAATCTAGAAGCTCCCACATTGACCGAAAGAGTCCGAAGAGGTGATCTTTTTAAAAGCGAGCTCGTTAACTAGTGATGATTGATCATAGAGATGAGAAAACAATCCAACACTCTTTCTCTCTCATCTGCCTGACCCGAACTTAAAAACTGAATAATTGCGCCTTCAATCATATATAAAAATAGCTTGGCATCCTGAAAAGTCGCATCCGTTTTGAATACTCTAAGCTGACTATAGATTTCATTGATTAGCCATGTACGGTATTTAATTGCGACTTGATAAGCTTTTGAATAGGTCAGTTTTATTTCAAAAATAGCTTTAAACAATAAATAGTACAGTCCCTCTAAATCGGTATGTAAGAAATAAAGTTTCTTAAGTTTATCGGTGGCACTTTTGCTGTGGTCGTACTCAACAATTGAAACCACTTTTTCTTTTAAACGTTCTTTCTGCATAGTCAAACAGATTTCAACAAATCGTTCTTTAGAGTGAAAGTAATTATAAAAAGTCGCTTTTGGAATTTTGGACTCTTTTACGATTCTGTCGATTCCAACCGTATGAAAGCCATGATGGTGAAATAAATCAATCGACCTATTAATGACTTGAATGGCACGTGTAGGGAGAACTAACTTTGGCATAGATTTACCGTTATAAATTCTTGTTGTTTCTAAATGAGATACTTTTTTGGGAGAAAAAAAGGCACAGCAAAGCCTATAAAGACTGTGCGTGGCACATCTCAAGTTTTGTTGTTCAAATAAGTTTTTTGAGCCGTAATGACTTAAAGCCTGAGAACCTTAGGGCGATCAAGCTGCTTTAAATTTTTAAGCTGTGTTGTTATAGCTTTTGGCATTGAGAGCCAAGAAATAATGGATGTGCAAAGCCAACTCCTTTTTATTGGGAGTTCTGCCGAAACATTAAAATTATGGTGGCAGAACGAAAGAGGGTTGACGAACTGGTCACACGAGGCCAGCACACCCGAAGGTGTCCCCCTTCCGTCCTACCGCTACGAGAGGGAGACGAAGAGCTGCACAAAACTATCCCTCAGAAGGAATAATTCTGATACTCGTGTGAGAACGGTTCGTCAAAACCGACTGGCAATGTGGCCAGCAGGCAAAGGATAGTGCTCTGCCCTTTAGCAGTCAAGCACACAAAATGACATTTGTTTTAAAATAGATCATTAAAAAGTAAGGATAAATAATCAGCAAATTATTGTTAAATTGGGATTTATAAAGAGGCTTTTATCTGCTTAAAGTAGGAGGCAAAATCCATTAACGACTATATAGCGGATCTTCCTCAACAAAAAACACCTCACCCGATGAGGGTAAAACCCATTGATAAGTTCCTTCTATTTTCTGCATCTTTTCTTTAAAAATATCATATATCGCTATAAGGTTATGTTTTTCATCATATTCCCCTACATAGCCAAGTTCCTTTTCTTCATGAAAATCTCTAAACATTTTATGCATTTTTACAGCTCTAAGTTCCATGTCTTTTGTCCTTTTTATTATCAATATAATTATTATGATCTCTTTTTATTTTCAATACTAAAAAAAATGTACCAAAATATATCTTATAGAAATATCAATTAAATAGTTATCGTAAATTTAATATTTATCAAACCTAAACTTTTCCATATCGTATGGTATGTCTAATTTCACACTCCATTGGTTTATTTTTTCACTCATTATAACGGCATCAACTTCAAAAGCATCTCGCTCACTAAAACCTTTTGTTTTTAAAAAATTAACAAAACTGGAAGAATTTATTTTATTAAGATATCCAACTCTTAAAGTATCTATATACACTGCAATTTTATTTGTTTCTTTTTCAAGGCATATTACAGCATTTTTAAAGACATTAGTTCTATCACTATTTTGATTGCCGACTAAAGTTATCAATTCTTCTTGGTATAAAGTTACAATTATTTCATGTTCGAAAAAGTTCTTATTCTCTGTAAATATTTTTCCAGCTATTTTTAGAGTACTTTCGGGGAGTTCCAGTTTAACTGTAGAAAAAACCTTAAATAAAATATAAGCAAAAACAAACAAAATTAAAATTATTATAATAAAAGACATATTAAAAACATTCCTCTTAATTTTATAAATTGGCAAAAAGAATCATTATTCTTTCTACCAACCCATCATTTAAGAAAAAACAAATTTATTATATTATTATTTTTTCTCAATTTTATCATTTTGATCAACTTTTTCTACAGCATTCTGATCAGGACTTTTAGGCTCAAACTCTTTACCGTCTTGCTGTTGCTGTTGTTGCTCTTTTGATTTGTCTTGATCGTTTTTAACTTGGTTTTGTTGAGACATTAGAGTCTCTCCTATTTAATGTTGTGTAGATGATTATCTAGCACTTAGTTAACATAGTCCTTTTACCTTTATATAGATACAATGCAAGTGTATCTGAATGTGATACCCTTGTTTAACATCATAATTATTAATATTTTAATTAATTTATAAATTATCTAGAAATTAATATACTTAAAAAACAAAAAAAGCACCTAAGGTGCTTTTTTTGTTTTTTAAGTATATTATTGAACAACAATATTAATAGCAGAAGGACCTTTTTGTCCTTGAGCTATATTAAAACTAACACGTTGACCTTCATATAAGGTTTTAAACCCTGAACTACTGATTTCTTTAAAATGTGCAAAAACATCTGGACCTGCATCTTGTTGAATAAAACCAAAACCTTTAGTTTCATTAAACCATTTCACTGTACCAATTGCTGTATTAGACATAATATATCCTTTGATTTTTAATAATATAAAGCCATATTTATGACTCATTGAACTTTGAAAATAATAACAAATTGAGTTTAAGATCTTAAAAAACGAAGGATTATGAATAAAACTACGATACTAAAAGAGGATTTACTAATAAGTCTTTTTTTCTAGTTAAATTGAGTATACGCTAAATAAATATTTATACAACAAATTTAAAAAATATTTATTTTATTTGCTATCAAACAACAATTTAAAAATAATAACTTCTAGATACAGAAATACTTTTTATAAAACTTACCAACCAAAGAATAAATTCATATTGATTCTCAAAATTAGGGAGAAGGCTTAAATCAATTTTAACAATACGCTCTTTCATTGGCCTGTTTAAACAGCTTTCAAAATCAATAACAGAATATTTTAATTGTAAGTTGTTTGTAGCTGCTTCTTTTTTAATTTCAACTAACAGTCTATTGAGACAATCAACTAAATCTTTAGAAGACTGATTTTTAAAGTGAATATTATTATAAACACTTTCAGCCACATCAAAATATTTTTTCATTTCAGCATCCATATTTTTCTCATTTTTTAATTAATTTGATTGAGTATGCATGTAAAACTGTATCTTTATGTTGTATAAATATATTTATAGATCGACCCCCCACTTTAATTAAAAACACCCCTCCAATTAAGAACTTAAAATAATATATTTAAATAAATTGTAATTATTAAAAAAACATTAAATACAATAGCTATTTAACTATATGTTAACTCTTGTATTTGATTAAAATTTCCTTCCACTTATATATCAACACTCTATTTGACTCAAAGAAATATTATGTCGATAATTGAAAACTTTTAGGCACATATCTCTACATAGAGTTCTCACAATCACCGCAATGTAACTGAATTAAAAGCCTACGATAAAGCTTCCTTACTATTATTAAGAAGTTTAAAATGTCTGATTTCAAAGAATTTTCAAAAAAAACCACACAAAATCAAAATGACTCTAATGCTCAACCTACTGAGGATAAAACTGAAAACCCCGAACAAACCCCTGAAACAGAAAAAAATCCTACCGAAAATAATAATCAAGAAAAAAAGGAATAAATAACTTATTAACTCAAAAGCTCTATATTAAATAGAGCTTTTGTTTCACATCATATTAATTATAAAATATTTAATTTAAAATTGTTATATTAAAATTTATCCAAAATGGTACATATATTTTTTTAAACAAGCCCAAATCTTGCACTTAATATTAATTCAACTCTTTTTTGCGCGGCAAAAAAATCAATATCTTCACTTATCCAAAATGTATGAAGCTGCCCATGTAAATGAAAATGCTCTTTATTATATTCAGAACCATGATCAGAATAATGACTATCTACTCTGAAATGATTTTGATCATCCTTTCTTTTCTTCCCATCAAGTATACCGCCAATACAGATATCCATTTTAATACCAATAATTAATCGAAATTGACTATAACACATAGGCCACTGTGGCTTTAAAAAGAGTTGTTACTAATATTTTTTACAGCATAATAAAATATTGCCATTTGGAGTGTATCTACTTAAATTTACAAGGAATAAATATATATTTTGCATATCTAAAATACTTTGATATTTAATATGAATATTGATTTATCTAAAATTTATAACATTTTCAAAATAATTCTTCTTAGCGGAGTTAAATCTCTATATGCTGTATGTACCTCTTAGAGAAATTATTCCAATGTCCCAGCAGCCCCTGCTACAAGAATTAAACTCCAGAATCGACTATTACTCTACAAGAACAGACTACCCACTACGAAGAATTTTGATAGGTTACAGAACATACGCAAAATTGATGCTATGTTCATCTTTCGCAGATGAGGTTATAAATTCTGCAATTGATCCAAACAAACGGAAATATAAAAAGTTAAAAATCAAAGTCACTAAAGATGACAATCAACTTGATCTTGAATAAATTAATTCGTTCATTAGTTTTATAGACAACTGATTTAATTATATAAAAAATTAAAATCCTTTTTGAAATATCACCGTTTTTAACTCTCAAAATGATTAGAAAATAACAAATGGGCATTTTTTTTGCTAATTTACAATTTCAATGACCCTAAGATGATAATGACCAATACTAGCAATATTGTCGTAAACATCCAGATAGTGATGCCCTGCTGCTACCGATTTGAACCAAGAAAATAATTTGCTCTTAAACTTATTTTTTCACAGGCAGTAGTAAAACGGGGTCTTCAATGTCATAACCAGTTTCTTCTGGAACCCCCAGATATTTAACGACAACTAGTCTCTTATTGTGTTTAGGCACACTATAATTTTGGGAAATTTTTATTACTTTGGTGTAATGAACCGCAACATGGGTCTTACTTTGTAAAGACGGCGATTTTACAACATATTCGGTTTTATATTGCGTGATCTTTCCTGAAGGATCAAACCAAGCCGATACCTGATTCTGATGAGTTTTTAAGGTCTGAATTTTTACAGTCTTACTGTTACTTACGATCAAAGGAGTTAAATTCTTTTTAATTTTTTTAAGCGCTTTATCAAACGCTCTACTATCTTGATCATAATCAATCTTATGTGTTTTTGGATTGATATAGAGAGATTTAACTTCAATAAGTTTGTCAGGCGATTTACTATTTAATAGATAATAATATAGTTGTGGTAAACGTCCTCGACCATCTTCGTAGTGTCTTAATATATAAAGTTTCTTCTCTTTTTCCTGATAACCCAATACTTCAATTTTTTGTCCACCACCCACTGTCGCATAACTATGCGCGGACAACGTAAGAATGGTACTAAAAGTTAGAAATTTTAGAAATTTCATCAGTTCATATCCTTGTGATCTGGTAACTATATTGTATAAATATCAATCAGATTAAAATGATACTTGAGTAAGTGATACTTGCTGTTTTTATATTCTTTTTGTATAGAGGCAGCCTTTTTATGGGGGCTTATTATTTATCCCCCTTCAAAACGACTCATCCAGCTTTAGATATATGCCATCATAGACAAATGGGCTTATGCAGTATTACGTTTATAGGAAAAATAAGAACACCCTGCACACGATGCCATAATAATTGTTATTCCAATGATCTGAAAATGATTTAATCGTTCATCTAAAATCAGCCATCCGGCCAAAGCACTCACCGCTGGTGATGCGCTCACTAATATTCCAAAAACTCGCGGATGCAACTTTTTCATAGCAACCATATCTAATATAAATGGAATTGCACTTGCTAGCATCGCCATGAGTAAACAGGTAAGAAGAATCTTATAACTATCAAAAATATGGATAATGTGAGATGCACCTAAAGGCGTTGCAAACAAAGCCGCCAAGAACATTCCAGTTGCAACAGAGCTTCCGCCACCTTGTGCAACTTTAGAGCCAAAAATAACATACAGTCCCCAACCCACGGCAGCCACAAGCGCATACGCCATACCAATAAAGCTAAAGTTATTATTTGAATTGCCCATGGGTAAAAAAAGCAAACCAATAAGAGATAATGCTCCCCAAAAATAATCTAATTTATTTTTAGACATTAAAATAGCGACCGTAAGCGGGCCTAACACTTCGATGGAAATAGCGATCCCCACAGACATATAAGAAAATGCTTTATAAATTAAAGTATTCATTAAAGTGAGGATGGCCCCATAAATAATGAGATTTTTCCAATTAGTCTGTTTATTCCAATCTCTCCAAGGTTTATAAACAATCCATAAGAAACATGCTGCTAAAGCAAGTCGAGTTAAGGTCACTCCTTCTGCACTCAGAATTGGAAAAAGGGCTTTTCCTATTGATGCTCCTATTTGCACAGAAACTAAAGATAGAAATGCGGCTGCAAATGCCATGCCTTGCTTGGAGTTTGTCTCAATCATCATATTTACCACTCTGGGAATGATTGAAATTTTAATTCTATGTAATCAATATATTTCTTCTATTTGCCTCAATAAAACGATTAAATAACTCTATATTTAAAGCTTAATGAGAGATTTACTCATGTCAGATATTTCTTTAGATAATTTTGATTATGCAATCTTAAGAATACTTCAAAAAGACAATAAAACTTCGCATCGAGAAATTTCTGAAAAAATTGGCCTATCCTCAGCTTCTGTTCAAAGACGTATATCTCGTATGGAAGAAAAGGAAATTATTTTAAGAAATTGCGCTATTTTAAATCCGCTAAAATTTGGAGAAAAAATTACTTCTATTATTGAAGTCCGACTTAGCGAAGACCGCTCTGTCGTGATGGATAGAGCGAAGCAATACTTTGCTTCTGTTGAAGAAATTCAACAGTGCTACTTTGTGAATGGAGGAGTCTCTTTTATCATTATTATGCTGAGCAACAACTTATCTCATTTTGAAAGTTTAGTTAGAAAACATTTTGCGGATAATGAAGATGTAAAAACATATCGAACCTTAATTGTTTTAGACCGTGTAAAAGTAAACTTTGAGTTAAATATTTAAACTTTTCTATTTTGGCTTCTAAACTTTTTAGTCGTTTTATAAAACTTAAAAAGAGGCCGAAGCCTCTTTATTTTTACTGCAATGAAAATCAGTCATCAATCATGGCAAACTCTTGTTCAGGCGTGCCTTTCACCAAATGATGACGGCTATATAACAAGTAATAAAGTATAAATCCGACATAAATCAGCGCAGCCAATAACCAAACTTTTGGATTTACCATTAACCCTGCCACTACAGCAACAGCAGCAAGAGTCAAGGCAATGCAAGATGTCCATATTCCTCCAGGCGTTTTATAAGGGCGTGGTAATTCAGGGCGAGATAAACGTAATTTGATATGTGAGAGCATCATCAACACATAAGAAATGGTTGCACCGAATACCGCCATTAAAATGAGTAAGTCACCCTCACCTGTTAAAGAAAGTAAGAAGCCAATAATGCCCGGAATGATAATGGCCCAATATGGCGCTTTATTTTCATTGGTAAGCGATAAGTTTTTTGGTAAATATCCAGCACGTGACAATGCAAAGATCTGACGTGAATATGCATAAATAATTGAGAAGAAACTTGCGACAAGACCCGCAAGACCTACAAAGTTAACAAAACTTGCCAACCATGTGTGCTGACCATATACCGCAATGAGTGCATCAACTAAAGGTGCTCCTGAATTTTTTAAAGCATTTGAACCCGCTGCGCCTGCTCCCAAAAATAAAATTAAAAGTGCAAACGATGCCAATATCAACATTGAACCAATCAAGCCACGTGGCAATGAACGTACTGGATCTTTTGCTTCTTCGGCTGCCAGTGGTACCCCTTCAACTGCAAGAAAAAACCAGATGGCATAAGGTACTGCGGCCCATATTCCCATATAGCCAAACGGTAAAAAGCTACTCGCACCTGCATGAGAACTGACTGGAATATCAAACAAACGTGCGCTGTCAAAATGGGGAAGCATCGCGACAATGAATACGACCAGTGCAATACAAGCAACGGCGGTAATTCCAAACATGATTTTAAGAGCTTCACCTGCACCTTTGAGATGAATACCCATAAAAACTAAATAGCAAATTAAATAAACAGCCCAGCCGCCAACTCCAAAGAGTGATTGGCAATATGACCCAATAAATACGGCAATCGCAGCAGGTGCAATTGCATATTCAATTAAAATTGCAGTCCCTGTGAGGTATCCTCCAAAAGGACCAAATGCAACACGGGCAAAACTATAGCCACCGCCAGCAGTGGGCAACATCGTCGACATCTCAGACATCACAAAGCTCATGCAAAGATACATAAACGCGACGATGACTGTTGCAATAAAGAGTCCTCCCCAACCGCCTTGTGCCAGTCCAAAATTCCAACCTGCAAAGTCACCCGAAATGACGTAAGAGACACCTAGCCCCACTAAAAGTAACCAACCTACTGCCCCCTTTTTTAACTGACGTTTTGCAAAATACTCTGCGTCCTGTTGTAAAGCACCAACATCTACGCTTAATTCAGATTCTTTCATTGTCGTATGCCTTATCGACTAAATTTACACCACCAATAGTTGCGCAAAAGATATTCATAAAACTTGACAGCAAAACATCTCCCCGACCACTTGAAGTCAAGTTGATTCATTTTTTCTTTTATAAGATCGACGGCATCTCAACACGAAACGTGTTTAAAAATTAAATTGAGGAGATGGGTTATGTCTGTAGAACAAAATGAATTTTTAAGCCAAGTTCAATTACAAATACTGGCAGAACAAGCAATTAAGCAATATCCATCAGACTATCAAGGACAGGTCAAACTACTGTGTCAGTCTGAAAATGCAACCTATCAAGTTTCGACTGGGTCTGCCCGATATGCACTTCGAATTCACCGCCCCAATTATCACAGCAAACTCAATATACAAAGTGAGCTTGAATGGTTAGATGCTTTAAATGCCAGCGGTATTCAAGTTCCTGTTGCGATTGCAGATCAATCGGGTGAGCGCGTAATCACCTTGAAACTATCGAATGATATTTATCGTTATGCAGTTCTTTTTAACTGGGTTGAGGGCGACATGCCAACTGTTGAAGTTGACCCCACTGCATTTGAACAATTAGGACAAATTACCGCAAAGTTGCACGTACATAGTAAGACATGGCAAGCCCCTGAAAACTTTCAACGTATTGTGTGGAACCATGAAACCATGGTCGGTGCAGATGGACACTGGGGAAACTGGAAAAATGCACCTCATTTAAGACCACAAGATCACGGCGTAATTGAAGAAGCGATTGCACAGATTTCGAAAGATTTAAATTTCTTTGGCAAAACCCAAGAACGCTATGGCCTGATTCATGCCGATTTGCGTTTAACCAATTTATTACTACAACAAGAACGTATCGGTGTGATCGACTTTGATGACTGCGGCATGAGCTGGTTTATGCATGATCTCGCCGCTGCAATTAGCTTCAATGAACATTATGCAAATGCGCCTCATTGGGTTGATTACTGGTTAAAAGGCTACGAGCGCGTAGGTCATATTCAGTCTGAAGAATATGAAATGATCCCGACTTTTATCATGCAACGCCGCATTCAAATGATGGCTTGGAATGGTTCGCATGCACAAACAGAAATGGCTCAAAGTCTTGGAGATCAATGGTCCAATGAAACTGTGCGTCTCTGTAAAAAATATTTAAACGGACAAATGCCTGTAGGAATTTGAAAAGTGATTTAGATCGCTTTTCTTCATTTTCAATTTTTAGTTTTTAGTTTTTAGTTTTTAGTTTTTAGTTTTTAGTTTTTAGTTTTTAAATTTTATAGAATTTAAAGGAAGGGTTTATGCAAGCTACCCATCAACTGAGCAAAGTTGCCAAAGCACTATTACTCACCAGTAGTCTGGCAAGTATGATTGCTCTAAGCGCATGTAATTACAACCCTATACAAAATACATCTCCCGCGGTCGCTATTCCAAAAAAGGAATATATCCAAAAAGGTCAATGGGACGCTTTTAACTTTGACCAGCTTAACCAATTGATTGCTAGCTATGGAAAAGATAGCCCAAACTACAATCCTAACAAACGCCCATATATTGTCACTGACTTTGACAATACCTCGGTATTTTTAGACATCGAAGAAGCAACTTTAATTTATCAGCTTGAACACTTAGCATTTAATGTCACGCCAGAGCAGCTTAATCAGATTATTCGTAAAGGGATTAGCTCACAAAACTTTGAAGCGGCCTACAATAACCAGCAAGGCCAAGCCGTCAATATTAATAAAATTGCCCCAGATATTATTGCCAGCTACTCATGGCTTTATCACCACTATAACGGTCTAAAAGGTAAGCAAAGTCTCGATCAAATTAAACAAGATCCGCATTATCTCAATTTCATTACTAAAATGAGATATCTATATGCAGCGATTGGAGACACCTTTGATCATGAAGTTGCATATCCGTGGGTCACTTATTTATTTACTGGGCTTACCGAACAAGAAGTCCGTAATCTGGTAAAAGCAACGGTGGCTTGGCAAATGCAGCAACCGATTGGACCTGTAACATGGACTTCTCCCGTAGCACTTTCGGGCCAAGCAGGCGTTGTGAAAACCACTTGGGAAAATGGTTTAAGACCATACCGTGAAATGCAAAATCTATTTAAGGCCTTTCAGGATAATGGAATTGATGTCTATGTCTGCTCGGCATCTTTTATTGATGTGATTAAGGAAATTATTTCTAATCCAGAGATCGGCTATAACATTAATGAAAAAAATGCCTACGCGATGGAGTTGGAACGAGATGCACAAAATCGAATTTTACCTGAGTTTCGTCATGGCTATGCGCAAACTCAAGGTAAAGGCAAAACTGCCACCATCCAGCGTTTTTTAGTCTCTAAATATGGTTACGGACCAATTTTTATCGCAGGTGACAGTGAAGGCGATCAAAATATGATGCAAGATTTTGCGGCGACTCAGAAAGTTCTGATTATCAACCGATTGCGCAGCCCAAGCTCTGATATTGGAAAGTTTTCTCAGCAGGCTGTGCAGGGCTATGGTCAAGCCAATACTAAGTTCTTACTACAGGGCCGCGATGCCAATACAGGTCAATTTAGACCCTCAATGGCCAGTTTAAGTTATGGCGCGCAAACGGCAAAAACTACAAAAAATTAATATTTCACTTATTTTCTCATGCCTACAATAGATGTTGTATGCATGAGAAACCGATTAATTTCTTGTTTTAGTTCTGCCCTGTTTGCCTATCTCTAATGCATTTTCTGCCTTCTTTTAGTTCGCTACCCAACCTTAAATACAACTCTTGATCTCTTCTTAAAGAATCAAATCTGAAACTTAAAACAGCAACACATAAGTCATTATTTTATAAAAGTTTTTAACAACACAAAATCATGGACGTAAGCAAAAACTGGTATGGCTTTTGCTTAATATAAGAATAGTTAGGAATAAATATCATGAGACTTGACATGTTACATCTCAACCCAGCTCATCTTGTCGATTCAAATATGTGTAATCAAGGTGTATTGTCTGCAGCTGCCTCTGGATTAAGCGAGTTTATTCGTCAAAAAGGTGCAGATGTTGATCGCGTTTTAGGTATTAGTGGTATTAATCCTGAACTTTTAATTAGCCCAACGTTGAGCTTACAACTCCCCAATTATTGCAAGGTGCTAGAACAGGCGGCGCTGGTTTCTGGTTGTGATAATTTTGGCCTGCATTATGGTCAACAGTTTCAACCGAAATCATTAGGGCTCATTGGGTACATTGGTCTTTGTTCAAATACATTAGAGTCTGCACTCATGAACATGACCAATAACTTTTATTTGCATCAGAAAGATACGCTTAATCGAATGGTCGATTTAGGAGATAGCTGGCGCATAGATTATCAGGTTCAACACGGCGCGATTTTAACTCGCCGCCAAGATGCAGAACTGACCATGGGCATGTTTATGAACGTGATTCGTGAAGTAATGGGCCCTCATTATTCACCACGCGCGATTCACTTTGAGCATACTCGACCTGAATTTTGGCAAGAACACAGCAAACTATTTAACGCGCCTGTTTATTTTGATCAACCTTTTAACTCCATCATCATTTCAAAAAAAGACGTCCAGCATACTATGCCGGGGCGTGATTCTATTTTATTAACAGTGATTTTAGATACGCTGCTGTTACTCAATCGCTCTTCTCAAAGTCAAAGTCTTGCAGATCAAGTTCGCTCTCACATCCAACTTGAACTGAATGAAGGTGAACCAAACCTTGAAAAAATCGCTCATGATATTGGTTTAACGAGTTGCACCCTTACCCGCCGTTTAAAAAATGAAGGACTCACCTTTACCCATTTAGTCGATCAGGTTCGTTGTGAATTGGCCGAGCACTATATTAAGCAGAAAAATATTCCAATTTCAGAAATGGCATTCCTGCTAGGTTACTCAGAAGTAAGTGCTCTATCTCGTGCATTTAAACGCTGGTTTGGTGTTACACCACGTCAATTAAGACACTAAAACATTGCAAATACAGGCCTTGAATAAAGGCCTTTTTATTATTTAAGCAATTTGAGATAACGTCTAAAGACACATAAAATAATTGAACAACAAAATACCCCTCAAATTAGATTTAACATCCAACTTGAAGGGTATTTTTTTATATTTAAAGTGACTTACTTTAATTTTGTTAATGCTTGATCCAAAGCACCAACTAACCAATCGATATCTTTTATTTGGAAAGCCAAAGGTGGGCGCAGTTTTAATACATTGCCATAAGGACCTGCAACTGAGGTTAAAACTCGATGAGTGTTTCTGAGTTCTTCAATAAGGTTCAAAGCCAATGCTTTATTTGGTTCTTTTGTCGCTCTATCTTTAACTAGTTCAAACCCTATGAACAGACCAGCGCCACGGACATCGCCAACCATCTCATGTTTGTCCATAAGTTTAGTGAGTTCTTTGAGAAGTAGCCCTCCCACATATTTACTATGGGTTTGCAATTCTTCTTCCTGAATGACTTTAAGTACAGCCTGTGCCGCCGCCATAGAAACAGGATTACCACCAAAGGTATTAAAATATGGAATTTTATCGCTAAAAGCAGCGAGGACTTCACTCTTGGCTAAAAGCCCTGACACTGGGACTCCGTTACCCATTGGCTTACCTGTGGTAATGATATCAGGCACAACATTGTGACGACCAAAGCCCCAGAAAGAATCGCCAGTGCGCGCAAAACCTGGTTGTACTTCGTCAGCAATAAAGATACCGCCATTTGCATGGACGACATCAACCGCTTTTTGTAAGAACCCAACAGGATTAGGCATCACACCATCAGAAGAAAATATTGAGTCCGCTAAAAAACCTGCAAACTTAATACCTTTTGCATTCATATCATCAATTTGCTGTTGAATTTGCTGCGCGAACCATGTGCCCAAATCATCAGTTTGAATTCGATAATAATCAGGTGCCGGAACTAGACGAGTTGTCGCATCTAAAGGCTGCTCAGTTCCAAGCGCTGGAGAGCATCCTGAGGTTAAACTACTGGTTCCATGATACGACTCTTGAGACACAATAATTCCTGTACCGCCGCTATATTCACGGGCAATACGAATCGCTAAATCATTCGCTTCTGAGCCAGTACACATATACATGGCACGGTCAATTTCATCGGGAGTGGTTTGTAAGAGTTCTTCGGTATAATCCAAAATATTTTCATGTAAATAACGGGTATGCGTATTGAGCATTTTCATTTGCTCATTTACCGCTTCAATCACCGCAGGATGACAATGACCAATACTGGCAACATTGTTGTAAACATCTAGATATTGATGACCTGCTGCATCCCATAAATATTGTCCCTGTCCTTTTACCAGATGCACGGGATTACGATAAAACAAGCGATAGGATTCACCTAAAATTTTATTTCTTTTATCGGTCAGTTTGCGGGTAGCATGGTCCAGCTCAGCAGCATGTTCTGGACGAAAGCTATTGGTATCCATAATGGTTGAACGCGTACCCATGAATGACTCCTCTATTTATATTCAGCATACTTTTGTGCGAGACGATGACTGACGTAGGCAACTCATACGCTGATTCGAAATATTTCAGTATTTGATTGAAGTTACGCAAACCATATTGCTTAAGTATCTTTAAAAAAACTTGACCTCAGACCACTTAAGCCACGATTTGAAGTCAACTCTCAAAACTCATCCAATAGCTATTTTAGAATTAAGGCTTATGCTTTCCCCCAAATAAGCCGAAATGTCTAAAGGAAGACATTAGAAATCATATTCCAGTAGCTTTCTCTGTCGTCTGCTCCATCTGAGCTTAAATACTGAATAATTGCGCCTTCAATCATATATAAAAATAGTTTTGCATCCTGAAAAGTCGCATCGGTTTTTAGTTTTATAAGCTGGCTATAAATTTCATTGATGAGCCAAGTTCTATATTTAATTGCGACTTGATAGGCTTTTGCATAAGTCAGTTTTATTTCAAAAATGGCTTTAAATAGTAAATAGTACAGCCCCTCTAAGTCGGTGTGTAAAAGATAAAGCTCCTTGAGTTTATCTTTCATGCTTGTGCCTTGGTCGTATTCAGCAATTGAAACCACTTTTTCTTTCAAACGCTCTTTTTGCACGATTAAACAGATTTCAATAAACCGCTCTTTCGAGTGAAAGTAGTTATAAAAAGTCGCTTTTGGAATTTGGCACTCTTTCACAATTTTGTCGACCCCAACGGTATGAAACCCGTAATGGTGAAACAAATAAATAGACGTATTAATGACTTGTATGGCACGTGTTGGGAGAACTAACTTTGGCATCGTTTTACCGTTATAAAAATTCTTGTTGTTTCTAAATGAGATAAAAAGCCTGTGCCCTTTCTGGGAGAAAAAAAGGCACAGCGAAGCCGTAAAGACTGTGCTTGGCACATCTCAAGTTTTGTTGTTGCTAAGTTTTAAGTAAAAAAGACTTTAAGCCTGAAAACCTTAGGGCGTTCAAGCTGCTTTAATTTTTAAGCTGTGTCGTTATAGCTTTTGGCATCGAAAGCCAAGAAATAATGGATGTGCAAAGCCAACTCCTTTTTATTGGGAGTTCTGCCGACATGAATAGAATTATGGTGGCAGAACGAGCAAGGGTTAGCAGACTGATAGTAAGAATCAGCACACCCGAAGGTGTCCCTCACTCGCCCTACCGCAACGAGCGAGGGACGATTGATATACATGAGACTACTCCTCAGAAGGAATAATCTGATGCTCTTACTATGCGGTCTGCTAAAACCGACTGGCAATGTAGGCCAGCAGGCAAAGAATAGTGCTCTGTCCTATTGCAGTCAAGCACACAAAATGCCATTTGCTTTAAATTAAATCATTAAAAAAGTAAGGCTAAATAATGAGGGAGTTATTGTTAAGTGGGGGTTGTAGAGAGAGGATTTTCTAGGCTTAATGCGATGCTAATTATGTAAGCCAATATTACAATTAAATGTATTCTTAACTACCCAAACAATTAAAAATAAAATAAACCTATATTTTTATAAGTATTTTCTTTTTTTTATTTTTAAGATTTAGTAAATTAATAAAAATAAAATTACTTTTATTTAATTGATTAATACAAATTTTAATAGTTGAAAATTTACAGGAAGTGCCATGAAATTAAAAAAGATTACTATCCAAAATTTTAGAAGATTAGAAAATGTAACAATAGATATTGAAGATAAAGAAACTATTTTTGTTGGTCCAAACAATAGTGGAAAAACATCTGCAACTGCAATTTTTAAGTGTTTTCTAGGAGGTACTGATTTCAAAATTTATGATATTTCAGCTAGTAGAGTTGCTGATTTCGAATCTTTTTTACACAGTAATGATCCTTCTTTATTACCAGAAATTATACTTGACCTTTGGTTTTCAATAGACCCCAACACAATTGCTTTTGGGCGAGTTTTTACCCTACTACCCCATCTTTCTGACTTTTCTGAAGTTGGATTAAGGATGTCTTATACAATTGAAAACCCCATTAAATTAAGAGAGGACTATGAAGCAGCCTACCCTATTGAACAAACTGGTAATCGGGCGAAATCATTGTTTCAATTTTTAGCAATTGATAAAAAATTAAATCATTATTTTTCTACAAACTATTATTCATTAGAAAAAGACGAAAATGAGAATAGTGAAACTGCTACACTTTTAGATCGTAATGATGCAAAAAAATTAGTTAGTCAGTTAATAAAAGTTGAATTTGTAGATGCTCAAAGGAATATCAATGATGATGACAGCAACCGCAGCAATCGTCTTTCAACTGCATTTGCATCTTTTTATAAGAAAAATCTTGAACAATCAAATTATGCTGCTGAAGCACATGAGGTTATCAATAATAATAATAAACAATTAACTGCTCATTATGAAACTCAATTTTCGCCTTTAATGACCTTAATTAAAGGCTTAGGTATTCCATCAGTTAATGATAGAGAACTTCGAATTATCTCTTCATTAAGCCCCGAATCTGCTCTACGAGGTAATACAGAACTTATATATGTTGATCCAAACCAAGGCCATGATTTACCTGAACTTTATAATGGATTAGGTTTTAAGAATCTAATATATATGGCGATTCAAGCAAGACATTTCCACTCCCAATGGTTAATAACACCTGTAAATCGGCCTTTATGTTTACTTATTTTTATTGAAGAACCAGAAGTACACCTTCATGCTCAAGTTCAGCAATCATTTATAGCTAACATATGGAACGTAATTAATGAATCTATTGAATCACCAGATCAAGCACATTTAGTGCCTCAAATAGTTGTAACCACTCATTCATCGCATATTATTGATGCAATTGATTTTGAAAAAGTCCGGTACTTCCAACGATCTTATACAACGAGACAAACAAACCAAACAGGCATTCAAAATGTTTCTAATGTGATGAGTTTAAGATCATTCCAACCTCAAATTATTACACCAGAAGAAGGAGTCCAAATTTCTCCAGAGGAATCTATAGCGTTCCTTAAAAAATATTTGCGACTAACCCATTGCGATTTATTCTTTTCAGATGCTGCAATTTTAATAGAAGGTGCGGCTGAAAAGCTTCTTTTACCATCGATTATTGAGTCTTCTGCCCATAGATTAAAATCCACATATTTAACAATACTTGAAGTCGGAGGCGCTTATGCTCATCGATTTGAAGGACTACTAGGTTTTTTAAAGATACCTTATCTCGTCATAACTGATATTGATTCTATAAAACCAGATGGACGCTCAGCCTGTCGTGCCAATATCGAAGGTGCTAGAACATCAAATGCATCTTTAAAACATTTTTATGGAATTAAAACAATTGCAGAGTTAATGGCAATTTTACCTGATAACAAGATACATAAAGAAAGAGATAGATGTGTAACTTTCCAAACAGAAATTTTAGTTAATCACAATAATAATCAAAAAAATATGCTTCCTCGTACTTTAGAAGAAGCTATTGCATATGAAAATTTTGAGTTACTTCATTCCGGTGGATTGTCAATTGGAATTGATATTCCAGACTGTCTTGATTCAGCATATGATCAAATTTATAAACGGATTTGTAGCGATAGTTTCAAAAAAACAGATTTTGCTATGGATCTATTAGCTCGTAGCCCTGTTTGGATACCACCAAAGTATATAGTTGAGGGTTTATTGTGGCTTGAAACTAGACTCTGCGGGCCAACACAAATTTTAGAAATAGAACAAAATACAGTTACGTTGGCCGAGGTTGAACAAGCATGATAACTAGAATTGAAACTACAGCCGATAATGAAATTAAAGCTTGTTTGGCCCACCAACAGAATTTTGCTCTAATCGCTGGTGCAGGTTCAGGAAAAACTAGTTCTCTAGTAGATGCATTAAAACAAATACGTGAGAATGAGGGTAAAAACCTACGTCAAAACGGACAGTCTATTGCATGCATTACTTATACAAAACGAGCGGTAGAAGTAATCAAGTCACGTTTAGGTTTTGATGATCTTTACACTATATCGACCTTACATAGCTTTTTATGGAATCTCATAAAAACTTTTCAATCTGATATACGTAAGATACTTAAAGAAGTTTATTTACCTATATTAATAGCAAAAAATAAGTCAAAAGATAATGGTGGTGACAGCCAAACGGCTATAAAAGCCAGAGCAAAAGCTTATCAACTTGAATTAGAATTATCAAAAATTGATACAGTTAAAAACTTTAATTATTCTGATAATCAGTTCAGCGACTATAGTAAAGGCCAATTAAGCCACGATGATATTATTGAAACCTCAATTATTCTTTTAAAACAAAATCAGACTTTCAGGAAAATATTAGGACTTAGATTTCCATATATTTTTATAGATGAAGCCCAAGATACCTATTTAGGTATTATTGAAGGTCTTAATTTGGTATGTGCCGAAGATGGTGTGCCAATAGTTGGGTATTTTGGTGATCCATGGCAACAAATTTATGATGATAGTGCAGGAAATTTCTCCCCTCCAGCCAATGGTAAAAACATTAAAAAAACTGAAAATTTCCGCAGTTCAAAAAGTGTTATTCGCCTTTTAAACTCTTTTCGTAAAGATGTTTCTCAATATCCAGCTGGGAAAAATAAAGAAATAGAAGGAAGCGTGATCTTTCGATTAATCCAAACTGAAACTCCTGAAATGCCAAGAAAAAAATATTCTGAGGATCAAATTTCCCGAGCTTTATTAAAGATGGATAGTGCTCTCGAAGAATGGGGTTGGAGTAATCAAAATGATGTGATTAAATTATTTCTAGTAAGGCAAATGATTGCAAGAAGGATGGGATTTTCCGAACTAAATAAATTGTTTAATGGACCTTTTTCTTCATCTCGATCTGAAGATGCGTTTGAAGCTGGTGAGCACTTTGCATTAAAACCCATAATTTCAACAATTTACCCTTTAATTACTGCTAAAAATAATCACAATTACCGTGATGTAATCGATATCCTTAGAAATAACAGCCCTGCATTTTCTATTGATGGTTTAAATGCATCACGAAGTTTAAAAGTAATGATTGATCACTCTAATTCATTAATTTTAGAATTAGAAAACCATTGGAACTCTTCTAATATAAAACAAGTTCTAGAATTCTGTGTCTCAGAAAAAATCATTAATATTTCTGAAAGGCTAATGGAACATTTGGAACGACCACCTAGAACAGAAATATATGATGAAGAAATTCATGAGCAAGAAAAAGAAGACTGGCTGCTGGATCAATTATTTCAAATGAATACAAATGAAATAGGTGCATATGCAACTTTTATTGCTAAAAATTCATCTTATAGTACTCAGCATGGGGTTAAAGGTGAGGAATACCCTAAAGTTTTGGTAGTCTATGACGATATTGAAGCAAGTTGGAATAATTACAATTTTGGAAAATTATTAACACCGACTGTCTCAGGCATCCCTACATCAGGTCAACAAGCTAGGGGTGAAAAACTAGCATATGTAGCATTTTCTAGAGCTATAGAAGACTTAAGAGTTATTTTTTTCACACCTAATCCTGAAAAGGCGAAAAATGAACTTATTTCAAGAGGTCTGCTGTCAGAAGAACAAATTCAGCTTGCCTAGACTGATTTAAATCAAAAACCTATATTTCAAAAATTCCCTTTTAAATCTTTTTCAATGATTTTATAAGGGAGTTTTTAAAGGTTTTTAATAACATCTTTTTCATTCAAGACCTAAACCGATTAGTGTAAGCTTTTCAAAATATTATGAATATGTATAAGCCATATAGTTGCTGTATAAACCTCTAATCTGGCTCTACCCCAAATAACTACCTGTTACGGTGCAAGCCTATAACATGTAGATGTAAACAAAGCGACTCTATTATTCAAACCGTCTGTTATCAAAACTTCATAATGCGCGAATTTTTTACTACTTCCAACCTTAGTTGCCGTTGCAAATAACACCTTATCTTTCGCACCGCTCATATAGCGAATATCAGCCTGTAAGCCTGTATATGGCGCATCTCCTGCATTACAAGCCATCGCAAAAGCAATATCAGCTAAAGAAAATATGACACCACCATGCACACCGCCCAATGCATTCATGTGTTCGTCTTTCACATTAAGCTGACAACGCGCTTCATCAAAACTGCGATGCAGCACTTGTACACCCAATAGCTCTGCGAATTGATCAACTGCAGTGGTTTCATTTTTTTGCACAAACGTCTCCCTACTCGTGCGAGTATTCCTTAAGTGTTATGAATCCATTATTGAAATCGACTGATTAAAAGCCCTTAAACACTATCTTGTTTAATCTGATAGTTTGAAGAACTAAAGTCCTTATAAGTCAGGCGGTCATCCAACTCGGAGCTTAAAGGCTGAACTTCTTGCATGGAGTTTAAGCATCGCTGTGCAAGCTCAATGTATTCTTGCGTGCCTCTGGTTTTCCATTTTTTTTCTTGTTCTGATAAATCACGTGCAACCTTGGCTGGACTACCCATTACCAATACATTTGCCGGAATAATATCTTTGGTTTTGACCAGACTATTTGCGCCAATAATAGTGTTTTCACCAATTTCGGCATAGTCCAAAATTACGCTGTTCATGCCAACCAAAACATTTTTTCCAATGCGGCAACCATGCAAAATTGCCCCATGCCCAATGTGACCCATTTCTTCAACTAAAGTCACGCTTTGCGGAAAACCATGTACGGTGCAGCTATCTTGTATATTGGCATTTTGCTTAATATGAATACGACCAAAATCGGCACGCAATGAGGCAAATGGCCCTACATATACGCCCGCTTCAATAATCACATCACCAATTAAAACAGCGGTTGGGTGTACAAAAGCCTCTGGGCTAACGACTGGAATAACACCGTCAATACTATAACAAGGCATGATTTAACCTCTCATTTGTCGCCACCAAACCTCCGAAACGGCGCCAATAATGTGCTGTGGCATTTGGCATTGGTCCTTCTGCTGTTGCGGCAACAGACAAGAAGTATTCATCCGCAGGTTCAAATACTTTTTTATAAATATTCATTGATAACGTTCGTGCACTAATCGCGGGCCAGTCAGTTGGCAACAACTCAAGCGGTAATGCAGGGTCTTTCAATAAAATCCGTCGATAATAATGAATCAGCAAAGTTCGAATTTGAAAGGCCTGAACAGGTTCGAGTTGTTCGTTTTCCTGCATCAGCAACACGCCAATTTCTCTAAAAATATCGAGAAACTGTAAATATCTTTGGCGTAATTCATCGATTGGCCAGTTGGTTCTGAGCATACGGCCAATGGTATCGACCGAGTTATTAAAGAGCTGCAATGTTTCGGCTTTAAACACCACCACTTGCTCACTCATATTTAAGTCAACTAACAAGCGTTGCAGTTCAATACGGTTACAACCCGGATAAGCCATTAAGTTTGTCGAAATATTGGCAAATCCTAACCATTCGAGTTCTTTCTTTAGCAACGCTTTATTTTCAGTGTCGAGGCTAGACATCAGAATAAGATCCCAATAATGATCCCACTCTTTCATCTGGTCGTTATAAATGCGTTGCTCAGCCTGCAAATAAGTCGAACGGCTCGAATCGGTAATTCGATAGAAACTGGTTCTGCCGATTTTGTCTGAACATAACCAATCATTTTTAACTAAACGAAAAACAGAGGTTCTTACAGCACGGTCATTAAAACCAAACAGCTCTAATAACTGAATCAGGCTTGCAAGACTAATGTTTCCACCTCGATGAAGTACTGAATCTCCAAAAATTGTCGAAATAAGCGAAGTTCCACTTAAGGTTTCATTCTTTACAACAGAATCAATTATTTGCTGTATTTTTGCACTCATACTCATGTCTTGGCGTTTAGTTTCAGGGTATAGATTCTATACCCTGAATGATCTTGATGTTAAGCAATCTGACGCATATCGATTACCCGCTTTGCCTTACCTTCCGAACGAGGTAAGGTCGCTTCTGTAACAACTTCTACAGTAACGCTAATCCCAATCATGGTTTTAATGCGTTTCATCAACTCCTGAGCAAGTTGATTGGCCTGTATAGTACAGTTATGACACATCTCTGTACGAATATGCAAAGTATCCATATGTCCTTTTTTAGTCACCAAAATTTCATAATTTGGAACTAAATGCGGAACTTGCAAAATTTGCTCTTCGATCTGGGTCGGGAAAACATTCACACCGCGAATAATCAGCATGTCGTCACTTCGGCCCACAATTTTATCCATCTTACGCATCGCCAGATTTTCTCCAGCGAGTAAACGGGTTAAATCACGGGTACGGTAACGAATAATTGGTAAGCCTTCTTTGGTAATGGTTGTAAATACTAACTCGCCAAGTTCGCCATCTTTACAGACTTCACCCGTTTCAGGGTTAATAATTTCTGGATAGAAATGATCTTCCCAAATGGTTAATCCCTCGCCCTCACCTAAGCACTGCATCGCAACACCCGGCCCCATCACCTCAGACAAACCATAAATATCGAGTGCTTTAATATTGAGGCGTTCTTCGATTTCACGGCGCAGTTCGTTGGTCCATGGCTCGGCACCAAAAATACCGACTTTTAAAGACGTATTACGTGCAGTACCAAATTGTTGTTCCAGCTTTTCAATAATGCTGACGCAATACGATGGCGTAACCATAATTGCAGTAGGTTTAAAATCTTGAATGAGCTGAACTTGCTTTTCAGTTTGCCCGCCAGACATTGGAATGACCGTTGCACCTAAACGCTCGGCGCCATAATGTGCGCCTAGACCACCTGTAAAGAGTCCGTAGCCATAAGCAACCTGAACCATATCTTTGGCAGTTAAACCTGCCATGCGTAAGCAACGCGCAACAATGTCCGACCACGTATTAATATCTTTTTGGGTATAACCCACCACGGTCGGTTTACCTGTTGTGCCTGATGATGCATGCAAACGCACAATCTGTTCTTGCGGTACAGCAAACATTCCAAACGGATAGTTGTCTCTTAAATCCTGTTTGGTGGTAAAAGGAAACTTCGCCAGATCGTCTAAAGTCACGAAGTCATCAGGATGTACGCCTGCTTCATCGAACTTTTTCTTATACACCGGACTATTTTCATATACAAAAGTCAGGGTTTGTTTTAACCGTTTAGTTTGCAGCTCTCTAAGCTCTGCAAGTGTTAATTGTTCAACATTATCCGTTGTAAGGCTGTCCATCGCCTATCTCCTCATTATGTAATTTTTAAAACCGTCTGAATTAATTTAAATTTTCCAAAATCAGTGCGACGCCTTGTCCAACACCCACACACATCGTGCAAAGTGCATAGCGTCCACCTCGTTTTTTTAGCTCACGTGTTGCAGTAATCACTAAGCGTGTACCACTCATACCGAGTGGATGCCCTAACGCAATCGCACCACCATTTGGGTTAACGCGTTGATCGTCATCTTTTAAACCAAGTTCACGCATACAAGCTAAAGATTGGGCTGCGAATGCTTCATTTAGTTCAATCACATCCATCTGATCTAGCGTTAAACCTGTCTGCTTTAAAATTTTCTGCACAGCCGGAACAGGACCTATACCCATATATTTGGGTTCAACCCCTGCACTTGCAATGCCAATCACTCGTGCTAAAGGTTTTAAACCATGTGTATCTGCAAATTCACGGTTGGTAATTAACACACACGCTGCACCATCATTTACACCAGAAGCATTTCCGGCAGTCACCGAACCGCCTTCTTTTCTAAAAGGTGCTTTTAGTTTTGCGAGTGCTTCAAGTGTCGTTTCACGCGGATGTTCATCGCGGTTCACCACAACCACATTTTTCTTACGATCTACAATCTCGACAGGCAAAATCTCATCATTAAAGAAACCGTTTTGCTGTGCAGCAGCCGTTTTTTGTTGGCTACGCAATGCAAACGCATCTTGGTCTTCACGACTAATCTGATATTTTTCAGCTACATTTTCGGCAGTTTCCGGCATGCTGTCGGTGCCGTATTGTGCTTTAAGTTGCTTATTTACAAAGCGCCAGCCAATCGTTGTGTCATAAATTTCAGGTGTACGGCTAAACGCTTCAGTTGGTTTAGCTTGTACAAATGGCGCACGGCTCATTGACTCAACACCACCTGCCAACACAAACTGCGCTTCACCTGCTTTAATTGAGCGTGCAGCAAGTCCCACCGCATCTAAACCCGATGCACATAAACGATTGACAGTCATGGCTGGTACTGTATCAGGTAAGCCTGCCAAGAGTGTTGCCATACGTGCAACGTTACGGTTGTCTTCACCTGCTTGGTTGGCACATCCTAAAAACACTTCGTCTACCGTATTCCACGGTAGGTTCGGGTGTTTATCTTTTAAATATTTGATTGGCAATGCAGCTAAATCATCTGCACGCACAGCACTTAGGGCACCTGCATATCGTCCAATTGGGGTACGAATAAAATCGCAAATTAAAACGTCTTCCATGTTGACTCCTGATTATGCAAATTCGGTCATATCACGTGAATATTGAGTAGCAATGTTTTGAGTTTTCGCTACATATTGCTTGAGGTAGATACTCGCGCGATATTTTTCCTCTCCATACAGTGCATATAAATTATTTAAGGTTTGGAGCACATAAGCACCACCCATTTGTGTCAACCACTGGTAAGGGCCTTTAGGATAATTCACTCCATATTTCATGGCATTATCAATATCTTCCAGACTTGCGACACCGTGTAGGCTTGCTTCGCAGGCTTCATTAATGAGTAAAGCGATGGTGCGTAAGGTTAACAGTGCCGGATGGTCTTTAATCCACATCACGCTCATACCAAACTGTGCAAAGTAAGCTTCAACTTTAGCGAGGTCACTTGCTTCACAAAGTTCGTTATGACTGAGTACTAAAGCTTGCGCCTGTTCAAAATCATGGTGCCAATCCATTAAAACCACTTTACGGCTTAGGTAATGAATATTGGCTGACTCACCTTGGCTTAAACGTAAGTCGATATCATCAATTTGAAGAATATTGTCGTCGTTCGCAGATCCGCTTTTTAAACCTAAACGCGTTAAAAAAGTAGGCAGCTGAGACCAAGTCCCTTTGAGCTGAATATGGGCATCGACTGGCTTGGCAACCACAGCTTTTGGCTGAAATGTCTCGTACTGATTTTTCTCGTTATAGCAATAAAAACCTTGTTTTGACTTACGGCCCCAAGCTCCAGCATCGACTAATTCTTTTTGAATTAGGCTTGGACGGTAGCGCGGCTCATAAAAGAACTCTTGATAAACACTTTGGGTCACTGAAAAATTAACATCTTGCCCAATGAGGTCTGTGAGTTCACACGGCCCCATCGCAAAACCGCCGCATTGCTTTAAGGCATAATCTAGCTGGTCGTAGCTGGTGACTTGTTCTTGCAGTGCTCTAAAGCCTTCTGCATAAAACGGACGTGCAATTCGGTTAACAATAAAACCGGGAGTCGACTTGGTGAGTACCGGAATTTTTTTCCAGCCCAACATCAAGTTTTTTAGAGCCAAACATAAGCTGTTTGGGGTTTTTAAGCCTTGTACAATTTCAACCAGTTTCATCACTGGCGCAGGGTTAAAAAAGTGTAATCCCACTACGCGCTTAGGGTGAGCAATGCCAGCCGAAATTGCAGTTACTGAAATTGAAGATGTATTACTTGCAAAAATAGTTTGCGAACTACAAATTTCAGCAAGTTGTTTAAATAAAGATTGTTTAACTTCTTTTTTCTCAACGACTGCTTCAATAACCAAGTCAGCATCACTTAAAGCTTCAACTCGATTAACTACAGTTAAACGCGCTAAAGCTTCATCAGCTTGCTGCTGTGTGAGCTTGCTCTTTTCAACCAGCTTTTTAAAAGTCTGCTCTAAGCCGTGAACGGCTTGTTGCGCTTTTTGAGCGTCCAGATCATATAAAATGGTCGAGTGCCCGTTGACGATCGCTAACTGGGCAATACCGATGCCCATAGTGCCAGAACCAATAACGGCAATTCGGGCACGAGATAAATCTAAATCTGTCATGCTTAGCGCCCTTTAAAATTTGGTTCACGTTTATTCATAAAGGCTTGTACCCCTTCACGATAATCTTCTGAACGACCCGCAATACGTTGTAAATCTCGCTCTAACAGCATTTGCTCATCAAAGGTGTTGTTGCTTGATTGATGAATGGCTTTTTTAATAAGAGATAGACCAAATGTAGGTCGTTTCGCTAAACGTTCAGCGAGTTCAGTCACTTTTGTTTTAAGCTCAGCGTCTTCAACCACATCCCAAATCATGCCCCATTCTTTTGCGGTTTCTGCTGGGAGCTTGTCACCTAACAAAGTTAAACCCATCGCACGCGCATGGCCTACAGCACGTGGCAAAAACCATGTACCAGCCGAGTCTGGAACCAAACCTAAGCGACAAAATGCTTGTACAAAGTTTGCCGATTTAGCTGCAATCACCAAATCACACGCCAGTGCAATATTTGCCCCTGCACCTGCTGCCACACCATTTACGGCGCAAATCACAGGCTTTGGCATATTTACAATCGTTTTAATGAGCGGGTTATAGTAAGTTTCAATGGAATATCCTAAATCTGGAGCTTCAGCATTTGGGTCTACTACACGGTCACCTAAATCTTGCCCTGCACAGAAGCCGCGGCCTTCACCACTAATCACAACACAGCGAACATCGGGATTTTTAGTCCACTGGTTTAAAACCTCAGCCACTTCACGGTGCATGTCAACGTTAAAGCTATTCAGCGCTTTTGGGCGGTTAAATGTCAGGTAGCCAACACCATTTTTTTCTTCAGCAATAATATTTTGATAGTCCATCACTCACCCCTAAACACTGGCTTTCTTTTCTCAAAGAAAGCATTAATCCCTTCGTTTCGATCTTTTGTAGCCGCCAGCCAGACAAAGTTTTGACGTTCAAACTTGAGTCCCTGACTTAAAGTCGTTTCATGAATACTTTTAATTGATTGTTTAATCACGCGAATCGCTAAAGGCGCTTGTTTGGCAATTTTGGTTGCAAGTTGAACCGCATATTCAACGGTTAATTCGGTCGGAACCACTTGACTGCAAATGCCATGTTGCTCCGCCTGTTTTGCCGAAATCATCTCACCTGTCATGGCCCAGCGCATCGTGAGTTGTTGTCCAACCAAGCGAGCCAAACGCTGTGTTCCGCCTGCACCCGGCAACATACCCAAGGTAATTTCAGGTAAAGCAAAACGGGCATTTTCACCGCAAATTACCATATCCGAATGTAAAACCAGCTCAAACCCAGCGCCTAAGGCATAGCCATTGACTGCGCTAATCAGTGGTTTACTAAACGCATCAATTTTTTGCCAAAGCTTCGGACGAATATCGAGTTGCAAAGACACGGCGTCCATTGCAGCCAACTCGCTAAGATCTGCTCCAGCAGCAAAACATTGTGAGTTACCTGTTAAAACCACTGCTTTGACTTGGGCATTGTGCTCAACTTCTTCGAGCAATTCGCACAAACACTGCAATGTTGCATTGTTTAAAGCATTTCTTTTTTCTGGACGGTTTAAGGTTAATAACAAAACACCGTCAGTTGCTATGCTGGCTTTGATTAACTCTTGCATGACAGCCTCTACTCATCAAAACTCAAACGAACATTTGAGCCTTTCGGTAAGGTTTGACAGCTAAGTACATAGCCCTTTTCAACTTCATCTTTTTCAAGACTATAGTTAAGGAACATATCGACTTCACCAGAAACAACTTTACAACGACAAGTCGCACATACCCCACCTTTACAGGCATACGGTAAGTCAGCACCCGCACGTAAAGCCGCATCAAGAATACTTTCATCATCTTGAGCCACAGAAACAATCAGTTCACGGCCATCTAAAATGATGTTTACTTTTTCTTCTTTACGATTTGCATCAGCTTCAGCGCTACGTTTACGAGCCTGCCCCGTATGGAAACGTTCGGTGTGGATTTTTTCTTTTGCAATACCATAGCTTGGCAACGTGCTTTCTACGGCATTCATCATTTCGTCTGGACCACAGGCAAACACATGATCAAAACTCGTTTCAAGCACATCAAAATCAAAAAGTTGTTTTAGCTTTTCTTCATCAATACGACCATTCATCAGTTCACTGTCATTGAACTCACGAGAAAAAATATTGATGAGCTGAAAACGTTCTTTAAACTGATCTTTCAAATCCATAATTTGCTCGGCAAACATGGTTTGTTTCCATGAGCGATTGCCATAGAGCAACGTAAATTTCGCTTCAGGTTGTTCAAATAAAACTTGCTTAACAATCGATAAAATTGGGGTAATACCACTGCCCGCAGCAACGCCTAAATAGTTTTGTCCGCCTATCTTGGCTGCTTTTTGAAAAAACACACCTTGTGGTGGCATCACTTCAAGCACATCGCCCACTTTCAAATGGTCATTTGCCCAATTTGAAAATTGACCCTGATCAATTTTTTTAACCGCAATACTGATGTCTTCTTTTGCTGCATAGCTACAAATTGAATAACAACGACGGATTTCACCAGCTTCAGTTAAGTGGCGAATGGTTAAGTGTTGACCCGGTTGAAATTGAAATTGTTCTTGTTGTTCAGGTACAACGTCAAATGCAATACAAATTGCCTGATCGGTTTGAGGCGTAATACTTTTTACTTTTAATGGTACAAATTGGCTCATGGCTGATTTCCTTATCTAAAGACTTAAATACATTTGAAGTAATCAAAAGGCTCAAGACAGTCCTGACATTTATAAAGTGCTTTACAGGCAGTAGAACTAAACTCTGTTAACAGTCGGGTATGTCGGCTTTTACAACGTGGGCACTCAACACCATCTTTTAAGTGAACGTGAGTTCCACATTGATGCGCCAACCCTTCAGGTGGTGCAATGCCATAGACTTGCAGTTTCTTTTTACCCGCTTCAGACATCCAGTCCGTGGTCCATGCTTCTGACAAATCGACCATGACTTTGACTGGTGTCAAAGCTTCTGCGGTAAAGGCTTCAGCAATTTGTGCTTTCAACATATCTGTTGCTGGACAACCGCTATATGTCGGAGTTAAACGAACAATAATTTCTTGTTGATCGTTAATCTCTACACCGCGAATCATGCCTAAATCCACAACCGATAAAACCGGAATTTCAGGGTCACTTACCGTTTGTAGAACATCCCAACATTGGTCGATGCAATGACGAATCATCTGCATGGCTCACCTCCTTGTCTTACCAGGTCATGCCCGGATAAGTTCTTTGAATACTTTGCATTTCAGCCAACAAATAACCTAAATGCTCGGTATGCAATCCTTGTTTTGCACCACGGCGATAAGCACCGTTCACAGCAACGTTTAATTCAAAGCGCTTAAGCTCAGCTGCAATGGTTTGGTTCCATTGTTCTTTTTCATTTGAAAAATCTGGAATTACGCCTTGTGCCACTAATGCTTGTTCATCTGCATTGAGTTCAAATAACTCAGCGGTAAAGCGCCATAAATTATTTAAACCGTCTTGCACACGTTGATGCGCTTCATCTGTGCTTAAACTTAAACGTTCCATCCAGCTTGTCGAAAAGCGGATGTGATACTTCACTTCTTTTAAAGATTTGACAGCAAGCGCACTTAATTCGGGAAGTGAGCTTTGCGCTAAAGCCGTAAATAAATGAAGATGGTAATGGTCCATCAACCACTGGCGTACAATCGTTTGTGCAAAATCACCATTGGGTTGTTCGCACAACAATAGGTTTAAAAATTCACGCTCAGTACGGAAATACGCAAGCTGGTCTTCATCACGCTTAGCTTCATCGTATTGACCAGCCAAAGTCAGAAAGTTTCTTGCCTGACCCAACAAGTCCAAACCGATATTTGCTAAGGCAATATCAATTTCAAGCTCAGGTGCATGCCCGCACCATTCAGCCAAACGCTGAGATAAAACCAGTTGACTGTCGCCAATATGTAATAAGAATTTAGATAAAACTGAATGATTCATGTGTCATCTCCCTTACATGTGCTCAATGCCATCTGGGATATGGTAAAAAGTCGGATGACGATAAACTTTGTCTAAAGAAGGATCGAAAAATTCTGCTTTTTCATCTGGCTGTGATGACTTAATCAGTTCAGAACGAACCACCCAAATGCTAATTCCTTCATTACGACGTGTATAAACATCACGAGCATGTTGCAATGCGATTTCATCATCAGGTGCTCTTAAGCTGCCTACGTGACGGTGGCTTAAACCTTGTTTACTACGTACAAATACTTCGTAGAGCGACCAGTTGTTTTTATCTTCCATTTTGATTTCCTCAAATTTTTCCATAAATCTTGTTAAGCCACTTTGTTCGCTTCAAGCTGCTGTTTTTTCGCGTAGACCACTGCTGCATCACGAACCCATTTACCGTTTTCCCATGCTTTACGGCGTGCTTCGATACGCTCGTGATTACATGGTCCACGTCCGGCAATCACTTCATTAAATTCGTGCCAGTCGATCTCGCCAAACTCGTAGTGGCCTGTTTCTTCATTCAGTTTTAAATCTGGGTCTGGAACTTCCAAACCTAGCTGTAAAATTTGCGGCACCGTGTTATCAACAAACTTTTGACGTAATTCATCGTTACTAAAGCGTTTGATTTTCCATGCCATGCTTTGTGCGCTGTTTGGAGAGTGCTCATCACTTGGACCAAACATCATGAGTGCTGGCCACCAGTAGCGATTTACCGCATCTTGTGCCATCTGTTTTTGTTCTGGTGTACCACCTGCTAAAGCCATCATGGCTTCAAAACCTTGGCGTTGGTGGAAACTTTCTTCTTTACAAATACGTACCATTGCACGTGCATATGGTCCGTAAGACGTACGGCAAAGCGCAACTTGGTTCACAATGGCTGCCCCATCGACAAGCCAACCAATTGCAGCGACATCTGCCCAAGTCAAAGTTGGATAGTTAAAAATTGATGAGTATTTCATTTTCCCATCAATTAATTTTTCCATCATGTCATCACGGTCAGCACCTAAAGTTTCTGCGGCGCTATACAAATACAAACCATGACCTGCTTCATCTTGTACTTTCGCGAGCAAAACCGCTTTACGTTTTAAAGTCGGCGCACGAGTAATCCAGTTTCCTTCAGGCAACATACCTACAATTTCAGAATGGCCATGTTGCCCAATTTGACGAATCAATGTTTTGCGGTAGGCATCGGGCATTTGATCCTTAGCCTCGATCGTAATTTCATTGGCAATATTTTGTTCAAATTTCTGGTAGTTGTTTTCCATTCTTTCATTCCCTGTAGGCATCACCCTTAAATCTATTTTTCGATACACTAAAAACAAAGTCAATCACTTTTTTAGTATCAAATTAAATTACCAACAGTAAAACACATCAAATTATTGAAATTATTAAATTTAAGCCAATTGTAAAAAACCTTTTTACTTTTACAAATCAAAATAAAGTTGACTTTTAGACAAATTAATCTGAAATTATGAATCATATTTTTGCAATTTTTATAATTGACGTATCACATAAAAAAAGGAGTTTGGTCATGCTTGAACAAGCACACCTAGAAGGAACCTCAACTGACACAGATTTTCAGCAGTCTGAGCATCAACAGTCTCATCTTGCTTCTTATGTCTATGGAACATGGCATTCGACGAGTGAAGAACTACGTCCTGTTTATCATGCCATTACAGGTGAATCGATTTATGCCGTAAGTAGTCATGGCATTGATATGAAACGTGTTGTTCAATATGCCAAACAAAATGGTTCAGAACTGGCTAACTGGACGTTTCACCAACGTGCGAATGCATTAAAACAAATTGCCCAACATTTACTTGAGCGTAAAGAAGAGTTCTACAAACTTGCTTATGCAACAGGTGCAACTCGTAAAGATGCATGGATTGATATTGAAGGTGGTATCCAGACATTATTTGCTTATTCAAGTTTGGTTCGTCGTGAACTTAATGATGAAAAAATTATTACTGAAGACAGCTGGATTCAACTCTCTAAAAATGGAACTTTTGGCGCTAAACACATCTTAAGTCCTAAAGCGGGTGTTGCCGTTCACATTAATGCTTTTAACTTCCCAATTTGGGGAATGCTTGAAAAAATTGCACCGACGCTACTTGCAGGTGTGCCATGTATTGTTAAACCAGCAACCGATGGCTCTCAATTAACTCAAGCTGTTGTAAAAGCGATTGAAGAAGCACACGTATTACCAAAAGGTTCGCTACAACTGATTTGCGGTCAAACGTATGATTTGTTCGATCACTTAGGCCCACAAGACTGTGTTACGTTTACGGGTTCTGCTTATACAGGTCAAAAACTACGTAACCACCCTAACCTGAATAAATATTCGATTCCATTTAGCATGGAAGCCGACTCGGTAAACAGCGCAATTTTAAGCCCTGAGGCAAATGAAGAAACTGTCGATTTATTTGTGCGTGAAGTCTTCCGTGAAATGACCACCAAAGCAGGCCAAAAATGTACAGCAATCCGTCGTGCATTCGTTCCTTCAAGTTTGTTAGCTACTGTACAAGAGAAACTAACTGCCAAACTTGCTAAAGTTGTAGTGGGTGACCCTCAAAAAGAAGAAACCACCATGGGTGCTTTAGCGAGCATTAAACAAAAACATGACGTTGCAGAAAAAGTTGCCGAGCTCAGCAAAGACGCAAAGATTGTTTTTGGTGGCAACGATAGCTTTAAATTTAATGCAGATCATCCTGAAAAAGGTGCTTTTTTCGCTCCAACTTTATTGGTGTGCGAACAGCCTTTGCAAGCGACGAATGTTCATACCACAGAAGCTTTCGGTCCGGTATGTACCCTCATGTCATATCAAAACATTGAAGAACTAGCTGACCTTGTTTCACGTGGTGAAGGTAGCTTAGTAGCTTCAGTCGTCAAAAATAACGATGAGAACATTGAACAGATTATTCAAAAAATTGCGCCTTGGCATGGCCGTGTGCATGTACTCGATGCAGAATCGGCAAAAGAAAGTACAGGACATGGTTCTCCACTTCCGCATTTAGTACATGGCGGTCCTGGTCGTGCAGGTGGCGGTGAAGAATTAGGTGGTATTCGCGCCGTTAAACACTATATGCAACGTACTGCAATTCAAGGTTCTCCAAATAGCTTGACCCAAATTACCCACTCGTGGACTGCTGGCTCGAAAGTTAACGAAGACCGTGTACATCCATTTAAAAAGTCTTTTGATGAGTTAGTGATTGGTGAACGTTTATTAACGGCGCGTCGCACCGTAAGTGAAGCAGATATTGTTAACTTTGCTGGTTTAAGCGGTGACTACTTCTACGCGCATACCGACAAAATTGCAGCTGCCGAGTCTTTCTTTGGTGAGCGTGTTGCACATGGATATTTCATTGTGTCTGCCGCAGCAGGTCTATTTGTAGATGCAGCACAAGGTCCTGTGATTGCCAATTACGGTATGGACAACTTACGCTTTGTTGAACCAGTTAAAATTGGTGACTCAATCCAAGTTGAACTCACCTGTAAACAAAAAACACCTAAACCACAAAAAGACCCATCTCAGCCTGCGCATGGCGTTGTGGTATGGGATATTAAAGTCAAAAACCAACGCGGTGAACTTGTCGCAACCTACGACATTTTAACTTTAGTTGCTCGTGATTTATAAATAGAACTCAAACTGATGGATAGCTAATATCCATCAGTTTTTTATCTAACATTAGTCGTTGTCCTTTTAATGGATCGAAAAATAGCGACTTTAGAATTGTCTCAGATGAAAACGTTTAGCCAGTTTCTTTTTCAGAATAATAACGAGAATTGGGAACCCTGCTGCGAAAATTGCACATATCACCAGTAACTTGTTTACATTTTGTGGTGCCATGCCATGAACAGGTAATAAAAAAGCAGACAGAAAGAATGCGATGGTTGTAACCAGATACATGATTGAGGTCTGTAATGAAGAAAATCCAGCTCGTTGTCTATCATCAGGAAACTGAATCGAAACCACCGACGATGTCACCAAACGACTGTAAGATGCACCGAGAAATAAACTAATAAATAACGTCGCATGCTGATAGCCTAAAATTAGTATCAGCAAACTCAGTATAAAGACGATCGTTGAAGCTGTAGCCATCATTAAAGCAGAAAAACGGGAGGTTAACACCCCTGTGATTTTTGTAGACAGATAACCTATCACGCCCCCGCTAAAGAAGAGCCAAGGCAGTAGATCTTGAGAAGCACCCAACTGTTGTATCATTAAGGGTGCCAAAATAGGAATAACCAGCATAGGACTAAACTGTACAAGTGCATTACTGGAAGCGAACAGTAAAGTGTCCCTATCAAGAGGCAGCTTAGGGAACGTATCTAAAGAAACTGGGTCTTGGGGTATGATGGATACAATCAATGGCAGTGCCAATACACATAAGGCACTTATGAGCCACAAAGCCACATGCCAGTCATAATGTGTGCACAAAAATAATATCGTGGGCATTCCGACAATACTTACTATCGAAAATGACCCGATCACCGTCGCCAACATTTTTCCGCGTAAGTTAGGCGGTGCGTTGTTTATTAATATACTTATACCCACACCCATTGTCGTACCACCAACCAACCCTGCACAAAATCGTAGTGCAAGCAGAAGACTAAAACTGGATATGCAGGTAGTCAAAAGTGTTAGTAGACCCAACAACGCCATATTGGCAATTAAAAAATCTTTCTTATTGAAATGATCAATCCAGTAAAAGGCAATAACTCCAGAAATGACAGCACCTAGTGTGTACATGCCGGACACATAGCCTGAGAATGATACTGGTACTGCGAAATCTGTTGCCATAAAAACAAATACAGGGTTGAACACCATATATTCCAATGCATTGGTGAACTGGACAAAAGCAATTACAAGGGCTATTCGCATGAGAGCTTTATGATTAAATATCTGCATGACTGGGAGCATAGCAAGCAACCTATGGATGAAAGATATCCGAGTTTAGCTGCTATCAATAATGTTTATTATATGGTAGAAATGGTACTTATTATTATCAAATATGGGATAATTGATGCGTCCTGCTCTGGATTTTAATACCCTGAAAGTGTTCATTGCGGTGGTTGAAAGAGAAAGTTTTGTTGGAGCATCGAAAATCCTTGAAATGCCGACATCAAACGTGAGTCGCTGTATTTCTCAGTTAGAAGAAAAACTGGATCTTCAGCTCATTGAGCGTAGCACCCGACATATGAAAATCACTCAGGCGGGGCAGCTACTCTACACCCGAGCGAAACCATTACTGGAGGCGCTTGAGCAAACTGAGACAGAATTAACGTCGCGGCAAATGCAACTCAAAGGCCCATTGCGAATCTGTATTCCCAATGAAATAGGTCCTGCATTGCTGGGTTCTATTATTGCCGATTTCGCCTGTCAGTACCCAGACCTTGAAATCAGCTGTATTACCAATTTGTCAGGTTTAGAATCTCTGCGAGATGATCTGGATTTAGCTATCATTATTACCCGTGGTCAGATGGATAACAGTGACTACATCGCTCGTCATCTGGTGACTATCCCTTGCACCATTGTTGCAGCCCCATCCCTCATTCAGCGTTACGGCACCCCAACTGATATCCAGCAATTTGAAGAATTACCCTGTATTACAACAGTAAGTGCACTTAAAGGTGCTCCTTGGCAATTTGTCAATAAAAAGGGGGAATTCGAGACCATCAAGGTTAAAGGACATTATCGGGTAAACAGTGGAGAGATGGCTGGACAAGCTGCGATATCAGGTGTCGGTTTCGCAATTCTATCCAAGCAAGCTTGCCAACCCTACATTAGCGATGGACGTTTAATCGAGATTGAGTTTGAACAAGCGGTAGCGCCATTGCAATTATTCGCGCTTTATTCAAATCGTCGTTACTTACCCGCTAAAACAAGAGCACTTATTGATTTTATGCAGCAGAAATTGAGTGATAGTTCGAGCTGATAAGGTCACTTTCTTTTTGCTGTTTATTTCCTCACTCATTTTAGGAATCCTTTTTGCCAATCAGTCTCAATTTGTTAAGATGGCAACCGTGAGAAATTAAGTTAAGCTCTCACACACTGTTGACTCAATTTTGACATAAAAAAGTACACTAAAAGGTATACTTTTTTCTTAGATTAAGTCCAATTCATACAGAAGTTGTTAGAATTGGTTAGATGACCAAACGTAAAATATTATTGATTTTTTAAGGGTTTATTACGCATGAATAGCGCTGAAATCATGGCCGATCTCTCCACTCACACTCCAATGATGCAGCAATATCTCAAGGTTAAAAAAGACTATCAACATGCGTTGCTGTTTTATCGTATGGGCGACTTTTATGAACTATTCTTTGAAGATGCCCATTTAGCAGCTAAACTTTTAGGTATTACCTTAACCCATCGTGGTAAAGCAAACGGCAACCCGATTCCAATGGCAGGCGTTCCCTATCATTCAGCCGAAGGTTATCTTGCACGTCTTGTCAAAGCTGGGCGAACTGTAGCCATTTGCGAACAAGTGGGAGAAGTGACAGGTAAGGGCCCGGTTGATCGTAAAGTTGTTCGTATTCTTACACCTGGTACTTTAACTGATGATGCATTACTCAGCAGTTATCAATCGTCTAATCTCGTTTCATTATGCATCCATCAAAACCAGATTGGTTTCGCGTTACTCGACTTAAGTGCAGGCATTTTTAAAGTACAACAACAAGATTACAAGCCAGAACAATTACCTATTGAGCTTGCACGTTTAATGCCAAGTGAAATCTTGATTGATGAAGACTTGGTCGACACAAATATTATTGAGCAAATTAAAAAACACTTAGAATGCCCTGTTACCAAACGTCCAAATGTAGACTTCAATCTAAATAACGCACAAAAAACTTTATGTGACCAGTTTACGGTATCAACGCTTTCAGGTTTTGGTTTAGACCCATTACCGTTAGCTAAAGCTGCTGCCGCTGCACTCATTCACTATGCAAAAGAAACCCAAAAAACTGCATTACCACATATTCGTTCAATTCAGCTTGAGCAAAGTACAGACTTTATCGCGCTCGACCCAATCACGCGCCGTAACCTAGAAATTATCGAGCCACTATTTGAACATGGCACCTCATTATTCCAACTGGTAAATGATTGCCAAACTGCAATGGGTGGTCGTTTATTAAGCCGCACACTCATGCAACCTGTTCGTGATACAGCCTTACTCGATGCTCGTTTAGATGCGATTGAGCAACTCATTCAAGGCTACCATGAAAGCCCTGTTCGTTTAGTGCTTAAAGAAATTGGCGATATTGAACGTGTGCTTAGCCGTGTAGCATTGGGCAGTGCACGACCACGCGATTTAGTGCAACTTCGTCATGCATGTGCACAAATTCCAGCTTTAAGAACGGCGTTAAATCCAGTTATTCAAGCGAAAAAATCTAAGTTATTAGTTCAACTTGATCAAGAACTTGGAGATTTTAAAGCGCTTCATCAACATTTGATGGCAGCTATTGTTGAAAATCCGCCAGTATTACTTCGTGATGGCAATGTAATTGCAGAAGGATATGATGCTGATCTCGATGAATTACGCCAAATTCGCGATCATGCAGGTCAATTCCTGATTGATTTAGAAATCAAAGAACGCGAGCGCACAGGTATTAACACCCTTAAAATCGGCTATAACCGTGTAAGCGGTTACTACATCGAATTGACTCGTGCTCAAGCAGAACAAGCCCCTACTGACTATATTCGTCGTCAGACTTTAAAAAATGCTGAGCGCTACATTACGCCAGAGCTAAAAAGTTTTGAAGATAAAGTTCTGTCGAGTGAGTCGCGCGCATTAGCACGTGAAAAAGCATTATTCGAAGCTTTGCTTGAAAACCTTCGTGAAAATATTGCTCACTTACAAATGATGAGTTCAGCAATTGCTCAAATTGATGTGGTGGCAAACTTTGCTCATCAAGCACGTCTAAATAATTGGGCACGTCCTGAATTTACCCCAGAAACGGGCATTAAAATTCAGGCGGGTCGTCACCCTGTGGTTGAAGCATTAAATAAAGCACCATTTACCCCAAATGATACTTTCCTTGATGCTCAGCACCGTATGGCAATTATTACCGGTCCAAATATGGGCGGTAAATCAACCTTCATGCGTCAAACAGCATTAATTAGTTTACTTGCTTATTGCGGTAGCTACGTTCCTGCTAAAGCAGCCAAGCTTGGTCCAATTGACCGAATTTTCACTCGTATTGGTTCAGCCGATGATTTATCTACGGGCAAATCAACCTTTATGGTTGAGATGACAGAAACTTCGCAAATTCTGCACCATGCCACCAATCAATCGCTTGTTTTAATGGATGAGGTGGGCCGCGGAACCAGTACCTATGATGGTTTATCATTAGCATGGGCATGTGTGGTCGATTTAACCAAGCGCGTAAAATGTTTATGTTTATTCGCCACTCATTATTTCGAGTTAACCGAACTGGGTAGTGAAGCAGGAATTGATAACTATCATGTTACGGCGCAAGAACTTAATGGCAATCTGATTTTATTGCATAAAGTTCAACAAGGCCCTGCAAGCCAAAGTCATGGTTTACAAGTCGCAAAATTAGCAGGCATTCCTGCCAACGTCATTAAAGAAGCACAGAAGCGTTTACGCATTTTGGAAAAACAGCAGCAGCAACATCTACAAACTAGTTTTCAAAATGATTTGTTTGCTCCACCAGATGCAAACTCTGGTTCACAAATCATAGAAAAAGTTGTCGAAATCGAAGTTTCATCCCCTGCTCTAGATTTACTTAAGCAAATTGAAGTCGATAACTTATCGCCTCGTCAGGCACTTGAACAACTCTATGAGCTGAAAGCTGCGCTGAAATCTTAATAAATCACGTCTGAATAAGCAGGCTTAGGTCTGCTTATTCATCTCGGAGAATAATATTTATATGATCTTAAGATCTTTGCAATATTCAGAAATCGATCTTATTTGGCAGCAGATTAGCCGCCGTGAATTAATTACTCAAAACTACATACAAAAACAGCAACATTTAGACTTAGTTGATTGTTTTTTTGATGTACAACATTGGGACTCATATCATCTAGAAAATGACCCACCTAAACTGAAACAGCTCTATGAACAAGGTTCAATATTTATCGGCGCATTTGATGCTTCTAAAAAGCTGGTTGGTGTGAGCGTGGTCTCAAATCAACTTATAACGGACTACCCGCAAGCGAAATTACTTCACTATTTCTATGTCGATGCAGACCAACAAGGTCAAGGCATTGGCACTAAGCTTATGCAAGCTGCAAAAGAGTCCGCCAAGCAACTCGGAGCAAAGCAACTGTATATTTCAGCAACCCCAAGTCGGCGCACTGTAGACTTCTATATGAAGCATGGAGCACAACCTTTAAGTGCTCCAGATCAACAACTTTGGCAGCTCGAACCTGAAGATATTCATTTACTGTGTAAGGTTTAGCTCTAAATATTTAAAGATTTTCAGCTCCAAAAGCTGAAAATCAGAATTTGTAAAAGAAAAAATGAAAAGTTAAGGTATTTATTAAAATAGATGCCTTGACTTAAATGACATCTAAACAATTAAATAAAATAATTTTTAAGTTATTGTTTTATAAAATATATTATTATTTTAGTTTTATAGACAAGCAGTTCATAAGACTGAAAGATTTGTTTGATTATCAACATATTAACTTATCTTCATATGCATGAATAAAGAATATCAATAAAAGCAATTGTTTGTTTACCCCTTTTTTGCCTAAAATAAGCTATTCGAAATGAAACCATATTTTTTAGGTAGCTGTCGCCATGACCTTTGTTGTCACTGAAAATTGTATTAAATGTAAATACCAAGATTGCGTAGAAGTTTGTCCTGTTGACTGTTTCTACGAAGGTCCGAATTTCCTAGTGATTAATCCGGATGAATGTATTGACTGTGCATTATGTGAACCAGAGTGCCCGGCAAATGCAATTTTCTCTGAAGATGAGTTACCAGAAGGTCAGGAAGTATTTATTGAATTAAATGCTGATCTTTCTCAAAAATGGCCTAATATTACACAAATTGGTGATCAACCAGCTGACCGTGAAGAATGGAACGGCAAACCTGATAAATTACAATATCTTGAAAAGTAATTTCAAAAAAGATCAGCAACCGCTGATCTTTTTTATACCCTATTCAAACATTTCATTGCAAATTCCTCGTAATTTGTGCACTGTTTTGCATTAAAATAGCCGCAATATTTATAAGTGCTTAATTTTTCTTATGCGGAAGTTTTTGCAGAGTCTGGTGCCCTTATGCATAATCCCAGCGGTTATGGTAGGTTGTGTCAGCTCTCCCCAACACACAACAACAGGCAAAACCTCTCCAAGTGGTAAACGAATCTTTATTCCACAAGAGCGCGTTATTATCGAGCGCCCGATCCCCCCTAAAGTTGAGCCTGCGTCTTATCGAGGCTGGTTAAGTTCTGGTGAAAATTACCAACGTGTTCGTGAATACGAAAATTTCTTAACCCGAAACAACGTCGCAGGCATTGTGCCAAGTTTTGAGTTATTACGCTCAGCACGTGATTGGCAAAAATGTGGACGCTCAGAATATGCCGTGCCTAATCGCGAACTTTGGGGCAACTCTTTATCGACCCTACGCGTATTTAAATATTTAGTTGCAGCAAAAGTTCTGACCGACTTTGAAGTAACCTCGGTTTACCGTGACTTACCTTTAAATGAATGTGCTGGTGGCGCAAGCTCATCTAAACATTTATTTAACTCGGCAATCGATTTCCGTATTGGCCCTGAGTTCCCACAAGCTCAAGATTATGCATTTATTGAAAATACCAAATTTAAACTTTGTCAGTTCTGGGCTCAGCATGGCCAAAGCTTAAATATGGGTATTGGATTGTATAGCTCCGGGCAAATTCATATTGATACTCAAGGCTATCGTACTTGGGGACCAGACCTCACCCGAAACAGTTCGATGTGTAATTTCTAATTCAAAAAACTCCTTTCAACTGAAAGGAGTTTTTTTATTGGTCATTTCTCAATCAACCAAAATTTCTTGAAACGAAGATTTTTGCACTCTATGCATAAACGTTTAAAATAGCCCGATCAACATATAGGTAAATTTGATTATGCAGCAGATGTGGACAGACATTGACCAATATATCGATTCACATTTAATTCCTGAAGACCCGCGACTCGAATATGCATTAAAGAATACCGATGAACACGGCTTTTCAAATCATCTTGCAGTGGCGCCTAACCAAGGTATGTTCTTGCAGATGCTTATTCAAATGAATAAATGCAAACGAGTCTTAGAAATTGGTACCTTTGCTGCATACAGTACCATCTGGTTGGGTCGTGCTTTACCTGAAGATGGTTATTTACTCACAATTGAAGGCCGTGCTACTCATGCAGAAATGGCTCAAAAAAATATCGATCATGCTAACCTTCCAGTAAAAGTCGATCTTAGAGCTGGCCGCGCCGCTGATATTCTGTCTGAAATTGATCCTCAATCCATCGAGCCTTTTGATTTTATTTTTATTGATGCAGATAAACAGGGTTATCCTGAATATTTAGAATTGAGTCTGAAATTCTCTAGATCGGGTACGATTATCGTGCTGGATAATGTGATTCGCGCAGGTGATATTTTAAATCCTGACAATAAAAAACCGAGTATTGAAGGCATCCGTGAAATGTTTAAAGCGCTCGAAAATCACCCACAAATATTGTCTTGTACAGCCTTACAAACAGTCGGCTCAAAAGGCCATGATGGCTTCGCAATTGCAATTGTGAAATAATGGTTAAAAAATCATCTTTTTTATTTTATTATTTATAATCAATAAATTACTTTTCTTACTGTTGCTTTTCCATATAGTTATCCACAAGATTTGCGGATAACTATATGGAAATCTCATCATTTAGCCACAAGTAACGGTACAGTCGCGTTTCGGAATATGGTTGTCGCAATACTTCCTAAGAAGAATTGATGAATCTTGCTATGACTAAATGCCCCAAGCACAATAATTTGAATACCGTGTTCTTGTTGGTACTCTAAAATATTTTGTGCAACATCACCATAGCGATATACGGTCACAACATCAATGCCCGCTTGTTTCAGGTAATGCTCAGGTTCATTTAATATTTCTGGATGATCACCTACATATACCAAATGACATTGCAGTGTTCGCAATAAATCACTTTGCGCAATACGGCGCATCATTTTTTGACAAGTTGGTGAATATTCATAAGCAAAGATAAAACGGGTTGGTACTTTAAAGTTCTCACCAATAGTCAAAACTGTACAGTTAGCACCACGGATAAAGTTCTCAACATTACTACCGATTGGTTTCTGTTTCTCGGCAGCCCGCTCCCCAACTCGACCTAAAATGACAATGTCATTTTCATGCAAGAGATTAAAACTTTGCTCTAAAAAATCGCCTTTTTCTTGAATTTTTGAACTCGTAATTCCGTGTTTTTCTTGAATAAGATCAGAAATGTGACGGAGTAAATTATTGCTATAGTCTAAAGCGAGTTCACTTTGTTTTTGTTCCAGCTCAGCTAACTCTTTTAGCAGCATTGCATTGCTTTCAAAGCCAATTACCCCACTAATTTCACCAAGATGATAACTGGCTGGGTAATAATCTAGAATTTGTAATAATACAAGTTCCCGTCCGGTTGCTTTAGCAACCCATGCTGCTGCATCGGCAATAGCATTAATACACGGTGATGAGTCAATACACGCAATAACACGGTTCATGTTAGCCTCTCTTCTTCAGGTCTATTGCCTTGGAGATTATTCTTAAAACTTAGCTTTAACTTAACATAGATAAAAATTGGTATGTTAAGGTTTATGTATAAAAATCAACTTTTTTGTTTAAAGATCAAACATTTTATTACATTCTTAAGACTGCATTATTCTCTTAACCGAATAAATTTTGCGGGATTTCCACCAACAATATGGTAAGGCTCAACATCTTTGGTCACCATACTATTCATCCCGACTACGGCATGTTTTCCTATTTTAATACCGTCTTTAATACCTACATGTGCCCCCAACCAAACGTCCTGCTCAACTTCAATTCCTTTAGAAGTGACAGGCTGTTGGTAAAGTGGACGGTCTAACTGCATCCCATGATCAAATGCATATAAATGACAATATGCTGCAATACGAACTTGGTCATGCAATTTTATGCCAGCTCGCCCACCATCTAAAATACAATGATGATTTATCGCGACCTCATTACCAATTTCAAGGGGTCCATGCAGACTACAATCTGCTGCGATAAAGCAATTATCACCAATAATAATTTTGCGTCCCGGCTCAGCAAAAATATGTGCTAGCGGTGAAATAAAACAGTTTTCACCAATCTCAACGGTTTCCATATCCATCAAATAAGCTTGATATTCTTTTTGCCATTCTTCGGCCCAAGCACGATGTTTCGGTTTTAAAGTCCAATATAACCATGGCATATAGTTTAAGCGGTGCTTGTGTTGCTCACGATATTTCAATAAGGAATCAGTCATCAGTTAATTCCTCTTCAATTTTTAACTCTTCACGACCACGCGTTACGTCTCTAAGTTTTAAAGCAAGCGGTTCAATTTGATGTATTTGTAGCCTTGCTTCGATATCTACACCCGTTGCAGTGTAGGTTTCCTGATATTCAATTTGTTGTTGAGTAAGCTCATATTGAAATATCGCCCACTCATTAAAGTGACAAGAAAAGTAAATCGTTTTCTTTGCAATGAGTTCAATACGCTCAGCCAAAAGCAAACATTGCCCAGCACAGCCTCCATATGCTCTAACAAGGCCGCCTGTTCCAAGTTTTATTCCACCATACCAGCGGTTAACCATCACAATAATATTCGTCAGGTCATTCCCTTCAATGGTCGCCAAAATTGGACGGCCTGCTGTTCCTGACGGTTCGCCGTCATCATTAAAGCGTACGTTATACCCAATTTTCCAAGCCCAACATTGGTGAGTTGTAGAGATGTCTTTATTGAGTTCTAAAAATTCTTTAACTTGCTGTTCATTTTCTACTGGCGCAGCGATAGCCTGAAATCTGCTTTTTTTAATTTCTTCTTCAAATGTAATCTGTGATGCGATCGTAAAAGCCATAAATTAAATAAAGCATAATAAAGATCAAATTATAACGTGAATTTAATAGAATCAAACCTATAAAAAAGCCCCGAATCTCGGGGCTTTTTTTATTATCTTTCTCGTAACGCTTCTTTCGCTTTATTAAATGGTTTAAGTAAGTAATCCAGTACTGTTTTTTCACCCGTACGAATATCTACTGTTGCCACCATACCCGGTGTAATACCAAAAGCCTTACCTTCTTTATTATAAAGCTTGTCAGAATCAGTTCGGATATAAACACGATAATAGAATTGATCTTGTTTCACTTCATCACGAATTGTATCTGGTGAGATAACCGTAACCTTTCCTTTTAAACCACCATAAATTGAGTAGTCATAGGCAGTAATCTTAACCAATGCTTCTTGTCCCGGACGAATAAATGCAATGTCACGCGGCAAAATACGCGCTTCAATAAGCAACTGCTCATCAATCGGTACAATCGTCATCAATTTACCGTTCTGTGGAATAACACCACCATGGGTTGTGACTGCAATTTCTTTTACGACACCACGAACCGGTGCTTTGAACACCGCACGATCTAAGCTGTCACTACGACCCAGCACAATTTGTTGCTGCGTTTCACTATCCGTATTTGCTTTCGATAACTCTTCACGAGCCTTAACATAATACTGATTCTGCGCATCATTCATTTTGTTTCTAAGGTCATTTGCTTCACGACGTAAACGTAAAACTTCAACCTCACTTGCCGCACCTTTAGCAACCAAAGGCTCCGTCATTGCCAGTTCTTGTTGCACCAGTTGCAAAGCCTGTTTTAAACCTGAAAGTGTTTGCTCAAGATCAGCACGACGTGAGCGATAGAGCGCTGTTTCTTCTAGTACAAGTTTTGGTTCTTTCATCACAATTTCAGGAAAAACCAATGGCGTACCGTTTACTTCCGCACGCAAACGCGCTGCTGTCGCCTGAGCTGAAATGAGTAAAGATCTTGATTCACCCACATTAGATGCAAAACGGGTTGGATCTAGTTGCGCAAGAATTTCACCTTTTTGAACAATGTCGCCTTCTTGTACATTGAGCTTGGTTAAAATACCGCCCTCTAAAGACTGAATCACCTGTTCTTTAGATGATGGAATCACTTTACCCGTACCGGTAGAAACTTCTTCAAGTTTAAATACCCATGCCCAGATAAAGAAAATAACTAAACCAATCCCCACAATCCAGATCACTAAGCTGGCACGTGGTAAAGGTGGCTCACTATAAGAGACATTCATTGAACGGGTGAGTTGTTGTTCTTGTTGTGGTTCGCTCATGAATTACCCCCTTGCACTTGTTTTTGTTGGGCTGTTGATTGATTAAGGACCTGATCTCTTGGACCATCCATCACGATTTTGCCATCGTTAACGACAATAATACGGTCCACCAGTTCTAAAACAGCTCGGCGGTGAGTCGCAACGACCAAGGTCCGATGCGCCAGCCATCCTTTTAAATGATCAATCAGTTGTTTCTCTGCCACATCATCAATGGCTGCTGTTGGTTCGTCTAACAATAAAATGTTAGGTTGACGAATCAATAAACGAGCCAATAACAACGCTTGTTTCTGACCACCTGAGAAACCAACGCCACCCTCTAAAATCAGGTGATCTAATCCTTCTTTTTTCTCTTGGACAAAAGGTAAAGCACCCGTCACCACTAAAGCCCGAAGAATTTCTTCATCGGTTGCAAGCGGAGCACCTAAAGTAAGGTTCTCACGAATCGTGCCGTAGAAAAGATACGCATTCTGGTTAAGTAAACCCATATCACGACGTACATCGGATGGATCAATTAAAGACAGATCCAGACCATCTAAATGTACAGAACCTTGAGTTGGGACTTGCATGCCCGATAAAAGCTGAAGCAGTGTCGATTTACCAGCACCATTACGCCCCAGAATTGCAATTTTTTCACCAGCGCGAATTTTTAAATGACGGATTGCCAAACTTGGTCTTGGGTCTTCTTCTCCATATTGGAACAAGGCATTTTTTAGTTCGTAGTCGCCATTTAAAGCAGCTTTATGTACCAGATGTGAACGGTCAGCCTGATCAATCGGACGTTGCATAAGCTCATCTAAACTTTGTTTTGCAACTTTCGCTTGCTGTAAACGTCCTAGAACACCTGTAATCTGTGCAATCGGACCTAACATGCGTGAAGATAAAATTGAACAAGCCACTAACGCACCTGTAGTCATTTCACCATCCATCACCGCAAAACATCCTACTAAAACTACGATCGCATAGGTCAAACCCTGAAGCATTTGAGTCCATGCCATTAAGGTGCCAACGATTTTACGCTGTCTCATACCAATGTCGGCTGAAACTTCATTCATGTGGTTCCACTGGTTTTGGAAGCGTGATTCAGCACGTAAAAGCTTGATGTCTTCAATGCCCTGCACCGCTTCGACAAGAATGGCGTTACGAATTGAAGATTCTCTCATACCCTCTTGTGCGAGTTGAGCTAGCTTCTTCTGTGCCAGAATCCCCGGCAAAAGCATAAGTGGTACAACCAGCAACATCACCCAAAACAATTTTCCGCCAATAATCGCAAAGATTGTCAGGAACAGGAAAAAGAATGGGAAATCGGCAATTGCACTAATGGTGGTTGAAGTCACCAGTTCACGCACACCTTCAAGCTCACGAATTTGGGAAATAAAACTACCTGTAGACTTTGAGCGGTCTTTATTTTTGATGCGCAAGGCATGACCAAATACACGGTCTGAAACCCGTAAATCCGCGCGTTTACCAATAATATCGGATAAGTACACGCGTGATATACGTAAGGTAAACTCAAAAAGCGCTGCAATGAGCACACCGCCTGCCAGCACCCATAAAGTCGGGATAGACTGTGATGGAACAACGCGGTCATAGACTTGCATTGAGAAAATAATGGTTGCCAGTGCCAAAATATTGGCAATCAGTGAAGCAAACATAATATCAACGTAGCGCTTCCAGTCTCTGAGTACAATTGACCAGAACCAGCTTGCTTCATACGGTTTGATATATTCGTCAATACGCGCATCGGGAATAGAAGTTTCAGGACGCAGAATATAGACATTCTTAATTGTCGTTTTTAAGACGTCCAAGCTTAAATTTTGGGAAAGGCCATGATCTCCACTCAACTGGATACTGACGTTTCCTTGAGTATCAGCTTTATCAACAACACCAACCTGTCCGTCGTTAAACTCGACCATAACAGGCAGGCGCCACGGATTCAGTACCTCTAAAGAAAAAGGTACTTTACGTAAATTTAGTCCAACCTGACGTGTAATGAGCTGTAAAACATCATCAAGGTTTTGATTCTGGTTCCAATCAAGTTGTAAACGGATTCTTTCTTCTGAAGGCTCAATTCGGTAATGTTTAGCAATCGTTAAGACCGCCTGTAACCAGGGCTGGTAATTTATTTTTGTCATCATGGTTGTACTTCGAACCCCTGAATTGAAATATTATTTAAGTCATAAGCTTGGCGGGAACGTCCTGTTGCCGAAATGTACTGAACAATACTGTTATAGATATCGTAACGTGCCGTCTCGAGTTCTGAGTTAGCACTATGAATGGCTTGTTCTGCGTTCAGTAAGTCAACCAATGAACGTGTACCAAGCTTGTACTGCTCTTGATAAAGTTCACGTGTACGAACTGTAGTGGCTTGGCGATTTGCTAAAACCAACATTTGACGTTGTTTATTTTCAATTTGTTCACGGCTGGTTCTAATTTGGTCGAGAACGTCCAGATAAACTGAATTGACTTTAGACTTTGCTGCTTCTTCGGCATAACTTGCCATCTTCACCTGAGAAGAAACTGCCCCACCTTGATAAAACTGACTGCTTGCTTCAAGCATGACTGAACTATATAGACCGTCGTCTTTATCATTGTTTGGGTTTCTGCCATTGATGGCTTGACTCAAAGAACCTTTAACCGACAAAGTTGGATAACGTGTTAAACGAGTCTGTTCCTTTTGTGCTTTAGCGACTTCAACACTGGCTTGAGCCGCGATCATTTTTGGAATGGTATTAAACTCAGGTTCGCCATATAAATCAGATTGTTTCACCAAATCATCTGAAATAATCCAACCCGTGCGCGAGACATCTGCACCCAATAATGTTCTTAAATGTTGTTGGTACTGACGCAATAATGATTGCTGTGCAATCAAACCAGACTGGGCAGCTTGTAAATAAGACTGAGCTTGAATCGGGTCAGCCTGACTACTAATACCCGCATTTGCACGTAAATTAGCGATTTCCTGAATTCGCTGAATACCCGCAATTTGCTGCTCGGCAATTTTATTTAATTGAAGATAGCGCTGAATATTGATGATCGACTGCGCAACGTCAAGTGCAATATCATCAATGCTGACCAGCACATTGGCCTGTTCAACCTGAACCTTGGCTTGCTCAACATCTACACCTGATTTAACTTTACCAAAATCATAGAGCATTTGAGTCGCATTTAAGGTCAATAACTGCCTACCACGCTCACCACTAGTCAAGTCACCTGTAGTGATACCACCTGAAAGCTGTGGATAATAACCAGCCTTAGCGTAATCAATACCTGCGTTTTGGCCAGCTAAAGTAGAAATGGCTTGAGAAATATCAGGGTTACGCTGGATTGCGATTTTCACCGCTTCCTGCAAAGTCATTTTGCTTGATGGCAAACTTGAATAAGATCCAGCCGATCGATCATTGAGTTGAACAGTCGGAAACTCCTGAACTCTAGAACGATCTAACTTAAAATTACTCAGCTCTTGCATCTTGGCAACTTTAAATTCATCACTACTTTTTGGGGCAAAAAGCTGTGATAAGTTGTCTTTTAAGGTGTGATATTGCTCACTTGGTTTAGCAGCATATATCACCATAGGTACATGCAATGAAGTTAAAAGCATCAACCCTTTCAGGAAAGCTGGCTTTTTACATGTCCTTGTTACTCTTCTCTGGTTATATCCAATCATGCTTGTCTTGTTGATCTTGTTTGTTATCGTTTAAAAGCTTTTACATTCTACATATTTTTTTGCATAAAGAAGCATAATTGCAGGAATAATTCACACATTATAGTTCTATTAATTAAACTAGTTAAATCATTGTTTTTAAAAACTAAATATAAAAAAACTAAAAAGAGGCATTGACCTCTTTTTAGACAAATAGATTAACTTTGTTATTTAAACTGTGAAATCGTCACCTAAGTAGACTTTACGAACTTGCTCGTTATCCAGAATTTCTTGTGGTGTACCTTCTGCAATTACAGCCCCTTCACTCACAATATATGCACGTTCACAAATTGCTAAAGTTTCACGTACGTTATGGTCAGTAATGAGCACACCAATACCACGATCCTTCAAATTCTGGATAATATCTTTAATATCTCCAACCGAGATTGGGTCAACACCGGCAAATGGTTCATCAAGCAACATAAATTTAGGATCAGCAGCTAATGCACGTGCAATTTCAGCACGGCGGCGTTCACCACCAGACACGCTCATTCCTAATGAATCTTTAATATGACTAATTTTAAAGTCATTTAATAATTCAGTAAGACGTTGCTGGCGTTGTTGCTTATTTAAGTCCTTACGTGTTTCTAAAATGGACATAATATTTTCAGCAATGGTCAGCTTTCTAAAAATAGAAGCCTCTTGCGGAAGATATCCAATGCCCTTACGTGCCCGTTCATGCATTGCCAAATCGGACATATCAAGATCATCAAGGTGAATTTCACCTTTGTCCATACGCACTAGCCCTACAACCATATAGAAGCTTGTTGTTTTTCCTGCACCGTTAGGGCCAAGCAAACCAACAATCTGTCCACTTTGCATACTAAAAGATACGTCTTTGACGACCCAACGCTTACTATAGTTTTTTCCTAAGTGCTTAATACACAAAGTTTGGGGTTGTTGAAGAGCTTGTTGCATTAGTCACGCGCTCCTGGAAAGCTTTTTGAACTTGATGGTGGAATAATAATCTGCACACGATTTGATGATGAACCTTGAGCTTCAACATCACCTTTGTTCATACTATATTTCAATGAGTTACCACGAATACTAGAACCATCTTGATATAAATATGCACCACCATTCAATGTAATAATGCCCGTATCTGCATTATAAACAATGGTTTGTCCTTCACCGCGTGCCACGCCCTTATCAGCACTTATTTGTTGCTGAAACTTAGATGGACGGCCTTTAGCAGTAATGGTTTGGATTTCACGCTTAGAGTTTAACGTAGCAACAATCGAATCGGCTTGAAGCTTCATCGTACCTTGCTCAATCACGACATTACCTGTGTAAGTCGTCAAACCAGTTTTTTCGTTATAAGTTGCACGGTCTGCCACGAGTGAAATTTGTTGATTACGGTCAGACGGCAACGCAAAAGTCGAAGCTGATGATAAAGCAACGAATGTAATAACCGCAGCTTGTTTTAGGAAAGCTGAAGAACGTTTTAAATTAAGACTTTGGTGCATACTTTCCTCGAATATTAAAAAATTCGTACTGACCGTTGTTCAAATTGGCTTTTAATCCTTTGCTGACAAAGTCGGCTTGTGGAGACTGTACAATCACTTGATGATCCGTTTCAATCTCTCTGGTCTTTGGATAACCAGTTAACTCATCGGTTTTGAATTCAATTTTCCCTTGTGGAGCAAGTTTAGTTGCGACCACATCACCCGATAATATAACTTTACGATTATCATCATAGCCATTTGCCTGTTTCGCAAAGAATGTCGCATCAACCTTGCCATCTTTATACATAGAGGCATTAAGTTGATCCAACTTTGATGTTTTTTGTTGCATATCCTGTTCAAGCTGACGAACTTCAGCACGAATATACAAATTGCCTTGATCATCAGTTTGAGTCAAATGGACGCCCTGCGCCGAATATGTCATATTCTTCGCAGAACCAATGTCTAGTTTTTTTGCTTTGCCACTATAGTAGTAATAACCACCACTTATAGCAGCAATAACTACAGCAACAATAGATAAAACTCTGGTATCCATGAGCAGGAATAGCCTACCTTTTTAAGTAATCTTATTATTAATGCGGTACTGCAAGATATTTTTCAAGAAGTTCTTGGTAAATGCCTTTTGCGATCAGCAACATATCACAGACTTCACGTACAGCACCACGTCCACCCATCGACTGGGTAACCAAATGCGCACGGCGACGCACTTCTTCATGACCATTTGGCACAGTGACACTCATTCCTGCGATTGCAAAAGCTGATAAATCAGGCCAGTCATCACCCATATACAAGCAATCGGAAGGCAAAATATTAAACTGTGCACAAGCTTCACGTAACGCAGAACCTTTGTCTTCACGACCTTGAAAAACGAGGTCTACGCCTAAATCAGACATACGTTTTTCAACAATATTACTTTTTCGGCCTGTAATAATGATGACTTTCATGCCTGCTTGCTGCACAAGTTTCATGCCTAAACCATCACGAATATCGAATGATTTAATCTCATCACCACTATTGGTTAAAGTTACAAAGCCATCACTCAAAATACCATCTACGTCCAGAACTAATGCCTGTAAGTGACGTGCTTGTTCTAACAATGCATAAGATGCCATTGATTAATTTACCCCTGCCTGAATAAGGTCATGCATACTAATTACACCAATCACTTTATTTTGGTCATCAACCACAACAAATTGACTAATTTTTTTCAGGTTAAGCTGTTGTAAAGCTTCTACCGCACGTGCTTCTTGAGAAATAGTTGAAGGTTTTTTTGTCATTACTTCAGAAACAGGTAAATTCACATCGAAACCTTGCTGTTTATCAATTAAACGACGCAAGTCACCATCGGTGAAAATACCAAGCAAATGTTCCTGTTCATCTACAATCGTGGTCAAGCCTAAACGCTTATTAGAAATTTCATAAAGCACTTGATTCATTGGCGTATCTGGGGAAACTTTTGGTAATTCATCGCCTGTATGCATGAGGTGTTTTACATGTAAAAGTAAACGCTTACCCAATGCTCCAGCAGGATGCGAACGAGCAAAATCATCTGCAGTAAAACCACGCGCTTCAAGTAAAGCAACAGCCAGCGCATCACCCAATACTAAGGTTGCAGTCGTGCTCGATGTTGGAGCCAAACCTAGTGGGCATGCTTCATCAGACTCACCTAAAGTTAAAGCGATGTCGGCATTTTGAGGCATTGGCCCTTTATCAGTACGGCTAATGGTAATAAGAGGTACACCAAGATGTTTGATGAGTGGCATCAACATCATGATTTCATCACTTTTTCCAGAATTGGAAATCGCAATTAAAACGTCACCACGAACCAGCATTCCCAAATCGCCATGCCCAGCTTCGCCCGGATGCATAAAGAAAGAAGGTGTACCAGTTGAAGCAAAAGTCGCAGCCATTTTACGGCCAATATGCCCTGACTTACCCATGCCAGTAATCACAACACGGCCTTTACACTGTAACAATATTTCACAAGCCTGATTAAAACTGTCATTAATTTGTGTTGCTAACACGTCTAGGGCTTGCTGCTCAATACGCAAGGTTGCTAATGCGCTGCTTTGGAAATCTGTAGGATTAGGCATACGAGTTTGACTCAAAATAATTGATCTGATCTCTTATGAAGATCGGTGATTTTAATCAAAAGATTTGGGGGCATTCTAACATAACTCAATCATCTACACGTTTTTAAATGTATAGGATTTAATTAAACATGGAGAAAAAACTGGTTCTTATTTCAACTTAGTTAAAGAAGACTTATCAAAGAATCTTATTTCCCCGTATTTATTACCAATCTATCTGAATATGTCGAATTTCTTTATCTGTATAAGCAATAACATTTGCCTGACCCGATTTCCCTGACAAAGACATGCTCGAAACGTAATATTGAAAATTGGAACCAAGTTGTTGCCGAGCTAATTCTTTAGCCTTCTGCTCTGACTCTTTGCCTACAATAGTAAGCATTCCCAGCATAAATATTAAAAAAACAGAACCAAAGAAATAAGCTGAACTCTTTGTAGTTGCATACCCCGCTTCAGCAAACAATTTCAGCACTTCTGGAGTCGAAAGTTGACGATAGATCCATATAAGTAAAGAGAAAAATATCACTACAATAAAAAATGTAATTAGCGCAGATAATATATTGAGTTTAATTTGTATTTTTAATAAATCGAAAGGCATGATCAATATCATCCCAATAGCTCCTCCCACCAATATAATAGAGAAGAATAAACTGAACCATCTTGTTAATCGTGCAGTTTTTACACTACCCTTTAGAAGGAGAATTCCAATAATTACAGCAAATATATTGAATGATGATGAGTAACTAATCTTACTTATTATCGAGTAGATCATTAAAATAATATCTAGAACACCTATTGTAAGGAGCGCAATACCAGCCTTTTTAAAAGGGTTACTTGCATGATTCATATAAATTTTCTTATTCATTAAAAACTTTCTGCATCTTCACCTATAACGAATCATTTTTCAAATAACGATACTTATCTCAGCATCTTTTTTACTGATAACTTTATGAAATATGGTGTATACGTTATGATGGATGACGATTTTTTTAGAGTGTTTGAAAACCCTTATGCAACCGTTTGTTTTATATAACTCTGAGCAACGAAAAAAAGTTGAATTTGTACCTCGCAAAGAAGGTCACATCGATATGTACGTCTGCGGTATGACCGTTTACGATTACTGTCATATCGGGCATGCTCGAGTTATGGTTGCATTTGACTACATTATTCGTTTCTTACGTAGCCAAGGCTGGAATGTTCGCTATATTCGCAACATTACCGATATTGACGACAAAATTATTAAACGCGCGAATGAAAATGGTGAAACCATTCAGCAGCTCACTACTCGTTTCATTGATGCAATGAACGAAGATGCAGCTAATTTAGGCTGTGCTGCACCAGATGAAGCACCTAAAGCGACTGAATATATTGATCAGATGCAAAACATGATTGGCAATCTGGTCAATAAAGGCTCTGCTTACCCTGCTGCAAACGGTGATGTATATTTTGAAGTCACCAAATTCGAAAAATATGGTCGCCTCTCTGGCCGTAAGCTTGATGATATGCAAGCTGGCGCAAGTGAGCGTGTTGACGTAGAAGTTGAAAAGAAACATCCATTTGACTTTGTACTTTGGAAACATGCCAAAGAAAATGAACCATCTTGGGCATCACCTTGGGGTAATGGCCGTCCGGGTTGGCACATTGAATGTTCTGCAATGTCGACTTGCTGCCTAGGCAATCACTTTGACATTCATGGTGGTGGTTCAGATTTAATGTTTCCACATCATGAAAATGAAATTGCGCAAAGTGAAGCGTCAACTGGCGAACAATATGTAAATTACTGGATGCATGTTGGCTTCATTAACGTTGATGGTGAAAAGATGTCTAAATCTTTAGGCAACTTCTTTACTATTCGTGACGTGATGGAAAAATTCCACCCTGAAGTGATCCGCTACTTTATTGTGTCTTCACACTATCGTAGTCCTGTGAATTTCTCTGATGTGGCACTTAAAGAAGCAAAAACTTCTTTAACTCGTTTCTATCATTCATTTAAAGCTTACCAACAAGTGTACGGTCAAACGACAACTGAAACGCTTGATCAAAGCTTTATTGAACGCTTTAACAATGCAATGTGTGATGATTTCAATACTGCTGAAGCAATGGCGGTATTGTTTGAACTGAACAAAGAGTTGAACCGTGCTGTAAAAGAAGAGCAAGCTGACCAAGCGACTGTGCTTTATTCAACTTTACGTCACCTCACCAACATTTTAGGTTTGGTACAACACAATGTAGATGATTTCTTAAAATCAGATATTGGACAAGAAGCGCTTACTTTGTCTGATGCTGAAATTGAAGATTTCATTCAACAACGTGTTGATGCGAAAAAAGCAAAAGACTTTGCTAAAGCAGATGGTATTCGTCAGTCTTTGCTCGACCAAGGTGTTGTATTAGAAGATACGCGTCAAGGTACAGTTTGGCGTCGTGCTGATTAAATGTTCAATTAAATCACAAGAGTGTTGACACTTTAGTGAAACACTCTATAATGTGCTCACATTGCGGGAATAGCTCAGTTGGTAGAGCATAACCTTGCCAAGGTTGGGGTCGCGAGTTCGAGTCTCGTTTCCCGCTCCAAAATTTAAAAACCACTTAATTCGAAAGAATTAGGTGGTTTTTTTATTGTCTGGTATTTAGCTTTGACTAGTAAAAATTCCTATTAAAAAAGCATTATATTCCGCTGAAACACCCCCCTCTTTACTGGCTAAATTTCCAATATCAATACGAGATGAGTCTTATATAACTTATTAGTAGACGAAAACATGTGACTACGGCAGAGTTCGCCCCAACTATACTAACTTTAAAGATGACAAAATAATTATAGTTTAAATTTTATTTAATAATGGATATTTTCAGAACTAAAACCAAATGTTAAAGTATGTAAATTCCGACTTTCAAATAAGTGATTTAAAACAGGTAATTTGGTTATCGTTGTAGGCGCCAAGAAAAACGAAAGTAATTTCCAAGAAATTGAATGTAAAAAGCAACGGTATGTATTTAGAACCATTAAACCTTAAAAGTCATGAAAAATTAAGGCTCAAGGTGAAGGCAGTAAATTAGTTGGAAAGTTGTTTGAGTATATAGGAACGTATAAAATAGGAGCTAATATGTCATTTCAAATATTGAATTATCCCTTTGCTAATAAAAATATAGAATTAAGTCGTGAAAATAATTTAATAGGAAACAATCATTGTTTCACTATATTAACGGGTAAAAATGGTATTGGCAAAAGTAGATTATTAGTAAGTATTGTTTCCAATTATTTAAAAGAAAAAAATTCAAATGAACTTTTAAGCACAAAAGAACCATGCAAAATTATTGCTATTTCAAATATTAAAACTGATAAGTTTCCGTTCAAAAGAAATAAATCAGAAAAATATTATTATTTCGGAAATAAAAGCAATCATCCCTATCAAAGCACTGATAAATATTCTATTTTTAAAAACTTACTTATTAACCCTCAAATTAACGAACAAAGCGTATCTCAAACATTTAATTATCTTGGGTTTAGCTCAACTATTAGAATATCTTTATCTTTTGCAAGAGTTACTTACATCAACAACTCCAATCAAATTGAAAAATACTTAGAATTATTTGAAATATATAGTGATTTTTTTGATAATTTTTTACCTCCCCCTCTTTTTAACAAATTTGTTGATATATTTCATGAAGCTAGAAAATTCAAGTCAGATTCATATTACAAATATAATTCTAATGAATTTTTAGAAAAAAATGAAATTAGCATAGACTATAATGTAAGAACTTTTAAGAAAAATATATTACCTGATAGAGTTATTGATCCAATAAAGGAAAGCTTAAAGCCAAATGAAATATTACTTTTAAATTGTTTATATAAATTACATTCATCAGGTGAAAATATAACCCCTGAACTATTTAGTAAAATTGTTGATACTACTATTTTTAACTTGGAATTTATTAAAAAAAGTTTGACTATATATCATGATTTTAAACATCAAAATGAATTAGAGATTTTTAATGATATTTTATTCCTCTTAAGTTTTGACTTAGCACTAATAACTGATTTAAAATTATTCCCTAATGATTCAGACAAATACATAAAATTCAATGATTTAAGCTCCGGACAACAATCTCTTTTCAATATTTTATTAGGTCTTTCAGGTGTAATTGAGGATAACTCACTTATTTGTATCGATGAACCAGAAGTAAACTTACATCCTGAATGGCAAAATGAGTTCATCTTAAAATTACAAAATATATTCAATTGTTTTCATGGATGTCACTTTATTATAGCCACGCACTCTCCACAAATAGTCTCTGGTTTAACATCACCAAACGGCTTTGTAGTTGATTTAGAGAATAACATTACTTATTCTGCTGTAAGTCAATCAAAACGATCTGCTGATTTTCAATTAGCTAAAATATTTAATAGTCCTGGTTACAACAATGAATATATTATTAAAATTTGTTTATTCTTATTGTCAAAGATTAAAGACCAAAGAACTTTTGATGAATCAGACATAAAAAGCCTTAAGGAATTAAAGAGTTTTCAATCCTCGATGAAGCTTGATGATCCTGTTTATTATCTTGTTAAAGAAGTTATTTCTTTATCCGAGGTCTAATAATGCAAAGATTTAATTTTTCTGAGCTAGAATTGAAGTATATAAATGATTTTGATTTAAATGATAAAACTTATTGGGATAATACTAATGAATTAATGACCTCGATAAGAAAAAAGATCCGTGATCACTATCTTTCATCTCAAAATTATCAATGTTGTTATTGCAAAATGACAAAACAAGAAGATCATGGATTAGTCTGGGATATTGAGCATATTCTTCCTAAAATACTATATCCTCAATTCACATTTGAACCTCTAAATTTAGCCGTATCATGCAAAGAGTGTAACAGAGCAAAATGGAATAAAGATGTAGTAGAAAAATCTTCCAATTTAAGCAATAAATATTTAAAAAACTCAAGGGATATTACAATTGTACATCCCCATTTAGACAAATATGAAGATCATATTCAAGTTATTAGATATGGGGAAAATAGGATTTTTCATACTACAATAAATGATAGTATTAAAGGTAGTAATACTTTTCATGCATGTAATCTTATGCGTTTTCTACAGAGCGCATTTGACCCCAATAAACAATTTAAAAGAGATTTGTATATGCACATTGATACAGCAATCAAAGAAACAGTTGAAGAAAATACAACAGCCCAAGAAATGAGTGCAATTATAAAGACTGCTGTATATACAGCTATTAGATAGATTTAAATAAGAAAACAAGTACTTTGATACTTAAATTAATATTTCACTGAGAACCCCATACAACCCTTTATAAATTATTGGGTAAGAATTTATTAGGTGACATCATGCTAAAAGTATTATCACAAGATGCCTATCAAACCACACTTGCAAACATAGACTTGGGTGATATTGGAAATACCAAAAAAGCAAGTATTGTATGGGATGATGGAGTTGCAAGAAAAAGTTATGTAAAAGTTTATAAACCAGAAGAAAGATGCAGAAAATTATGTAATGAAGCAATTGGTTATATTTTAGGAAAATCATTAAATTTGCTTCAACCAGATATGGCAGCCTTAATGCCAATCTCCGACTTTATTAAACCGGAATTCCAAAATATAGCAGATATTAATTCAGAAGGGGTTGTATGGGCATGGGTTACCACTGAATGTGGGGACTCCCTTAAGGCACAATTTAGAATCAAATCACAACCCAATCCTGATGAGATTGAACAAAATACACAATTCATTTCTGAATGCTTAAACTTTTTAGTAAAAAAAGATGGTTTATCTGAAATAATCGCATTCGATGATTTGATTGCTAATAATGATAGGAATTTAGGGAACTTGGTGATTTCACAAGATGGTTCCGTGGGTATTATCGATCACGGTGAGATTCTTGGACAAATCGATTGGATTCAACATTTGCCATCGCTCTTGAATGATCAATATTTTAGAAATATAGTCCTTGAAATAGTTACCAATTTTTCAGAATCTCAATTTCAAATCCGAGGAGCATCCGTTCTTGCTTATAGTAAACATAAAGATGCTTTTTTAAACGTACAAAAAGATGTTAACTATTGGTTGAGCGTATTATTAAGATTAAGCAATACAAATGACTCATACCAGACAGAATGTTTACTAAAGTTAATCGACTACTTAAACACTCGAAGTAACGAGCCAGCGGAAATGTTTGCACAAAGAATTGGATTGGTGGCGTAAATGAATATACCAACACTGGATCAGTTAATACAAAATGCTAATACCCCTAAAGTGCATGGCGAATGGATGGTTATACAATGGACTCCGGATGTCACTACACGTGAATGTTTTAATCTTGGTGTGGCATTGGATGCTGATGGATCTAAATTTTTAAAAACAATTGATCAAGATAGCTTATCTCGTTTTGCCTGCATGTTTGGTGAAGAAATTTTAGATCACGTTAGAAAATTAATAAAAATTTCTGAAATGGCTTTTAATAATAATATTTATAATATTTCTGATCAGATAAAGTTTGATAAGCGTGGTCCAGTACGTGGAAAAAGTGGTTCAGCATTAGTCGAGCATCTTTTTGAACTTACAGTACCACTTGGAAGACCAAATCACATAAAGAACAAAAGAGTAGCCTCAGGCTTTACATCCATAAACCTTCAAAGTCTCAGCAACAATGTGATAGACGCCCTTAAATTCCAGAATGCTTTAGAGTATGATGAAATTGTTGCACAAAGTACAAATATTATAATCAACGATAAATCTATCTATATGCCACTACGACCAAAAAATAAAGCAATTGTAGGTAATTGGGCTTCTGCTGTATTTGCAGATGTGAAACGTGTTAAAACAGATTATCTTCAAGCCTTGAATGACTTAAGGACGGTTTCAGATAGCCTTAAAAAAGAACCAGCTTTATTTATATTAAAATCCACCAGTGAAAACTATAGCAAACTACCACAATCAAGAATTGATGCTTTGGATGAGGCGATTGATAAATTAGATAGCTCTTTAAAACCGCAAGGAATTAAGCTGTTTTCTAGAACATCAGTTGATGAGTTAGCATCCGATATAAATATTTGGTATCAGCAAGCTTGTTAAATAAGAACACCAATCAGCCCATTTCTATAATGGGTTTTCTTTTTCACTAATCGACAATAGAAAAAGGTAAATATGAAACTCAATCCTGACCCTTGTAAAATTGTAATACGTTTATACATATAACATTCAACTTTTAAATTCCAGTATCCTTTTCATTTAGCCCCTATAAGAGTCAAAGAAATAGACATGTGTTAGCTCTTTCTAACTATCTCTCAAATATTTTTAGCTAATTCTTTTGCCAAACATTGTTCATGCCATGTAGTTTGGAAGTTCTCGACAGCTTTTGACTTAATGAGAGGATCTTCAAATAATTTTGAAGAATATGCAGATTTGATAAGCTCTTGATAAAGTTGTTTGGCTTGTTGCTCTTCAAGATGATTCGCTATGTCGTGTAACTCTTGAGCTGGCACTTCATGTTGTCTTGCATCCATCACCCCACTCGCTGCTTTCTTCACAGTTTCACAGTAATGAAGTTCCATAGCTTCTGATGCTGCATAACATTGAATTGAAATTGCGCTTATAAAGAGGAATATAAATCTCATAATCTCACCTTAATTTGACGCGCAAGGGTACCAACTAATCTGTCCAAATTTAAGTTAAAAAAGGTTATTTTTGTTTTCTCTTATTTTATTTCACCTTTTGCACTTGTGTATTAAAAGCTCTTAGCACTGTTCCATCTGCCGCGACTGGTGCCATAAATGGAATTTGCTGACCTGTAGTTTTATCAATTAACAGAGAATGGCGCTCACCAGTTTCAAATAGGTTCTGTTCTCCCCATTGTCGTAAAGCCACAACCACAGGAAACAAACTCTCTCCTTTATCGGTCAATACATATTCTTGATAAGCTGTGCCATCCGAAGCGTCTTGCAGCTCAAGAACACCAGCATCTACTAATTTTTTTAGTCGGTCAGAAAGAATATTTCGCGCAACACCTAAGCTGCGCTGAAAATCTCCAAAACGGCGCATTCCATCAAAAGCATCACGCACAATGAGCAGCGACCATCGGTCTCCTATCAGATTGACGCAGCGCGCAACAGGACAAGGCTCATCTTTTAACAATGTAGAGTTCTTCATCAAGTTTCCTTACCAATCATCAGTAACAAGCTATCTAGTTGCATTTTAAAACTAGTGAGCTTAATATTCAACCAGTTTCATTTTAAAACTAGATTAAATGGATTTAGGCCATGAAAGCTTCTCTTGCATCTTCAACTTCGCATGCTAAAAGCAATAAACCGCTTTCAAGCATGCCTCGTGGCGTAATATTGCTGTTTGCTATTGCAAGTGGTGCAAGCGTAGCAAATGTCTATTATGCGCAGCCTTTGCTCGACATATTAGCCAAAGACTTTAACGTTAGTCATGCGGCCATTGGTGGTGTAGTGACAGCCACTCAAATAGGTTGTGCCCTTGCCCTCGTGTTTTTAGTGCCGTTGGGTGACCTTGTCAATCGGCGTAAATTAATGGCTATGCAATTACTGGCTTTGATCTCAGCATTGCTCGTGGTTGCCTTTGCTCACTCTACAATTATTCTTTTAGCAGGAATGCTTGCCGTGGGTTTACTCGGCACAGCCATGACTCAAGGGCTTATTGCTTATGCTGCAAGTGCTGCTCTCCCACATGAGCAAGGACATGTGGTCGGTACTGCACAAAGTGGTGTGTTTATTGGTTTACTGCTTGCCCGTGTGTTTTCAGGAGGAATTAGTGACGTGGCGGGTTGGCGTGGCGTCTACTTTTGTGCAGCCATCATCATGCTCATGATTGCATTACCCCTTTGGAAACGTTTGCCTCATTTAGAGGTTCAACCTAGTGCCATGCGCTACCCGCAACTTTTAGCATCGATGTTAAAACTGCTTCGCCAAGAAAAAGTATTACAAGTACGCGGTGTTTTAGCGTTACTCATGTTTGCAGCATTTAATATTTTTTGGAGTGCATTGGTACTGCCGTTAAGTGAGCCACCTTACAGTTTTTCACATACTCTTATTGGGTCTTTTGGGCTCGTTGGAGTTGTTGGTGCACTGGCTGCTGCACGTGCGGGTTATTGGGCCGACCGCGGATATGCTCAGCGCACAAGCTTAGCAGCACTTGTAATATTACTGCTTGCTTGGGGTCCACTCTCACTCATGGCTTACTCACTGTGGGCACTCGTGATTGGCATCGTATTACTAGACTTGGGCGGACAAGCCTTACATGTCACCAACCAGAGTATGATTTTTCGCACTCGTCCAGAAGCGCATAGCCGGCTTGTTGGTCTATACATGCTGTTTTATGCAATCGGTAGTGGACTAGGTGCAATCAGTACAACAGTCACTTACGCCTATGCTGGATGGTTTGGCGTATGTGCACTCGGTGCAGGTGTTAGCCTTCTGGCATTATTATTTTGGTGGGCAACACGTAGAGTCTCTTAAATAGTAATAACGCCTACCCTCAAATAAAAAAACCACATCACTCAAGAGAATCATGTGGTTTTTAATAAGCAGTTAATTTAATGAGATGACTGAGCTGCTTTAGGTTTAAAGACCACTAAACAGACAACAATAAAAGCTAATAAAACAAAAGACGCACTAAATCTACTTAGCTCTAATCCACCATGTGCGATAGGTTTATCAAGAAAATCTCCCAATACTGCACCTAAAGGTCTGGTAAGAACAAAGGCCAACCAAAATAATAAGGTTCTTGAAATTTTGGTATAAAAATAGCAGATTGCTAATACCAATAATAAAGTACCAAAAATTAAAGCGGCGCTGGTATACCCCAAACCTTGAGTATCAGCAGTCCAGTCTCCTAAAGCTGTCCCTAATGTTTGAGAAAACATGATGGTTAACCAATAGAAAGCTTCACTTTTTGCAGATTGAACACTTTTTACTGAAATTGTGCCGCAACTTAAATACCAAACAAACAGAGATATGCCTAATAAAATAAGTAATATTAAACTTCCTCCTGCATAGCCCACACCTAAGGTTCGATCAACGAAATCGGCTATTGTCGTACCTAACGTGGTAGTGGCAATGATCGTCGCCCAGTAAAAAAATGAATTATAGTTTTTAGCTTTAATTTGTAGCCCGACAAATACGGCAAAAATCACAGCAAAAATTGCCGTACTAATGATATATCCCAAATTTAGGGACATAGATAGCGCATCTCCAGCAGTTTCACCTAGCGTTGTAGCTGCAATTTTAATGATCCAGAATAATAAGGTGACTTCTGGAACCTTACTCAAGGTTTTAGATAAATTCTCATGACTCATCATTGTATGTTCTCCCAACATACATATTCATTAGCTCTTATCTAAATATTTATGCCTTAAGATAAAGTTAAGGTTAAAAATAAATTACAAATACTTTTTTCAAAGCAAATTACACGATGCATATAACCCCAAAACTCAGATGAAAAAAGATAACAATATACAAATAAATAAAATATAATAACCAATAGTTAATCATGCCAGTGAATGCGTACATTTGGCTTGAGTACTTAAGTTTAAACCGTAGTGGGATGAAATCTTCTCTAACAATCTAAAGATTGATATGCAACATTAGTCCATTACTATCAAAATTATATGGAAATCCCTATAGGAACAAAATTGGGTATTAATAATAAATTGATTTACGCAGTTGTATTTGCACTTCTTACAGGATGTCAGCAGCAAGAAGCGAACGAAAATACCAGTGCGGTGAAACTCCCTGTTTATCAATCTAATGGTATTTCTGCTTCAGCGCGCTTAAAAGGAATATTAGAGCAAAAACAAGAGTGTCTCTATGTAAACGATATTCTGATTATCTTTCCTGAACATTCGGCCAAGTGGGATTCTGAAAAAGAAGCTTTAAGCTATAAAGGCAAGCATATCCGCTTAGGTAGCGAATTAGATATTACTGGTGGGAGTGGCGATTTTGAGCAAGACAATCTACGCATTAAACATTTGAGTCCAATGTGTGATCATCAGAAGATTTGGTTTGCTGGATAATCTAGAGAGAAGAGTTTGAATTCGATTTTCGCTCCTCTCAATCTCTAGGCCTTAAACAGAACGATTTAATTCACTACCAGATTTATATATTTTTCTAACAGGTCATTAAAGATGAAACATTAAAAAAGCCCCCTTTTGGGAGCTTTTAAAAAAATAGTTGAGGACCTGCTATTCACAGCTTAAAAGTTAGCTTGGAGTAATCTCGGTAGTTAATCTTTGCAAATCATGACCCGAAGGTGCTTGGTAAACACGTAAACCAAATTCAGGAAGAATCGCAATTAAATGGTCAAAAATATCTGACTGAATTGCTTCATAAGAAACCCACGCAATCGTATTGGTAAATGCATAAATTTCTAAAGGCAAACCTTGGCTAGTCGGCTGTAATTGACGAACCATAATGGTTTGATTTTGAGCAATGCCCTTGTGCTGGCGCAAATAAAATTCAACATAAGCTCTAAATGTACCAATATTGGTTAAACGGCGCTTGTTATAACGAGATTGGTTGCTTAAATGCTTATTGAACTCTTCAATTTCAGAATTCTTTGCATCGAGATATTGATCTAACAATAAAAACTCTTTGAGCTTTTGTTGCTCTTCATCAGTCATAAAATGAACACTGCTTTGATCGAGAAAGAGTGAACGCTTCATTCGACGGCAGCCCGAATTGCTCATGCCTCGCCAGTTTTTAAATGTATCGGTAACGAGTTTATTGGTTGGAATGGTGGTATAGGTTTTATCAAAATTTTGCACAGTGACCGTATGCAGCGAAATATCAATTACATCACCATCTGCATTAAGCGACGGCATCTCAATCCAGTCTCCAATCCGCACCATGTCGTAAGAGGCAATTTGTACACTCGCCACTAAAGACAAAATCGTGTTTTGGAAAACCAACATTAATACCGCTGCCATCGCACCGAAACCTGCCAGTAAAGTGAACACATCCTTTTTAAGGAATGTTCCCAAAATCATCAGGCCACACACAACAAATAAGATTAACTTAACCAACTGTAAGTAACCTTTAATCGGCTTGTTTCTAGACTTCGGATTACGCTGATAAATAAGATTGAAGATATTTAACAACTCGCTAACCGTAAGCGCGAGTGTAAGAAAGATAAATGCTTGCGCGCCCATTTCCACAAACGAAATGAACTTTGGAGTTAAATGAGGAACCGTTGCAATACCGTTCATAATCACAACAGCAGGAACAATATTTGCAAATTTCTTTATGACGCTATGCTGGGCAAAAATAGATTGATTGGGTGATTTTAGCTTGGTCACCAAGTGACGGACGCCCCGCACAATAATGCGTTTAGCAATAAAATTTGCTATTGCTGCAAATAAAATCAAAATAGTGAGTGAAACAAACATTTCTAGCCAAGGATAATGGCTTAACTGAACCCGAATATCGCGGAAAAAACTTAAAAAATCCAAACCTATACACCTTAAAAATTTCTTTTCTAGAATTTTAAGGGCTAAAGCATGTGTTAATAAGACTTGTTTACATATGTAGGCATAAATACAACAACTAAGTTATATACCCTGCTATTTATCTTATTATTTTTGACGCTTAACGATAAGGTTTTATCTGCTTATGTTTTAGATCATGTACATCAACTAGATCGAACAAATCTGTTCATTTAGAATAATACGTTAAACGAATAATTCTGGTTTTAGTGAGTGAAATTTTCTGATTTTTTGACTTTTATTGGAGTGGTTTGGTTTAGCTTATTCTTTGTCTATATTGCTTGGACCTTTTTTCTTAAAAGTCTGGTTCATAAGTTTTTAATTTATAAACGAGGAATGATAACTTCTGCCGAGGTCGTATATTTTCAGGACTCATTAGCTAAGGTGCAATATCGCCCGTTATGTTATATAAAATTGAAATTTCAAACTGAACAAGGCCAAATCATTACTGAAAACCTTAAGGTGCTTATTGCTAAACAAAATCACGATCAATATAAGGTCGGTAGCATCATCAAAATTAAATATGACCCTAAAAATTTAAAGAATATTTCGATATTGGGAGAGATCATGGTTTAAGACATTAGAGATTATTTAAAAAGTACGATAAACCCTGAGGCGCACGCCCGTTTAAGCGACTACTCGTTGTCACTCGCACCAGATTACTCCAAGTAATATTGCAACAATGCTTGATCAATTTTTTGATTAAAGATACATCTTCATGGCATGAAATAGGCTCAAAGCCACCTACCAAAAGATAAACCTCTGCACTAAAACTTAAATTTGCCCCGTGAATATGCGCGTGATCCATCTGATCTTTATAATGCGCTAAATATTTTTGCCGTTTCGTTATAGAGAGATGACTAAAATCGTCGAGCGTTACAGTACCGCAAATTGCATCTGTAGGTTGGTGCTGGATTTGATAGCGTAGCCAATCAGGACTAACGACTGTGTCTGCATCCGTACATGCAATCCATGTCACGCCACGCCCAATTAAATGGCGAATTCCTAAATCTCGTGCTTGCCCAACACATGCGTAGTTACATTCAATCCAATTGATTTGATGGCTTTGTACAATCAACCGCGACTGATCTGTACAGTTATCCAGTACCACAATCACTTCTACGTCATAACCGCTAATATTATCTATAGCGACCTGAATAGAGTGCAAACAAGCAGATAAATAGTGCTCTTCGTTATGCGCTGGAATGACGATACCTATTTTCATCTTAGTTTTTCCTGCTGTGCTAAAGAGGAAGTGTTCGCCGTCCATAGATCAATCATAAAATCTGGATCGTTTAAACTGAGATAGTGATGAAATGGAAAATGTTGCTGAAAGCCTTGATGGACTTTTTCTGCATTTAATTCAAAATCTTGAATTTCATGACGCCAATGACAACAAAGAATCTCACCGTCATCATTTAAACTATGTTTTAACTTTTCAATAAACTGCTGCAACTCATCAGCAGATAAGTAATAGGCCATCTCACTAATTAAAATAAGGTCGAATTTTTGAATTGAGTAGTCTTCAGGTATTTTTCTATTTTCAACAACCACATGCTCAAACTCTTTTAGGCGCTCGGACGCTAAGCGAACAGCACTCTCAGAGACATCTATACACAGCAGTTGCCCGGCTCTTTGCGCCAAATGAAAACTTAAATGTCCATTTGAACAGCCCACTTCTAACACTTTTGAGTAACGAGGTCTTGTCAGCAGCGCGAGACAAATTTGTCTTTTACGAGCTTCATACCAATGAGAGTCATAGCCCCACGGATCACTGTTATGACGATATAAATCTTCAAAGTACATGCGAGAATGAATCACTCAAATAAACCTCATAAGGCATTAAAAGACGTTTAATTGCACTTGAAGAAAGAACCGGGGCATTACCCGTGGTTTCATCTGCTTCAAGTTGGGTTTTAAACTGCAAAATTGCTTGATGTTTTTTAGTTAGCTGTTCTTCGGTTAAGTGATAGGCTTTTGCTCGATACCAATCAATTCGAGAGTCTAAAGGCTTTGCCCAATGCCAAGCCCAAATTAATACGTGTAAACATAGAAGTTGCTTAGCGGTTGCATAAGCTTGTACGGTTTTACCAACGGCTTCATGGTCTGGGTGACCATCAAACGCATAGCTACAAATTAGAATATCGTCGGCTTGAACGATCTGCTCTAAACTCTGCCACAGTTGATCGGTTTGTAAATGAATCTGACCATCTAACAAATTAAGCTCTACATGCTCGGTTGACTCGGCTACTCCTAAACACTTTAAGGCTGCCAAGCTTTCTTGCGGACGAAGAATATTGAGCTGATCTGGAGGATATTTTGTAGAGTTAGGATGGCTTTGGGTGCCGTTACTTACCGCTAAAATGAGGATCTTACAATTCAGCGCAATAAGTTGCTGCATTAAACCACCGCAACCAAGCACCTCATCATCAGGATGTGGAGCAACAATCACCACCCTTTTAGAGTGAAATAACTCAAGATCTAAAGCCGCTAAAGGTTGTTGTTGAAATGCATTTAACCATTGCTCTTTGGATGTACCCTCACCAAAAATAATGCGGTCTTCGACCAAAGGATGTTTTAAAGTTCCCATAGGCTTTGGTCCGATAAACAGAGTTCTGTAATTTGCTGGTAGTCAAAAGCAGCATGACTTTGTCTGATAAACACAGGCAAATCAGCCATGAGCTGTGCAAAAGTAGCATCTTCACAAAAAGGACGAGCACCTAACGCTTTACCTACTCGCTCAACCACACTCAGACAGCATTGTTCTGTTTGGGCGCGTAGTATTCGTATTTCCCGCTCATGATTGAGCTTGGGTTTGCTGTCAATCAGTTCAGCAACATATTGAAAATATTGCTTAGTAATTTCTAATTGATGAGCGACCTCTCCCAAGTACAGTTTTTTAAAAGGATTCGGACTAACCTGACAACTTTCTTGTAAAAAACCAGCTAAACCAACGGCGGCACCATACCAACAAGCCGCAACACCTGCTGCACCATGCCAAAAGCCTGGACGTTTTAAATAACTATTTGGGTGACCGATCAATTTAACAGGTGTATTTTCAAAACTTACTCTTGCAGTTTGCGTCGCATTCATCCCGACTGCATGCCAGTGGCTTGAGTCCGTGGTAATAGAAGAATGACTTAAGTCAACAATACAAAGCTGCGCCTGCCCTTGTTGATTTTTATAACTCATCAAAACTTTTTGAATAAACTCTGCCCCAGAACACCAAGGCTTTATGCCATTACACAGGTTATCTTTCACTTGCAATGGAGCTGGTCCACCGTCTGCTGCCCACACAGCCCAAAGCTGGTCATCTATTTCTGGGTGATAACCCAATTCACTTAAAATGCTTAAAGCATCGCAATGCGACTCAAAAAGCTTCGCCAAACTTAAATCGACTCCAGCAATTTGAGCAAAAAGCTGCCAACGTTGATAGGTCTGACCCGAAGCTGGATGAGGCAAATTTTTCGCTAAATTTACCAATTGAGAGAGTAAATCTATACGAAGCTTGGTTTTATCTTCAGCTAAGGCAGATTCAAATTCACTCAAGACACTTAATATCGTCACATTTATAGGTATTTTAATATTCATTGCAAATAATTATTTATAAGACTTGGTTTAACCTTATCTAAATACTTCTGTTTAAATAAACATGTAAATTGTAATAAAAAGATAAATATTATTAGTTTTATATCTAATTATTTCATTGTTACTCGAATATATTTATTAAGTGAACTTATAAACCCATCCTGTAAGGTTTATTAAAAACCCCTGATTTATCCAATTATTTAAAGTAATTTAAGTCTTACCGTTTTTCTATTTCTAAAGAAGAGGTCTAAAATGAGTACTTTAAATATTAATGATATTAAAAAACACGCAGACGTTATTGCTTCTTGTGGTACTAAAGTAGGTACAGTCGACCATCTTGATGGCGAAAACCAATTAAAGCTGACTCGAGACGAAAGCGGTCAACACCACCTTATTCCTACTGGATGGATTGGTGAAGTGAAAGAAAACCAAGTCATTCTGAATAAAAATTCAGAAGAAGTTAAAGATCAGTGGCAAGCGATCTAGACTTTAAAGCACGATACGTGACTTAACGTGAAATTTATAATAAAGCGATTTAGCTTAGAAAAATAAAGAGGCTTAGAAACTTTAAAGCCTAACTCCCCAAACTGAAGGCTCCTTTTCATAAGGAGCCTTTTTTTATTTATGAAATCTCTGTCTTAGACCGTTTTTATCTCTTTAAGCCTTTCGATAGATGTTTTTGTCCTTTACTCACATGGTGATCGATTTTACTTAATGCTAAAAATTGTCCATTCGCATTAAATGAATAATTATGAATAGGGTGACGTATATGATCACAGGGAATCATCAGCTTAAAGCTCGAAAAGTACATTTTGATTTCGCGGAGTCATCTGTGTGTTGGATGCCAAATGATCCGCTATGCTCACATGTAGCAAATGGTATTAATATGCTCTTGCCGGCTGGTGAGTTTTGGTTTTGCCGCGTGTTTAATAAAACCCTTCCCTTGATTACCAATGAAACCTTAAAACAAGAAGTGATTGGCTTTGTTCGTCAAGAAGCAGCTCATGCACGTGCCCACGAAAAGGCTCAGGACTTCTTACGTGAAAATGGCTACGACATTCAAGAAACTCTTAACCGTGCCCATTTTGTGTTTAACATTTTATTGGGTGACAAACCTTTAGGTATGCCCTTTTTAAAAGGCGAAAAGCTCGATGAATATTGGTTACTTTTTCGAGTAGGTGTGATTGCTGCAATTGAGCACTTTACCGGAACTATTGGTCAATGGACACTTGATAGTAAGTCTTGGGATAGCGCAGACCCAGCAATGGCAGATTTGTTCCGTTGGCATTTGGCTGAAGAAGTTGAGCATCGTTGTGTTGCCTACGACTTATTTGAACACCTATTAACAAACAAGTTTGGTTTTTATGTGTCGCGCCAAGTGATTATGGCGGCTGTTTTCCCACTGTTTATTTATTTCCTTGCTGACTTTGCGCGTAGTTTAGGCCAACAAGATTTAGAACACGAAGACATTCAAAAACTAATGCGTCGTGGCTACTTCAAAATTATTCGTGAATTTGAAAAAACTGCGACTCGCTCAGACAACTTACCGACCATTAAATATTTATGGAAAGCGACATTAAGATGGGTTTCTCCAAAATTTAACCCACTTCATGAAGGTGACACCGAGCAAGCTTTGGCTTATATGGCTCGTTCGCCTGCCGTTCAATATTTTGAAGGAATGGCACAAGCTACAAAACCAGCAACATTAAGCTAAGCAGCTATCTTTATTTAAATTAAAAAGCCTCCTTGTTTGGAGGCTTTTTCTTAGGTGAGTTTATCGCTTAAGCAAAATTCAAAAAGAAATAATCCAACAACCGATCTCTTTCATCTACCGCATTTTTATCTAAAAGCTGGACCATCGCCCCATCAATCATAAATAAAAACATGTAAGCATCTTGGATGGAGACCGTAGCTTTTAAGGTTAAGAGCAACTTATAGATTTCGTTAACGAACCAGTTTCTATAGTCAACCACAACTTTATAGGCAACTGGATAGAGCTTTTCAATTTCAAAAATTGCTTTAAATGGTAAATGATAAAAGCCATTTAAATCGGCATGTAAAAGGTAAATCTGCTTAAGTTTATCGAGCACCATTTGCTCACGGTAAGAATTAATAATGGAAAACACTTTTACTTTGAGCGCGTCTTTTTGAAAAGTAAGACACATCTCGATGAGTCGTGCTTTTGAGTGAAAGTCGTTGTAAAAAGTAGCCTTTGCAACTTTGGCTTCGGCAATAATTTGGTCGACCCCGACCTTATGAAACCCATATTGATTAAATAAGTCTTTTGCGGTGTGAAGCACTCTGAGTGCTCTAAATGAAGATTCTAAATTTGGCATAGGAATACCGTTTAAATAATTTTTTGTTGTATCTAAAAGAGATAGAAATGCCGTCACTCTTAAAATGAGTGCTAAAAACAGGCATGCAAAAGCAGCACAAAAATGTGCCTAAGCTATCTCAGGTTTTATTGTTGCTATGATTTTTTAGTCGTAACGAGCTAAGGTTGTAGAAAACCTAGAGTCGGTTAAACCGTTTTAAAGACCAATTAGGCGGTATAGATAGAGAGAGTTTGGCAAAGACCAATAAATGAGAAGAAATAGTACGCATGAGCGAACTCCTATATGCATAAAATTTCTGCCAATCACTGCTAAATGATTATGGTGGCAGAACGAAAGGGGGTTAGCAGACTGGGCATATAGAACCAGCACGCACAAGGCGTCCCCCTTCCGTCCTACCGCTACGAAGGGGGGACGAACGAGTTCGCCACCAAAAAATTGCTTTTTTGATGCGCTATACGCTCTCGGTCTGCTAAAACCGGCTGGCAATGTAGGCCAGCAGGCAAAGCATAATCGGAGGGGTTTTAGGTGTCAATGTGATATTGGCTACAAATAAAGCTTTAAAAACATGAGAAAAAAGATTTATTAATACCTTAGAGGATACTTTTATTTTTTTAGATTTAACAATGTAAGGTAAACTTAAAAATGCACTTCGTTATATTCATTATATTAATTCATTAAGACTTTGAATACCGAGTTTTACGCCATAGCTACCTTCACTATCGTTATCAAGCCAACCACCATTAATTAAAGCTGGCACAGTCTTATTTATCACTTTACCAGCTAATAGTTTGGCATCATCCCTACTTAAATAACCAACTGTTAAACCATTAATTTCAATTTTAACTGCGTTCTTGTCATAAGCATTAAAAGGTTCAGAAACAACTCTAGCCATTACTTCTACATATTTTGAATTTTCTTGTTTAGGCCCAGCAATCTTTCTTAAATTTGCTTGATAAGATTGCTCCCCAACAATATCAACCAAATAGACTATTGATCTTTCACCACTGAGATTTTTCTTCTTATGCTTTTTACTTAATATTAAAAATAAAACCAATAGGCCAAATACTCCTAATACCATTTCCATTCTTTTTCCTCTTATTATTCATAAAAAATATAAAACTAAAGATATTAAAAAGAGTAAACCAGAAGTCAGCTTACTCTTTCATACCCTTATTTAATGACAATGATGGTCACCAGTTTTACTATTCGTATGGCATCCTTTAGAGTTTGTACCCCCAGAATGAGCATTAACCTGTGTAACTGCTAAACCGATTAGACAAATGAATAAAAGTTTTTTCATGAGTTTATTTCCTTCAAGTTGGAATTATAATTGAGTTTTTATTGTACAAAATAAAATTATTAGGCTTTGATAAAACAGATGAGTGACTTATAAACTTTAGTCTAGTTTCGATTTATAACTAGTTTGTTGATATATCCCTTTAAAAAGATAAACCATGAAAATTTGTATTGTAGGCCCTTCTGGTGCTGGTAAAACAACTATCGCTAAGAAATTAGCGAAAGAATTAAAGATACCTGCTCATGCATTTGATGAAGTCTATTGGGACTTAAGTGGAACTGAATTTGTAAAAAATTCCGAAGAAACTATCTCATTTGGTATTAAACAAATCACCTTACAAAATAGTTGGATTGTAGAGGGAGCTTACGATAAACGTTTACTTCCACTACTTCTTGAGTGCTCTTTAATTTTAAAGATGGAAGTACCTCTTTATTTAAGAACAACAAGGCTACTTCAACGTTACCTAAAGTCTGTAGTTACAGGTAAAAGCCCTAAAGAGACTCTAAAAAACACAATCGAGTTGATTCATTTTTCACATAGTTTTGATAAACGTTTAGAAAAATTTCTGAGTAGTAATAATCAACTCTCGAGAAAGGTTATTTCTTTTAATAATTTTTCAAAAGCTACAAATATTATTCAGACAGTTTTTAAAAATAATTTATCCGCTTCATTGAATCATAACGATAGAACGAGAAAGGGTTAGCAGACTGATTTACCCAAAAATCAGCACATCCGAAGATGTCCCCCCTCTCGTTCCGCCGCAGAGAATAATAAGAGAGGTTTTAAGTGTCAATGTGATATTCGGTGAATTATTAAAGTTTATTATCGGGTTTAATTGGCAAATTATATAGGGTGAAACACCGATAAAATGAATAATTAAATCCATTTTATCGGCTTGCTAGATGAGGTCTTTAAAACCTTATTTTATTTTTTAATATAGTTTGGAAACTCTTTTAAAACCGTACTACATAATTGGCCTTTCATATCTCCTCTCTTGCGTGCTTCAAATTGGTCCATACCTAATCTCATAACTTCTCTACCATATTTTTCACCTAGTTCATGTTTAGTACATTTGTCAGATTCATGAACTAATTCTTGTGAAGTATAGTGATAATTACAATCAAGTTGAGCACGGCTTAAAAAACCATGTAGTTGTACTGTTCTCTCGCAAGTTGTTCGCTGTATATAAGTTTTAGGCTCTTGTTCAGCATAAACTGATGTTGCTACCAATAAAGTGAAAACTGTTACTAAAATATTACGCATTATTTCCCCGACAAAGTTATTAAAAGTATTAGTGATAATGTTGCGGGCGTATTAAATAATAATTACTTATAAGTGTCTATTAATAATAAGAAAATTAGATAAATCCTCTTCTCTTTTGAATACTTAATCACCTTAAAAAAATTGTGTGATTAAGTTTTCTCAAATAAATGATATTAAATTTTTTCTAATCTTCTTTAATATAATCCAAGTTATTCAAGTAAAGAGTTTTAGCGATATTTCATTCATTTCTTATCGACTAAAACCCTTACTCATTACACAATGTTAAAACCCTAACGTCTTAAAGACAAAATACCCCACATGGCTTTCAAAGCTACCGTCACTTTGAATTTTGAAATACTTCTTAACGAGGTCAGATGAACCTTCTTGCAAATAGCGTAACGTTTTAATTTGATCTTCAGGAGTTTTCATACGCTTTACCCAACTATCAAAGTCTAAAGAAAGCGTTTGTTTGTCTAAACCCACTAAGTCAAAGCCGGCATCTTCAATAAAATAGACCCACTCTTTCACACTATAGTTTCTTACGTGACTTGGGTCTCGAATAGTCTCAATCGTCTGTAAAAACGTATCTAATATAGGCGAACTAGAACTAATAATATCTACAAAAATAACAATGCCATCTGGCTTAAGAACACGATTTACTTCTTTCATTGCAGTCGGAACATGCTGCCAGTGATGAGCTGAATATCGGCTAATCACGACATCAAACTGCTGATCACTAAAAGGCATATCTTCAGCAATGCCCTGCTGCACAAAGATGTTTTTTAATTTGCGCTGGCTAGCTGCCTTAGACACTGTGTCTAACATTTCATGAGATAAATCGTAGGCAAAGACGAGATCAGCATGTGGAGCAACATTATAAGAGACATGACCACCACCACAGCCTAAATCTAGAACGACAGCCTTTTCATATTTCTGAATTTCATGAATAAATTTATTAAATTCAATTCCTTCAGAATGAGCTTGGCTATTCAAATAGTCTAAAGATTTATTTTGATATTGTTTTTGGTTTATATCGTGCTGGGTGATCATAACCTTGCTTCCTACTTTGCAATGAAATCACCATAAAGCAAAAGTTAGATAAAAAATAATGATTAGTTTTTCTTCAATTGATAAATAAAAGTTATTATTTAATTTGTTTTAATACACAAAGACAATTAATAAAAATAGATTTAAGAACTCAGAAGAGATCCGCAAAGAGCACTGTTTAGTCACCCTTACTGAAACAGTGCTCTTTGCTCCATCACAACCCTTATCCAGAGAGTTCGATGCATAGAACTAGTGTATGTACCTTTAACTCAAAATGTTTCCTGTATTTTTTAATATTTTTAAATATTCGCAGCATAAAAATGAAGTATATTTAATTTTATCAGAAGATTCTTCTTTGGTTTATATTTTGAACAGAACAGAATACACACTAGATCGTATAGATCGGAAAATTTTATCTGCATTACGCGGTAATGGCCGTCTAACCGTTGCTCAATTAGCAGAAGAAGTCGGTCTTTCATCTTCACCATGCTGGACACGACTGAAACGTCTGGAAACTTTAAAAATTATTGAAGGTTATACGGTAAACGTAAACCCAAAAGCGATTGGTATTCATGAAGTATTCTTCATAGAAATTACTTTAGAACGCCATGACGATGAAATGCTAGAAAATTTCAGCGAAGCATTAGCCGACATACCAGAAGTTGTAGAAGCTCATCTGGTTACAGGTGATTATGATTATTTGGTTAAAGTAGCAGTAAAAGATGCTGACCATTACGAACGTTTTTTACGAAAAAAACTCTATTCAATTAAGGGAATTCGACACACCCGTTCGACCTTTGCCCTACGCCCTCTTAAATCTGCCAATACCGCCGATTTAATGTTAATTGAATAAAAGGTATAAGGCCTATAGCGCATCGACTTAAACTATTGATTCAAAATTTCTTATTCAGTTAAGCGGCTTAAGCGATAACAGATTTAGGCTCTGTTATATTTTTTTTAAAAAATTCTGTATCTATGATTACAGCCTCCTCATCTCCATAATAAAATTAATCTGAATTGGAGGCATCGCCATGAACATTTTGAAGAAAAAAAATAAGGCCAGTTTTGTATTCTTTATTATTACTCTCTACTCTTTTATTGGGTTTGGCTTAGGTTTCATTATTTGGGAATACTTCTTAAAGGCCTAGTTTGCTAAAAAGCGTTAACGAGCCTCAGAAATAATTTCTGAAGTAATTTCTTTGCTACGATGATATGCGGCCCTCATTGCTAAACGTATATCATCAGACACATTGCCTAATTCAAACATTCGTAAAGCAGATTCGGTAATCCCATTTGCTAAAGTGACCTTTCCACATAACTCCGCTGGTGGAACATTACTTTTACGAATCATTTCGACTGCGCCAGTAGCCGCTTGAAGCGCAAGATCTAAGGCGAATTGTTTATCTAGCCCTAATGAAACACCTGTCTTAATCATGCTATCTAAAATATAGAAAAAGTAAGCTGGCCCTGAACCTGATAATGCAATAATGGCATCACTTTGTGTTTCAGACGGCGCCCAAAAAGTCTGGCCCGTTGCAGAATACAAGGTTTCAATTAAGTCTTTATCAAGCTGGTCCATTTGCTCTGAAGCAATCAGCACGTGAGTACCAACATGGGTCAGTACAGGCGGATTTGAAATCACACGAACGATTTTCTTTGAACCTGTAAAACTGGATAGGTGCGCAATATCAATCCCTGCCATCATAGAAACAATAATCTTATTTGCTAACCATTTTTTAAACGGCGCAAGTATCTCTTTTAATTGTTTTGGATCGAGTAACAACACAACAATATCAGCTTTTTTTAAACCATTTTCTTTTTGCTTCAAAGCATGTGTATCATTAATTTTTTTCTCTTCAATTAAGTGTATTTTTTCTTTGTTAAACCCTTTTAAAACCATTCCTCCGATTAAAGCCAAAGCTAAATTACTACTGCCAATAAAGCAAATATTAGGTTGTACTTCACTTAACATTTAAAATGTTTTCCTTTCTAAGCGAGGCTATAACAATAAATATTATCTATAGTTTAATTATGAATGTTGAATTAAAGATGACCGTCTGAATAAAGAGCCCACTTTAATAAAATATTTTATTAAAGTGGGCTTTGTTTTATTTGCGCAATAAATAAAACAACTTTAGCTTACGCCTAATGTATAACTATATTTAGCAAATTCCACTCACAAATTGTAATGGTCTGTAACCAATACTAAAATATTGTAAATACTATTTGAAGCTATAAAATAAAATCATTGTTTTTCAAAAATTAAAGTTTACTCATTAAATCTATTTCAATTAAATTAATAAGAAAATCTTTAAAATAATAGACAGCAGTAAAATTATTTTAATTTATTAGCTAAATATTTTCATTTTTCTTTTTTAAAATACTCTCGGCTTTTCTTATTGCTTGACTTAAATCAACCTCTTCACATACCCAGAAGCTAAAAATTTGTCCAAACAAGTGGAAGTGTTGTCTAATATATTTAGAACTATTGTCTGAATAATGCTCTTCAACCTTAAAGAAATCATTATTGTTTTCTATTTTCTGACCGTCAAAAATACCGCCAATACAAATATCCATTTTAATACCATACACCTAATTCGTTATATTTTAACATAAAAATTTAGAAGCACTTTGATAAGAGTATTTTTATACTTCTTTTTTTAAATATAAGTTGAATTAAAACTTATAAAAAACCCACAAGACTAAAGTGGGCTTTTTTAAACTCTAATAAAATGCTTTAGACTTGAATATATTTTATTTAAATAATATATTTAAATCAATTAAACGCTTTATTTATGAGTTTTGAAGAATCACAATATTTGAAGCTTGAGGGCCTTTTTTACCTTGTACTACGGTAAACTCAACACGTTGACCTTCTAATAGAACTTTAAAACCTTGTGTTTGAATATCAGTAAAATGAGCAAAAATATCTTTACCTTCATCAGTCACAATAAAACCAAAACCTTTAGTTTCATTGAACCATTTTACTGTACCAGTACTAGTAGACATATGTTATATCCTAAATCTTAAAATATTATAACTTATTATTGGGAAACCAATTTAACTAAAAAATAGATGTCAAAAATTAAATATCTGAAGAAACCCAAGGATTATAAATATAAAACTGCGCAAATAGAAATTTATTATGACAAGAATATTTTGTTAGTTATGCTCGATAATACACGCTTCATAAGCATTTGCAATCGATATTCAAAATAATTAAAGCAAGAAAAATTCTACCCACTCCCCGATTCACCTTTCACATTGATTTAATTAAGATTCCTTTCAATTAAAAGTCAAATTTTGTTTCATTTTAATCGAAAGAAGTCCCATATCAGTGCTATTTCCCTATAAAAACCATCAATAAAATTTCTTTTCACCAGCAGGGCGCGTCTTAAAGCGTCGATGGAACCACATGTATTGCGTAGGGGCAATACGAATTTGATTCTCAATAATCTTGTTGACTCTTTCAGCATCACTCACTTCACATCCACTCGGAAAATTTTCTAATTTAGGTTCCACGAGAACATGATATTGAGGGTTTCTAATATCGCCACTTCTATAAAAGTATAAAGGTACTGCTGCTGCTTTTGAGATATCCATCAATCTACGGTGAGCGGTCACGGTAGCCGCCTGTATTCCGAAAAATGAGGCCATTACACCTTGTTTTAAGCCAAAGTCCTGATCTGGGCTATACCATATAGCATGACCATGTTTAAGGTTCTGGATAAGTCCACGCATGTTGTCTCGAGCAATCTGGTTTTTATAGACTCTTGCGCGGCTGCGATGAATTAGAAAATCTAAAAAGGGATTATTTTGAGGTCTGTAAACCACGTCCATATTAAAAAATAAGGTACAAGCTGCTCCACCAGCGTCTAAAAGCGTACTATGGGTGCCTAATAGTAGTACGCCATTTTCCTGATTATTGGTTAAATTCTCTAATCCATCTATGTGAACACGGCTTTTAAACCAGTTTGGACTGTACCAAGCATTTAAGGCTTCAAATACACCCGTGAGAGTATCTACAAAAACCTGTTTGGCTTTCACCTCAATTTGCATAGGTGTTTTTTCAGGAAAGCAGGCTTCTAAATTACGTAATGTTGTTTTTCTTCTTGAACCTAAAGATTTCCATGCTATTTTTGATAAAAGATCGGCAAGACGCCATTGAATTGCCCAAGGTAACATCGCAAAACACATCAGAATAAATGCTAAAAACCATATACCCCAATATTTAAACGATAAAAAGGAAAATCGAAATTCGCCAGATTTAAACTGCCGTTCTTTTTTCGTCATGCTGTATATTTCTTGAGGTATAGGTTTAGCATACTAACACCCCCTGCTGTTGGGGTTGTATGTTTATGTTGCTTTGAGTAATAAGCTTTTTATTACCCTACCTATTTATCAAAATGCATATTTTAAACATTTAATCTATTTCAGCCTTAAATATACATAACTGTCTGTATACATAACTTATTTTCTCATTTAAAGTAATCGCATAATCTTGTCTCATTGATAAATAGGATATATCAGCGTGAGCGGTCTTTTAGTCTTTATAACAATTGCATTTCTTACTCTCCTAAGCCCCGGACCTGGCGTTTTATTTACTGTCACAAATTCAATTAATTATGGTGTTAAAACTGCTCTATTCGGTATTAGCGGCTTAATCATTGGTATGTTTGTAATTGCTGTAATTTCCGCTAGTGGTGTAGGTCTTATTATTACCAGCAACCCAACTATTTTTACGGTTTTAAAATTTATTGGTGCATTTTATTTAATGTACCTTGGATATAAAAATTTCAGCAAAAAAACGCCATCGCAAGATTTAATCACTGATCAGCAAAGCGATAAAAATGTAAGTAAATCGAGACTCTTTTATCAAGGCCTACTTGCATCTTTGCTTAACCCCAAAACAATCGTATTTTTTATTGCTCTATTCCCTCAATTCATTGATATCAAGAAAGAAATTTTAACTCAGTTTTTAGTTCTATCTTTAACCTTTTGTTTTATTGGATTTTTAATTCATTTGGTCTATGCAAATTTCTCTTCAATTTTTAAAGAAAAGATGTTGGCTGGAAATAATTTTTCTATACTCAATAAAATTAGCGGTGCTATTTTCTTTCTTCTTGCAGTTTTACTCATTGCACAATAAATCATTACTCGACATATGATTATTTGAAAAGCCTCAACTCATGGTTAGGCTTTTCAAGTCTTTTGTCTATTAACATATTTTTATCTAACTACAATTTTTACAACGCTACCCTGTTTAAGATCCATCCATAAAAGAAGTCTTCGTAATTTGGGTTCTTCTCTGTAATTTCGATATAGTGCTGCCCTTGCATAATATTTAAAACGCGTAGTAAGACCGTTTCTCCGTCTTTATTACGCCTGTTCAAATATGTACTCAGTGCTTGAATAGTGCGAGGTCCATATTGACCATCTAAGGTAAGATTTGGCCAGCCCTCCTCACCCTGCTTATTTAGCAGATTTAGAGCACGTTGTAACAAAGCCTTTGCAAAGTTGACTCCACAATTTATAGCCGTATCAAGTAACTCTTCTGCAATAGCAGGGCTAATTTTATTGATCTGGTCAAATTGGGGTTCAAACCAATATTGTTGTTTATAAATAGACTTGGCCACGGCTAAAGGTAAATCTCTCATATCACCTTGATATCCGTTTGATCGAGCGACTGCCTCGGTAATGCCAAATTTGGTGGCATGCCCATGGTCTGATGGATGATTAATATATCCACCTTCTCTGTCTATGATTGCTTCTAAGTATTGGTCAATATTCATTTTATTTTACCTATATCATTGAAACTGTTTTAGCTATTTTGCAGATCATCTTTCGCTTTTTTTAAGTCTTTGATGACTTCCACAATCGTTTTCCCTTCTTGTTTATTGATGAAATTAAATATCCATCTCACAATAGCCCAGCCCGGCAAACCGCAAATGAAGAAGAATCCACATAGTGTGATCATTCCCCAAATATCCGATACCCATTCATGTAAATTCCATTTCATGATGATAAATGAGCCTCCAGTTAAGCTTGAAACGACTGTGCATATCAGCCCAACAATCCATTCTTGTGGTGAGCGAGGGAAACGCATCATCAACACGACTGCCACAACTAAGCTGACTGCTAAAGCCACCATAATTGCAATGCTATAAAAATCTAAAAATGTGGCTAAACCACCTGTTGGAACTGTTTTCATCATCTTGTCCTGCTTTAAAGGGTAAAACTTGAAAACTCACCACGCTTACTCGCTTGTTGTTTTTCAGGTTCTATAAATACCCTTAGTTTTCTTTATTACAGTCAATAAAAAACACTAACGCTTTTTTAACCGCGCTAAATTGCAAGACGAACTGATCCTTGACCCCATATTTCAGGGGTCCAAGAAAGAATGTTTGTATGCTAAAGCCTGTTAGTGTGCACTGTTTAAGGCTTGTTCAATCAACTCAATCACGGTGATTGCACCTATCGCTTTTTGCATTGAGACTTGATCATCGAATTCGAATGCATCATCTTCAAGCTCACTTGCAATTAGCTTTGCCTCTTCAAGCGCCCTTTTTATTTTTTGTACCTTGTATTTGTTTACGTCTTTTGCAATTGTCGGGACATATCCTCCACGTTTTGCATTTTTAAGTTGTTTAGCTCTGTTCTGCATTGCTGTAGTCATTCACTATCTCCAACTCACACGTTTAATAAGGCATCTTTATCGTTTGTTATTCTTGAAGTTTTGATCCATTCTTTGAGCAATATAGCGAAGCTATGACTACAAATGTGTGTTCAAAACGTTTCATCTGGTACAACAAACCTAAAGAACTAAACGGTATGCATTTAAAGCATTCATTTAAAAGTAGATATTCCTTTTTCTAAAATTGTAAAAAAGTATGAAAGCGCTTACATTTACGCCTTTTTCGAACTTTAATTTTTTGACCAAAAAGTTCAAATAAGACTTTGCCGTATATCGGAAACTTTTGTTACGACTCACAATCTTTGCTAAATTCTTCATGTTCTTGATACCCTTTATCGACGAACATTAAGCCTGATCCACGGAATCGGGCTTTTTTTTATTCCATTTTTTGTTTTGATAGCCTATCTGTAAATAATAATTGAGCTATCTCCCTTCTATTTTGCCTCCTCTAGAAACAAAATAAATTTAGCTTTCATCTCAACATGCTGATAATTCAATAAATAGTGGTTCAAATAGGATTTAAACTTGATCTATTCATTTGAAGATATAACTGATATTATAACTATAGTTATTATTAGTCAATAACTATAGTTGTTTTACTCGATATAACTTTAGTTATATATTTGTTATAAGTTTGCTGGTGTAACCGTTATGGCTCTTAAAGACCGTTTAAAAGATTCTAGAATTAAAGCCAAAAAAACTCAGGCTGAAGTCGCTGAGGCTGTAAAAATGTCTCAGCCGGCCTATCAAGCTTTAGAGTCTGGCAAAAATTTAAAATCTGCGTTTCTTCCACTTATTGCCCAGTTTTTAGGTGTAGATGGTTATTGGTTAACGACTGGCAATACAGAAGATGCTTTTAGAGAAAGTGATGTATTTAGCCCTACAGTTGTGAGTGCTGAATCCACCGATCAATATGCTTGGATTGAAGTAGTAGAAGCTAGTTTTTCTTGTGGTACTGGTGAGTCTATTGAGTTCCACTTCGATGCAATTAATGGAAAAATTCCTTTCCCTGCTTCATTCTTTAAAGAAAAACGGGTTGCTCAAGAGTGCATGCGTATTATCAAAGCTAAAGGCGATAGTATGACAGACTACATTAAAGATGGAGATCTGGTCGGTATTGATATCTCTCAAACTGAAGTAATTGATGGCGAGATTTATGCGGTTTACTTTGCAGGGGAAGGAATGATTAAGCAAATTTTTAAAGAAGCTGATGGCTCTTTAATTTTGCATAGTTTAAATGAAAAATTTAGAGACCGCCGTGTAACCGAAGAAAATGGAAAGAACTTTAAGGTTATGGGCCGTCAATTTTGGCGAGCGGGTTAAGGACGTTCTAAATATAATTAAAATAATAATTTTATCAATTTAATACGTTTTTGCTTTTTATAACTTTAATTGTTTATTATCCATATAGATATAAAAAAACCTATCTCTTTTAAAGGAGATAGGTTTTTTAGCTTTAGCGCCAAGCATTTTATCAACAATACGTCGTTAAACGATAAAGCTGATTAAATCCAGCGTAAAAGCTTTTACCATCTTGGTTTAATTCGATTTCTTCACCAGATTGAAGTTGAATTTTCTTACCAACTTCGACCCAACGATAACCATCTTGAGAGTTTTGCTTACGCACATGAGGAACGATCCTCACATTAATCTCGTTGCCATTTACGGATGTGGCAATATGCCACTCATTTACTATATTCACAATCATTCACTCATCACTGAGCTCATGTGATTTAACGGTATTTAATTAGAACGCTAGATTTAAGGTATGGACAGTCAGTCTAGAATTTAATATTTAGCTTTATATAGGGTTATTTATAAGCTAATTGCTTTTCATAATTTTCGTATTATGAAAAGTGGTACATCACAGAGCATAATATTTTGGTTGCGGGGGCCGGATTTGAACCAACGACCTTCGGGTTATGAGCCCGACGAGCTACCAGACTGCTCCACCCCGCAATTGGAAGTAAGCTTTATACGCTCATATATTTCATAAAGCAAACTTTATTTTTTAATCAGTTGTAATTATTAAGAATTATCTTTTTATTAATTTTTCATTTTAACCGTTTGGTCTAAATAACCCTATCAATTTCCAATTTTTAATTCTTTAAATTGTTGTATTTATTTTAAATAGAACCCGATATTCATAGACAGCAATTGCCTTGGTTGGATGGCTTTTATACTATCTAGGTTGGTCCTTTAATGTTTAGTTCGTATGTCTGAACCTCAGTTTTCCCTTAGTGAATATCTCGGCACAGTTCAGGAAGTCATACGTTTGGCTTTTGATGAGCCAGTCTGGGTAAAAGCAGAGATTCGAAATTTAAATATTAAAGGCGGCCATTACTATTTAGAGCTTGCAGAAAAAGATGCAGAGACTGATAAAGTCATTGCCAGTTGTAAAGCTACGATCTGGAAGTTCTCAGCAAGTAAAATTGTTTTAAAGTTTGAACGTGAAACTGGTATTGAGATTTCAAGCGATTTAAATGTGCTCATCAAAATTAGAGCGCGTTTTGATCCTCAATATGGATTTTCGGTCAATATTGAAGAGATTGATTCAAGCTTTACCTTAGGTGAAATTGCTAAACGTTATCAGCAAATTATTGAACGCCTCACACAAGAAGGGTTAATTCATAAGAACAAACTCCTGCCTACTCCTTTTGACATTCAAAATGTTTTAGTCATTGCTCCTCAAAATGCTGCGGGCCTAGGTGACTTTAAAAAAGATGCCGATGCTTTAGAGAGAAATGGTGTTTGCCATTTTGTGTATCATACCGCTACGTTTCAAGGGAACACCGCTGCAACTAGCTTGATTGAATCTTTAGGTTCGGGTTTAAGACAATGGGCCAGCACATTTAAATTTCCACCAGACCTTATTGTAATTATTCGCGGTGGCGGATCTGTGAATGATTTGGCTTATTTAAATGATTATGAACTTGCAGCCCTGCTCTGCAAACGCACTGTACCGATTTGGGTTGGTATTGGTCATGAAAAAGACCGTACTATTCTTGATGAAATTGCCCATCGTTCATTCGACACGCCAAGTAAAGTGATTGCTGGCATCCGTAACCATATTGTTGAACGCGTACAAGAAGCCGTCAATAGTCTGCAAACCATTAAGCTTCTTTCGCAGCATCAAATCACGACTTATCAAAGCAAGAATGATCAGCTACTTCATCAGATTAAATCTTCGGCGCAAGGTCAACTTAACTCGGCACATCGCCTACTTGACCAAATGAAAGAGCGTATTCAGTTTAGTTCACAGCAACAGGTTAAATTTTCATTAACTCAAATCGAATCATTAATGAAAGAAGTCCTTTTACAAAATCCGAAACAAGTTCAAGCCAAAGGCTATGCAATTGTTAGATCCGAAGGAAAAGCGATTCGGTCTATACATCAAATTTCAAACCCTGCCATTGCGATTGAAATGCAAGATGGTGTGATTGAAGCCAACATTACACAGGTAATTCCAAATGAACAATGAAGAGTTAACGTTTAAAGACGGCCATGACATTTTGAAAAAAAATGCAGAACTACTTGAGTCTCAAGAAAGCCCAGATATTGATAATTTAATGAAGATTGTTGAAGAGTCGATTACTGCTTATAAAGCATGTAAATCCCGTATAGAAGCCGTTCAACAAGCTTTAGATGAAACATTTAAAGAATAATTTGCAATAAAAAAAGCCCATTCCTACTTCTCATTGAAGGAATGGGCTTAGTGAAAACCACTTAGTCCTGAAATGCAAAAATGTGGATTAGGTCACATTTTTGCAAAAGAATAGTCCCACAAGTATTGGGCATCTTCAATATTTTAATTGTGTCTATTACGTAGTTTGGCTTTATTTTCAGCACTTCTTAGCTAAAAGCTATTCCTCGCTGAATGCTCCAATCAATTGATAAATTTTACCGTCTTTAGGGTTTTCATAAAGCAAATCCATGTTTGGCAAAATAATATCGTCATCAATTTCAATATGTTCAACGCTTTTGTGAAGTTCAAGGGCGTGGTCATTCATAGGTCGAACTTTTGCCAAAGCAATCGTTTCTTGGTTAAACTGGTCCTTAATAATTACTTTTAATCTTTTCATAAAAATCTCCTGAAAATTAAATTTTTAATATAAATAACGAGTTAAGTTTAAAATGAGCTAATCGCTGAATAGCCGATTGGCATAGCAAAAAAAGTTAAAATAAATGCAGCCGTACGTTGTAAATTACGTTGGTTTAACCAAGTTACTTTGTTTGAAATTAATACGGTTCCAAAAGCAATCCATAAAAAAGCAATGGGTGTAATTAATGATAAAAAAACAGCAATATGAATAAAATATACGTGAAACACTTCCCATGCTGCATGTGGAAAAATAGCAGAAGCAAAGAGTAAAGCTTTAGGATTCAAAAGTGTCGCGACAAATAAAGCCTTAGGCGTAATCAGTGGATTGTCTAATTTGATGTCGTTTGTCGATGTTGTCCAAAGTTTAAATGCAAGGTAGAGAATAAAAGTTGCACTTATTAACTTTAATACAGGTGGAAGCCACGGAATAAAATGTGAAACGGACTCAAGTAAAATACCCCATGAAGTAATTGCAATGAGATATCCCATCACTTCAGCAGGAATAAGTTTAAGAGACTGCTTTACTCCTGCCTGTATTCCAGCAGAGGCTAACAATGTATTTGTTGGGCCTGGAGTCAACAAAATGGTGACCACAAGTCCAATGAACATAAATGACACCATAGGCAACGAACTCTTTAATTATGCTAGGCGAAATATGTCAAAAAGGTGCATCTATTGTCGACAAAATGGTTGTAACAAGAAATATTAAAACTTAATTATTTATTTTTAAAACAAATAATTAACTAAAACTGACCTTAAATTCACTTACGATTTCATCAATTTTAAATATGCAAAACCGATCACACAAACACGGAATAGTGAGCTATTCTTTCTTGCCTACAAGGAATGAACTTGAAAATTTATTACTCAAAAAAATAAGCTTTTTTTGAATATTTTTGAGCGTATATAACTCAGTAAATAACAGCTTTCCGCCTCACTTGAAATTTTAAAATTGAACAATATATAAACAACTAGAAATCGTAATTTTACTGAATATGATGTCTCACTCCCCATCAATTCATTGATTGTCGCTTTCATCAAATAAATCAAATGATGGAGGATGCATGATGAATGCTTATGTTCGCCCTCATCCCGATGGTTTTAAATCTTATTTAGGTAAAAATCAGAAAACCGGACTCTATGCTGTGCGGCTTGGTTGGACGGTTTATGAAACAAATGGCAATTGCTCTGTTCTATACATTGTCAAGAATGAACATAAGATTCCATTAGATGTAGATAAGTTTAAAACTGACCGACCCAAAATTTATGCTGCTCTTCTTAATGAAGTTCAGTTTCAACGCAAGAAACAACTAGCGATTGATCTCCAGCAATCAAATATCCCTTCTTATGACCGTAAAGCCTACAAAAAACGTCGTGGTTTTATAGACTCTTAAACCTATGTATTTATAGTACACCTATAGAAAAAGCACCCTCGGGTGCTTTTTCTTTTAACGACCAGTTGTAATTAATACGAACATACTCAGTATTAATGTGCTTAATGATCGTTTGCAATGGATGTGGACTTCATGCTCAGCTCCGTGAGCGTATTGATTAACGTTTTCCATTTCGTGTCCTTTAAAGTTCACATTCCTAATTTGCCTAATATTCACACAATAAGAAATTAGCCAAAAGTATTATATGCAATTAAATTTAACCCAATCCTTATTTCAAAAAATACGAGCATTTAAGCTAAAAGCTGGATGTAACATTCTACTACGAGGTTAATTATGTATTAGCGATTTGTAGACCTTTCATCTCAAACAGCCATGCCTTAAAAATGATCTTCTAAAATAGAAAATATAACGATATTCCATTTTTTAATAATAGTCTTCGATAGGAGAACTCTTATGGAAATTCAACAAGAAACAAACTCGGCTTTATTTTGTAACACCTCTACCTCAGTTCAAGCCTGTATTGAATGTATGATCGCTTGTAAAACGTGCGCAGCTGCATGTTTGCAAGAGGAACATGTCCAGATGATGCGAGAGTGTATTAAGCATTGCATGACATGTGTAGAAACCTGCCAACTGTGTACATCTTTAGAGTTAAGAAATTCTGAGCTTGCTGAACAAGCCATGCAATTGTGCGCCAATGCCTGTCAACTCTGTGCAGCAGAATGTAGCAAACATGAACATGAGCACTGTCAGATCTGTGCTAAAGCATGTTTGGCTTGTGCTCAAGCGTGTTTGGCCTATCGCGCCTAAATTTTTAAACATGTAAAGCCTACGCAATCTTTAGATCGTAGGCTTATTAAAATCTAATAAATAACAGAAAATTATATGTTTTTTATTTAAGTTGAGTTAATCATCACTTTTTTATAGGCATAAAAAAAACCCGCATCTTGGGGAAGAATGCAGGCTCTTAGATCTCCCACAACGACCATGAGTCCATTATTAAACTTGAACTTTAAACCGTTAAGTAAATGTACCTATAAATAAATTAAATTGCAATACAGAATAGTCTGTATGTTTAAAAAATTTTATTATTTCTACATCTTTTTATTTGCTTAAGAACAAATGGTAAAAAATGGCGTCATGAAAAAACTTTATTTATAGTTTGGTCATCCAATAAATAGCTTTTTACAGGCATTAAAAAAGCCCGTTTCACGGGCTTTTCTGCAACGGTGAGCAATCTAAGATTTGTGTCTATCCATCTCTTACATGCTCTTTGCTAGCTATATGTAAGGTCTTATCGTATCTTTTGCCCTGTCCCAAGTTTCCCTGTGGATCGAGGAGATATTACGATTACCTTAGGTACAGTTATAGCACATTATTTATTCATGGCTAGTCTTGTTCACGTTTTTTTACAAATGAATAAAATACGATCTAACCTTAATATTTAAAGGTTTTCTACTCCATTTGGATATTGGCGAGCGACATCACAAATTGGATACCACTTCACTTTTGAAGACACAAAAGCATGAGAAATGACAGATGTCGATATTTCTTCATTAATAAGCCCTACCCTTAAACGTACCACTGCTGGCTTATCTAGACGCTCACTCCAGATCGGTGAACCACAGGTTTTACAGAACACTCTCTTTTTATTAGGCGATGCAAAATAAGCCTGTAACAGGTTTTCACCTTGCACAATATTTAAGTCATTTTTTTGTACTTGAGTAATGGCAGCGAAAGCAGCACCTTGGGCTTTTTGGCACTGTGTGCAATGACAAACCATGATGGGTTCTAATTCGGCATCAATGCGCAGTTGGATTCCATTACAAAGACAAGAAGCTGTATAAGCCATGATTTTTCCTTTTTATTTTAATAAACTTAGCTTACACCCACACCTTTTTCAATGTGATCTAAGATCGCACAAGAAGCTTGTTGGTTACCGCAGCAATCATCGGCCGAAGCTTGCAAAATATTGACCATTTCTTGGAGATGGGCAATTTTCTGTTTTAATTCGGCAATGTGTTTGACGGTTAAAGCTTTCACCTCTGCACTCTGCCGATCTGTATTTTTCCAAAGCGAAATAAGCTCTTTCATCTGTTCAGATGAAAAACCTAACTCCCGAGCATGCTTTAAGAAGTTTAAAGTTTTAAGGTCTGTTTCTGAATAAATGCGATAGCCAGAAGCAGAACGCTGAGCTGCTTCAAGTAAACCGATTTCTTCATAGTAGCGAATCATTTTCGCCGAAATGCCTGAATGTTTGGATGCCTGACCGATATTCATCTCACACCTCAAATATTAAATTTGGTTTAAGACCTGCTGTCATGATCTTAAACCAAAAGTTGATTTTCAGCACCCTTACTGTACTGGCGCATGAAAACGTTTTAAGCGTAATGCATTGCCTAAAACAAAGACCGAAGAAAGTGCCATTGCACCTGCTGCAAACATCGGTGAAAGTAACACACCAAATGCTGGATAAAGCGCACCTGCTGCAATTGGAATAAGTGCAACGTTATATACAAATGCCCAGAACAGGTTTTGGCGTATGTTTCGCATGGTTGTCTTACTTAATGCAATTGCGTTCGGTACGCCTTTTAAACTACCTGACATCAACACAACATCGGCAGCTTCAATGGCAACATCTGTTCCTGTACCAATGGCTAAGCCAACATCTGCTTGCGCCAAGGCTGGTGCATCGTTAATACCGTCACCTACAAAGGCCAAACGACCATATTGTTTTTGCAGCTGGCGAACTGTGTCCACTTTGCCTTCTGGTAAAACCTCTGCCACCACTTCATCAATGTTCAGCTTTTTGGCAATTGCTTGCGCCGTATGACGATTGTCTCCTGTAATCATGGCAACTTTGAGGCCTAATTGATGCAAGGCCTCAATCGCAGCATAGGTTGTTTCTTTAATTGGGTCTGCCACGGCAATAATTGCAGCAAGTTTCTGATCAATAGCGACATATAGTGGTGTTTTGCCTTCTTCACCTAATTGAGCAGCAATCGTTTGGAATGAGCCAGTGTCTAAACCAAGTTGGTGCATATAACGATCTGCACCAATTTGTACTTTTTGGCCTGAAACTTCCGCTTCAATACCTGAACCGGTAATCGAGTTAAATGCTGTTACGGGTAATAAGTTTAAGCCTTCGCTTTCTGCTGCTTGAACAATCGCGAGGGCAATTGGGTGTTCAGACTTGGCTTCGACCGAAGCAACTAAAGTCAGCACTTGCTTACGTTCAAAACCTGATTGCACATTAAAGTCTGTCAGTGTCGGTTTACCCTCGGTAAGTGTACCCGTTTTATCAACGGCAACGACCTGTGCTTCTTGTAAAAGCTGCAAAGCTTCACCTTTACGGAACAAGACACCTAACTCAGCACCACGTCCAGTACCGACCATAATAGAAGTTGGTGTTGCAAGCCCCATCGCACAAGGACAAGCAATAATCAGTACCGCAACAGCATTCACCAAACCAAAAGTCAGCGCAGGCTCTGGTCCCCAAACAAACCAAACCAAGAAAGTGATTGCAGCAATTAGCATGACAGCCGGTACAAACCACATGGTGACTTTATCAACTAAACCCTGAATCGGAAGTTTAGAACCTTGGGCCTGCTCAACCATGCGAATAATTTGTGAAAGTACAGATGAGCTACCCACTGCGGTTGCCCGAATGTTTAGAGTACCGTTCTGGTTGACTGTACCACCGACCACCTGATGTCCTACTATTTTTTCAACAGGAACAGGTTCACCCGTAATCATAGATTCATCAATGTAGCTATGCCCTTCAATCACTTCACCATCGACAGGTACACGTTCACCCGGACGAATTTCTACAATAGTTCCACTGACCACGTCGGCAACAGCAACTTCCACCACTTGACCGTCACGCTGAATACGAGCAGTTTTTGGCTGCATTCCCACTAGGTGTTGAATAGCTTGTGAAGTACGCCCTTTAGCTTTAGCTTCAAAATATCGTCCGAGCAAAATTAAACTGACAATAACAGCAGCCGCTTCAAAGTAAACATTGACCGTGCCTTGGGGTAATACGTGTGGCATAAAGGTGGCCACAACTGAAAAGCTATAGGCTGCTAAGGTTCCAACAGCAACCAGCGAGTTCATATCTGGCGCTAAACGCCATAAAGCCGGGATCCCTTTTTGATAAAAACGGCGGCCAGGAAAAATGAGTACTAAGGTTGTTAAAACAAACTGTAAAAGCCAGCTATTGTATTGACCAATGGTGTGCATGACCCACATGTGAAAAGCTGGAATGAGATGTGAACCCATTTCCAAAATAAACACAGGTAAAGCCAACACAATCGAAATGATCAAATCTTTTTTAAGCTGATCTAACTCTGACGCTTTTTTGTCGAGCTGCTCATCTTGATTTTTTTCAGATGCTTTTGCATCGTAACCTGCTTTTTTAACAGCGCGAATTAAGTCTTCAACATTGACTGATGCGTCTGCTTGTACCCAAGCCTGCTCTGTTGCTAAGTTGACTGTGGCTTCTTGAACGCCGTCTACTTTTTTAAGGGCTTTTTCAACACGTGCAACACAGGATGCACAGGTCATGCCCTCAATAGACAACTCCACTGGCGCAGCTTTTGGAACATCATAACCTGCTCGTTCAACTGCTTTAACTAGTGCTTCGCGCTGAATCGGTTGATTTGAATAAACAACGGCTTTTTCAGTTGCCAAATTAACGTTAGCAATCTCTACATTTTCAACTTTCTTAAGTGCTTTTTCGACACGACCTACACACGAGGCACAGGTCATGCCTTCGATTGGAAGTGTTTCACTATATGCTGGCAATTTTGTGTTTTTTGAGTCCATCAAACACCTCTGCAAATTTGCAAAATTTAATATTCTGTATTGAGCATACAGATTCCCATCATGGGAAGGTCAAGCATATTTTTTTAAAAATTTGGTCTTGACCTTACAATCATGACAAGGTTTAAACTCAGTGTTATCCAAACAAACATCTCATTCTTGATGGAGTATGAACATGAAACTACTTATTGAAAATATGACTTGTGGTGGCTGCGCTCGTGGCGTGACTGCAACGATTCAAGATATCGATCCAAATGCAAAAGTAGATGTGGACTTAGCGACCAAAATCGTGACTGTTGAAAGCAGTGAAAGCGTCGATAAAATTACCGAAGCGCTTGAAGAAGATGGTTTCCCTGCTCAAGTGCAATAATGAATAAGGCCTAACGTTTAAAGTTAGGCCTTTATTTTTGAGCATGTTGATATTGACTCAAAGCTGAAATTTTTTAATTCGATAGTCTAGTGCTGCCCGAGTTAGCCCCAATAAACGTGCCGCTTCAGACACATTATGATTTACCTTTTTTAAAGCCGTTAAAATTAACTGCTTCTCGTGTTCTTCTAAATTAAACTCTGCCTTTAATAATTGCTCAAAGTCGGTTTCAACAGCTACAGCCTGCTCTGGGTCATGCTTGATCTGTGGAAAAATGGCATTTAACTTAATCAGTTGCTGATCGTCCGTTAATAAAACCGCCCTTTCTAATAAGTTTTCCAACTCACGAATATTTCCCGGCCATTCATATTGCTGCATAAAAACTTTGGTCTTTTCACTTACACCCTGAATGGTTTTACCGTACATTTTTTCAAAGCGATGAAGAAAGTGTTCAACTAGTAAAGGAATGTCTTCACGGCGCTCCCGCAAAGGTGGAATCTGCACTGGAAAAATATTTAAGCGATAGTATAAATCTGCCCGAAAGCGCCCTGTTTTCACAGCCTGCTCAAGATCTTCATTGGTTGCTGTAATTACACGAACATCTAAAATACGAGTTTGTGAGTCTCCTACTCGCTCAAATTCACCTTCTTGCAAAATGCGTAATAGTGCTGCTTGTGCACGAGGAGAAAGCTCAATCACTTCATCTAAAAAAATCGTACCGCCATTGGCTCGTTCAAACTTACCCAAGCGAGACTGATGTGCCCCCGTATAGGCACCCTTTTCTACCCCGAATAATTCGGACTCAATTAACTCTGGGGGAATCGCTGCACAGTTTACCGCAACAAAAGGTTGGTCTTTTCTTTGGCTATTTTCATGAACTCCTCGTGCAAAAGCTTCTTTACCAACGCCTGTTTCGCCTTGTAGCAAAATAGAAACTTTCGAACCTGCTGCTTTTGTTAGTAATGCACAGACTTGTTTATAAGATGCTGACTTACCCACAGAACTAAATAATTGATAATCGGCTTCACTGTCGCTATAAATTGATTTTTTTAGTTCAAAAAGTTCAGCCTGCAACGCAATCAGTTCTTTTTCCATGGGTTCGGGTGACATGAACTGAATCAGCTCATCAGCATTTTCCCACTCTTCTAAAGGCTTACCAATAATACGGCAATGCTCATCGCCACAGGCCTTACACTCTATTTCTTGATAAATAATGGTCATGCCCGTCGCAAAACTACTGTAGCCGCATGCATAACCAAGAAGCATCCAGCACGCAGGTTCATCACTTGGGCCAAAATGCTCTAAATGCACATCGGCTTCAAAAGAGTTGAGCCAATTTAAATCGGCATAAAACTGTTTTTTATCGTGGCTTAAATTGAGCTGGTTGGCCTGTACTTGCACCATTCCACGAATGGCATGCATTTGTGGACCCGCCATAAAAGCATCGTGTTCATTTAAATCGGGGCGCATTTTTGTAGTAACTTCTGCATCTTTCAACCCAGCTTGATACCCCAATCGAATAAAGAAACGCTTAGTCCGCTCAAGCCCAATCATGTGCGCTAAATCTTTACGCAAATATCCCATAATGCTGGTGTGTAAAAGTAGCATCCGATATTCATCAAACCAGATTTGGCCGTGGGCCGTATCAAAGTGCAGTTTAGACAGCAAATCATGAATTTCTTGCGGATGATCTGCGTATCGTCCCGTTGTATCGTATTTTACTCGAGCCATGAGTGATCTGTTTTAATCCATTAAACACATTTGGGTTTTATCTCATCTTATCGAAGAACCAGATAAATGTCCTAGTACCTTAAAGACATAACTTCATACTAAAAAAGTATTTCTAAATCTCTCCTTTTAAAGCTTCAAACAATCTAAAAAGAAATTTTTACGACCCCCTTCATCAAATCATGAATATCTCTATTTCACCATTCAAAAAATTTCATGAAATAGTGAATTTTAAAAATGCTGCACTTTTAATAAAAATAATAAGCAATTGTTTTTAATTATAAAAATAAAGTTGGCATAGCTTTTGTAAAGCTTATAGCGAGAGCAAGGAGCATTCATCAATTTCAAGACCATGTCTTGATGGAGTACAGCATGACGCAACCTCAAGTCGAAGCATTAACCAAATATATTCGGGTTACTGGCGACTTAAACGCAGAGTTTATCGAATTCGATTTTGCCATTAACGACCCAAGCCTATTTGTGGAACTGGTTTTGCCTAAACATGCATTTAATGATTTTTGTAAAACCAATCAAGTGGTTGAAATGACCCAAGAGCAGCAAGCTTTTAATGATGCTCAAGAAGAAAAATGGCGCTATGGCACTGAAGCAACCTTAGTCGGCACACAACGTAATAGTAATAGCAACGATCACGATGATCAGATGTAAAAAATATAAGGAGATAAAGCCATGACTTTAGAGATCAAAACGTCAAATGTCGAACCTATCCGCCAGAACTACGCCTATATCGAAAGACGATTTGGTACTAAGCCAGCAACTCGATATCAAGAAGTAAGTTTTGATGTACAGGCAGAAACTAACTTTCATTATCGTCCTTTGTGGAAACCTGAAAAGACTTTAAATGACAAAACCCACACCGCTCTGCAAATGCAAGATTGGTACGCATTTAAAGATCCACGTCAATTCTATTATGGAACTTATGTTCAGCACCGTGCACGTTTACAAGATACTGCAGAAAGTAATTTTGCTTTTTTTGAAAAACGTCAGCTTGCAGAGCATTTGTCTGATGAAGTCAAAGGCAAAGTCATTGAGTGTCTATTGCCATTTCGCCACGTTGAACAAACTGCAAACTTACACATGATGTCTGGAAGTGCCTATGGATATGGCACGGTGCTTACCCAAGCTTGTATTTATGCCGCGATGGATCATTTAGGAATTGCACAGTACATCTCACGGATTGGTCTAGCTTTAGATGGTAATAGCGGCGATTCATTACAACAGGCAAAACAGGCTTGGATGCAACATCCAGCATGGCAAGGCTTACGCCGTCTGTGTGAAGAAAGCCTCACTGAGCAAGACTACTTCAAACTTTTCTTATTACAAAACCTTGTGATTGACGGCTTTGTGACAGAGCTTGTTTATCAACAGTTTGATCAGTGGTTAGTCACTCAACATGCTCGCGACTTAGCCATGCTGACTGAGTTTATGAAAGACACTTTAGGCGATTTACGTAAGTGGTCAGACACCGTCATTAAAACTGCCGCAGCAGAATCCGATCACAATAAACAACTATTAAATGAATGGTTCACTCAGTCTTTAGCTCAAGTAAAAGCAGCCTTTACACCTTGGGCAACAGCAGCCTTAACAGTAAATGCAGTCGATCAAGCAGAACAAGTTGTGATTGATCGCGCAAAAAAACTCGGCCTACAACCAGAACTGGCAAAAGCTTAAGGAGAAGCAACATGTCTAAAGTATATCTCGCATTACAAGACAACGATACTTCACGCTACATCCTCGAAGCGATTGAAGAAGATAACCCTGAAGCGTCAATTCAGTATTTACCCGCCATGATTCGCATTGAAAGTGAAACTGATTTGGTGATTAAAGCTGAAACCGTCTCTGAGAAACTAGGCCAAGATTGGGACATCCAATCGTTACAACTCAACATGATTACGCTGGGCGGCAATGTCGAAGAAGATGACGATACTTTCCGCCTTCACTGGAATTAATCACAACATAGACGTTGTTTAACAAAGATTTAAGGATGATCAATCATGACAACTCAAACGAAAGAAACCAGCAAAAAGTTAAATGCTAAAGATCGTTACCGCGCATTAACCCGTGATCTGGACTGGGACTTTTCCTATGCTGACCGTAAAGACGCGTTCCCTTATGAAGAATTTGAAGGCATCAAAATTACGGACTGGTCTAAATGGGAAGATCCATTCCGTTTAACCATGGATGCTTACTGGAAATATCAGGCAGAAAAAGAGAAAAAACTGTATGCCATTTTTGATGCCTTTGCTCAAAACAATGGTCAGATGAATGTCAGCAATGAACGTTACTTAAATGCGATCAAACTCTTTTTAACAGCGGTGACCCCACTTGAATACCAGGCCTATCAAGGCTATGCACATGTAGGCCGCCAGTTTAGTGGTATTGGAGCACGTATTGCTTCTCAGATGCAGTCGATTGATGAGCTGCGTCATGTACAAACCCAGATTCATGCCATGAGCCATTACAACAAGTTCTTTGATGGTTTTCAGGACTGGGCACATATGCATGACCGCGTTTGGTATTTGTCTGTGCCTAAATCATTTTTTGAAGATGCCCGTTCTGCCGGACCTTTCGAATTTTTATTAGCGATTAGTTTTGCTTTTGAATATGTACTTACCAACTTACTGTTTGTGCCGTTTATGTCAGGTGCAGCTTATAACGGCGATATGGCAACCGTAACCTTTGGTTTTAGTGCACAGTCAGATGAAGCGCGCCACATGACGCTTGGTCTTGAAATCGTAAAATTCTTGCTCGAACAACATGAAGACAACGTGCCGATTGTGCAGGAATGGATTGATAAATGGTTCTGGCGTGGAACGCGTTTGCTTTCAATTGTGGGCATGATGATGGATTACATGCTGCCAAACAAAGTGATGTCGTGGAAAGAAGCTTGGGAAGTTTATTTTGAACAAGCAGGCGGTGCGCTATTTAAAGATTTGAGCCGTTATGGCATTCGCATGCCGAAATATAGCGATGTCATTGTGAAAGAAAAAGAGCATGTCTCACATCAGGCATGGTGGATTTTCTATAACTTTGGTCATGCTGCTGGTTTCCATACATGGATTCCAACCGACGAAGAAATGGATTGGTTATCTGCTAAATATCCAGACACTTTCGATAAATACTACCGTCCAAAATGGGAGTTGGCCCGCAAAATGGAAGCTGAAGGTAAACGTTTCTACAGCGCAGGTTTACCACAGCTTTGTCAGGTTTGTCAGATACCAATGACCTTTACCGAAATGGGCGATGATCCGACTCAATTTAGTTATCGCCATAGCATCTACCAAGGCGAACGCTACCACACCTGTTCAGATGGTTGTCATGACATTTTCGAACGTGAACCTGAGAAATATATACAAGCATGGCTACCTGTAAATCAAATTTTGCAAGGCAACTGTGGTGGCGGTGACCTCGAAACCATGCTTCGCGATTATTACCGTATGAATGTCGGTGCCGACAATCTGGATATTGAAGGCTCACCAGATCAACAACGCTGGAAAAAATGGAAAGGCAACGCAGCTTAAGCACAAGGAATTGTTCAGGCAGTGATCAAGCTGCCTGATAGGAAATAAGGAGATTGAACATGACTGTTCGCGCGATACACAACAACTATCAATTTGAACCGCTTGATCTGCAAAAAAATTATGGCGATCAATTCTTACTTTACGTGGGTTGGGATCATCACACCCTTTTTTGCTCGGCACATGCCATGCTTGCCTCACCTCAACAAACTTTTGGACAGTTGATTGAGCAACAAATTACAGGTGGTTTTGCCCAACATCCAGATTTTGCCAAAATTGATTGGTCAAAAGTTCAATACACCCTAGATGGTCAAACAATCGAACCAGAGAATACAAAAAGCTTGGCAGAGCTTGGTTTTGGGCATAAGTCATTACTTCGTTTCGTTACGCCAGAATTAAATGGCTATAACGACAGCTACGTTTAATTCGGAGGTGTGTCATGAGTTATCAAGTCACCATTGAACCGATCGGAACAACGATTGAAGTAGAAGAAGACCAAACCATTTTAGATGCCGCTTTACGCCAAGGCGTTTGGTTACCCTTTGCCTGTGGTCATGGCACTTGTGGGACATGTAAGGTTCAAGTCACCGATGGTTTTTACGATGTCGGTGAAGCTTCACCATTTGCGCTCATGGATATTGAACGTGATGAAAATAAGGTGCTTGCCTGCTGCTGCAAACCACAGTCCGACATGGTCATTGAAGCCGATGTCGATGAAGACCCAGATTTCTTAGGTCATTTGGTTCAAGACTATCAAGCTACCGTAATTGAAATAAAAGACTTATCGCCAACCATTAAAGGAATCCGACTACAACTAGATCGCCCAATCGAGTTCCAAGCGGGTCAATATATCAATGTCCAATTTCCAGACATTGAAGGAACTCGTGCGTTTTCAATTGCCAATTCACCAAGTGAAGTGGGCATAGTTGAGCTGCATATTCGTAAAGTTGAAGGCGGTGCAGCGACGACTTATGTACATGAACAACTTGCCACAGGTGATCAGCTTGATATTTCAGGCCCTTATGGTCAATTTTTCGTACGCAAGTCAGATGATCAAAATGCCATTTTCATTGCAGGAGGTTCAGGTCTTTCAAGTCCACAATCGATGATTTTAGATTTACTTGAGTCTGGAGATAGTCGCACGATTTACCTCTTCCAAGGAGCACGAGACTTGGCAGAGCTGTACAACCGAGAATTGTTTGAACAACTCGTAAAAGACTATCCAAACTTCCGCTATATCCCTGCCCTGAATGCACCAAAACCAGAAGACCAATGGACTGGATTTACCGGATTCGTGCACGAGGCTGTTGCCGATTACTTTGAAAATCGATGTGGTGGACACAAAGCGTATTTGTGCGGTCCTCCAATCATGATCGACTCGGCAATTTCAACACTCATGCAAAGTCGCTTATTCGAACGGGACATTCACACTGAACGGTTCTTAAGTGCAGCCGATGGCGCTGCTGGACAGTCACGTTCGGCTTTATTCAAACATATTTAAAGATAAACCTTTAAGCACTCGGCTTTTTCAAATGAGCTTTGTATTTGTAATTTAGAAAGCAAATACAAGGCTCACAGGAGTTCTGCATCCCAAATTTTTAGGTTAAACAGACTCAGATTTTTAAAAATCGTTAAGGAATAACGTTTTTTAGTGACAAGCCAAACAACACAGAATAGGACATTCTATGAATAACAAAATTGCTGCAATCATATGTGGTGTAATCAGCGCCCTTTACCTTCCCTCTGCATTTGCGACAGAAAACGGCTCGGACTCTTTTGCATTAGGTGCCGAAGGTATGATGGCGGGTGCCTTACCACCTGCTGGGATCTATCTACTCAGTTATTATCAAAATTACCACGCATCAGATTTTCAAAATGGTCCCGATCAGTTCCATGTTGATGTCAACGCCGTGGTTCCGCGGTTGGTTTGGATGACCGATCAAAAAATTATGAATGGGCAACTCGGTTTTTATGCAGCCCAGCCTTTGGTTGATCTAAGACTCAAAGTAAATGGAATGGCTGACTCAAACCAAGGTCTCGGAGACTTGATTTTGGGTGGCATGCTCGGCTGGCATCAAGGAAATCATCACTGGATTGCAGCCCTAGAAACCGTACTGGGAACAGGTGAATATGACACTCCAAGTACGACACATCCAGTTGAAGCCAATCTCGGGAAAAACTATCACACCATTCGACCTATTCTTGCCTATAGTTATGCCAACGCAGCAGGTTTAGACCTTTCAACTAAACTGTCTTATAGCTGGAATACGCGTAACGATGCAACCGACTACCAGTCTGGACAATACATTGCGAGTGACTATAGCTTAGGCTACCGTATTAACCCCAAACTCAAAGTTGCAGTTGAAGGCTATGCTTTTAAACAAACCACAGATGACAAAGTAAACGGAAGTGACATTGGGTTTAAAGGACAAGCTTTTGCAATTGGGCCAGGCATTCAATATGCCGATAAGAACTGGTCTATCGAAGCCAAATTTCTAAAAGAAACCGAAGTCGAATATCGTCCCGAAGGCCATACCAGCTGGCTAAAACTGATTTGGGCTTTCTAAAACACATCAACGCATAGCTTCAGCTTTTGAGGCTATGCCCTGCTTTATTTAAAAGTCGATACCGTCTGAATCATCTATTGGATTTTGGTCGAGCGTGAAAACGGTGCGTTTATATGGAATACCTTCAAGATCATAAACCTGATAAATACAATCAAATAAAAGCTGTAAGTCTTCACTTCGGTCCATTGCACGAGCAGTAATAAAAATCGGACTGACTGCGCCGTTATCTAAAATCGGAATGTAATTTAAATGAGGAAAACGAATGGTATCGGCACTGGCAGGAATAATACACAAACCTTCACCTGCTGCCACCAAACCCAAAGCCAATTGAATTTCCCGTATTTCATGCATATTTTTTGGAACCAAACTGTGCTCGGCAAAAATATTTAAAAGCTGGGTCGAAAAATTAGGTTTCGGCGAAGTGGGATACATAAACATCTTTTCATCAATGAGATCGGCCAGATATACCCCTTCTGTACGCTGAGCAATCGGATGACTCGTATGCGCAGCAACCACCAAGCGTTCTTTACGTAGCAGAATACGTCTCACTGCAGGATCACTAATTCTTAAGCGTCCAAATCCAACATCAATACGTCCTTCTTTTAATGCCTGTAGTTGCTCGGTCGTACTTAACTCCATCAATTGAATATTCAAATGAGGTTGTTGTTGCCGAAATAAATAAATGATTCGAGGCAGTAAACCATAGAGTAAAGACCCGACAAAACCAATCGTCACACTACGTTCAATCAGACCAATACGTTTGGTCATACTTTTTATTTCTTCAGCATTCGACAAAAGTTTAAGGGCATGCTGATAAAAGAAATGTCCGGCTGGGGTTGTCTGTAAAGGACGGCTTCCGCGCTCAAACAGTTGAATTCCAAGCTCACTTTCCAAATTTTGAATCTGTCGACTCAAAGGTGGTTGAGCAATAAATAGTTTTTCCGCGGCTTTTGTAAAGCTCTGCTCTTCAACAACAGCCACAAAATACCGTAAATGTCTTAGTTCCATAAGGCATCCATACCTTTAAGATATAAAAAAATGCAAATTCAGTCTTAGACACAGTTTAACCATTCTTTTAAGGTATATACAAGCAGCAAACCGATGAAGTGATGAATTGCTTTGTGAAAAAGCCTTCTTGCCAATCTTCCAGTGATTCATCTTCATCAATTCACGGTTAAACACCCAGCGCACTCATGCGCTTCATTGACAATATTAGGATATCAAGACCTTGTAGATCGTAGCTAAGGCCTTGGTGACTTCCACACTTTTGGAAAGTCGGAGAACGGACATGCCACGTATTCCTGTAATCAATACTAGCCATCTTGACCGTATTGATGAATTACTTGTAGATAATATCGATACAGGTGAATTTAAACTTCATCGCTCAGTGTTTACTGACGAAGCCCTATTTGACCTCGAAATGAAATATATCTTCGAAGGTAATTGGGTTTACTTAGCACACGAAAGCCAAATTCCAAATAATAATGACTACTACACCACTCACATTGGTCGTCAGCCAGTCATTATTGCCCGCAACCGTAACGGCGAACTCAATGCCATGATCAATGCGTGTTCACACCGCGGAGCACAACTTTGCCGTCACAAGCGTGGTAACAAAGCAACATATACCTGCCCTTTCCACGGCTGGACGTTTAACAACTCAGGTAAATTACTCAAGGTTAAAGATCCAAGCGAAGCTGGTTACTCGGACTGCTTTAACCAAGAAGGCTCACACGACCTTAAAAAAGTGGCTCGTTTTGAGAGCTACAAAGGTTTCTTATTTGGTAGCTTAAATCCCGATGTTCCTTCACTTGAAGAATTCTTGGGTGAAACCACCAAAATCATCGACATGATTGTTGATCAGTCTGAACATGGCCTTGAAGTTTTACGTGGTTCATCTACCTATACCTACGAAGGCAACTGGAAACTCACCGCTGAAAATGGTGCCGATGGTTACCACGTTTCTGCTGTTCACTGGAACTACGCAGCAACAACGCAACACCGCAAAGAAACACAAGCTGCCGATAACATCCGTGCGATGAGTGCAGGTTCTTGGGGTAAACAAGGCGGTGGCTCGTATGGCTTTGAAAATGGTCACATGTTGCTTTGGACACAATGGGCAAACCCAGAAGACCGTCCAAACTTCCCGAAAGCAGACGAATACACCGAAAAATACGGTGAAGCGATGTCGAAATGGATGATTGAGCGTTCACGTAACTTGTGTCTCTATCCAAACGTTTATTTGATGGATCAGTTCGGTTCGCAAATTCGTGTACTTCGCCCACTTTCTGTCAATAGAACCGAAGTCACCATTTACTGTATCGCACCTAAAGGCGAAGCACCCGAAGCTCGCGCACGTCGTATCCGTCAATATGAAGATTTCTTTAATGCTTCAGGCATGGCAACACCAGACGATTTAGAAGAATTCCGTGCTTGTCAGGCAGGCTACGCAGGTATTGCCCTTGAGTGGAATGACATGTGCCGCGGTTCAAAACACTGGATTTATGGACCAGACGATGCAGCGAATGAAATCGGTTTAAAACCAATGTTAAGTGGGATTAAAACTGAAGATGAAGGCTTATATCTTGCCCAACATCAATATTGGTTACACACCATGAAACACGCGATTGCATCAGAGAAAGAAATTGCTGATCAGGGAGAAACAGCATGAGTGCTCAAGACAAAGCAACTTTAGAAAATATTGCTCAGTTTCTCTATCGTGAAGCTCGCTTTTTAGATGATGAACAATGGGAAGATTGGATTGAATGCTATGCACCCGAAGCTTCTTTCTGGATGCCAGCTTGGGACGACGACGATAGATTGACTGAAGATCCGCAATCTGAAATTTCACTTATTTATTATCCAGACCGTCAAGGTTTAGAAGATCGCGTGTTCCGTATTAAAACCGAGCGCTCATCTGCAACCATGCCAGACACACGCACAAGTCACAATATTGCCAACGTTGAAGTCGTAGAGCGCGATGGCGACAAAGTTACTGTGCGCTTTAACTGGAATACCTTGAGTTTCCGTTACAAGACAAATTACAGCTATTTCGGTATGTCACGTTATGTGATCGATTTTTCAGGTGATCAACCAAAGATCTTGAGCAAGTATGTCGTTTTGAAAAATGACTACATCAATCAAGTCATTGATATCTACCACCTTTAAGACATACCCCCCTCAGTTAAACGGACTGTTGGCTGAGGGTAAAAGTTTCAAATATTTTGTAGGATACATGCCATGTCAAACCACAATATCGCACTTCAATTTGAAGATGGTGTTACACGTTTCATTAACGTAGCTCAAGGCGAAACCCTATCTGACGCAGCCTATCGCCAAAAAATTAATATTCCTTTGGATTGCCGTGACGGTGCATGTGGAACTTGCCGCGCATTTTGCGAATCCGGCAGTTATGACATGCCAGAAGAAACCTATATTGAAGATGCACTAACCCCAGAAGAAGCTGAGCAAGGCTATATTCTTGCTTGCCAATGTCGCCCAACTTCAGATGCGGTATTCCAGATTCAAGCATCATCAGATGTTTGCAAAACTGCAATTCATAGCTTCCAAGGCACCCTAGCCCGCGTTGAAAACTTGTCAGACTCAACCATCACATTTGATATTCAACTTGATGAAGGTCAACCGGATATTCATTTTCTTGCAGGTCAGTATGTGAATGTTGCTATTCCTGAAACTAGTGAAACACGTTCATATTCATTTAGCTCAAAACCGGGCAATCGTTTAACAGGCTTTGTGGTCCGTAACGTACCGAATGGCAAAATGAGTGAATTCTTGAGCAAAAATGCCCAAGCTGGCGACAAAATGACATTTACCGGCCCATTCGGTAGCTTCTATTTACGTAATGTAGCACGTCCAGTGCTGATGCTGGCAGGCGGTACTGGCATTGCCCCATTTATGTCGATGTTACAAGTGCTTGAAGAAAAAGGTTCAGAACAGCCAGTTCGTTTAGTCTTTGGTGTAACCAATGACTTTGATTTGGTGGCTCTAGAAAAACTCAATGAATTGCAGGCAAAATTCCCTTGGTTTGAATATCGAACTGTAGTTGCAAGCCCTGAGAGCAACCATGAACGCAAAGGCTATGTCACTGGTCATATTGAAAGTGAATGGTTAAACGGTGGTGACGTCGATGTTTATCTATGTGGGCCCGTTCCAATGGTAGAGGCTGTACGTGGCTGGTTAGAAACTGAAAATATCAAACCTGCTAGTTTCTTGTTTGAAAAATTCTCTGCAAACTAACTCAAGGTGGAGAAGTTATCTATGTCAAACCGTCAAAGATTTACCGATAAAGTGGTGATTGTCACAGGTAGTGCCCAAGGTATTGGCCGTGGCGTAGCACTACAAGTTGCAGCTGAAGGCGGCCAAGTCATCATGGCTGACCGCTCTGAATATGTTGAAGAAGTTCTCAAAGAAATTCAGAGTGCAGGCGGTGATGCTGTCACGATTAATGCTGACCTTGAAACATATGCAGGTGCACAAGCAGTTTTTGCAAAAGCCATTGAACACTATGGTCGGGTAGATATCCTGATTAATAATGTAGGCGGCGCGATCTGGATGAAACCTTTTGAAGAGTTTTCTGAAGAAGAGATCATTAAGGAAGTGAATCGCTCGTTGTTTCCAACGTTATGGTGTTGCCGCGCTGTGTTACCCACAATGATTAAGCAACAGTCGGGTGTGATTGTAAATGTATCTTCAATTGCAACCCGTGGTATTAACCGTATTCCCTACTCAGCATCTAAAGGTGGTGTAAATGCTTTAACAGCATCGCTTGCTTTTGAACATGCTAAAGATGGAATTCGAGTCAATGCTGTTGCGACTGGCGGAACAGAAGCACCACCTCGCAAAGTACCACGTAATGCTAATCCGCTAAGTCAAAATGAAAAAGACTGGATGCAGCAAGTGGTTGATCAAACCATAGATCGAACATTTATGGGCCGTTATGGCACAATTCAAGAACAAGTAAATGCAATTTTATTTCTTGCATCAGACGAAGCATCATATATGACTGGCTCGGTTATTTCAGTCGGAGGTGGAGATCAGGGTTAACCCTGATCTTTTTATATGATTGGGTAAATAATATGATTTGCATGGAGGCAATCACACATGGCAACCCTGTTCAAGACATTAAAAAATGACTGGTCCATATCAGCAACAGTTGCGGGCTTTCTCGCGGTTTTAATTTCTTACTCAGGCCCACTGATTATTTTTTTCCAAGCTGCTCAGCGTGCCCATGTGTCCACCGATATGATGGTGTCATGGATTTGGGGAATCTCAATTGGTGCCGCTGTTTCAGGTATTTATCTTTCGATTAAATATAAAACTCCTGTCATCACCGCATGGTCTGCACCGGGTACCGCCCTGTTAGTTACCCTATTTCCCAATGTCTCGTTGAATGAAGCGGTAGCCGCCTATATTACTTCTGCCATCGTTATTTTTTTAATTGGCATTACTGGTTATTTCGACAAGTTACTGAAGTGGATTCCGCAAGACGTCGCTGCCGGCATGATGGCAGGTATTCTTTTTCAATTTGGTATTGGTCTATTTACCGCGTCTGATAGCATGCCTTTTATTGTCTTTAGCATGCTCATTGTCTTTTTAATTGCCAAACGTTTAATGCCGCGCTACACCATGATTTGGGTGTTAGCTGCCGGAGTTTTATTAAGCCTCATTTTAGGCAAGATGAATCCGGTTGATGTGAGTTTTAGTTTAGCTATTCCACAGTGGATTAGCCCAGAATGGACATGGAACTCAACACTGAACCTCGCTGTCCCGCTCATTTTAGTCAGTCTAACTGGTCAGTTTTTACCAGGTATGGCGATTATGAAACTCAGCGGTTACGACACCCCAGCCAAACCCATTATTACTGTCACTAGTATTGCCTCTTTAGCCGTTGCCTGTGTCGGCGGTATTACGATTGTGCTTGCCTCAATTACCGCTGCTTTATGTATGGGCAAAGATGCACATGAACTGAAAGAAAAACGTTACATCGCAGGAATCGCCAACGGGATTTTTTATATTTTAGGAGGCTTATTTGCTGGCAGTATTGTCATGCTATTTAGCTTACTTCCTAAAGAGTTGGTGGCAGCACTGGCAGGTTTAGCTTTGCTTGGAGCAATTGCCACCAATATTTCTGTTGCCATGAAAAATGACAGTCAACGTGACGCTGCTCTTATTACCTTTTTAGCCACAGCATCGGGCATGCATTTTCTTGGATTAAGCTCAGTCTTTTGGGGTATTTGTATTGGTGTAATCGCCCATTTCATTCTCACACCACGTTCAACTTCAGCCACAAATTAAGTTTTTTATCTAAGCACCCGCCACTAAAATAAAGCCTCAATCGCCAAATCAGGATGCAAATAATTTGCTAATTCTGATTTTGCGATTTTTTATTGAATATAGATTAAATTTCATTTTTAAGATCAATTTATAAAATAATCAAATAATAGACTTTAGTATTTTGTTTTTATATTTTTACTTCAACTCATAATATAAATTTAGGTATATTTTTAGCTGTGATTATCATCAATAAAATCTATAAAAAAACATCTATAAAATCCTTAAAATTCTCATAATACAATATTTAACTCCCTTTTAAAGACACAACATAACCAACTAAAGCAATAAAAATAAATACATATTTTTCAAATAATTAAACCAATAAAAGCACAATACCTTAAAGACATAAAGATATATCAATTAGGTTTTTGACTCTAATCCAATAACAAAATAGTTTATTAAAAAATAACGCGATGCTTCACAAATTGGAGGTGAAGGAAATGGATATGAGCAAGGTTAATATTAATGAGTTAATTGATAAAGCTAGTTTTACATCTTTTCATTGGAAAGTTTTAATCTGGTGCTTACTTATTATTATTTTTGATGGATATGATTTAGTTATTTATGGGGTTGCTCTTCCTCTGTTAATGCAGCAATGGTCATTAACTGCGGTAGAAGCTGGTTTACTCGCCAGTGCCGCTCTATTCGGCATGATGTTTGGTGCCATGATTTTCGGCACACTTTCAGACAAACTGGGACGTAAAAAAACCATCCTGATTTGTGTCACCTTATTTAGCGGATTTACCTTTATGGGTGCCTTTGCCAAAGGACCAACAGAGTTTGCTATTTTGCGCTTTATCGCAGGTCTTGGGATTGGTGGCGTTATGCCAAACGTCGTCGCGCTTATGACCGAATACGCCCCTAAAAAAATTCGCAGTACATTGGTCGCAATCATGTTTAGTGGCTATGCAATTGGCGGCATGACATCAGCACTACTCGGCGCATGGCTGGTTAAAGATATGGGCTGGCAAATCATGTTTTTAATTGCGGGTATTCCCCTGTTATTGCTCCCACTCATTTGGAAATTTTTGCCTGAATCTCTCACCTTTTTAGTGAAATCAAACCATAGCGAGCAGGCAAAAAGTATTGTTTGTAAAATTGCGCCAGAAACGCAGGTAAACGTCAATACACAACTGGTGTTAAACGAAAGCACAACCACAGATGCACCTGTCCGTGCGCTTTTCCAACAAGGCCGTACCTTCAGCACATTTATGTTCTGGATTGCTTTCTTTATGTGTTTACTCATGGTGTATGCCTTAGGAAGCTGGTTACCTAAACTCATGCTGCAAGCGGGCTACTCATTAGGTGCGAGCATGTTATTCCTCTTTGCACTTAATATTGGCGGTATGGTCGGTGCAATTGGTGGCGGTGCTTTAGCAGACAGATTCCATTTGAAACCTGTTATTACGATCATGTTTATTGTGGGATCAGCAGCTTTAATTCTGCTTGGCATCAATAGTCCACAATTTATTTTATATAGCCTGATTGCGATTGCTGGTGCCGCCACAATTGGTTCACAAATCTTACTCTACACCTTCGTTGCACAGTTCTATCCAACGGCACTTCGTTCAACAGGCATGGGCTGGGCATCTGGAATTGGCCGTATTGGCGCGATTATTGGACCAGTTTTAACCGGAGCCCTACTCACTCTTGAGCTTCCTCACCAAATGAATTTCTTAGCGATTGCAATTCCAGGTGTGATTGCTGCACTTGCAATATTTATGGTTAATCTCAAAGCCTCTGTTGCCGCACAAACGCCATCAACTTTTAACCCTCAAAACACGCTTACCCAGCAGTAAAAATACATGCGCCGAGGACTGGCGCATCTTTTTGGAAATGGATTATGGAATTATTACACCGCTTTAAGCCATGTGCTTTAACTTTTGCGACCTTAGTGTTGATGTGTGGCAATTCATTCGCTGCAAATCCAAATCAGCAGCCCGAAGATGAATGGAAATTCACTTTAAAAAACGCCTATATCAACCGTAATTTTGATAATGATGCCTTAAAAGATACTGGCAGTTGGTCTCAGGCAGCATCTTTATTTTATAAATCGAAAATGCATGACACTCCGCTGCAAATTGCAGACAAACCCATCACCATTGGGGCTGATGCTTCTGTTCAATACGCCGTGCGCTTAAGTTCAGACAAGCATGTTGCGGACACGGTTTTACCTTTTAATAAAGAAACTCAGTCACAAGCATCGGACTTTTTAAAATACGGTGCAACCTTAAAACTGGGCTACGACAAAACCCTTTTAAGTGTCGGTGAACTCTGGCTAGATTTACCCGTAACAGCTGTGGATGCAAGCCGACAATTGCTTGCCTCTTATTGGGGAACCAATCTTAAGTCACAACTTTCAGATCAGCTTTATGCTGAAATTGGTCGCGTTGAAAAAGTGTCGCCACGAAATGAAGAAGATTTTAAAAAGTTTTCCTTTACGGCAAATGGAATTACCAAAGAATCTGATGGCCTGAACTACTTAGATCTGCGCTATCAATTCACGCCGTCACTCAAGGGCGAATACTACTTTGGTAATTTAGAAGACCTCTACAACAAACACTATGTAGGGCTTGAGCATAATTGGAAACAACCTAACTTTGCTCTTACGTCTAAGTTTAAATATTTTAATGCAAAAGATGACGGCAACACTTTTGATATTGATGCGCAAAACATTGGGGTGTTAGAAACACTTAAAGTAAAAAATCATACCTTTGGTTTGGGGTACCAACAAATTATGGGTGAATCGGCTTACCCTCTACCAGATGGCTTTTTGCCAGAGACTTATTTCATTAACTGGAATACCACCGGATTTTTTAAAGAAGACGAAAAGTCCTATCATGTGATGTATGGCTATGACTTTAAAGACTATGTACCAGGCCTAAATGCAATGGTGAAATATGTTTACGGACATGACTTTAAAGCAGCCAATGGCGAGAAAAACCACGAGACTGAGTCGAATGTGATTTTAAATTATGCATTTCAGCAGCCATTCTTAAAAGGCGTTGCTCTGCAATACATTCGTATTGATTACAACGTTAAACATGGCAATGATTTTGGCGAAGATCGCTTGTTTGTAAACTACACAAAAAAGTTTTAATAACTTTTGATTCAATCTAAGCGGGCTAATTTTGGCCTGCTTTTTTATTTTATTTCGCTCATAAAAAAACGCTCTTACGAGCGTTTTTTAATTAATCTTGTAGCTTAAGCAACATGCTTTTGTACAACAATCGAACCCACTGAATAACCAGCGCCGAAAGATGAAATCACGCCATACTCGCCATTATCTACTTCGTGGCCTGTACGGTGTAAAGCAATAATAACGCCTGCTGAAGAGGTATTTGCAAACTCATCTAAAATAATTGGTGCACGGCTTAAATCAGCTTCTTTACCAGCAACATATTTCAAGATTAGTTCATTCATGTTGGCATTGGCTTGGTGTAACCAGAAACGCTTAATATCGTTTGCAGTTAACTGCATTTTTTCCAACTGCGCATTAATGATTTTTGCCACTAACGGACAAACATCTTTAAATACTTTGCGGCCATCTTGACGGAATAACTTGTCGTCAACCACTGCATCTTCGCTACGGTTTAAGAAACCAAAGTTATTGCGAATGTTGTTTGAAAATTGAGTAAATAAATGAATATCTAAAATTTCAAAACCAGTTTTAGTAGTCGTTTCTTCAATAATAGAAGCCGTCGCAACATCACCAAAAATGAAGTGACAATCACGGTTACGGTAGTCTAGGTGACCCGATGTAATCTCAACGTTCACCAATAAAACACGGCGAGCACCTGAACGAATTGCATCAGCCGCTTGTTTCAAACCAAAAGTGGCAGCTGAACATGCAACGTTCATGTCGTAGGCATAACCTTGAATGCCAAGTGCTGACTGGATTTCAATTGCAACTGCTGGATAGGCACGCTGCATGTTTGAACATGCCAAAATCACAACATCGATATCTTCAGCAGTTACGCCTGCATTTTCCATTGCCTGCTTTGCAGCAATCACACCCCACTCTGCTTGAAGTGAAAGCTCGTCATTTGAACGTTCAGACAAACGAGGACGCAAGCGATTTGGATCAAGAATACCCGATTTCTCAATCACGTAACGGCGCTTAATACCAGACGCTTTTTCAATAAATTCAGCACTAGAACCACGTAATTCTTCTAGCTCACCTGCTGCAATTTTCTCTGCATTCTCTTGGTTATATTGTTCCACATAAGCATTTAAACTGTCGGCCAGTTCTTCATTAGAAATGATTTCTGTTGGGTGAAATAACCCAGTACCTGTGATACGAATGCCCATGTAAAACTCCTAAAAAAATGAATAGGGTCTGTTAATCTTTCATTTATAAATTGCGTTGTAGGCTAAACAACAACATAAACAGACCCCGATCTATCTTAACTGATTCCCAAACGATCCCATAACTTTTGCAGTCGAGTTGGTGAAATAGGCATCTTGGTTTTCATCGGTTGAGAAAATAAAGAAATGCGGAATTCTTCCAACATCAAATACAATTCTTTGATTTTTGGATCGTTTTTGAATTTAAATACCTTGTCCATCCATGGATCGACATCATCAATAGCGGCATGATCTCGCTGTAGATTATTTGGCAATCGATCTAAACGCAATAGCAGCGCTTTTAAATATCGCGGATATTCCTGCCAAAGATCGACGGGTTGGCAATAAACAAAATTGCTAAGTGACATTAAATCTAGCTGATCTTCAATATCATCAACACTACGGCCAAATATGTCTCGGTCAAGCACTAAAAGCTGACGGCGAATTTGCTGCCATTGAATATAAATATCACTTAGTTGCTCAAGTGCTTGCTGACCATGGGTCAAAAATTGCTTTTTAACTTGCTCAAGCAGTTTATTAAATTCATCTGCATTAATTGGCAAAGTTGTAATTGCCATTTGCAACGTAGCATAGACCAACATCTGCTCAAGCTTAGCTTTATCACCCAAAGGTGAATATGCCAAAGCAAGCGGTTTTGAAATCTGCTTTTTCAACTGGCGAACCAAATCGCCAAGTTGCATATGGACGAGACGAATAATACCTTCACGATGCTGCTTAATAGCTTCAGCCTGATCATTAAAGGTTTGTATAACAACACCAGAGTCATCTTTAGCTTCAATTTCAGCAAAAGTTTTTGTAGGTACCAAAGCCTGATATTGCTTTACTACAACGCCCGTAACTTTATGAGAAGCCTCAAAAGTAAAGTTTTCAGGGAAGTTTTTAAACTCACCTTTTTGCTGTTTAACCGGACGATGTGTTTCCACACGGCAACGCGCTTTTAATTCAGGTAAATCGCGGCCTTTTGCAATCAACTTACCTTTTTCATCAATAACTTTAATGAAAGGCACCAAATATGGATCAATGCGTTCAAACGAGAAATCTTTGTCAGTAATTTGCTCACCACGTAAGGCAAAAGCTAAATAACTAAAAATATGTTCACGTAAATGTACTGCATCAATGCCTTGCATGAGCTTGCGAGCAGTATCAGGAATAGGCACGACATTACGACGCTTATCTTTAGGTAAAGCTTTAAGTAATGCCTCAATTAAATCTTGGCGCCAACCTGGAATTCCCCATGACCAGATATTTTCATCAACTTGAGGCAATGCCTGTACAGGAATTTGAACAGTTGCACCATCTTCGTCGTGGCTCGGGTCAAAATGATATGTCGTTGCTAAACGTAGCTGCCCATTGTGTAGATGATCTGGGAATTGCTGCGTTGTTGGTCTGTCATTTAGCCAGAGTGAATCATCTTCAATAAATAAATAACGCGGATGATTTGCTTCTACCGTCGCACGCCAGTCTTCAAAACTACGACGGCTTGCGATTTCTTCAGGAATCTTAGAGGCATAAAACTGATAAATCGTTTCTTCATCGACCACTAAATCACGGCGACGCAATTTATCTTCAACTCGCTCTACTTCTTCAAGTTTAAGCAAGTTGTGTTTTAAAAATGGAGGAATCGTACCCAAGTTACCCGTGGTTAATGCGTCGCGTAAGAAAATCTCATGAGCAGCAGGCTGGTCAACTTTCTCAAAATTAATTAAACGCTTTGGCTCAATAATTAAACCAAACAGTGAAATTTGCGCATACGCATTTACAATGCCAGCTTTCTTAGACCAATGTGGTTCAAAATAGTGATATTTCAATAAGTCGCGTGCGGCAAGCAAAATCCATTCAGGATCAATTTTGGCTAAAGTACGTAAGTACACTTGAGAGGTTTCCACCATCTCAAAAGCCATCACCCATGAGGTATTGGTTTTGTGCAACGTACTTGCTGGAAAAACTTTAGCCTTTTGCTGACGCACCGCCATAAAGGTATTGCGTTCATCTGTTTTATTGGCAATAAAAGACAACAAACCTGTCAGCAATGCACGGTGCAAGTTTTCATAATTTGCAGCTTTTTCATTAAAGCTTAATTTTAAACCTTCTGCTAACTCAACCAATTGCTGGTGTGTCTGCTTCCACTCACGTAAACGTAACCAACTTAAAAAATTCTGCTTAGCAAACTGACGTCGTTTATTTTCAGACATCCCTGCTTCACCTTTAGGATTTAAAGTCTCCCAAAGTTTCAAATAAAACAGAAAATCTGAATCGGCTTCTTTGAACAAAGCATGCTTTTGGTCAGCCTGCATTTGTTTATCTGCTGGACGCTCACGCGGGTCCTGAACAGCTAAAGCACTTACCACAATTAAGATTTCTTTGAGTACGCCAAAATGAGCACCGCCCACGATCATACGGGCCAAACGTGGATCAATTGGCATACGTGCCATCATTTGCCCGACTTTGGTCAGCTCATTTTTCTTCTCGTTAAGTGCCCCTAACTCAATCAGCAACTTCCTACCATCATTTACAAGACGGAAATCTGGTGGCTCAATAAAATCAAAGTTTTCTAGCTCACCCAACCCTAAACTCTGCATTTGTAAAATAACAGACGCTAAGTTAGTCCGTTTAATTTCAGGTTCGGTAAATTCAGGGCGGCTTAAGAAGTCTTCTTCGCTATATAAACGAATACACACACCCGCCGCAATACGACCACAACGCCCTTTACGCTGATTGGCAGCAGCTTGAGAAATTGCCTCAATTGGCAAACGTTGCACACGTGAACGGTAGTTATAACGAGAAATACGGGCAAAACCGCTATCAATCACATAACGAATATTTGGAACAGTCAGTGCAGTTTCGGCCACGTTGGTCGCAATAATAATACGACGGCCTTTTCCCCCTGGACTAAAAATCTTTTGCTGTTCAGAAACAGCTAAGCGTGCATACAAAGGTAAAATTTCGGTATGCCTTGGCCCGTACTTTTGCAAGGTTTCCTGCAACTCACGAATTTCTTGTTCTGTACTTGAGAAAATTAAAATGTCGGCATGTTCGGGGTGACCTTTTGCTTCGGCATCAGCAAAGCATTCTTCAACTGCCTGTACAACTGCTCGAGGTAAGTTTTCTTCGAAATCATCAAACTCATCGTCATCACTTCCGCCAATATTCATCTCTGAAATTGGACGATAAAGCACTTCAACCGGATAGCTACGACCTTCTACTTCAAAAACTGGTGCATCATTAAAGTAATTACTAAAACGATTTACATCTAAAGTTGCCGAAGTCACGATAACTTTTAGGTCTGGGCGTTTTGGCAGTAACTGCTTTAAATAACCCATAATAAAATCGATATTGAGTGAGCGTTCATGCGCTTCATCAATAATGATCGTGTCATATTTAGACAAGAAACGGTCATTGCCTAACTCGGCAAGCAAAATACCATCGGTCATTAACCGTACAATCGAATCTTGCGAACCTTGTTCATTAAATCGGATTTTAAAACCAATCGATTCGCCAAGCTTTTCGCCGACTTCTTCTGCAATACGCTGCGACACACTACGTGCAGCTAAACGACGTGGCTGAGTATGACCAATCATACCTGTTAAGCCACGACCTGCTAGCATTGCAATTTGAGGAAGCTGAGTGGTTTTACCTGAACCTGTTTCACCCGCCACAATAATGACCTGATACTTTTGAATCGCATCAATTAAACGGTCAGCATATTGAGAAACAGGTAGTTCCTGATTCAGTTTGATTTTAGGCAGTCGTTCAAATCGTTGCCTTACTTTGGCATTCGATTGTTCAAATAATTTTTCAATCTCTGCTGTATTGGCTTTTTTATCTTTACGCAAACGATTTAAACGGTAACGATCTCTTGCCATTACCCACTGATCAATATTTAAATCATTCTGCACAGACAAATTTTCCTGAAAATACAACAATCCTCTATTTTACGCTCTAATGCCCTTCAGGTAAAACACTTGGTTTTTTATATATTTTTAATTTTTTAAAATTTTACCCTTGAATTTTGACTAAGTAGACTTCATGTTGTTATGCAAGTTTCTTTTACTATAACTGTCATTTGATTTACATGTTTTTGCAGTCAAATCGAATACAGTGTTTGGGGACTTAAAAATCGTAAATTTATCACTTATTCAATTTTCCGATTTTAGTCATGTAAAAATACTATTTCCCCAATAAAGAATTTTTATTTATTCTACATCTCGTAAACAAGTTTAAATATAAACCTCAATCATGGAGACAATGATGAGCTTGATTAATACTGAAGTTAAACCATTCCAAGCAACTGCTTACCACAACGGCCAATTTGTTGAAGTTAACGAAACTAACCTTAAAGGTAAGTGGTCTGTTGTATTCTTCTATCCAGCTGACTTCACTTTCGTTTGTCCAACTGAACTTGGTGACTTAGCAGACAACTACGCTGAATTCCAAAAACTTGGTGTTGAAATTTATGCTGTATCTACTGATACACACTTCACTCACAAAGCTTGGCACGACACTTCTGAAGAAATCAAAAAAATCCAATATCCATTAGTTGGTGACCCAACTTGGACTCTTTCTAAAAACTTCGACGTTCTTATTGAATCTGAAGGTTTAGCTGACCGTGGTACTTTCGTTATCGATCCAGAAGGTAAAATCCAAATCGTTGAACTCAACGCTGGTGGTATCGGCCGTGACGCGTCTGAACTTCTTCGTAAAGTAAAAGCTGCTCAATACGTACACGCTCATCCAGGTGAAGTTTGCCCAGCTAAATGGAAAGAAGGCGAAGCTACTCTTGCTCCATCTATCGACCTAGTTGGTAAAATCTAATTTTTTAGATTAGACCAATACGTCTGAAAACCACCCTTTTTAGGGTGGTTTTTTTATTGGTTATTTTTATAAATCCAAGCCCTACTCTCTACTCAAATTTTATAGCTAATTTTTTACAATTCTTATACTTATAAATTTATAGCAATATTCATTTATGAATTGTCAGCCTGCTTAACTTAGAGTACTGTCGAATTATGAAACAAAAGAGCTTTATATATGTATTAAAAGATCAAACAAAAGTAGGAGTAGTTATATGGAAAAATCTGTTGTTGTAACCTCTTGGAAATACGATGTTTCTTCACGCTATTTAAAAATCTTCTATAGCAATGGCTCAGGTGAGCTCTACCATCCAGTTCCAGAGTTTATCTACAATAATTTGTTACGTACCAATGATAAAACTGCATTTGTTCACAAATATCTTGAGTTTGATCTGCATTTTAATAGACTCCGTATTTCTGCTTAATCATAAAAAATCAGCCCGCTGGGGCTGATCTGTTTTATATCTTTTGGCTATTAAGCCGCGTCATTTTGTCCAATATATTTTTCTAGCATTTTTTCCTTCACATCAACATGCATATTGATTTTACTAAGGTCACCCTTATAGTGCTCGACAACGCGATCATCCATAATTTTTGACCACCAAGATGGAATAAATGCAGGCAAAATCATTGCACCATAACCTGCTGGTAATTGCGGCGCATCTTCAAAGTGACGTAAAGTCTGAAAGCTGCGAGTTGGATTGGCATGATGATCTGAATGCCGTTGTAATTGATACAAGAACAGATTGGTCACCACATTATTATTGTTCCAGCTGTGCTCTGGCAAAGTACGTTCATATTGGCCATTTTCTTTCTTTGCACGCTTTAAACCATAATGTTCAATGTAATTCACCGATTCAAACAAAGTTATTGCATACGCAGCTTGAGTAACTTGAAATGGAATCGAACGCGCACCAAATTTCGCAAACATGGCTGCATGGTACACAACCGACATTGCCCAGCCATGAATCAGCTCATTTTCCTTACAGAAGAAAGGCAATTTCTTACGTTCTAAACGATTTTTTTCAATTTCAATCGCCGATTTAAAGCTGCCAATTACGGTACGTGGTAAGAACTTCCAAAAGGTTTCGCCAAATTGTGAAGATGCTGGATCTTCAGGTGTCGCTACTCGACGGTGGTGTCCATAAGGGTGTTCGATTCGGAAATGGTTATAACCGGAAGGCGCTAAGGCTAAATGAGATAAATAATGTTCAAGCTGCCCATTCTTGTGGCTAAGTTCATGTGCCGTATTAATGGCAATCCCATTAACCATTCCCACCAAAGTTCCAAGTAAAACCTGATCAGCAAGAGGTGTATTTTTACGACTGGCTAAATATGCCCCATAAATATTGGTCGCATATTGCAAAGGAATAAAAAGTTTAACAATGCGAGCGTAATACGGATCTGCTTCTAAATCCGCGATTGCGTCTAATGGCGGATTTTCCTTGTCTTCCCCAATCAGTTTATCTAATGCTGGAATAACGCCATGAATAAATAATGGCCCAAATGAAGCAAAGAACTTTTTAGTTTTTTTAGGACCAAATTGATAGCCTGCTAGCCCACCCATTGCAATGGTCGGTACAGCCAAACCCAATAGCCATAAATGACGTTTTTTATCCTTAAATGTTGTTGTCGCTTGCTCGACATCCAGTTGAGTATGCATATTCATTAGAGACTCCAATCAAACACAAAATGTTTTGCTTGAATTGATTGTGCTCGTTCATAGTCCCTCTATATTATCATTTTAAGACTTGCTATTATCATTTTAAGACTTTGCTGAGTTTTTCTTGTGCAGAAGCAACAGATTCCTGTTATCCCATCACGTTATTATTTACGGCTGATTGAAATTTTAATCGGCACGCATCAATACGATAATGATTTATTGGCGGCATTCCAGCAAGAACTGGCAAAAACAGAATTATTATCGATTCAACAAATTGAACAATTTATTGAAATGGGTTTAAGTCTGCCCAACACTCAAGACTTAGCCTTTGAACTGGGTAAAAATATCAAACTCAGCTCACATAGTCTGGTCGGCTATGCACTAATGACCAGTCCTAATCTGGAACATGCACTTAGGCTAATTGCACAATATTTTAGACTGATTATGCCGAGTTTTAAGCTCAGCATTCAGTTTCCGACCAATCAGCAAAAGGTTGAACTATTATTTGAACCGATTTTGCAGATGAATAAGCAATGTTTGGCTTTTCATATTGAAGCGATTGCCGTGGCCTTTTACTACAGCCTGTTAGAATTGGCAGGTCAGCAATTACAACGCTACCAAGTGTATTTGAGTGTTCCAGAGCCGAGCTATCAAGAACGTTACATTTCCCTAGTAAAAGCCAACTTCCACTTTAACTATACGTGGCTTTCAGGTATCCGCGTGGTGATTGATCAACAACAATTAGCACTACCCTTGCCTCTAGCTGACGCACATAGTCTAAAAATAGTTGAACAACGCTGTCAGGAACAAATCCAGAAGATCTATCATCAAGGTGAAATTGTTGAATGGGTTAGTATGATGTTGCGGCAAGCCAATCAAGTCCCAACCCTAATGGAGTGTGCCAAAGTATTAAATATTTCGACCAAAACTTTACAACGCTATTTACAACAGCAAGGCGTTGAATTTCAAAATTTAAAGCAACAGATCAGTACTGAGCGTGCCATTGATTTGTTAGAGAACTCTACCTTTACCATTACCCATATTGCCTATGAACTGGGCTATTCAAATCCTGCCAATTTCACCCGTGCATTTAATAAAGTACAGGGCTGTAGTCCACAAGCTTATCGGCAAGAATATCTCAAGAAAGCGAATCTACTTTAAAACTACCAGACTTAAACCAGCCCCTACCGGCAAAATACTGCTCATAAAATTTTCATCTTTTTTAATTAAAGATAAGAATGAACTTACTTCAGCCGCATGTGAAATAACCTTATCAATAATAAGGACACCACCTTTGGGCTTGATCAGACGCTTTAAATCGGGCCAATAATTTTCGTAAGCATTACGCTCAGCATCTAACAAAATAAAATCGAACGTTTCGTGAGTTTCTTTTAAATAATCAGCGGCATCCCCTATCCAAAAATCAACAACTTCATTTAATGCCAGTTCCGTAGCATGGCGTTTCGCCTCGGTACTGCGATTGGCATCAATTTCAAGCGTGGTTACTTTTCCATGAGTCGATTGTGCAGCCTCAGCAAGCCATAGAGTAGAATAACCCGTTGAAGTACCAATTTCTAAAATTGATTTGGCTTGCTGCATTCGGATAAATTGCGACAGAAGTTTTGCAGATTCAGCCTCAATATTTCGATAGCGTAGCAAGCGATCTGACTGCTGGGCATCATGTCGTTTAAAGGTGTCATATAAATCTGCAACTCTTTGTAAGAAAAAAGTATTTGGCATATCTTCACCCTTTAAAATCGTTATTTTATATGACAACCGTTTGAGTTAAGTGCTTTGAATTAACTTGAACCGTGGCACGATACTTCCGTCAGCAATTTGAACCGTTTCAGTAAACATATCAAGCGGACGTACCCAAGTTGAATAGTCACCATAAAGACACTGATAAACCACGAGTTGCTCTTCAGTCTCGCTGTGCTTTGCCACAGAAAAAACTTGATAGAGATTACCTTTATAATGCTGATAAATGCCGCGTTGCAATGACATGAAAGTACCTTTTAATGTTATGACATAAAATCTTTACAGCCATATAACATATATAAATTTTTAAACACTTTCACTTTAAAAGATAAAAAAGAGTAATAAAGATGACCTAAAGACAAATTCTACTTTAACTTCTTGATATTATTTATAAGTGCCAATCAACATTCAAAAAACCGATCAAATCTATAAAAACATACTGTTTCACCTATTCTGTGTTTTAACGTACTATGCATCTATTGAAAGAATTTGGATGCATTGGAGTAAAA